>JBBRPO010000022.1:0-79829 GCA_038227865.1 Caulobacterales bacterium
CACCCCGTTTGATCACTGTGTACGCTTCGCGACGGTCGTCACCTTCCGCCCCGCAACACTCGTTACCGAGCGCCCGCTACGGCTTACTCGGACCGGACTTCCACCGGCTGGAACACGCCAGCTTCTTGGCGCACTGGGTAATTACCCTGATCTGATTGTCACGCAATAGAGCACCGGGGTTGCCCGACGGCTATCGGGGAGGCCAGCGAACCCGCCCAGTCGCGATACTCATGCGCGACCGGGCCAGCGTTGGCGGCCAGGCCGGCCATAGCCTGGGCCAGGGTCGCCACCTGGGCATGGGACGGCGACACATAGCGCACCAGCGTTCCGGCCGCTCCATCGGAGCTGGTGACGAAGCTCCCGCCGACGCTTCCCGGTAAGTTGATCTTTACCTTGGTCGTCCCGCTAGTCACGGTCAGAGCGCTCGCCGCCCAGGTCGCCGTGGCTCCCGAAGGATTCAGGTTGACCAAATCGATGCTGTCGCTCAAGCCGAAGGTCTGGATGGTGGCCCGCGCCAAGTTGGCCATCGTGTCTTTGAAGGTGTCGGCGCCCGCGCCCCCAAACAGGGTGTCCGCGCCACCGCCGCCCGTGATGGTGTCACCTCCGTTTCCGGCATGAATCATGTCCGCGGCCGTGCTGCCGGCGATCTTCAAGTTGGCAAGATCATTGGCGGTAAAGGTCGTGCTGCTCGCCAGGGTGACGGCCGCGATGTTAGTGATGTGAGCGCCTATTGCGACGACACCGCCGCCGATCAGGTTCAGGGTGTTGCCGCCACCGGCCCCGTCCAGCGAAGTCGTCGGCGTCAGATAGGCCGCCTTGATCGTGATCGTGTCGTCGCCCGGGCTGCCCACCACCGAATTCCCCGCGGCCGACAGCGTCAGATTTGTCGCCGCATCAAGCTTGACCGTTGTCTTGATCGTGCCCGTATTGAGGATCGCCGTTCCTCCAGTGGTCAACTCCAGAACATTGACGCCCGTGCCGCCGACCAATTTGACGCCCGCGTTCGCCGCAGTGGCCAGGACAGTGACGCTGGCCGCCAGGGCGTTGATCGTGTCGGAAGCCGCCACGTCAGTGAAGATATCGGCGGTGGTGTTCTTGTCGTTGATGGTGATCCTGCCGACCGAGTTGACGCCGAGCGTATAGGCGCTGCTCGACTTGGCCAGATTCAGGACGATTGGACCCTGATCGCCCGGATTGAGAGCGCCGGTCCCGCCCCCCGTGACCGTTACGGTCATTGAACCCGCGCCGGCTCTCAACAGGGCGCCAACGTTCGCTATGCTCGTATTGATCGTGGCGGGGCCACCTCCGCCGATGACCGACTCGCTGGGTCCGCCGATATTGACGGTGTCGGCGCCGCCGCCAAGATTGATCCTGGCGCTGTCGTTGGCGCCGGTGATGGTGACACCGGACGCCATGCCAGCCACGGATGGCGAAGCGGGCCGGACATTCACCACCCCGCTGAAACCGCCACCCAGGACCAGCAGCGTCTTCTTCGCGGCCAGCGAGCCCATGGTGGCCTGAGCCTCGGCCAGACTGATGATCTCAATACTGGACAACATGCTGGGCGTGGCGAGATTGAAGCTTCCCACGCCGCTGAGGTTCAATGTATCGACGCCATCGCCCCCGTCGATCACGTCATTGGCGCCCAGCGTGCTCGCGGACGCCACGATGGTGTCGGGGCCTCGGCCGGCATGGATGGTGTCCGGACCCGTGGTCAGCGTGTAGGTTCGCCCGGCCTGGATGACCGTCAGGCCAGCCGTGGCCGCGACGCTGGAGACGGAGGTGGATGTCCCCTCGGTGTTGACGGCGGTTACCGAAAGGCTGGCGTCGGTCGCCCCGGCGGTCAGATTCAGACCCGCGAGTTGGCTTTCGGTCAGCATGATCTGGTGACTGACGACGGTCAGGGCGCCGCCCGCGTTCCTCAACACCGCGTCGGATGGTATTCCACTGAGGGTGTAGGTGGAAGTTCCATCGCCGTCGGGGTCGATCGAGGAAATAGTGACCGCCACTGCGCCCCCCTCGTTCACCGAGGTGGAACCCAGCGACAGCGAGACCATCGGCGTCTCGGCGATCGGGATGACCGTCAGGGTCGCCGTGGCAGGGGTGCTGGAGGCCGAGATCGAGGCGCCTTCGGCGCTGACGGCGGTGACCGACAGGCTGGCGTCGGTTTCTCCGGCCGTCAGGGTCAGACCGGCCAACTGGCTCTCGGTCAGGACAGCCTGGTGGCCGATGACGGTCAACGCGCCGGCCGCATTTCCAAGGCTGGCGTCCGTTGGAATCCCGGTCAATGTATAGGTGGAAGTTCCGTCGCGATCAGCTTGCGTCGAGGCGATGGTGATCGCCACCGAGGCCCCTTCGTTGACCGAGGTCGAACCCAGCAACAGGGACACCGTCGGCGTCTCGGCCAGAGACGCGACAGTGATTGTCTGCTGGGCGAACCCGCCGTGGCCATCGGACGCTTCCACCGTCACCTGATAGCCGGGTGTCGCGCCTTGCGGCGGCGCGTCGCCGAAACCTTCTCCGGTTGTGAAACCAAGCTTGTTGCCGGCGACGATCTGGAAGACCCCGGAATCTTCGCCGCCGCCACCCGTGGCGGGCACGATCGAATAGCTCACCGTCTGGCCGGGATCCGGATCGGTGGCGGCGAGGGTTGTCACCAGGTTGGTGTTGTCGGCGACAAAGACAGTCGCCGCCGGGCCGCCGCCGTCGGAGGTAATCACCGGCGCATGATTGAACCCCAATTGGAGTTCGACGAAGCTGGGCTGGGCGCCGGTGAGGTCGGGATTGCTATCCACGAGTCGGGACTTGCCGGCCACGTTGAGAAACAAGCCGTTGCTTGTGACGGTGAAATCGCTCAGCGAGAGGGGGTTGGCCTGTCCGTTCTGATCGACAAAACCCGCCTGATCGAGGATCGAGACACCCAAGAGATTGCTCGGAAACCCACTTGGAAAGGTCAACCGAACGCCGTTGAACGGAAAACTCGAAGCCGACGCAAAATTCACCACCGGCTGGGACCAGACGGAGGGGTCGAGTGGGAATTCAATGCGGATGGTGGTCGAGCCGACATCGACACTGGCGAGGCCATCCGACCCATTGCCGACGACCGCGGGATCCGCATTCGGGTCCGGCAGGTTTTGGAACTCAACCCCGGCGCCGACAAAGGCCGTTTGGCTGGCGCCGGGAAGACCGACTATGGCGCCGGGCGTCGAGCCAAAGATGTAGTCGGCGTTGACCGCGAGGCCGTCCAGCACTGTCGATCCGGATGGTGTCTCGGCGGTCGGGGTGACCGCAACGGCCAACGCCTGTTGAACCGCCCCGCCCACGCCGTCGGCCACCGCGACGGTGACGTTGTAGAGGTTGTCCGCGCCCTCGTCGGTCGGCGCTTCGAATTCCGGCGCGGCCTTGAATGACAGTGCCCCCGTGACGGGGTCGATCTGGAATTTGGCCGCGTCGGCGGCGCCTCCGCTCGCGACGGGGACGATCGCATAAGTCAGGGTCTGCGCCGGCAGGTCGGCGTCAGTGGCGGTGATCGTCGCCACGGCGGTCTGGTCATCGGACACCGTGAACGCGCCGTCGGAGGTGATTGTCGGCGGAGCGTTATTGGCCCCGCCTGGCACAAAAGTGAGGTCTACCCAATAGTTCGAAGCGCCGAACGTCTGGTTGGGGAACAGCGTCCCACTTCCGTATTGGTAGACACCGTCGCCGCCCTGTGAGCCGCCATCGGCGGCGGCGGTCAGGTAGCCGTCGGGTCCGGCGTGGGGTCCGTTGAAATAGCCTTGGGTATCCACATAGCTGGCGTCGTTGGAATGATAGGAAACGATGTAGGTCGTGTCGGCCGCGATCGCCACGGGCGAGACGAGGGTCGCTGTCTGCCAGCCGACCGCACCCTGGTCGGAGGTAAATACCGCGCTGGCGAGCAGGGTTCCATCGGCGGACCAGAGATGCCCCTCGCGAACGCCAAGATCGCCACTGTCGTTCGCACCGCGGAAATAACGCAGTTGCGTGACAACACCGGCCGCGCTCGACTGGAACTCTACGCCCAGTTCCACGGCGGCGTTGTCCTGGAACGCTCCGGTCGCCGGGCCGTCGGTCGAGGCGAACAGACTGAACGATGTGGGGGGCGGTGCGGGATCGACCTGCAACGCCGTGGACGCCAGGTTGGCGTTGTTGAGCTCGACGTTGGCGCTGTCGTCGATGGGCCTGACCAGAAGGGTGTGCTGACCGACACCTTTGGCGACCCAGCTGTAGCTCCAGCTGGTCGTGCCGTTCGCGATATTCCAGGTGGCCCCGCCATCGGTGGAGACCTGGACGGCGGCGACCACGCCGTCGTCGGCGGTGGAAGGCGTGTTGTTGTCGTCGATCGCGGCGCCGCTGATCGTCACCAGCTGGCCGGCCTGGACGCTGGCCGGCGACCCGTCGACCCCGATGGTCGCGTGGGGCGCGATGGTGTCGGTCGATTTCGTCTCGAGCACCAGATTCGACTGCAGGGTTTGGGGCTGTATGCCCATATCGGCGAACAGATTTACCGTAGCCTGCTGGATGACCGAATTTTCGATAGTGGCGCCATAAGGTGACGAATCATGTTTGTCGCTAAGGCCCCAGGTCCAGAACACGGTCCCGGCTCCGAACACCAGTGCTCCGCTCGGCGCCTTGTAGAGAGAGAGGTTGTGGGTAACCGTTCCCGGCGGCGTGCTGTTGCCCTGATCAACCAGAACCGTGCTCCAGTTAACCGTCGTGTCGGACAGTTTGATCAGTCCGGCTGGCGTGAAGGCGTCGTTCGGGGAAGCATCGAACTCGTAGCCGAGAATGCCCGGCGCGATCTGCGTGGCCCCGCCATTGGCGGCGACCGAGGTGTCGCGCCAGAGCCGAAGCTTCGATTCCGAGGCGCTGACATCAATTCCCGGGCCGACTTGGCCGTTGCCATCCGCTTTGAACAACTGGCCGGTCAGGGCGTTTTCGGGATTGCCGCCGCCGATCGCCGTCTGGTTGCCGTTGACGTCGGTGGACGACACGAACCGGGCGTCACGCCAAGTGCCGGTCCATTGATTGCTCGGGTCGATGTTGGCGTAGTCGGCCGCCGATGCGTTGGGGTTCTTGTTCGCCCAGGTTTCCTTATAGCAGATCAGGGTGCGATAGTCGGTGGGGGAGCCATCCGCCGTGGCCGTGCTGGCCGTGTAGCGGGTTCGCCAGTAGTCCTCGTTGCCGCTTAGAAACGCCAGGTTGACGCCGGCGTCGCGGGCCGCCGTGACATTGGCGCGCTGGCCGGCCGACCAGTATTCGTCATGGCCGACCGACAGATAGGTCTTGTGGTTCAAAAGATTGGCGACGCCCAGGCGATCGGTGTCAACGCCCGACATATAGGAGACGTCATAGCCGTTCTTCTCCAGCCAGTAGATGCCGGCGTATTCGGCGCCGAACAGATAGTCCTGGGCCCCGGCGGCAAAACCGCCATCGCGGGTTAGGATCGGACGGTTATAGCTTACGGCATAGGCGCGACTCTGCGAACCGAGGCCGGGATCGGTGACGGCTGGATGATCGACATTACCGCCATAGAAATTGCCGCCGACTTGGCCATTGTTGCCGCCCCAGTCATTGTATGCTTGCCACGTGGTGTCCGACGTCTGGAAGACGATATCGCTCTTTCCGCCATCATTGCGAACGATGAAGGGGATCTGGTTGGAAGCGCCATCGTCGTCGCGCACGATCTTGGCGAGATATACGCCCGACACCGCATCGGTGGGCGTCGTCCAGCTCGCGGAAACCGACCAGTTGCCGGCGTCGACCAGGCCGGATGTTTTGTCCACAACGGCATCGGGCTGGGCGGCGCCCGTGAGACCATTGATCGTCGTGACTAGTGTCGCGCCGTCTCCGCCATAGTAGCCGAGTCGATAGATTTCGATATGAAACGGAGGTGAAGTGCCTGGGTTCGCTCCCACCGAGGTATTGACGTTGACCTTGAATGATACCGTAGCGCCGTGATTGATGCTTATTTCAGTCGCGAACCCCTCGATTTCATTTGGACTTGTGCTGGCGTCCCATGTTTCGCGCGATACTCCGGGTTTAAGATTTTCCGTGACGATGGCGTTGTCCGACACGATGATTCTCCGCTGGCAATGATATACGCAAAGCATTCACCAACCGTCGGTCGCGCCCTGGCGGCTCGGACAAAATTCAGTCGATGTGTGAACAATTGTTACCGTGGAAAGGACTGTTGAGACCCCCCAATTCCAATTCATTCATGATTATCCATTGGCAAATTGCCCTGGCAACGGTATTGACAATTGTTGACAACAACCAAATTTGCGTAGATTATATTCAAATATGGAAAAAACTCCATTACAATATCATATAAAGTAAAACGTGGATTGAAGAGGAATTTTAGCTGTTATCAATTATTACAACACCTCCGCAATTAGTAAATCGGGGATGAAGAAATCTCCAATGCTTAAGCGATGCGATTCCGGCCTGATACGCAAATACGATGACGATCAAAACGCCAGCCCGCCGACCCGGGCTTGACTTCCCTGGGCGAAACCGGCGGATCAGCGGTTTGAAACTCGCACGCCGCGCCGCCGGGAGACTTGACGACCATGGCCTATGATATGACGCCAGAAGACTTCCGCGCCGAGGCGCGCGGCTGGCTGGAGGCGAACTTCCCAACCTCGTTGGGCGGCAAGGCCGGGGCGATGATGGCGCAAATGGATGGCGGCGTGCTCGAAGCCGATATGCTGGCCTGGAAGACCGCGATGGGCGCCAAGGGTTGGGGAACCCCGACCTGGCCGGCGCAATATGGCGGCGGCGGACTGACAGCTCCCCAGGCCCGGGTGCTGGCGCAGGAAATGGCCAAGGTCGGCGCCTTCAACCCACTGGTCCATGGCATGGGCGTGACCATGATCGGTCCGACCATCATGGACTACGGAACCGAAGCCCAGAAGCAACAGCACCTTCCGCTGATCATCCGCGGCGACGTGCGCTGGTGCGTCGGCTATTCGGAGCCCAACGCCGGGTCCGATCTCGCGTCGCTGCAGACCAAGTGCGTGGACGCCGGCGATCACTGGGTGGTCAACGGCCAGAAGGTGTGGACCTCGGGCGCGCAGTGGGGCGACTGGTGCGGTACGCTGGTACGCACCGATCCGGCCGCCAAAAAACATGAGGGAATCAGCTTTCTTTTGATCGACATGCGCCAGCCGAGTGTTGAAACTCGTCCGATCAAGCTGATCGCCGGCGCCTCGCCATTCTGCGAAACCTTCTTCACCGACACTCGCGTGGCCAAGGATGGCCTGCTGGGCGAGATCAACAAGGGCTGGACCGTCGGCAAGCGCCTCTTGCAGCATGAGCGCGCCAGCCAGACCGGCGCGTCGGGCGGCGGGCGGGTCACGCCGATGAACGAGATCGCCCGGCGCTATCTCGATGTCGATGCCGATGGCCACCTGGCCGACGACGACGCCCGCTCACGGCTGACCAGCCACCTCATGGACACCAAGGCTCATGGCCTGACCCTGTCGCGGGCCGTGACCGAAGCCAAGGGAAACGCTGATCCCAGTAACACCGCCTCTGTGCTGAAGAACTCGGCTACCCATGTCGCTCAGACGCGAGCCGAACTGACGCTGGAAGTGATGGGCGCCAAGGGTCTCGGCTGGGAGGGTGACGCCTTCGCGCCGGAGGAAAAGGAAGCAGTGCGCGCGTGGCTGTTCGGCAAGGCGATGTCGATCTATGGCGGATCGTCGGAGATTCAGAACAATATCATATCCAAGCGGATTCTCGGCCTGCCCGACACCACCCAATCAGCCTGACAAGGTTCGTCATGACTCTGCTAAAACGCTTTTCCCGAACCCTGATCGCCTTCCTGACCTTGGGCCTGGCCGTGATCGCGGCCGGGCCGTCGACCGCGATCACGGCCGTCCCGCCCACGCGCACCATTGGCTTCATGACCGACTTCGCGCTCACCGACGACTCGGTGGCGATCTGCAAGGCGGTTATGGAGGGCGTGGCCCCCGGTGTTCACATCCTGGACATCACCCACGTCGTGGAGCCCTACAACATCGCCGAGGCGGCCCGCTATCTGGCCGGCGCCGCGCCGTATTTCCCCAAGGACGCGGTGTTCATCGTGGTGGTCGACCCGGGGGTCGGCTCCACGCGCAAGGCGATCATCGCCAAGTCGGCGAGTGGGCAATATTTCGTTCTGCCCGACAACGGCATCCTGACCCTGGTCCAGGATCAGTTGGGCATTGTGGGTGCGCGGGAGATCATCAATCCCGCCTGGATGATCGGCGCCAAGACCTCGTCCACCTTTCATGGCCGGGACATCTTCTCGCCGACCGCCGCTCACCTGGCCCGAGGCGATGACTGGACGCAGGCCGGACCGGCGTTCGACGTGGCCAAGCTGGTGCGTCTTGACCTGAAATCCGCGACTTTTACCGACCGGGGGGTTACCGCCCAGGTAATCGGGACCGACGGACCCTACGGCAATCTGGTCCTGAACCTGCCCTCGGAGACCTTCGTAAAGGCCGGCTATGGGCTGGGCGATCTAGTACCCATCGTGCTCGACGGCAAACCCTATCGAATCCCGTTCGTGAAGACCTTCAGCGACGTCCCCGTGGGCCAACCCCTGCTCTACATCGACTCGCGCGGCCGCCTCAGCATCGGCCTGAACCAGCGCAACTTCGCCGAAACCTATAAGGTCCCCGACGGGGCGGCGCTGAGCATCCCCCGCAAGCCGTGATCCGAACCCGCTTCACCGACACCTTTGGCGTGCGCCACCCGATCGTCTGCGCGCCTATGGCGCTGATCACCGGAGGGCGGCTGGCCAGGGCGGTGTCGACGGCCGGGGGTTTGGGGATCGTCGGTGGCGGCTATGCCGGCATCCTGGGCGGAGAACCCGATCTCGCCGCCGAGTTGGCCCTGGCCCGCAAGGAAACCTTCGGCGTCGGCTTCATCACCTGGGCGCTGGAGCGAGCGCCCGAGCGCCTGGAGGAGGCATTGGCCTTTGGCCCATCGTGCGTGTTTCTGTCGTTTGGCGATCCCAGGCCTTTTGCCCCGAAAATCCACGCCGCCGGCGCGAAGTTGATATGCCAGGTTCAGACCCTGCGCCACATCGACGAGGCGATGGATGCGGGGGCCGACGCCATCGTCGCCCAGGGAGCCGAGGCCGGGGGACATGGCGGCGCCCGCTCCACCCTGCCCTTCGTTCCCGAGGCGGCCGACCACATCGCTCGCCGTTCTCCCGACACCCTGCTATTGGCGGCTGGCGGCGTCGCCGACGGACGGGGCCTGGCGGCGGCGCTGATGCTGGGAGCCGATGGCGTGGTCGTCGGCACCCGCTTCTGGGCCTCCGCCGAAGCCCTGACCCCACCAGCCGCCACCGATCTTGCGGCGCGGTCGACTGGCGACGACACCCGTCGGACGACGGCGATCGATGCGCTGCGCGGCGTGGCCTGGCCGGAAGCGTTCTCGTTCCGGATGCTGAAGAACGAGCTGACAGAAGCCTGGGCGGGCCGTGAAGCCGAAGCCCAGGCGGCGTTCGGGTCGCTGAAGGCGCGCTATGACGAAGCCAGGGCCAAAGGTGACCTGACCATCGCCGCCACCGTGGCCGGCGAGGCGGTCGGCCTGATCCGCGACCGACCCGCCGCCGGCGATATCGTTGAAGCCATGGCGCGCGAGGCCTGGATTCGCCTTTCCACCGCTCCAACGCGGTTCGCGCGGCCCGGCAATTGGCCGGCGATGCAAAATCGGTAAACGCCAAAATAGGCGCATCACACACCAGGGCTGGCGGCGCCCCAATAGTTGTAGCCGGCCCATCCGGGCGAGCTGGGCAGATACATGGTTTCGAGGCGGTCGATCTGGAAGCCGGCGCCCTGGATCAACGCCGGAATATCACGCGTGAGGTGACAGCCGCCCGCGATCCGCTTCCAGATCGGCTCGACTCGGGCCTGGGTTCTGCGAACCGCGGCGTCCGGCGCGCGC
This sequence comes from Caulobacterales bacterium, assembly GCA_038227865.1. Classification (GTDB taxonomy): domain Bacteria; phylum Pseudomonadota; class Alphaproteobacteria; order Caulobacterales; family Caulobacteraceae; genus Acaudatibacter. The sequence goes on from JBBRPO010000022.1 coordinate 9,964, forward strand.
CCATGCTCGCAGAACAGCAGGCTGCCTCCAGGTTTCAGAACCCGTCGCGCGGCTTCGAGAGCGGCTGAAGGATCGGGGATGGTGCACAGGCTGTAGGTGACCAGCACGGTGTCCACGCTGCCCGCGCCCAGGGACAGCGCCTCGGCTGTTTCCGGCAGAATCTCCACCGGCAGGTCGGCGGCGGCGGCCAGCTTGCGCGCCCGGACCAGCATGCCCAGCGACGGCTCCAGCGCATAGAGGCGGGTGACCTTGGCGCGGTTATAGTAAGGCAGGTTAAGGCCAGAACCGAAACCCAGTTCAAGCACGACCCCGGTGGCCAGCGGGGTCAGCTTCGCCCGTTGGTGGGCGATCGGCGACGCGCCGCAGGCCATGTTGATCAGCGGTGGCAGAATGAAGCGGTCGTAAAAGCCCATGATTTCCCCGACTGACCTCGCTCGGTGTTATTCTTGTTGTTCCGGTTCTTCCGGCTGCAGGCGGGACAGACGGCGGTTGGCGACCACGAAGCCACGCACGGCGCCCCCGATCATGCCAAATCCGATTAGGATCAACGCCCAGCTGGCGGGCTCCGGCAGTCCACCATATCTAACCTTGGTGAGGAAATCCCAGATTCCGGGACGTGCATGGGCGACGCCGCCACCGCCGGCGAATTGCGACAGCGGCAAGGCGTCGACCTGAGGCGCACCCAACCCGTTGGGTCCGTTGAGATCCAGGTCCGAGCGATTCAACGCATTCCCAGGATCATGATCGCCTCCCAGGGTTCCCGGCGTGGTGTTTTCCCAAAGCGGCGGCGTGGCTCCATCTCCGGCCAGGCCGTGCGGGCCGGCCACGAATGAATCGCCGAAACCGGCACTTGATGTTGGTTTGGAGTCATGCGGTTTGGCGATCACGCCGCAAGAACCAGAGGCGCCGCAGGCGACAAGAAGGCCCGCGAGGAGCCAGCCGACTATAGGAGTCTTGGACACAGGCCAGCCTCCTCAAGAACGCGACTATCCATTCCCAAATATGCCCCCTGCGGCCTCCCTTATCAAGCTTGTGTTTTGATTATGGCCAATTTTGGCGCAAGCCGATTGATTGTGGCGAACAAAAAACTTAATTTGGGCATGATCATGTTCGCTCTCGAAGCCGCGACGGTGACAACTGCGCTGCGGTCAGGCCCAAGGCGCGGACATCGGCGGGGAGATTTTCGCCAAGCGCCAGGGCTGCCGCGACGCGGCCCGCGGCCGGCGCCGTCTGCATGCCATAGCCGCCTTGACCAGCCAGCCAGAAAAAGCCGAGCGAAGCGGGATCGAACCCGATCACCAGTGTCCTGTCGGCGACGAAACTACGCAGACCAGCCCAGGCGCGGAGAATCCGGCGGACAGGGATATCGGCGGCCTCCTGAAGCCGTTCGACGCATTCGGCGACATCCAGATCTTCCGGCCAGGCATCGCAGGGCGGAGACGGGGTTTCGTCACAGGGCGAGACCAGAATCCTGCCGCTCTCCGGCTTGAAATAGAAAGCCTCGTCCGCCTCGATCACGGCCGGCCAGTCCCGCGCGTCGACGCCATCGGGCTGATCGAGCAAAAAGGCCGTGCGTTTCAGGGGCATAAGACCGATCGGGGTCACGCTGGCCCGTTCGGCCACGACGTCGGCCCAGGCGCCCGCGGCGTTGATGACAACGGCGGCCGTCGCCACGCCGCCCCCGGCGAGACCCACCCGCCAATGGTCGCCATCTCGATCGAGGGTGAGGATTTCCGCGTCGTTACGGATGTCGCCGCCCAGCGACCGGCACTGACGCAGGAAACCCTGATGGAGGGCGTTCACGTCGATATCCATGGCGTCGAGTTCATGCAGCCCGCCCGCCACGCGGTCACGGTTCAGCACCGGACAAAGGGCGATGGATTCGTCGGATGTCAGGCGTCGCGTCGCGATGCCGAGGGCCAAAGCGCCGGCGGCAATCTCGTCCAATCGGCCCAGTTGATCGGCCCGGGCGAAATAAAGACAACCGCGCGGGGTCAGGAGCGGGTGATCGGCGAATCCCGGCGGGGGATGGTCGTAGAAAGTCCGGCTGGCCACGGTGAGGGCGCGGATCGCGTCATTGCCATAGAGAGCCGACCATAGCGCGGCGGACCGGCCGGTGGTGTGATAACCATGGGCGTTCTCACGCTCGAACAGCGCCACCTTCGCGCGGCCCGCCAGCACGGCCGCCGCCGAGGCTCCGGCGATGCCGGATCCGATGATGAGAAAATCAAAGTCGGCCATGACCGGGCCTATGGCGCTTGGGGCGCCGCGTGGCAATGGGGCGCGGCCCCCCTTGAATTTTAGGGTAACCAATGGTCTCCGAATGTGCGATTTCGCACGCAGCGGAATTCGGGGACCCTTCACATGCCGTCAGGCGACCGCGTGCTGATCACTGGCGCTTCCGGGTTTGTCGGATCGGCGGTGCTGCGGGCGCTGGATGGACTCGGACTGAAACTGCGAGCCATGGTCCGGTCGAGCAGCCCGCGTGACAACCTGGCGGGCGTGGACTGCGAGGTCGTCGAGGGCGACATGCGCCATACCGCCGATGTGTGCCATGCGCTGGAGGGGGTTCGCTGGCTGTATCACGTCGCCGCCGACTATCGCCTTTGGGCGCGCGATCCGCTGGATATCGTTCGCGCCAACCTGGAGGGGACCCGGACCGTCATGGAGGCGGCCCTGAGCCGGGGCGTAGAACGGATCGTCTACACCAGCAGCGTCGCGACCCTGCGCGCGCCGGACCGGCCGACGCCGATCGACGAGACCGCTCCGCTCGCCGAGGGCGAGGGCATCGGCGCCTATAAGGAAAGCAAGGTCGCAGCCGAAAGGCTGGTCGAACGCCTGGTGGCCGAGCGGGGCCTGCCGGCGGTGATCGTCATGCCGTCCACTCCGATCGGTCCGCGCGACATTAAGCCGACCCCGACGGGGCGTATCGTCGTGGAAGCGGCGATGGGGCGGATTCCGGCCTTCGTCGACACTGGGCTGAACCTCGTGCACGTGGACGACGTGGCGGCCGGCCACATCCTGGCCATGGAGACTGGCCGCGTCGGCGAGCGTTATATCCTGGGCGGACAGGATGCCTCCCTCAGAGAGATGCTGGCGGTGATCGCCGAGCTCACTGGCCGCAAGGCGCCGACGGTGAACCTGCCCCGAACCCCGCTCTATCCCCTGGCCTGGGCGGCCGAGGCCGTGGCCCAGATCACCGGCAGGGAACCGATGCTGACCCGCGACTCCCTGAAGATGGCCTCGCATCACATGTTCTTCACTTCGGCGAAGGCGGAGGGGGAACTGGGTTACACCGCGCGGCCCTACCGGCAGGCTCTCGCCGACGCTCTGGCCTGGTTCCGCGCCGAGGGTTATCTGAAGTGACGGTGATCGTCGGCGGTCTCGCCCTGGCGATCTGGATGTATCTGCTGGCGTTCCGGGGCGGCTTCTGGTTGGCGCGCGAACGCGATGATCGGGACCAAGCCCCCGACCCCACCCGCTGGCCGAGCGTCATCGCGGTCGTCCCGGCCCGGGATGAGGCCGATGTGATCGCGCGGTCGATCGGCAGCCTGCTGATCCAGGACTATCCCGGCGACTTCCGCGTGGTTCTGGTGGACGACAACAGCACCGACGGAACCAGCCGAATCGCGCGCGGGCTGGATGATGGCGGGCGGCTGGAGGTGCTCACCGGCGCACCCCTGCCACCGGGCTGGACGGGAAAGCTCTGGGCTCAGAACCAGGGCGCGGCCCGGGCCGACGACGCGGCGCCCGAGTATCTGTGGCTCACCGACGCCGATATCGCCCACGCCCCCGGGACGCTGCGAAAACTGGTCGCGCGGGCGGAAGCGGGGCAATTGGTCCTGACATCGCTGATGGCCAAGCTTAGCGTGGAGACCTGGGCCGAGCGGCTGCTGATCCCGGCCTTCATCTTCTTCTTCGACATGCTTTACCCCTTCGCCTGGGTGAATGATCCGCGCCGGACGACGGCGGCGGCGGCCGGCGGATGCATGCTGGTCCGGCGCGAGGCGCTGATCGCCGCCGGTGGGCTTGAGGCGATCCGCGGCAAGATCATCGACGACTGCAACCTGGGCGCCCTGATGAAGCGCCAGGGTCCGATCTGGCTGGGCCTGACGCGGCGCGCGGTAAGCCTGCGGCCCTATGCCGGCTTTGGCGAGATCGCCCGCATGGTCTCGCGCTCGGCCTACGCCCAGCTGAACTTCTCGCCCTGGCTGTTGTTGGGCACGGTGGCCGGCATGGGCGTCGTCTATCTGGCGGCGCCGGTTCTCGCGCTGTTCGGGCACGGCGTCGCCCGCTGGACTGGCCTGGCGGCGTGGGTGGCGATGGCGCTCGCCTTTCAGCCCATGCTGCGCCTCTATGGCCGCTCGCCCGCCTGGGGCTTCGCCCTGCCCCTGATCGGCGCCCTCTACACCGGCTTCACGATCCGTTCGGCGGTCGAGACCTGGCGCGGACGGGGCGGCATGTGGAAGGGCCGGGCCCAGGCCATCGAGGCCGCCCAATGACCGACGTGGAATCCCTCGCCTCTGGCAAGGGTCACAAGGACGAGAACTTTCCCGTTGCCTCGGCGCTGATCGCCGCGCGGCACCGGCCGGTGGTGCTGGCGTTCTATCGCGTGGCGCGGATCAGCGACGACGTGGCCGACCACCCGTCGCTGTCCTCCGAGGAAAAGCTGGAGCGCCTGGCCGCCATCGAGGCGTCGCTGACCGGCCACGCCGCCTCGGTTCCCGCCGCGGTCGCGCTGCGCGGCGTGTTGAGCGAGCGTGGGATCACCAGCCAGCATATGCTGGACTTGCTGGAGGCTTTCCGGCGCGACGCGGTCAAGACGCGCTACGCGGATTGGGACGAGTTGATGGACTATTGCCGCTATTCGGCGGCGCCCGTGGGCCGGTTCATGCTGGACGTGCATGGCGAGGATCACGCCACCTGGCCAGCCTCGGACGCCCTGTGCGCGGCGCTGCAGGTAATCAACCATCTGCAGGATTGTGGTAAGGACTACCGGGATCTTGACCGGGTCTATCTACCCCAGGACGCCCTGGCCGGGGCCGGACTGGACGCGCGGGCGCTGGGCGGCCCCAAGGCCGACGCCGCCCTCCGCGGCGTGATCGCGGGTCTGGCGACCAGGACGGCGCTGCTTCTAGAGACCGCGCGGCCCCTGCGGGCTGGGGTGCGCGACCTTCGGCTGGCCGTGGAGATCGGGGTCATCCACGCCCTTGCCCAAAGCCTCAACCAGCGGCTGATGGTCAAAGACCCCTTGTCCGAACCGGTCCACCACGCCAAGATCGAGGCCTTGGGGATCGCCTTTTGGGGGGCCGCGAAGACGCTTGGAGCGAAGCTTGCGCCTCGCCCAGGACGCCGGTCTGAGGCATAGCGGGATCATGAACCAACCAGCCACCACCGCGGCCAAGGTCTCGGGCAGTTCCTTCTACGCGGCCTTGCGCATTCTGCCGTCTCGGGAGCGGACCGCGATGTTCGCCATCTATGACTTCTGCCGGAAGGTCGACGACATAGCTGACGACCCGGGCCCGAGCCGCGAACAGCGTCGACTGGCTCTCAATGACTGGCGCGCCGATCTGGACGCCCTTTACGCCGGCGCGCCGCGACCAAGCTGCCTGGAACTGGCCGGACCGGTGCGCGACTTCGGCCTGGAGGAGGCCGATTTCCTGGCGGTGGTCGACGGGATGGAGATGGACGTCGACGCCGACATCCAGGCGCCGAGCTTCGACCTGCTGGACCTCTATTGCGACCGCGTCGCCAGCGCCGTTGGCCGCCTGTCGGTGAAGGTGTTCGGGATGGATCCGGAACCAGGCCTGAGCTTGGCGCATCACCTGGGCCGCGCACTGCAGTTCACCAACATTCTGCGCGACCTGGATGAGGACGCCGAGATCGGACGCCTATACCTGCCCGCCGAAGCCCTGGCGGCGGCGGGCATCGAAACCACCCGGCCCGTTGAAGTGATCGCGCACCCATCGATCGACAACGCCTGCCGCTGGCTGGCGGCCAAGGCCCACCAGCACTATGCCCTCACCGACCAGATCATGGCCGGCCGGCCCAGAGGCCGGATGAAAACCCCAGCGCTGATGATCGCCGTCTATGGACGCATCCTGAAAGCCATGGAGGCCGAAGGCTGGAGGCCGCCACGCCACCGGGTGTCGCTCGGCAAGGCGCAGCTGTTCTGGGTGGCCGCGACGACGGCCGCGTTCGGGTGAGGCGACCGGCTTGATCCATATTGTCGGCGCCGGGCTGGCCGGCCTGTCCGCCGCGGTGACCCTGGCGGCCGCGGGCGCATCCGTGACGGTGATCGAAGCCTCGGCCCAGGCCGGAGGGCGGTGCCGGTCCTATCTGGACCCGGTGCTGGAGATGATTCTCGACAACGGCAATCACCTGGTCCTTTCAGGAAACCACGCCACCTTCGACTATCTGCGGATGATCGGAACCGAGGACCGGCTGGTGGGTCCCGAACAGGCGATCCTGGACTTCCACGATCTGAGAAACGGCGAAGCCTGGACGATCCACCCCAATCCAAGCGCCCTGGCCTGGTGGCTGCTATCGCCCAAGCGTCGCGTGAAGGGAACCAAGGCGGTCGACTATCTCGCTCTGTTGGCCCTGCTGGCGCCCGGCGCTGGCAAGCGGGTCGACGAGGTGATGCGCTGCGAAGGCGTGCTGTGGGACCGGTTGCTGGAGCCTTTCCTGCTTTCGGCGCTCAACACCGAGGCCAGAACGGCGTCCGCGACCCTGGCGGGGGCGGTGATCCGGGAATCCCTGGCCCGGGGCGGCGACGCCTATCGGCCACGGGTGGCGCACCCGACCCTGTCGGCCGCGTTCATCGACCCAGCTCTGGCCTTCCTTGCCGCGCACGGCGGGACCGTGAAATTTGGCGCCCCCGTGAAAACGCTCGGCTTCGAGGGCGATCGGGTGAACGCCCTCTTCACCGCCGAAGGCGAGACGCCAATCGCCGCCGGCGACGCGGTGGTGCTGGCGACACCGCCGTGGATCAGCCAGGGCCTGGTTCCCGGATTGACCGCGCCCGACGCCTTCAACGCCATCGTCAACGGCCATTTCCGCTTCACGCCGCCCAGCGGCCTGGCGCCCATAGTCGGCGTGATCGGCGGGACCTCCCAATGGATTTTCGCCTTTCCCGACCGCCTGAGCGTGACGGTCAGCGGGGCCGACGATCTGGCGGACCAGAACCGCGAGGACTTGGCGCGCCGTTTCTGGGCCGACATCGCCACGGTCCATGGGTTGCCAGCCGAGCTTCCGCCATGGCGGATCGTCAAGGAGCGCCGAGCCACCTTCGCCGCCACGCCCGCCCAGAATGCGAAGCGCCCCAGCGCCGCCACCCGCTGGCGCAACCTGACCCTGGCCGGCGATTGGACGGCCACGGGGCTTCCCGCCACGATCGAGGGCGCTATACGCTCCGGGCGGACGGCGGCGGCCGTGATAGGATAGCCAATGGACGATGCTTCAGCCCTGACATCTTCGCTGGATCTGGCCGCGCTGGATCTGGATGATTCGGTCCGCCGGGCCGCGGACGCCCTGTTGAAGCGCCAGCGTCCCGACGGTCACTGGGTGTTCGAGCTGGAGGCTGACGCCACCATACCGGCCGAATATATCCTGTTGCGGTCCTATCTGGCCGAGCCCGATGCGCCCGAACTTGAGCGCAAGATCGGCGTCTATCTGCGCCGCATCCAGGGCGAACATGGCGGCTGGCCGCTCTATCATGCGGGGGCCTTCGACGTCAGCGCCACGGTGAAAGCCTATTTCGCCCTGAAGACCATCGGCGATGATCCCGGCGCCCCGCATATGGTTCGAGCGCGCGAGGCGTTGCTGGCCCATGGCGGCGCCGAGGCCTGCAATGTTTTCACGCGCTTTCTGCTGGCGCTGTTCGGGGTGATCTCCTGGCGTGTCGTGCCGCAGATTCCGGTCGAGATCATGCATCTGCCCCGGTGGTTTCCGATTCATCTGTCGAAGATTTCCTATTGGGCGCGAACGGTTATCGTGCCGCTGCTGGTGCTGCGCACCCTCAAGCCCAAGGCGCGCAACCCGCGCGGGATCACCATCGACGAGCTGTTCGCCCGCCCGCCGGCCCAGATGCGCGGCATCGCCCGCGCGGGCCATCAGAAGGAGCCCTGGGCGACAGGCTTCTTCGCCCTGGACGCCGTGCTGCACCAAGTGGATTGGCTTTTCCCCGGGCCTTCGCGCCGGAACGCCATCGCCAAGGCCAAGACTTTCGTCGACGAGCGCTTGAACGGCGAGGACGGCCTGGGCGCGATCTTCCCGGCCATGGCCAACGCGGTGATGATGTATGACGCCCTGGGCTACCCCGAGGACGATCCCAACCGCGCCACGGCTCGGGCCTCGGTGGAAAAGCTGCTGATCGTCAACGACGAGGAGGCCTATTGCCAGCCGTGCCTGTCGCCGGTGTGGGACACCGCCCTGACCGCCCACGCCCTGCTGGAGGCGGCGGGCGAGGATTGCGAGGCGGCGGCGATACGGGGCCTTCAGTGGCTGAAACCGCTGCAGGTGCTGGATGTGAAGGGCGACTGGGCCACGTGGCGACCCGATACGCGGCCGGGGGGCTGGGCGTTCCAGTATCGCAACGACCACTACCCCGACACCGACGACACCGCCGTGGTGGTGATGGCCATGGACAGGGCGCGCCATCTGGCCAGTGAGGCCGGCACGGATGGGGCGATCACCTATGACGGCGCCATCGATCGGGGCCGGGAATGGATCGAGGGCCTTCAGTGCAAGGATGGCGGCTGGGGCGCGTTCGACGCCGACAACAGCTATCACTATCTGAACAACATCCCCTTCGCCGACCATGGCGCCCTGCTCGACCCGCCGACCGTGGATGTGGCGGCGCGGTGCGTGTCGATGCTGGCCCAGCTCGGCGTCGGCGCCGACAACCCGCGTATGAAGACCGCCCTCGCCTACCTCGAACGCGAGCAGGAAAAGGACGGCAGCTGGTTCGGACGTTGGGGCGTCAACTATGTCTATGGAACCTGGTCGGCGCTGTGCGCGCTGAACGCCGCTGGTCTTTCCCCCGAAACACCGACGGTCGCCCGAGGGGCGGATTGGCTGATCGCCATCCAGAACCCCGACGGCGGCTGGGGCGAGGGCTGCGATTCCTACAGGCTCGACTACCGGGGCTATGAGCCCGCACCCAGCGCCTCCTCACAAACCGCGTGGGCCTTGCTGGCATTGATGGCCGCCGGCCGCATCGATCACCCGGCGGTGCAGCGGGGCATCGCCTGGCTAACCGCCAACCAGACCGACGAGGGAATTTGGCCGGAAGATACCTATACCGGCGGCGGGTTTCCGCGCGTCTTCTACCTCCGCTACCATGGTTATTCGAAGATCTTCCCACTCTGGGCGCTGGCGCGGTATCGCAACCTTCGCAAGGGAAACAACGGACGGACGGCGTTTGGGATGTAGGTGGGGCGCCGTCCTGCCGGACCGGTTCGAGGATGGAGAGCAGCGATGGCACGCAATCGGAGTGGTGGGTCCGGTCGCGCTTCTCCTGGTCGTTCACATCTATCCGGATTCAGAGGATGAGGTTCGGATAAGGATTATAGGCGCCCGAAAAGCGACCCGTCGCGAAAGGAGACTCTATGAACGGGAAGGCTTTTAGCGTCGAACAACTCGACCAGCTCAACAAGCTGGCGGCATTGCCTGACGACCAGATCGACACGGTCGATATTCCGGAAGCGCCGGAAGCGAACTGGATAGATGCACGAGGCGGCGAACTCTATCGACCATCGAAGCAACCAGTCGCTATCCGGCTGGATGCAGATGTGTTGGCATGGTTCAAGCAACAAGCGGCGGGCGCCGGCTACCAGACTGAAATCAACCGCGTCCTTCGTCGTCATGTGGCCGAAGCAGAAAAGCGGCGCGCCTGATATTTTGGTTGCAACCCGTAAGTGTCGGCGATCCTCTATATGTCAGCCGAACACGGCTACGCGAAGATCTTCTCGCTTTGTGCGCTGGCGCGGTATCGGAACCTGCGAAAGGGTAGTAGCGGGGGGTGCCGTAGCACGTCGTCGGCATCTTCCCCGACGAAGCCGCCATCACTCGGCTCGTCGACACCCTGCTGCTTGAACAAAACGATGAGTGGGCCGTCCAGCGGTCTCGTTACATGACGCTGGAAAGCGTCGCCCCGTTGAGCGATGATCCCCGCGTCAGCCTGCCAGCAGTGGCAGTCTGATCAATCCGGCCTTGCCGGAGATCGCGGTGACCAAACCGCTGCAGTTACATCACGGGATGGGGCGCAGTCGTTTTTCCCAGAATTCAGCAAAGGACGACGCTGAAATTGCTTGAGTGTCTACACTCCGGACTGGCAAATTGAGTCCACTTGGCGAGCATTCATAAATTTCAGCGTTGGCTACCGCGTCGCAAACCGCAATATGATTTGGCAATAATCTTGGTTTTTGGAGGCGGCCGGACCCTGGCCTGCGAGGTCTCGGGCGGGCATGAGCGCAGGGGTTGGGTGGGTGTAGCCCAAGCAACCCGTATATGCGCCCTTGTCCGCAACATCAGCCAAGCTCGGGGCTCTCGATTTCGTCGCACCACAGGCCGGTACGAGCGTCCGACGCCGCCTGATCGGAGGGTGGGGTGGTCAGAAGCGGAAAGTTGTGTGTGTCACCGGAATTTCCGAGGTGATTCATCCCTCAACGCAGGCGATCAGTGTCTCGATTTGTCGCTCGAACTGTCGCGATCTCAATGGCAAATGGCAGAAGTTTAAGGACCGCTTCAACGCGTCCCCAAAAGCCGTAGCGCCCCCAATATAACTGCTGAATCAGATTTTGCTTGGCAGGCAGGTGGCCGAGAGAGGCGCCTTTGTGCCAAAGATCCCGAGCCCGCTCTCGGTCAACTGTAACCCCGTCCCCTCGGAAATACATACCAGCCAATGCGTTGTATGCTGGCGGATAATTCCTGGCGAAGGCGGCTTCCAGCTCTTGGATCGCCTCGCTGAATCTATCCATCTGCAGGTGGGTGAGACCTAGCCCGTAGAGCCCACGCGCCGACCCCGACTCGACCGCCACCTGATACCAGGCTTCCGCGCCCGGGAGATCTTGACCGTAGACCCATCCAGTCCGCAAGGCGTCGGCTACAAGCAGAATGCTCATAATCGACCCGCTGTTAGCGAGCTGTTCTAACCCGTCCATGGCTACGTGCTGATCCGATGTGTAGAGCAAGTCTCGCGCGCGCTCGTAGTCCTTCCGAAACGGATCATTGCGAGCATCGACATCATAGAATGCGGTCATTGCCGGAGCCATTTACTTTGTGGCGCTCCATCCAAGATTGCGCTTTTTGATTCAAAAAGCCGATTATAGTTGGCTTGATACCATGCCGCACATGTCGAGAAAATGTGAGCACCTTCCACTGAGCAGCAGCCCCCGCCAACGCACCCAGTCCAAGAGCGGCGGCAACTGCCTCTCCGCACGGTGCAGCAAGCGCGCACGCAACCGCGCCAACACCAATCAACACGTTCCGTGCCGGGGTTACAGCGACAGTGCACAATATCATCGTCAATTCTGATCCGACGCCATCGCCCGCCTCGCCGCGGACACCAGGAACCCCGATCGCGTGTAGCCATGCCGTTCGGCGTAGCTGTCGATCGCCCGGAGCGCGTCCTCCGGCAGGGTGACGTTGACGCGAACGGATCTCGATTTCAGTTCCACCGGAACGAGGATGGCGACACCGTCGCGGTTGATGGGGTCCGTCATCACAGTGTCGAGGTCGGAGGGTTCAGGAACGGCGTCCCCATCCTCCACGAGCCCCTCGATGTGAAACGCCAACGCCTCCTCGGCCATGCCTCGAGCGTCATCGAGGCTGGCGCCCGCCGAAACGCAGCCGGGAAAATCCGGAAAGGAGACTCCGTAGTCGCTGTCGTCCTGCTTGTGAATCAACGCGATGTAGTTGGCCATGTCTCTACTGTCTCAGTGAAATCCCGGCCTGTTTCTCGATCGATCGCAGCGTGCCCAAGGGCAGGTCTCTCTTGGGATGCGGGACAGTGACGCGGCCCGGTTTTCCGGGGTGTTTGAACTGCCGGTGTGACCCTTTCTGAGCAACCTCGGCCCAACCGGCGGCTTCGATCGCCCTAATGACGGCGCGACTATCCATGCGCATTTATACACACTAAGAGTCTCTGCATCAAGTCGCGCGGTGACCGCGCTGGAGCGTTGGCTTGCCCACCATTCCGATGGCAAACGAGTGCGACGCCCAGGCGCCCCTCAGCCCCCCAGCGTCGCCAGCCCTCGCGCCAGATCGGCGATCAGGTCCTTGGGGGCTTCGATGCCGATGGAAAGCCTGATCAGGCCCTCCTCCATGCCGAGGATCGCCTGTTCATTGGCCGAGACGCCCGAGTGCGTGGTGCTGCCGGGGTGGCAGGCCAGAGACTCGGTGCCGCCCAGGCTGACGGCCAGCTTGAAGACCTCGAGAGTGTCCAGGACCTTGAAGGCCGCCTCCCGCCCACCTTTCACGACGAACGAGAACGTGGCGCCCATGGCCTTGCACTGACGGTCGATCACATCAGCCGTCGGCGAGCCGGGCGCGGCGTCGCCCAGATAGGCCAGACGCTCGACGGCCGGCTGGGCGCGCAGCCAGTCCGCCACGACGCGGGCGTTGTCGAACGCCTTGTCCATCCGAAGCCGCAGGGTCTCCAGCGAACGGGTCAGCATCCAGGCGCTGTGCACATCCAGCTGATTGCCGATCAGGTTGCGCAGGGACCTGATCTTCTTCATCAAGACGGCCGAACCGGCCACGGACCCGGCGATCAGATCGCTATGGCCGCCGACATATTTGGTCAGGGAGTAGACCACCAAGTCGGCGCCGTGCTTGAGCGGAGCCGAGTAGAGCGGCCCCAGCAGGGTGTTGTCGACGATGATGCTTGGACGTTGGCCCTGTTCGGCCTCGATCTCGCGGGCCACGGTCGCCATCAGGTCCAGGTCGACCACGGCATTGGTGGGGTTGGCCGGGGTCTCGACGTAGATCGCGGTGACCGGCCCAATGTCCATGGCCTGGCGAGCCGCCGTCCTCACGGCGACAGGATCCACCCCGTCGAAAAAGGCGGCGTTACGGACACCGAGCCTAGCCAGCAGGTTGTCGAACAGGGTCTCGGTGCCGCCGTAAAGCGGCCGGCTGCGCAGCACCACCTGACCCGGGTCGGTCACGGCCAGCAAGGCGGTGAAGATTGCCGCCATGCCGCTGGAGAACACCGAACAGGCGTCGGCGCCTTCAAGCACCGCCAGTCTTTCTTCGACGATCTGCAGGTTGGGGTTGTTGAAGCGAGTGTAGATCAGGCCGGCGTCGGCCCCCTCCGGCGAGATCTGCCGCCCGCTCATATAGTCAAACAGCAGCTTGCCTTCCTCGCAGGTGTCGTAGGCGAAGGTCGAGGTCAGGAAGATCGGGGTCTTGACCGCGCCCTCCGACAGGGTGGGGTCGAAGCCGAAGCCCAGCATCAGGGTCTCGGGTTCCAGCTGATGGGTCCCCAGGCTGGATTTGCGGAAATCGTGTTTGGGCATGGCGAGGCGCTCCTCCGATAGCTACCCCCCCGCCTGTATCAGGTTTGAGCCGCGATAGCCCGCGCCTCGGCTGACCGCCACCGTGAACGCGGCCTATTGGCACCGGAGCCACTGATCAGGCTGTTGAGGTAGGCCGCGCAACTCTGGGTCCGCCCGCCAACCCGAGCCAGGCGGTTCTAACAGGCGGCATCGACCTGATCAGTTCATTCCTCCTTAAATTGTTGCGCAGATGGACGATCTCAGCTACCTCAACTGCACCAACACTACCGCCGCTAACATCAATACTATTGAATATACAGTTGAAACTATCGCTGGCACGAGGCTGGCGCCGGCCTTTTTTCGTATATAGTATTTCATCCCCGCTATATGTGCTATTAAGCAGCCCCCAATTATGATAAGTAGTGCAAACAGGTTCGTAAATAATATCCGCTCGGTCATGACCCCACTTTGCATCCAGAGTTTTTTCCTACACAGGACACTAAAGAAAGCGTCGTGATCGCCGCACTCGTGGGAGCGCCGCCGGAAAGCGCGAACGAAACCGCCGTGCCGGTGGTGTTGTAACCGATGTCCGCGCTCACGTTGCCGGCGATCGGCGGGGGACCGCAGCTCGAGCAGACCACTGTCTGCTGTGTCCGGTTGCCCGCGGCGTCGTAGCTATATTGCACCGAACTGCCGTCAGTATAGGTCGCGGTGACGAGGCGCCCGGCGCCGTCATAGACATACCTCACCGAGCCGGCATTGGCCGAGGGCGACAAGCCAACGGCAATCCCCGCCGCGATCAACCCCCGTGCCAAACCCGCACCAAATCGCGCCATCAGTCCCTCCTTGTCCGCCGACTTCCACACGTGGGCAGCGCCGCCATATCGACACTCTTCGTGAACAACCCATTTGCCTCGCGTTGCGCCCGGTTGAAATTCGCCATCACCGGGTAGGCGTCGACCACCGTGCCGTTGGCCGGGGCGTTGGGATAGATCGCGCGGCTCCGGGCCTGGGCGGCGCTCGCCAAACCCAGCCAGACGGTTCCAGAAAATAGGATCGTTCTGATCATTTCTTGCTTCCCGAATGTATACTTCTATTTTCAATCAGCCACCAAGCAGATCGGGCGGTTTCCAACCGACAAATTCCACCAGCAAAGACTCACTGTTATCTATGTTACACCAACCCACAGAGAGAAATAAAAATTTTTCACTCGTCACGATTTGCTATTTTGCTGACCTGCTATTAATTATTGACGTCGCCACCCTAAGAGTGACCGCAACAAACAACAATAACATAACATCGTCAGCAGAAATAAAATGAAATATAAATCGTATCAATACAGCTAATAGCGCCGCTATACTGAATATAAATGTCAAAATATTCAGTATGGAATCGGTCATTTTTTTCGAGACAAGCTTACTAGTTTTCATTCATTAGCACCCTGCTGGCGGCACCATCGGCGGAACGATCGTGAATCCGAGAGGACGAAAGCCCAATCCAGTCGTTATTGACGAAGTCACGGTTCCAAACAAGGAAAGTGCACCTAAAATTGGACTCGCGGGACCACGTGCAAACAAAGCCCCAACCCCACCTGACAACATGAAGTCATTTGTCTTTGTAGCTCCGTCTTGTAAAGCATGAAAGTTCGCGCATGCCTGCTTTTGATACTCCGGCGTGAATTCCAGCTCTCCGTTTGCGTTACACCGGAAGGCGGAATTCGGAGATGAGCATGGCGGCTTCGGCGGCTTTGTGATGCCCTTTGGTATGCCCTTTGCAAGGTCGGCCAGTGATGCAAGGGGCAGTCCTCCCTGCTGAAATACTTCATCTCCGGTCAAATCAAATGTAATCACGGGTTCACTAGGGCCATGTCCATGGCCATATACTGGAATTTCCGGGATCGGCATCGGTATATTCTCAACCGGACAAGCTTGCTGCGGCGAGCAGACGACGGTGAGCGCTCCCGTCGGATCGCTGTTGTTGGCCGGATCGTTTCTGGCGTAGGCGTAGGCGTTCAGATCGGACCCATATCCGATCGGGTCAGACTGCAGGAACCGCCCAAGCCCCGGATCATAGACCCGCGCCTTGTAGTCGTAGAGGCGAGCCTCGGAGATCATCAGCTGGCCGGTGTAGCGATACCGCGACCCGCTCCAGACGATGATCGACCCTTGATTGTCGGCGTGCAGCCAGCGTCGGTGGGCGTCGGGGTAAGCCCGAGCGTGAGGTCGTTGCCCGTGCCAGCGAAGGTCTGGGTCAGCTGATTCAGACGGCCCTGGCCGTTGGCGGCGTTGGGTGCCGCTGTCACGCCGCTGCCTTGCGCGAGGGCCGGATCAGCACCTCGGCGGAGATCCCCAGCCGGTCGTGAAGGCGGCGGATCATGTCGATCGACAGCCCGCGTTTGCGGTTGAAGACCTCGGCGATCCGCGTGCGCGTGCCAATGATGTCCTCCAGGTCCCTGCGGGTCATTCCCTGCTGCTCCATCCGGAACTTGATGGCCTCGATCGGATCGGGCGCCTCCATCTCATGGTGTTTGGCCTCATAGGCGTCGATCAGCGTCGCCAGCACGTCGAGCCGGTCGCCGTCCGGGGTTCCACTCGCCGCGCCCCACAGCTTTGCGACGTTTTCCATCGCCGCCTCGTAGTCCGCTTCGCCGCGGATCGGCCTCACGTCAGTCGCCATGGTCAACCGCCTTCACGTCGATCCGGTCATAGTCCTTATGGGCGCCAACCCACTTGATCCAGACGATGGCCTTCTCAAAATCCACCGCAACGACCAATCGGTAGTCGTTGCCCTTGATGTTGAAGACGATCCGGTCGGCGCTGACGATGCTGGCGGTGGCGTAAAGCCGCTTAACATCGGCGGTGCTGGTCCAGGCCGCCTTGCTAACTTCCGCGAACCATGAATCGAACGCCGCCTTCAAAGCAGGCTGATCCTTATGACCGGCGCGCTCCGCGATGAACTCGCGCAAGGTGCGCCGCGCTATGATCCGCATATTTGTCTTTTATCATGCACCCAGATTGGGCGCAATCTCCACGGCCCCAAGCCTCGGCTAGGCGCAAACGTTCAATCAGACAATAATCACGCCCGGGTCATAACGCAGTCCGGGGATTGCCAGCGTGGGCGCCGCGATGGCGACACTCCCCATGAACACCCCATTCGCCTTGAGCGCCACGCGGACGAAGGCCGAGTACGTGGCGGGAACGGTCAATATACGCGTCTTTCCGCTTCACCCTTTTCTTTTTTGCAACATCATTTTTCGCGTGTAATCGTCGTTTGAAGTCCCTTAGTAGTCACGCGTTCAAAGGGCGTCGTCCCGACTAACCGAATAACATCAGCATATGAGTTACAGTATATCAATATTTTTAGTAATTGAATAAACAGTAGATCAATTTACGGCGGAATTCTAAAAAAATTGCAATTTTTTTAGAATGTATTGTATATTTATTAGTTGATATAGATATTTTTGCAAATTCTCGTTTTATTTAAGTAATTTTACAAAAACATGTATTGAAATTTTTTATTGTATTAAATTAGTTCTAAACAACAAAATAATGACAAATATACCCACAAATCCCGTAACATGCGGATAAGGTGCGTTAAAAATCCAGCACAATGCCAATATAAGAATTGTGAATATCGCCAATATATCTCTAAATCTTTCCCTATTCTCCATCGTGCGCTCCACTCCCAACACCAGATAGATTCATGAAACCGTTAATTGCATCTAGGCCTAAAACCAACTTCCTCGCTGCCGGAATAAAGCGAGAGTGTATTTTCCGGCCGAAATAGCTCGCTCCTGCCCCCACGCCCGCCCCCTCGTATAGGCGAACGTCGAGGTCAGGAAGATCGGGGTCTTGACCGCGCCCTCCGAGAGGGTGGGGTCGAACCCGAAGCCCAGCATCAGGGTTTCGGGTTCGAGCTGATGGGCCCCCAGGCTGGATTTGCGGAAATCGTGTTTGGGGATGGCGCCGCATTCCTCCGATTGCGCGCCCCCGCCGCTTGGTCGACTATGCGCTGATTGGCGCCGGGGCGTCGACTTTGGACGCGGCAGCCTTGTTGATCAAATCCGTGCTCATTGTCGTTGGCTTGACCCGGGAGGCGCGGATCCTCGTCGATCACCAGCGGGTGGTGATCGGGAGCCGGGGCTTGGCTGCGGCGCTGACGCCGAGGCCGTCAGCCATTCTCAGCTTTGGCGTCTGCGGGGCGCTGGACCCTGGGCTCCGAGTCGGAGATCTGGTTATCGCCGACGGAGTCGCGATCGGAGACACGCGCCTGGCGGCAGACGCGATCTGGACCGCCGAACTACGATCCGCCCTGCCCGCGTCGCGGCTGGGTGACATCGCCGGAGGCGACGTCATCGTCGGCTCACCGAAGGACAAGTCGGCGCTGCGGCGCGCCACCGGCGCCGTGGCGGTCGATATGGAGTCCCATGCCGTCGCGCGCGCGGCGTCGAACGCCGGAATTCCGTTCGCGGGCGTGCGGGCGGTGTCGGATACGGCCGACCGCGTTTTGCCCCGAGCCGCCCAGGCCGGTTTCAGGACCGACGGTGAACCGGACGTGGGCGCGGTCATCGGTGCCCTGGCGCGCCGCCCCTGGGAACTGCCAGCCCTGATCAGGGTAGCCTTGGAGGCGAGCGCCGCTTTCAGGACCCTGGAGCGCGCGGCCCGGGCGATCTAGCCTTCGGAGCAACTATTCCGCCGGTTCGCGCTGAACCTTGCGTGCCTTGGGGTTCGACGCTTTCACCTCGGCCAGCATCTTCTCGACGTGGGTGGAGAAGACAAATTTCGCCGGCCGTTCATTGGCGCGGGAAATGTCCTCGGCCATCGGACCGGTGGTGCGCACGCCGCGCATCGAAACCGTGAGCGCCTTCAGCGGGTGCTTCATGATGTCGGTGACCGCGCTGGCTTCGAAGCCCGAATGGACCATGCAGTCCTTGCACTTCTCGTAGTTGCCGACGCCGTAGTCGTCCCAGGCGGTGTCGTCCATGAGTTCCTTGAACGTCTTGGCGTAGCCCTCGCCCAGCAGATAGCAGGGCTTCTGCCAGCCGAACACCGTGCGGGTCGGATTGCCCCACGGCGTGCAGGCATAGGATTGGTTGCCGGCCAGGAAGTCGAGGAACATGGTCGATTGGGTGAAGCTCCAGGCCTTGCCTCCATTGCCGCGCGCGAAGATGTCGCGGAACAACTGCTTGGTCTTGGTGCGGCCCAGGAAATGCTCCTGGTCGGGCGCGCGCTCATAGGCATAGCCGGGCGAGATGGTCACGCCGCTGACGCCGACGATCTTCATTTCGTCGAGGAAATCGGCCACACGCTTTGGATCGGCGCCCTGGAACAGGGTGCAGTTGATCGAGACCTGGAAGCCCTTGGACTTGGCCAGGCGAATGGCCTCGACCGCCGTCTCGTAGACGCCGTCCAGGCACACCGACTTGTCATGCATCACCTTGTCGCCATCCAGGTGGATCGACCAGGTGAACATCGGGTCGGGCTTGTACTGATCGATCTTCTTGGTCAGCAGCAGGGCGTTGGTGCAGAGAATGACGAACTTTTTCTTCGCCAGATAGCCCTGGACGATCTTGGGCATGTCGCGATGCAGCAGCGGTTCGCCGCCGGCGATCGACACCACGGGGGCGCCGCACTCGTCGATAGCCTGCATGCACTGATCATAGCTCAGGCGCTGATTGAGGATCTCGTCGGGATAGTCGATCTTGCCGCAGCCGGCGCAGGCCAGGTTGCAGCGGAACAGCGGCTCCAGCATCAGCACCAGCGGATAGCGCTTCACGCCGCTGAAATGGTTTTTGGCGATATAGGCGCCGATCCGCGCCACCGCCGTCATGGGAATCGCCACACAGGGCTCCTTGAGTCAAAATACCTAGGGTAAACCTATCAGGTTCTCAGTTCGGCCGGGAGACGGAACTCGATATCTTCCTTCACCCCGTCCATCGGTTCGACCGTTACCGGGCCGAGCTTGCGCAAAGCGTCTATCACCTCGAGAATCAGTTCCTCCGGAGCCGAGGCCCCGGCCGTG
Organism: Caulobacterales bacterium; assembly: GCA_038227865.1. Classification (GTDB taxonomy): domain Bacteria; phylum Pseudomonadota; class Alphaproteobacteria; order Caulobacterales; family Caulobacteraceae; genus Acaudatibacter. The sequence goes on from JBBRPO010000022.1 coordinate 29,487, forward strand.
AGCCCCACGGCCTCCTTACCGATCAGCCATTCCGGATCCAGAGCCGTGGCGTCGGCGATCAGATAGCTGGGGATACCCTCCTCAAGGCCGATTTCGCAAAGGCGATTGGAGTTGGAGCTGTTCTTGGCCCCCACCACCAGGATCACATCGGCCATCCTGCACATATCACGCACGGCGGTCTGGCGATGCTGGGTGGCGTAGCAGATGTCGGTGGTGTCGGGGCCGACGATATCGGTGAAGCGGGCCTTAAGCGCCACGATCACCGCCTTGGTGTCATCGACACTCAGCGTGGTCTGGGTGACATAGGCGAGCGGCCGGTCCGCGGGAATATCGAGCGCCGCCACATCGGCGACGGTGGAGATCAGATGCACCGGCGCGTCGATCTGGCCGATGGTGCCCTCTACCTCCGGATGACCGGCGTGGCCGATCAGGATCATCGAACGCCCGTGGCGCACATAGCGCTTGGCCTGGGTGTGGACCTTTGACACCAACGGGCAAGTGGCGTCGAGCACCGGCAAGCCGCGCGCCGCGGCGGCGTGGAACACCGATTTGGCCACGCCATGGGCGCTGAAGACCAGATGGGCGCCGTCCGGGGCCTGATCGATCTCCTCGATGAAGATCGCGCCCTTGGCCTTGAGGCTGTCCACCACATGCCGGTTGTGGACGATTTCGTGGCGGACGTAGACGGGCGCCTGATATTTATCCAGAGCCCGCTCGACGATCTCGATCGCGCGCACGACGCCGGCGCAGAAGCCCCGCGGCTGGGCCAGAATAACTCTCACGTTGGCGGCTCCGCACTCGCGTTGTGGCCTCTCGGGCCGGCACAATTGGTGAAGCGATCCCCGACCACCAATAAAAAGTCGTTCGCAAATAGCAGGTATGAACGCTTTTGGGGAGGGCAAGAGGCGTCGGCCGATCGAGGCGAACCGTCGCTCTTGCCTTGCCTCCAATAGGTTGGGTAACTACCCGGGAAAATCTGGATTTTACGCGAATTTATGGCGAAGCTGTTCATATCCTACGCTAGGTCGACGGTGGCACGCGCGCGCCTGATGGCCGAGACGCTGGAAGCCGAAGGCCACGAGGTATGGATCGACGACCAGCTTCTATCCCATCGCTCGTTCACCGATTCCATCGAAGAAAAGTTGAATTCAGCGGATGCCGTCGTTGTCGTCTGGTCCATGGATGCGACTCGGTCTGAGTGGGTCCGGGCCGAGGCGAACCGAGCCCGGCTCGCGGGCAAGCTGGTGCAGGTACGGCTCGACTCCTGCGCCCTGCCCCTGCCCTACGATGAAATTCACTGCATAGACATCTCATCCTGGTCAGGAGACTTCCAGACGCCACAATGGCGCGCCGTCCTGGCCAGCATCGCGGCGGTGACGGGAAACCCGACCCAATCGGCGTCGATCGCGCCTGGCAGGTCATCCACCGGTCGTCTCGCCGGCGCCGCGGGCGAACATAGGCGCGGTGAACGCCGTCAGGTCACGGCCTTGTATTGTGACCTGATGGATGCGGGCTCGCTGGCCGCGCGTCTCGATCCCGAGGACATGATGCAGGTCCTCGATATCTATCAGGCCGCATGCGACGACATCATCGCCCAACATGGCGGGTCGATCGCGAAATACATGGGTCACGGTCTGCTGGCCTACTTCGGCTATCCACGCGGCGACGAGGAAGAGGCCGCCAACGCCGTGCGGGCAGGGCTGGCCCTATGTGAACACATCGGCGGCCTGGACTTGCCGGAGAGAGTCGCGCTGCGAATCCGGGTGGGTGTCGCCACCGGCCTCGTGGTGATCAGCGAACTGATCGGTCGCAACGCGGTTCGAGAAACCGGCGTGGTGGGCGAGACGCCGAATCTGGCGACACAATTGGAAACCGTCGCTCCGCCGAACGCGGTCGTGGTTTCCGAGGCCACTCGCCGCATAACCTCAGGACTGTTCACCTACCGTGACCTGGGCTCGGTGTCGTTGCCCGGCTACGAGAACGGTGTCAGGGCGTTCGAGGCCGCCGAATCGACACAGGTCGCCAGCCGCTCCCAGGCGCGGACGCACAATCCCGCGACACCGCTATTCGGCCGCGAGTCCGAACTCTCCCAGATGCTCGAGAGTTGGTCCCTCGCGTGTCAGGGCGAGGGCCAGATCGTCTTGCTGCAAGGCGAGGCGGGTATCGGCAAATCGAGTCTGATGGATGCATTCCGTGCCCGCGTCAGAGAAACACCCAGCGTGCAGATCGCTTGGTACTGCGGACCCAACCACAGTCAGACATCGCTGCATCCGATATCTGAACAGCTGGCTCGCGCCGCTGGCTTCGAACGCGGCGACAGTCCGGACCTTCGCAGGGACAAGCTGTTCAGTTTTCTACGGCGCCATGACGTCTCGGGGCCGCTGGGTCACGCGGTGCTTGCCGATCTGCTAGCCATCCCTCCGGAAAACCCGGACCCGACCGAAGGGCTGACTCCGGAGCGGCGCAAGGCGGTAACGCTCGACACGATGCTGTCGGTCATGGAGCGCTGGGCCGCCGACCAGCCGGCGCTGTTCATATTCGAAGACCTGCATTGGGCCGACCCGACAACCCTGGAGCTTTTGGATCTCGCGATCCGCAGGGCGGTCGACCATCCGTGGCTCATCTTGGCCACCGCCCGTCCCGAGTTCGAGGCGCGCTGGTCCGACCATGCCGATGTCAGAGACATCCAACTCGGGCGGCTGGGTCGCGACGACTCCGAACGTTTATGCGAGTCTCTTGGCGCCGAAGCCCTTTTGCCGCCCGATGTCGTGCGTCAGATCATCGAACGCGCCGACGGCATTCCTCTTTTCGTTGAGGAAATAACCAAATCGGTGCTGGAGGCGACAGCCGCGGCCGGGGGACGCGATAGCGCGGCGCGTATCTCGATCCCAGGCACGCTGCAGGATTCGCTTGTCGCCAGACTCGACAGGCTGGGCCAAGCCAAACACGTCGCCTGTTTGGCTGCGGCCATAGGACGACGGTTCGGGTATGAACTGCTGGCGGCCATCGCCCCCTCGCCGGCGACGGAGCTCAGGCAAACGCTCCGCGAACTCACCAAGTCCGGGCTGGTCGAGCGTAGCGGTGTGCCGCCGAACAGTCAGTATATCTTCAAACACGCCCTGATCCGCGACGCGGCCTATGAAGCCCTCCTGAAGAAGGAACGCGAAGCCCTCCATGGCAAGATCGCGGGCGCTCTCACAACGCTCTTTCCGGAAACGCCACGGGCTGACCCGGCCTTACTGGCCTACCATCTGACCGAAAGCGGCGCTTTCGCCGAGGCGATCCCGCTCTGGGCCGAGGCCGGACGGCAGGCCGCTTCCCGGGCCGCGCACGCCGAAGCGGTGTCGCGCCTGCAGACGGCGCTGGACCTGATCCGCCGCCTCCCCCCGGACGCCGGACGCACGGGCCTTGAACTGCAACTGTTGCTGGGTCTCGCTGTCAGCCTCGGCGCGTCCCGCGGCTATTCCATACCCGAAGTCGAGACCGTGCTCTCGGAAGCTCGGGCGATATGCGACCGGCTTGGCAACGTCGCGGATCTCTACTGGGTGCTCCGCAATCTGTGCAACTTCTCGATTTCAGTCAGCGATCTCGTGGCCGCTGAGGAAAGCGCATGGCTTTGCTCTGATATCGCCGATCAGACCGGCGCCAACGAGCACAGGATCGAGGCGGACGCCGCGCTTGGCTACATCTTCACGATGAAGGGCGCCCTCCCCGCCGCGCGACTGCATATCGAGCGCGCAATCAGTCTCTACAGAGAGGTGAACGGCGCCGAACTGACCTTCCCAACACCTCAGGATCCCATGGTCGTCGCGCTTGGGGTGTATCCACTCGTGCTGTGCGCTATGGGCGACACGGCCGCCGCCGACGTCGCGGTCGATGACGCTCTTCGCCACGCCCGCGCGCTCGGCCGCTCATTTGACCTTGCCTACGCGCTTTCCTGGGCCGCGACGCATGACAATATCGTCGGTAAATACGAACGAAGTCTCGCGCTATCGAAGGAAGCCCTTGCCATCTGTGAGTCCAATCGGTCGGATACCTATGCCATCGTCGCGAAAAACCAGATTTCCTATTGCGTAGGGCGAACTTCCCATGCACCGGAACTGACCAGGACACTATCCGAGGGGACCGAGTCCATGCGTAAGCTCGGCGCCCTGAGCATGAGAAGCTATTTCTTGTGTTTGCTCGGCGAAATGGAGTTTTCTTCCGGCGATCCCAAGGCGGCGCTTTCCACAATTGACACCGCGATCGATCATGCTCTGCGGTTTGATGATCGCTTTATGCTTTCCAGACTCTATTTCCGACGGGCCGAAGTGCTTGCCGCGATGCCGAACGCCAGCCCCGACGCGGTGACAGACTCGCTGAGATCGGCGGTGTCCACGGCCGAGGAACAGGGCGCTCTGGAATTCGCCAACCAGGCGCTTGCTCGGCTGGCCGGCGTCGGGGCTGTAGAAATCTAGTATGACACCCTAACGGATGTCAGCGGGGGAAGAGGACCATCGGATGAATTCGCAACGGGTCGCCAAAGTGGCCATCATCGGGGGCGGCTGCGCGGCGATCACCACGGCGTTCGAACTATCGCGCCCGGAGATCAAAGGCCGCTTCGATATCACCATCTATCAACCCGGCTGGCGACTTGGCGGCAAGGGTGCGTCCGGCCGGGGTCCGTCCGGGCGCATACAGGAGCATGGCCTTCATATCTGGCTCGGCTTCTACGAGAACGCGTTTCGGCTCCTAAGGGAATGTTACGAGGAACTCGCGGTCGACCCCGGAAATTTCGATGTTTCTGATTGGCGGTCGGCGTTCATCGTGGAAAATGATGTCGGACTGTCGTCTCGGTCATCCAAACCCGGCCTGCACAACTGGTCGGCGACTTTCCCCCCACGCCCCGGTCTGCCGGGCGATCCCATTTCGACCGCCGAGCTGGTCTCCTTGCCGAGATATATCGCCCGGGCGCTGGACCTTCTTGAAACGCTGATCAAGAGCACCGATTCCCGCCTTCGGGACGGAGGCAAGGCGGGCGGGCCATCTGACATAGGGCGGGCGGGTTTTAGCGCGACATCGATCGGAGGAGATCCGCGACGGCTTCTGCAAATCATAGCCGACGTCGTTGGCGGAAGCTTCGCCGCGACGGCGGCCGTGTTGGTCGAAGCCCTCGCGGTGCTCCAGGTGGGCCTGAAGACTCTACCCCCTAGTCTGACCAGTCCGCTCACCGATCTGGCCGAATGGATCGCGCATCATGTCCGACAATGGCTTGAGCGAAGCCTGATGGCCGAACCCTATTTTCAGCACGTCTGGGAACTGATGGACATCGTGGTCGCCACGGTGGTGGGGAGCCTGCAAGCGGGCTTGCTGACTGATCCGCGCGGTTTTGACGCTATCGACGACTACGATTGGCGCGAATGGCTGCTGCTCAACGGAGCCTCCGAGAGATCGGTCCAGTCCGCTTTCATCTGCGGTCTGTACGATCTGGTGATGTCATATGAGGACGGAGCGCGTCCGCGTCTCGCGGCCAGTTCCGCGTTGCGCGGGACCCTGATGATGTTCTTCAACTATCGAGGCGCGCTCTACTGGCGATTGCGCGCGGGCATGGGTGACGTGATCTTTGCTCCTTACTATGAAGTGCTTCGCCGCCGGGGCGTGAAATTCGAGTTCTTTCACCGGCTGGAGAATGTGCGCCTTGCGTCAGCGGAGGACTTACGGCCTGGCGAGCGCCCATTTGTGATCGGCCTTGATTTCGATGTTCAGGCCAGGATCAAAGGCGGGGGAGAATACGCCCCGCTTATAGAGGTCAAGGGCCGCCCCTGCTGGCCCGCAGCCCCGGACCTCGGTCAACTTGAGGAGGGCGAACGCTTCGCCTCGGAAGGGTGGGACTTCGAATCCCACTGGGATACGCGGCGGGTCGAGGAAAAGAACCTCGAGGTCGTGAAGGATTTCGACTTCGTCGTGCTGGGGGTCAGCGTCGCCGCGCTGCCTAGTGTGTGCGGCGAGATCCTCGCGAGAGATCCGCGCTGGCGGGCGATGGTCGAAAACGTCAAGACCACGGCGACCCAGGCGTTCCAGATCTGGCTCAAACAGGATCTCAGGGAGCTGGGCTGGATGGAGCCCAACTTTCTTGGTTCCGCCAACACAAAGCCCTTCAACGCCTGGTGCGATCTGGCCCACACCATACCGGAGGAAGACTGGAGCCAGCCGCCCCGAACGGTATTGTATTTCTGTGCGGCCATCGCCGAACCGCCACCGGCCAGCGCCGCCCACGACCCGGACTATCATGCCGCCAACCATGAGCAGGTTCGGCTCAATGCACTATCGTATCTACGCGACACGGGTCGCCAGATCTGGCCCGGCGTCTACGACGCAAGAGGCGACTTTCGGTGGGATCTGCTGGCCGCGGGGGAAACGCAGGGTTCGACCCAGGACCCGGTCGGCGAGGCGCGGTTTTCGACGCAATACTGGACAGCCAATATCAATCCATCCGACCGGTATGTCCTGGCGGTTCCAGGCAGCGCGAAATATCGGATTTCGCCTTTGGATATGAGCTATGACAATCTGACCATCGCGGGGGATTGGACCGACTGCGGGCTGAACGAGGGATGCGTCGAGGCTGCCGTGATTTCCGGCAGATTGGCGGCCCATGCTCTGTCAGGTCTTCCGCGACTTGAAGATATCGTCGGTTATGATCATCCCTGAATTCAACAGGACCGGATGTAGCCGAACAGGGGGGCTGACGTGACTTTGAACGAACGGCTACGCCGCGAGCCGCCGGCGCGGGAGAAACCGCAACGCACCTTTTATCCCGGTCCGAGCACGGCGAAGGAAGCAGCCAAGCCCGCCGTGAACGGCGCGGCCATGGCAGGCCCCACGACGGTCAATGACAAGGTGAGTTCCGCGGTCGCAGCCGCCTATGGGGTGGTGGAAGATAACGTTCGCGAGGGTCGGCTCGCGGCGGCTCGCCTTCGGACGGCTGGGCATTTAACCGCCGAAACCTCCCCGGACGTAAAAGCGGTGGCGGGCCGTCTCATGCACATGACCAAGGAGATCGGCTCGACATGGGTGGATCTGTTTTCCGCCGTGCTCCGCGAGCCCGAAGTGCGGGCTTTGGTGGACAAGCTGACATCGCATGATCGACCCTCAAAAGAGCCGACCCCAGGGTCAAGCCCCTCGACTCTGGCCGTCACGCAGCGGCTGAGCAGCCGCAAACCGATCGAGGTGACCCTGTCCGCGCTTGGAACCGGCGCGAGCGTCGGAGTTCCCCGCATCGGCGGACTTCACGCGCTAGACGGCTCGCCGGCTATCCAGCAGGTAAGGTTCACGGTGCGCGATGGCGGCGGTCTGGAGTTGCGAATCTCGGTGCCTGACGACCAACCCGCCGGAGACTATGCCGGGGTGATCCTGGATGAAGGCGGCCATCACGCGATCGGCGCCCTCACGGTCCGGGTTCTCGACGGATGAGTCCGGATGTCGCCGAGGTCGCCGCCGAACCTTCGGATATCGTCGAGACGGTTTTAACCGAATATGGCGGAGCCGCTCGCGCCGCCATGGAGAGATATTTCGAAGCGGCCATGCCGACTCCCTATCTGCATGATCTCGTCGTGGACTACCCGCGGCGAGGTGGCAAAATGCTGCGATCCAGCCTCTGCATCGCCAACGCTCGCGTCTTTGGCGCCGAGCCCGAGCTGGCCATGCTCACCGCCGCCGCGATCGAGATGCTGCATAACGCTCTATTGGTGCATGACGACATCCAGGACGGCAGCGAACAGCGACGGGGCCGACCGACGCTGCATGCGGAGCACGGCATTCCCCTCGCGCTGAACGCAGGCGACATGCTGATGCTCCACAGCCTCCGGCCGCTGATGGACAACAGCGACCGCATCGGGGAGCGGCTGGCCCTTGAGGTTCTTCTCGAAACCGAGATCATGGCGCGGGAAAGCGCGGAAGGTCAGGCCCTTGAACTTGGTTGGCGTGATCTGAACGAAACCCATGTCACCGAATCCGATTACTTCAGAATGGTTCTGAAGAAGACGGCGTGGTTTTCAACCATCTATCCCGCTCGCGTCGGGGCCATCATCGGGTCAAACGGACGGGTCGACCCCTCGATATTCATGAATTTCGGCTTCTTCCTGGGTGCGGCGTTCCAAATTCAAGATGATCTGCTCAACCTCGTGGGCGACGCGAGTTACGGCAAGGAACTCGGCGGCGACCTGTATGAGGGTAAGCGGACCCTGATGTTGATTCACGCCCGGCGCGCCTGTTCGGCGACGGACCAGGCTAGATTCGACCGCATCATGGCCTTGCCGCGCAAGAAGCGAACCTTGGCCCACGTCGCGTGGATTCGCGCCGCCATGGAGCGTCATGGCTCGATCGATCATGCCAGGACCGTCGCCCAAGCCCTCGTTGGCGCGGCCTATCACGAATTCGACCAAGTCTACGGCGCTTTGCCGGACTCGCGCGACAAGCGCTTCATCGGCGCCCTCATACCCTGGGTGCTTGAACGGTCGTGACGGGCCGCGTCATGATTTATGGCGCGACCGGCTTCAGCGGAGCCGCGATTGCCCGGCGGCTGCGCGAGGCAGGGGTCGATGTCATCCTCGCCGCGCGGAACGAACCTCGGCTGCGGGCGCTCGCCTCGGCGCTGGACTCCCCTTTCAGGGCCTTCGACTTGCGGGATCCCGCCATCATCGCGGGTGCGCTCGCGGACGTTGAAGTCGTGGTTCATGCCGCGGGACCTTTTGTTCAGACCGCCGCGCCGATGATGGAGGCATGCCTTCGATCGGGAACCCACTATCTCGACTTGGCCGGCGAGTGGCCGGTCTTCGCCCTGGCGCAGGGGCGAGGAGCCGAGGCGGCGGCGGTTGGGGTCATGCTTTTGCCCGGCGCGGGCTTCTCGATCGCCGTCACGGACTGTCTCCTGGCCCATGCCGCCCGACGCTGTCCCGATACGGTGCGCCTGCGTCTCGCCGTGGCCCAGCCCACGGTCGTGTCTCGGGGAACCTTCCGCACAAGCCTCGAACTCACCTCCGGCAAGGTCCTGGTGCGCCAGCAAGGCGTAGTGAGCGAAACGCGGGTAGGCAGCTTAAGGCACACGTTCAACTTTGGGTCGGGAGACCGGGAATGCATCGCGGTCAGCTGGCCCGACGTGATTACCGGCCAACAGACGACTGGGATCTCCAACATCGAGACCTATCTGGAGGCGCCGCCGCCATTTGAACTAGTCTATCGATCTGGCGCTATGGCGGCGGAGGTCCTCGGCGAGCGGAGCGTTCGAACAGCGCTTTCGCCGCTGGGGAATCTCTGGCCGGAGCGGCCCAGTCCGATAGCCCAGCTCCAGGCGGTGAACGCCGTGGTCGTTGAGGCCGTTGATCCATGGCGCCGCGTGACCCGCTTCGGACTGCATACGACGGATGGCTACGGGATCACGACCACCATCGTCCAGGCCATGGTCGATCGTGTGCTGACCGGAGAGCACCGACCGGGCTTTCAGACCCCGGCGGGGATGTATGGGCCGGACTTTGTCGTTGAGCTGGGATGCGCTTGGGCTTATGACGCCACGGTCGGCGCCATCACCCCCCGGTCGTCGACTCCACCGTAGGTCCAGAACCCTCGGGCGCCGCCGTCGGCTTCCTCGGACGCCGCGGACGCGGAGGTCGTCGCCGTTTCGGCGGCGGAACGGGCGCCGCCGCAATCCAAAATGGGCCTTCCTGTTGAGTCAAAGGATCAATCCAGCGCGCCAGGCCTTGGGCGGCCGCATTTAGAGCAACGTCTGGGCTGTCCGAAATGAATTGATCGGGTATACGCCCCGCTTTCGGATTGGCCCAACGTGTAACCCCTCGATTTTCCCATTCACTACTCAATATATTGTCGACAACCAGCTGCATTTCAGTTAAAGATTCTATATCTTCTCGCGCTTCGTCATGAAAAATCGGCATCCAACGCGATGGCGCGGCCCAATCCAACACGCCTTGCTCGATCAGCTCTGACGTTGCTTTGAACAATTTAAGTTGATTAATAGTTCTATCAAGTCTTTTTAGTTTAACAAGACTATATTTTGGTCTCGAATCTCCACCGTTAATTGTTTCAATCATTTCTGTTTTTACGAATTCTTCCAGATTTTCGAGAGCGACCAAAACATGTGGCGGAAATGTCAAGAGCAATGCCTGGGCACGATGACCAGGAAGCGACGTTATATGAAGCAACGATTCAAGTAAGCTTTGTACTGTAACTAAGCTCTCGAAATATCCCTCCCACCCCCAACCCAAAGCGTCTTCACTCATTCCTGTTGTTGTTTGATTCAACCAAGCTCCCAATCCGGCCGCTACCAGCTGTAGAGATTTGTAAAAATCCGTCTCAACTATAATTGAGCCATCCAATAGCTCACGCGCTGATTCATCAAAGCGCGACCGATCGACTATGTCTCTCGTATTGCGCCTTGAAAATAAACTCGGATCAAATGTATTCTCGCTGAGACACTTATGAACGCTACCCAGTTCCCGCAAGGATAGAGACTCGCAAAAATTGTATATCGAACCTAACTGAATACCTGCATCGAAAAATTTGGTAAGTGATGGTTGCGAAATAAGCGGGCTGAAGGACTCTGTATAGTCGGACTTGGCCTTCGAATCGCGCATCGCTTCGAACCCAACGCGAATCCAGGCGAGTTGATTTAGCAGCGATCTTCGCAGCCATTGATCCGAGTTGTTCTTCAGGCCGAGATGAAGGTTGGCGCCACTGATCTCGCTTTTCGAACGATCCGCGAACCACGCGTCCATTTTCTTGCGGTCGAACAGGGCTTGCAGATCGGCGCCCGTGGGCCGCGCCAGCGCGGGGTGATCTTCAGTGCGCGCCAACCATTTTCCGACCCGCGTCGCGCCCGATTGGCTGAAAAAGGGCTTTTGGCCGGCGAGCCGGCGTCGGGCGACCACTCCCCCCTTATTCAAGGTCAGCTCTTCATTGGATTTCGCAAACCACGGATGAACATTCTGCCACGGCCCGTCGTCGGCCCGATAGCAGGCGACGGTTGAGAGGTCGTCTCGTGTCGAGTAGCGCATCCAGAAGGGCCTGCATGGCTGGATAATGTCAATAACATCGCCACCGGAGGACTCGGTTCGAACGATCTTCAATCCCAAGGCTTCGGCGATCGGGTGTCCGGGTTGACGGTAGATTCTGAGATGGCAATCGGCTTCGATCTCACGGATATCGTAGACTGAGGTGATGGTGGTGGTAGCTTGCACCACTGCCTGATAGCAGGCCGTGTCGAGTTCCTCGCTGTCGCGATACTGTTTGAAGATCAATCGATTGATCGACAGCCCGTGCGCCAGAAGCTCCAGGGCCAGCGCCTTTGCCCCCGTCACCTGTTCGGCCTGGGTCTCCGCCAGGCCGGTCTTTCGCTTAAGTTCCTCGATCAGTTCCCGACCCCAGCCATCGGCCACCACCCGCCACCCCGCCGCGTCATCCGCCGGCAGAACCTCGCACTCGTCGATTTCCATCAGCGTGCGTTGCTGCGCCTTCTGGCCGGCATTCAGCGCTGGAATAACCTCGGTGGCGACGCTGAGGAACCGACGCTTGGCAATCGGTCCATTTGGCGTGAGCCAGGGATCCTCAAGACTGTCGATGGTTGCCGTCGTAGCGTTGTGGCCATCGACTTCTCGATCGCTGGTTACCGCCCGACCGCTGTTAGAATACATAAATGGTTCTATCATCGCCAAGGATATCAGATTGTTGTCACCGTCATACCATTTAACGGGAATTCCGAAGGTAATTTCCCGACCGAACATGTCGCCAATATTATTTGAACTAGACCACATCTGTCCAAACTCATTGCCGCAAACCACGATACCCATATAAACATAAGAACCGAAAGGTTCAAAGCGCCAACCTTTGGTTATATTTTGTTCACCACTATCTGTTCCTGGAATATACATCTTTGCCAATGGATCGTTCAGATAGTTCTGAACGACGGCGGCCAGCCTTTCCGGATCGGCGAGCAATGGATAGACTTGACCGGTCACGTCGGGGAAGTGGAACGGGCCGGCTATGGGCTGGGTCGCGGCCCCCAGGGAATCGTTAAAATGCGGCGGCGCCGGTGGTCCGGGTTCAGATGAAACGGCAAGCTCCAGCGGCTCGGCTGGAAGTTTGTCTTTCTGCTCGTCGATCCAGCCACCGGTGGGTCCAGAAGCGGCCCAGGGGGCCCGGGAGCAGATAACCTCGCCCTTGCCGTAGTAAAGATCGACATCGAGCCACATCGGCAGGACCGGCTTCAGGTTCGCCACCGAGTTTGGCGAGCGCTCCGGACTCCACGAATCCACCATCAGGCCGAGGGTCTGGATGATCGGTTGGGTGTCGTGCTGTTGGATGCGGATCGTATAGCCGCCGGAGGAATCGCCGCGCAGCAGATTGACGTCACCGAGAAGACCGGCCCGGTTCAACCGGTCGACCCCCATCTTCGAATTCACCAGGGCCTGATAGCAGGCCAAAGAGGGGTTCTCCGGATTGCGAAACTGCTTGAGCGTCACACTGTCGAGAAACAACTTCGGCAGGCCGGCCATCGCATCGGCCAGGTCCGCGGCCTCCCGATCGACGTTGAGGGACCCGGCGATACCAGGCAGGATGCTCCGCAATTTGTCACCGGCCTTCGCGACCATGGCCAGGACGCTGGAAAGCGAGCGGTTGTCCTCGTAGCCGCGTATTCGCAGAGACAGGGCGGTGTCGAGCGCGCTGCCCAGGAAAGAGGCTGTGTTGGCGATCGCGCTGGGGACCGACCAAAGCGGCAACCAGGGATTGCGCGGATCGGGGGGAAATTCGGTAAAGGTCGGTGGCGCATCCAGATCTACTTGGAGAAGAGTCTGGTCGGATTGCGCGTCACCGGCATAAGGCCTGGCGAAATCGACGGTGCTGAGCTCAAATTGCCGCAGGGGCGCCATGGGATTACTCGCCCAGAGCGGTATATCCGCGTCGATCCGGCATCCCACTTTGTTCCAGCCGTAGACTTCGCGCCCCGTGTTCAATGAGAGTTGATCATCCACATAGATGAACGGCGAAACCGTGGCCCAATCCTTAAAGACAAGTTTGCCATTTTCCTTGCGCCAACGCTGCACGACGACCATGAACGCGACTTCATGCTGCGAAACCCAGCCAACGTTCTGCGCCTGCACCGAGGCTGCGGCCATGCTGCCGTAGTTCATGATGGTCAGGTAAACGTAGGGTAGCGCCGGGGCGTAGTGCACGATGGACGGATCCACGTCCATGTTCAGATAGTTGTTACAGAAGTTCGTAAGCACCGCCATGTTGGCGCGCAGCGGAAAAGACCGCGCTGTTACGTTCCTGAACAGAAACGGTGGCCTTACGAACAACGCCGTGGTGCGCGGATCTCCCGCGGGATCGATGAAGCGGGGCTTCTTCAACACGGTCATCGGACGTCCTTCCGCTCGCGACGAACCGATCCACCCGACCTGCTCGAACGCACCCCCAGAGTCCCGAGTACCATCAGCCTATTTGATTCAGCTGAAAAGAGGTTTCGGCGGAAGCCTCAGGCCACCTTCACGCCCTTCCAGAAGGCGACCCGAGCCTTGATCTGGGCGGCCGCGGACTTCGGGTCCGGGTAATACCAGGCGGCGTCCTTGTTCTCGGCCCCACCCGTGACGACGGTGTAGTAGTGGGCTGTTCCCTTCCAGGGGCAGACCGAGGTGGTCGCGCTGGGCTTCAGCGTCGCGGGGTCGATCGAATCCAGGGGAAAATAGTGGTTGTTTTCCACCACCACCGTTTCGCTGGACTCACCCAGGGTGACGCCGTTCCATATCGCCTTGACCACTACCGATCTCCTCAGCTGGGCGCGCGCAGGGGATCGGCCACGTCCACCGCTTGGAAATGGGGGCGCGATCGGATCGGCGCAAGCCGCCCCAAGGGGGGATGGGGGCTGCAGTAGGGCGATCACCCTATGCCAGATCGAGCCGCCAGAGAATCACAGGACCGTCTTCGTCACGATCCTCGCGACCGGTTTCCACAAACCCGTTCAACACTAGGACTCCATGCGATGGCGGATTGTCTTCGGCCGTAACGGCTGTGACAGCCCGCAAGCCGTCATTGTTTCGCGCCATGGCGACCATGGCGCCCACGGCCCGGCCGGCATGGCCACGGCGGCGGCGGGCAGCGGCGACCCCATAGCCGATCTCCACTACGGCGCCGTCCCCCGAAGGCCTTACGTATCCGCAAAGCCCCACCACCTCGCCGTCTTCGACCATCATCCAGGACCCCGGCTGGCCGTCGCCCCCAAGCGCGGCGTGAATGGTCCGAACGATGGCCAGGGTTTCCGGCGTATCGACACCGCCGGGCGGCAGACTCAATCCAGGGCGAGTCGGCTCGCCGCCCAGCAGCCACGGAAAGTCGGCGTCACGGATTTCGACGAGTTCGGTCATCAGTATCGGCCAATCCTCAAGCCGGCGGAACCGGCGCGTTCCCCAGGCTGTCCAGGAATGTCTTCAGGTCGGCGGCCGAGCGGTCCGGTATCTGTTCCATAGGCACATGTCCCACACCCGGATAAGCCACCAGCCGGGCGCCCGGAATGGCGGCGGCGAAGGCCTGGCCATCGGTGAAGGGGATCAGCCGGTCATCCATGCCATGCATGACCAAAGTTGGCGTGTGGATCGTCCTGAAGGTGGCGCGGGTCTCCAGGCCCGGATGACCGGTGACGATGGCCAGCAGAATATCGCGGTGACCGGGCGCCCGGGAAAGCTCGACATAGCGATCCACCAGGGCCGGCGTGACCAGGGCCGGGTCGATATAGGCGTCCTCCAGGCCGTCGGCGGCCATCGATCGGGTGTCGATCCCGCGGATCATCAGCCGGCCCAGGGGTGAACCCAACACCTTGAAGACAAAGGGTCCGTCGCCATGCGCGCGTTTTTCCTCGGGCCAACCCGCGGCGTCGACCAGAACCAGGCCACGCACCGCATCCGGGTGCCGCACCACGACCTTCCAGGCCACGGCCCCGCCCATGGAATTGCCTGCCACCACATATCGGCCGAGCTTCAGCCGCTGGGCCACCTGATCAACGATGTCGGCGAAGGCGGTGGTGCTGGGCTCATAGCCGGCCGGTGCGCGGGTTAACCCGTGGCCGGGTAGGTCGAGAGTGACGATTCGATAGTCATGCCCGAGGCGGGCGACCCAGGGCTCCCACGCGTGAAGCGAGGCCGAAAACCCATGCACCATAACCACCGGCGGGCCGGCCGGATTACCCTGGTCGCGATAGTGGATGTGTAGCCCGCCCGGCAGATCCATGAACCGCGAGGCGCCGCCGCCATACTTCCCCTCCAAAGTCGCATAGGGGATGTCCGGGCGGAGCAAGGCGACATAGCCGATCACGGCCACGGCGATGATGACCGCCAGGATAATCACGCCGACGCGAACCACGCTGTTCATGAAACCTCCCCCTAATTCAGGCCTTAGATAGGGTGGCCCCTGCCCGGCGCGCTAGTCATAAGCGCATCCAAGCGCGAGGTCGCTGCTTGCCCCGCGATCGCTGACCGCTAAAGTCCAGGCCTCGGCGGCTAACCGGAGGCCAGAGTTTTGACGACCGCCACCCCGCGCGACCTGTTCGGCCATCCGCGCGGCCTTTGGGTGCTGGCTTCGACCGAGTTGTGGGACCGGATCAGTTTCCACGGCATGCAGGCGCTGCTGGTTCTCTACATGGTCGGCGCGCTGCTGCTGCCGGGGCATGTGGAGCATATCGTCGGCTTCACGGCGTTCCGTTCGGTGATCGAGGGCGTGACCGGCCACCTGTCGGTCCAGGCGCTGGCGACGCAGGTCTTTGGCCTCTATGTCGGCCTGGTGTCATTCACGCCGGTGTTCGGCGGCTGGCTGGGCGACCGGGTGCTAGGTCGGACCGGGGCGGTCACCCTGGGCGCCCTATTGATGACCGCCGGCCATTTTTGCATGGCCTTCGACGCCTCGTTCCTGCTGGCCATGTTGCTGCTGATCCTTGGAGCGGGGTGCCTGCGGGGCAATCTCTCGCCCCAGCTAGGCGAACTCTACAGTCGCGACGATCGTCGCCGCGACGCGGCGTTCCAGCTCTATGGCGCGGCGGTGAATCTGGGAGCCTTCATCGCGCCCCTGGCCACGGGCGCGCTGGGCCAAGCGTTCGGCTGGCATGTCGGCTTCGCCTTCGCCGGGTTCGGCATGCTGATCGGCCTGATAGTCTATCTGGTCGGCGGACGCCTGGTCGGATTCCCGACCCGGCGCGAAGCGAGACCGGTCAAGGCCGCGGCCGCGCGTCCAACGCGCGCCGCCCTCTCGGCCGCCGACTGGCGGGTGATCCTCTACCTGCTGGCTCTGATTCCGATCTCGGCTCTGTTCTGGGTCGCCCAGTCCCAGGTATGGAACACCTACAACCTCTGGGTCCGCGACCATGTGCAGCTGAAGTTCGGTTCCTGGACCATGCCGGTTCCGTGGCTTCAGTCGCTGGACGGCCTGGCGCCGTTCCTGCTGTTGCCGCCGGCCCTGATGCTCTGGCGCTGGCAGGCGAAGCGCGGACGCGAGCCTTTTGAGGCCACCAAGATCGCCATCGGCTGTTTCATCTTCGCCGCTTCGACACTATGGCTGGCCGCCGCGCCGCTTGCCGCCGACGCTGCCGGCCGCACGCCGCTGCTATGGGCGGTGGTCTTCCACTTGACCTCCAACGCCGGCTGGCTGTTCTTCGTCCCGACCATGAACGCGCTCTATTCGCGCGCCGCCCCGACGGCGGTGAACGCCACGCTGATGGGCTGCAACGCGCTGTCGGTGTCTCTGGGCAGCGTGGTCAGCGGCCGGCTCGGCGGCCTTTACGAAACCCTGACCGCCAGCCAGTTCTGGGCGTTGCACGCGGCGCTTGTCGGCCTCGGTGGCGTTCTGATGCTGCTGATGGGCGCGCGACTACGCCGAGAGTTCGCTCCTGGCGCCGCAACGGCGCCCTTGTCGGCAGCGGCGGCAGCAAGTTAACATGGTTAACATTGCCCGAAACCAGGATAGTCCACTCATGAAAACCCGCATCACCGAACTGTTCGGCATCCAGCACCCGATCATTCAGGGGGGCATGCACTTCGTGGGCCTGGCCGAACTGGCCGCGGCGGTGTCGAACGCCGGGGGCCTCGGACTAATCACCGGCCTGACCCAGCGCACGCCGGATGACCTGGCCAGGGAAATCGCCCGCTGCCGGACCATGACCAATAAGCCGTTCGGCGTGAACCTGACCTTCCTGCCCTCGGTCACGCCGCCCGACTATCCGGGCTATGTGAAGGCGATCATCGACGGCGGCGTGAAGATCGTCGAGACGGCCGGCAACAACCCGGTCAAATGGATGCCGATGCTGAAGGAAGCCGGGATCAGGGTGATCCACAAATGCACCTCGGTCCGCCACTCGCTGAAGGCCGAGTCGATCGGCTGCGACGCGGTCAGCGTTGATGGCTTCGAGTGCGGCGGTCACCCGGGCGAGGACGACGTGCCCAATTTCATCCTGCTGCCCCGGGCGGCGGAGGAACTGAAGATCCCGTTCGTAGCCTCCGGCGGCATGGCCGACGCCCGCTCGCTGGTGGGCGCCCTGGCCCTCGGCGCCGAGGGTATGAACATGGGCACGCGGTTCATGGCCACGGTCGAAGCCCCCATCCATGACAACGTCAAACAGGCCATCGTCGCGGCCAGCGAGCTCGACACCCGTCTGGTCATGCGGTCGTTGCGCAACACCGAGCGGGTGCTGGTCAACGCTGGGGTCGAGCGTCTGCTGGAAAAGGAAAAGACCCTGGGCGCCAGCCTCAAGTTCGAGGACATCATCGGCGAAGTGGCCGGCGTCTATCCGGCGGTGATGCAGAAGGGCGAGATGGACGCCGGCGCCTGGTCGTGCGGCATGGTCGCCGGCCTGATCCACGACGTGCCCACCTGCGCGCAGCTGATCGACCGGATCATGAGCGAGGCGACACAGATCATCCGCGGGCGCCTGGAAGGGATGCTGGCGGCCTGATTTATTTGGGCAAGACCGCCAAGACGTGAATGATCGCCGGGCCGATCAACACCACGAACAGGGGCGGTAGGATGAACAGGATCATCGGGACGGTCAGCGTCGCCGGCAGGCGGGCGGCCTTCTCCTCGGCTTTCATCATCCTGATGTTGCGAAACTCCAGGGCCAGGACGCGCAGGGCCTGAGAAAGCGGCGTCCCGTATTTCTCGGTCTGGGCCAGGGTGTTCACCAGGGCTCGGATGGAGGGCGAGTTTACCCGCGCCGTCAGGTTCATCAGGGCGTCGCGCCGGTTGGGCAGGAACCCCAGTTCGATGGCGGTCAGGCCCAACTCGTCGGCCAGTTCGGGGCAGCCTGGGCCAAGTTCCCGTGAAATCCGGGTCAGGGCCGCGTCCAGGCTGAGGCCCGCCTCGGCGCAGATCACGAACAGGTCCAGCCCATCCGGCAATCCACGTTGGATCTTCTGACGGCGTCCGCTGATGGCGTTCTGAACGACCAACGTCGGCGCGAAGGCGCCCACGCCCAGCGCCAGCACCGCCACGATGCCGCGCATCAGGGTTGTCAAAGTCGGGGAGACCACAGGCGCCAACAGATAGACGATCACGCCAAGGCCAATGGGCATGCCCAGGCGTAGCCCGAGAAAAACGGTCAAGGCGTCGGGGCTGCGCCATCCGGCCTGCGCCAGAAGCTCGCCGGCCTTGCGGCCGTCTTCGCTGCGCGTCAGCTTCAGCCGCTCAAGCAGCCCGCGCACGGCGACCACCGACTTTTGCCGCTTCGGAGCGCGGGACGGGACGATAATCCGAGAGCGCAGCTCTCGGCGGCGGCGGGCGTGAGACCGCGCGCGCGCGTCAAGCGCGTCATTGGGCGTGAACGTCCAATACAGCACCATCAGGACAAAGAAAATCGCGGCGGCGATGACGACTTCTATGATCGTATCGAGCGTCATGCCCGTCAAGTTGAGGCCAAGGATCGTCATATGTCGAAGCTGACCATCTTCATCATGACAATTATGCCGACAAGCAGCATGCCGCCGCCGCCGCCAAGCATCATATAACCTAGCTGGGATTGAAACAGCGAGAGGATATAGTCATGACTTACAACAAACATGATCGCACCCATGACGAACGGCAGCGAACCGATGATGCCTGCGCTGGCCACGGCTTCCGAGGACATCGCCTTGATCTTCAATTTCATCTGTTGACGCCGGCGCAAAATATCGTCGAGATTCTCCAGAGTCTCGGCCAGGTTTCCCCCAGTCTCGCGCTGAACCGAGAAGGTGATCACCATGAAGTTGAATTCGGCCAGGTTTAACCGCTTGGCCGTCGCCCACATGGCGTCTTCGATCGGCTGGCCCAGCTTGATCTGGTCGGCGATGCGGCGGAATTCCTCGCCCACGGGGTCCGAGACCTCGCGGCCTACCACGATCAGTGTCTCCGAGACGGGGAGGCCGGCCTTCAGGCCCCGCACCATCAGCCCGATCGCGTCGGGAAAAAGTTTGATGAATTTCTTCTGGCGGCCACCCACCATGAAGCCGACCGCGGCATGGGGGAGCCACAGGCCGATCAGCACTCCACCGAGAATTGACACCAGGGGCGCCACGCCGCGCAACAATAGCAGGCCGGCGACCACGATCGGCAGAATCAGCGAAATCAGGCCATAGGTCCCGATCGTCATCCCCGTTCCGGTCGCCGCCAGACGAGCGCGTAGCACTTCGGGTTTTGGCGCCAGACGGTGGATGATGCCGTCCAGACCACCCTGGCGGTCGCGCCGCAGCCGCAGGCCCGTGGTGGCGGTCCGAACGGCGCGAGCGGTGGGGCTTTGTCGACGCCCGCGGGCGCGGCCGGCGAGGCGCCGTTTACCGGCTTCCTCAAAGTATAGCATCACCAACAGGCCACCGCCGAGCCCGACCATGCCGATGATCACGATCGTGGTGGGATCCATCAGGTCACGGCCTCCAACAGCAGCCGATGCAGTCCGTGATATTCGGCCTTTGGCATGAACACAGGTCGCAGACCGGAACACTCGAAGCCGCCTTTGAGCGTACCATCGGAGGACTCGCCTTCGAACTTGTAGCTGAACAACTCCTGGGTGACGATCACATCGCCCTCCATGCCGGCCAATTCGGTGATGCTGGTCACCCGGCGCACGCCGTCGCGCATCCGACTGACCTGCAGGATCATGTGCACGGCCGCGGCGATCTGGGTGCGCACCGCCTTGCTGGGCAGGTTGATGCCCGACATCCCGACCATGTTCTCAAGCCGGGTCAGGGCCTCGCGCGGGCGGTTGGCGTGGATCGTTCCTAGGGAACCGTCGTGGCCGGTGTTCATCGCCTGGAGCATGTCAATGGCTTCCTCACCGCGGATTTCGCCGAGAATGATGCGGTCGGGCCGCATCCGCAGTGCGTTCCTGAGCAGATCGCGCACCGAGATCTCGCCCTTGCCCTCAAGATTGGCGCTCCGGGTTTCCAGGCGGACCACATGGGGTTGCTGCAGTTGAAGCTCCGCCGCGTCCTCGATGGTCACCACCCGTTCCGCGGGATCGATCATCTGCGAGAGGGCGTTCAACAGGGTGGTCTTGCCCGACCCCGTGCCGCCGGAGATCATGATGTTCAGCTGGCAGCGCGCGGCGATCTTCAGCACGGTCGCCATGGCCGGCGAGATGTTGCGCTGGCGCGCCATCACGTCGAGGTCGATGGTGCGCTTGGAAAACTTCCGGATGGAGATCGACGGCCCGTCGATGGCCAAGGGCGGAATGATGATATTTACGCGGCTGCCGTCGGGAAGTCTGGCGTCCACCAGTGGCGTCGATTCGTCGATTCTCCGGCCGATCAGGCTGACGATCCGGGTGGCGATGCTCATCACATGGCCGTTGTCGCGGAACACGGCATTGGACAGTTCGAGCTTACCCTTGCGCTCGACGTAGATCTGCTTGGCGCCATTGACCAGAATGTCGTTGACCGTGTCGTCGGCCAGCAGCGGCTCCAGGGGTCCAAACCCGAGCATGTCGTTCAGCAGCAGTTCGATCAGATCCCGCTGCTCTCGCTGGTTCAGGCTGATCTTCAGTTCGCCGAGGATTTCGGCGACCACGCCGGAAAGCTGCAGGCCAAGTTCGGCGCGGGTCAACCGCGTGGCCACTTCGCTGTCGATCCGTTCCATCACCATCGCATAGATGCGCGGCACCGCCTCATCGATGCCGGCGAGACCTGCGGTGGTGGGACCGAGGGCGATCGTGAGTTCCGGGGTCGGCTCTGGAAGGCCGATCGGTGGCGATAGCGGCGTCAGCTCGGCGGCCCCCGCGTCGCCGAGATACGACCCGGCGCGTCGAAACGAGGCGATCGCACCTGACGGACGCTCCGCGAGGCCGACGGGCGGCGAGGATACATTGGCGCGGGCGGCGAGGGAATCGATGCGTCTCTGCAGGCGATTTTCACCTTCCCGGCCGCCGGGGGGGCTCATTTGCCCATGATCCGCTGCAGCAGGGTTGGCGGCGACGCGAGCTTATCCTCGGCGCCCAACAGCCCAACCGCCAAGCCTTGCAGCTCACTGACCGTCTTCGGCTGCCGCGCCACCTCCACGAACGGCTTGGCGCGTTCCGCGGCGGCCGCGGCCGCCTTGGCGTCATAAGGTATGGCATAAGCCACCTTGGCGCCGATGCCGCGCTCGAAGTCGGCGCGGCTGACCTCTCCGGCGACGCCACCCAGGCGGTTGACGATCACGAACAGCCTCGCGTTCTCGCGAATTCCCCTGATCAGCCCGATCAGCCGTTGGGTGTCACGCATGGCGGGGAGGGAAAGGTCGGTGACGATCCCGATCGCATCGGCCACGCCAAGTACATGGCGCGTCATCGGACCCAGGGACCGGGGAAGGTCCAAGACGATGCAGTCCACACTGGTCGTCAGGTCGGTCAATAGAGTGGCCAGACCGTCGTTGCCGAGATTCAGCGTGTCCTCGAGGGGTTCCTCGGCGCCCAGAATCCGCAGGCGATCTCCCGCGTTGGTCATCGCCGCGCCGATCAGCAGGCTATCGATGCGATCCGGACTGCCGAGGATTTCACGAAAACCCCGGCCGGGCTCGATATCGAGGCTCAAAGCCAGGCTGCCGAAGTGAAGATCCAAGTCGACCAGTACCACCTGCTGCTGTTGCTGCGACAGGATCCAGGCTATCGACAGGGCTATCGTCGTGGTCCCAACGCCGCCCCGGGCGCCGATCATCGCGACCTGGCGGGCCGAGGTTGGCCGCGCCGCCGCGCGAGGCTCGTCGCGCGTCGCCGTCTGGATCGCGGTCATGACCGCTTGGCTGGACACCGGCTTGATCAGATAGTCGGAGACGCCCATGTCGATCAGCCGGCGATAGAGCCCGACATCGTTAAGCATGCCGATGGCCAGCACATGGGTTTCACCGCCGCAGAACTCGGCCAGGGCGCTCATCGCCAGGACTGGATCGGCGCTGTCGCTGATATCCACCAGCAGAAAACCCGGGATCGCCGTGCCCTGGATCAGTTTCAGGGCCGCTTCGGCGCCGCCTTCACGAACCTTGGGGTTCTGCCAGCCCATTTGCAGGGCGGCGGTCTTCACCGTCTCCCGCGTTATGGCGTCGTTCACCACGGCCAGGAACTGACCATTCGAGGCGGGCGTCACGCCGGCGGGGGGTTCGTCGATCCTGGCTGTGGCGGTCACTTGGTGGTGCTCGCGCCCGGGGTTACCGTAAAGGTGGCGGAGCCCGGCGCCGCGCCGGAACTCCCGCCGTCGGCCGCCTTGCCTTTACGATAGCTGTGAATGGCCGCCAGGGCGGCGTCGCCCACCACTCCGCCCATCACCCGTCCGGCCAGGAGATCGCGCGGGTTGGCGACCATGGCCGCCAGATTCATCGCCGTGGCGCATCCGAAATCGCTGTGCAGCGTGTTGTCGAAATCATCGCCGGGCGGCTTGGTCCAGTTGGGGCAGTCGGGCGCGGTGGCCACCGCATGCTCGATTTGCAGGCGCAATTCCCCGTCCGGCACGCCTGCCGATACAGCCAGCGACACCACCAGTCCCTCGCGGGACAAGCCGGACAGCAACGCCAACGCGCGCGCCTGGGCCAGCTGGCCTGGCGCCCGCTCAATCACCACGACGTCACCCCGGCCGAGATCCCCCATCGCGAACAACACGTTCAGCGCGGCGACCTGAGTGGCGTCGGGAGATTGGGCGCCCGGTGCATAGTGGACGGCCAACGTCTGCTTCTCGAAGGTGACCACCACGCCGTGTGGGACAGAGGCGTAGGGCGAGGCGGGCGCGGGCTGACGCGCCGTGGCGCAGGCGCTCAGGCACAGCGCCAAAACCATCAGGGTCCCGGATGTCTTGGTCGAGGGCGATTTTGCCTGCGGGATCATGGCCGGGAGCCTTTCGGAGCGTCGCCGACGACGATCGGCGGGGGCGGGGTGTAATCCGCCCCGTGCAGGATTCGGGCCTTGTCGGTCGGGGCCACATAGCCATCGGTCGGCACGGCCAGGCGGCCCGAGGCGGGGCGGACGATGTAGGGGGTGACGATGACCACCAGCTCGGTCTCGTTGCGCTCGAACCGGTCCGACCTGAACAGCGCCCCAAGCACCGGCACATTGCCCAGGCCCGGGAATTTCTGCAGCTGATGGGAGATGTTGTTCTGCATCAGCCCGGCAATGGCGAAACTTTGGCCGCTGGCCAGGTCCACCGTGGTTTCCGCCCGCCGGGTGGTCAGGGCCGGAACCGTGATGCCACTAATGGTGACCGCCCCGACGTTCGACAATTCGCTGACCTCGGGCTTCACCGCCAGGTTGATCCGGCCGCCGTCGGTGATCGTCGCCACCATGCCCAGACTCACGCCATATTTCTTGTAATCGATCGTGATTGTGTTGAGCCCCTGGGGCACCGGGATCGGATATTCTCCGCCCGCCAGAAAACTGGCCGGTGCGCCCGACACCGCGGTCAGGTTCGGCTCGGCCAGAACCGTGACCAGACCCTCGCTGTCGAGAGCGTCTATGACGACGTTCAGATCGAAGGGGCCGTTCTTGAAACCCACGCCAAGCTTGTTCAGGCCCTGGAGGATGGGGCTGGATTCGGTGATGCCACCGATGCCGGTGGCGGCGCCGAAGGAGAATTGGCCGTTCTGGGGGACATTGGTCCAGTTGACCCCGAAGGCCTTGATGATGTCGCGGGACATTTCGACCACCCGCACCCGCAGATTGACTTGGTTGGGCGCGTCGACGCGCAGGGTGTTGATCAGGTGGTCGGCGTCGGGAACGAACCGCGCCGCGATGGTCTTGGCGGTTTCAGCCTCGGCCGCTGTGGCCACCGCCCCCGACAGCACCACGGCGTTGCTGGTCGTGCTGACGTTGATGTCGCTGTCCGGCAGCAGGCGCTTCAGATCCCGCTGCAGTTGCGAAGTATCATAGTCGACGTCCACGTCGAAGTCGGCCAACATCTCGTCGTGGTCGTCAAGCGCCATCAGGGTGGTCTCCCCGGGGGCCTTGGCTATGAGATAGACCGTGGTCGGCGATTTCACCTGCACGTCGGCGATCTTCGAATCGCCGATGAACACGCTCGAGGCCGGAGCGGCGAAGCGGATCATCCGCCCCTTGGCCACGCCGAGGTTGATGTGCGGGCGTTCCGGTCCGGTATCGGCCGCGACAGCAGGGGCTACGCCTGACAGAACGGCCAGGGCCGCCATGGCGAAGCGGAAAAGGGCTGGAGTAGGGTTCACTGAGTTGCTCCCGCCGGTTTCGGCCGGCCCGGAATCGCCACTTCGGCGGCGGCGCCGTCGCCCCTGACAACAAACACCCGCCGCTCGAAATGAGGGAGGCCGACGGCCGGCGCCGCGGGCTTCGGCTCAGCCTCCGACGGATGGGTGTAGACGCCGTGGGTGGCGTCGGTATCCCAGGTCTGGGTCACAGGGGCGGCGCGGTCGCCTTCGTCGCGCGCGCCGAGGCTATGGAGGGAAAGGTTGATCACGCCGAGGTCGTTCGCGACGGCGAGAATCTCGGCCTGTTTCGGCGTGACCTCCAGGCTGACCGTCTTCGGCGGCGTCTGCCCCTTGGGGTCGCCCTTCTTTTCGTCGCTGAAGGCCTGGTCGATGCCAACGATGCGCAGATTGCTGAGAATGGTCTGGCTGACGCGGCGCGGACTGCCTTGCCCGCCTTTTGTCGGCACGGACATGGTGACTATCACGTCGACGTGATCGCCGGGCGCCAGGAAGCCCGCAATGCCGGTGGCGGCGTTGACATTGATGGTCATCGCGCGGGTTCCCGGCGACAGCATCGCCGCCATCGCGCTCTTGTCCCCGGTATGGGCGACTTCGCTGGGAATGACCGGCTCGCCGGCGATAAGATGGACACGGACGATCGAGCCGGCCAGGTTGGGCGCCTGCCCTCGGCCGGAGACGATATAATCGGCCGGCGCGTCGTCGCCAGGCCAATCCTGCCAACGCACCGATTCGGCGGTCAGGATGGAGCCCACCGGCAGATCCGCCTTGGCCACCATGACCCGCACCGCGGCCGGGGCGGCGGCGACCGCCTGTCCGGTTGTGGGGGCGGGCCGGCCGTGAAGCCACTGCTGGGCCAGGAAAAACGCGCCCGCGGAAAGCAGCAGAGCGAAGACGATGAAGATCAGGCGCCTTGGCACGATGCTCTAAACCCCTCGAAACGATGTCATCGGATCGCCGCGAAATGTTGAAGGATCACCCACAGTCCACCGACAGCGATGGCGACGCCGAAGGGCATCGGCTGGCGGCCGGCCGGTCGAGCATCGTCGATGGTTGCGGAAGGGTGCGCGGGCATATGTCGACCGAAGGGCGAGAGAATCAGAAGCGCCAGGACGCCGGCGGCCATCGATGTCACCAGGGCAAAGGGTCCGAACAAGGCCGGTCCCGCCCAGAGGCTGGTGGTCGCCAGAAGCTTGACGTCGCCGCCACCCATCCAGCCGCGAGCAAAAACGAAAACACCGGCCGCCAGAACCGCGAGGCCGGTGAGCAGACCACCAATGACGAACATCGGCGGCATGAACGCGGCCATCAGCAGAAATGCGATAGCGACGGTGGCTGAAACAACGTTCGGTATGATGAAGCGGCGAATATCGACGACGGCGCCCCAGGCGAGGGCACCCGCCGCGAGCGCCAGGATCCCGATCATCGCAAAGCCGGCGAGAGACGTCATGGGTTTATCCAGATCGTGTGATGATTACAAAAAAGAGGGCGGCGCCGAGTCACCGGTAGCCGGCGCTAGGGTTGGCCGCCCTCTTGATCGTTGAGCTTAGTGGTTTTGGACGTCGCCAAATTCAGGTGGGTAGCGACGTATTCACATTCCCGAAGACGCCGTTGAGGTTGCCGCCGACAGCGGTCACGGCGACGACGATGGCCACGGCGATCAGACCGGCGATGAGGCCGTATTCAATAGCCGTGGCGCCGCTTTCGTCTTTCATCATATTCACTAAGGAGTTCATTTTGTTTGTCTTCCTCTACTAAAATAAAGACAATTCTCACCACAGTCTGTACAAATTCGCAATATTAAAAGGTCTATCTAATAGTATAATATTCAATTATGTTGTATATACAGAGAAATTTAGACTATAGACCCGACCGTGGTGATATTGCACTGACGAAGAGAGTACGGGGGCGGCGCTCGGGAGTCTGTTCGAAAACGCCCTGACGTCGCCCCTTGGTCCCCTTACGACGCCGGGACGAGCGCGGTGTTGACCTTGCCGAACACGGTGTTCAGATTGGTGCCGACGGAGGTCACGGCGACGACGATGGCGACGGCGATCAGGCCGGCGATCAGGCCGTATTCAATAGCAGTGGCCCCGTCTTGATTGGCGCCGAGTGTCTTAAGCGCAGTGATATAGGTCATGATTAAATCCCCGTTTTGGAGTGGTTGATACGCAATGTAACAATGATTGTTATTTTGATCTTTTCAACCGAAATATACAGTCCAGGGCGACCATTTGTTACATTTAGTTGACAATTGTTGCTTGGATTTTTTGCTCATTTATGACGGATTTTAAGCGGTTTTTCCACCGCCCGGATCGCGGGCGTCAAACCTCTTTCAACCGCTTTACAAGCCGCCCGTGCAGGGGCCAGGCCAAGGCTTCCATCACACTGGCCGGTCCCGGTTCGTCCGCCAGGCCGGTCGGTGGGTGTTCGCCGGGCCGGGGCCTGCGGTAGGCGCCGGTGAGAACGTCGAAAATCGGCAGCAGCGCCGCGAAATTGCAATTCTCATCTCCGGGCATGCGGGAGTGGTGCAGGCGATGATATCGCGGCGCGTTCAACAGCCAAGACCAGCGGCCAAACGCCAACCCGACATCGAGATGAAGCACATAATTGTAGTAACCAAAAATACCATAAATAGTTACTATGATCGGGGAAACTTTAAATAAGCAGCCCAAAATCAAATAGATTGTTAACATTTTTAACAACCTGTCCGCCCAAAAGTGACGGATTGTAGTTGATACATTGAAGTCTGCGTCACTGTGGTGCAACGCGTGCATGGACCACAACAGCGGAATCTTATGCTGCGCGCGGTGAAAGAGATATTCCATGCCGTCCATGGCCACCAGATAGGCCAGGGTCCCCACCAGCAAGCCCCAGCCGCGGCTCGGCAATATGATCGCCCCCCCGCCAACAGCATTGACCGCCAACACGGTAACGCCGGCGATGAGTGGCGACAGCAGGCCCTGAAAGAATGACGCGGGAACGAAACACGCCATATTGAACAAGACCGTCCGCGCCGCGTGGGGCGAGCGGCCTCGGTGTTGTTCTATGAAATAGCCGAAAGCGACGCAAAGCCCGCTACCCGCCACCACGGCGATGAAGGTCTCTAGTTCCAGCACGAGCGACGATCCTGTCCACACTTTCAATATAATATTAGCGCTATCCCAGATAAAACTCTTGATTATTGGTTTGAACAAGCGGAAAGATTGCTGATAGCGGCGACATTTCATCGCACAATATCCATTATTTTACAATTCAAATTTTAATTTTAAAGTTATTATTCAATATTTATAGCGTCGCTGCTGATCCGGCGGACAATTATGCGAAGCGATTTCAGGACCGATGTCGAAGTCAGATACAGGAAAAGCAGACCCAGGAAAGACTGGGCGCCATCGCGATGCGTGGCGGCTAGGCAACCGTGGAACCACGGCCATCGAGTTTGCCCTGATCGCCCCCGCGCTCTTTCTGATGCTGTTCGGCTGCATGGAATACGGCCGCCTGATCTGGACCGAGGGCGCACTAAATTACGCGGTGCAAGAGGCCGCCCGATGTGCGTCGGTGACGCCGTCGACCTGCGGCACGGCCAGCCAGATCAGCACCTACGCCGCCAACAGAATCTCGGCGAACAATATCCCGGCCACGGCCTTCACCGCGACGACCGCGACCTGCGGCCATCAGGTCAATGCGTCCTTCGTCTTCCCCTTCGTCTTGATCAACCTGTTCACCAGCTCCGTCACCCTGACCGCCATGGCCTGCCTGCCTTGAAAGTCCGGCCTCTTCTGAAAGGCCCGGCCTCCCTTGAAAGGAACATCCGATGAAAGCCGCTAGCTCCGCGCCGATGGCGCCCATGGCTCCGTTCATCCGCGCCCGCAAGGCCGTCGACGAAGCGCGACCGGAGACCTTCGCGATCTTGGGGCGCGTGGCGGCCTGCCTATGGTTCACGCTGCTGACGCTGTTTTACGCGCAACCGCTGGCGGCCATGGTGCATGCCATCCATCCTGGGGATCACGCCTTTGCCGACTGGGCGCCTGTCGTCTCCCGCGTTTGCACCCTGGCCTTTTTCCTGGTCCAGGCTTGGCTGATGCTGGCCCGACGCTCGCCAGTGGCCAGGGCGACGGGCCTCTGGCCGGTGGCGATTTCGTTGCTTGGCACCTATGGAGTCTGGGTGATCGCTTTCCTGCCCCAGGCGACGGCCTCGCCGGCGATTGAGCTGCTGTCCGCGGCGATCACGCTTCTGGGCAGCCTGATGATCATCCTGGCCATCGCCTTTCTGGGGCGGTCATTCAGCATCGCGCCTCAGGCTCGGACGCTGATCACCAGTGGACCCTATAGAATCGTGCGCAACCCGCTCTATCTGGCCGAGGAAATCGCCATCGTCGGCGTCTTGATTCACGTCGCCTGGTATGCCGCCATTCCTTTCCTGCTGATCCACCTCGCGCTGCAGATCCGCCGGATGCTGTATGAGGAAACGCTGCTGCGATCGGTGTTTCCGGAATACGGCGACTATGCCCGGCGCACGGCGCGACTAATCCCCGGGATCTGGTAGCGGCCCGCGCGGATACCGCCATAGCAAAAGGCCTCAAGGCGGTATCGCCTTGAGGCCGGTTCTTGCAGTATGATCTTCAATTTAAGATTTAGCCAAGGCTTGGAAATGAAGCCCTCTATGAAATATTAGACGATCCGAAATCCCCTGTTTGTATTAATATCCCGGTATAATAAAATCACTGCTTTCAGATAAGAATTTCCCTGAAATCAGGCGACGCGAGATTGTCGACCATTCAAGGAGGTCGCGCCGAGGGTGTGGAGCGCGGGAACGTGCTCGAAGCCGTCGCCCCGCGCCCGCTCCGGGTCGGCGCCGTCAAAACGCCCGGCGATGATCGCCGGCGCGTCTTCCTGTCCGGCGATGACGTCGAACGGCTGGATCCGGCCACCGAGGCTCGCGCTGGCCTCTCCGGCCCGGCTCCACATCTGTTGAAGGCTGCGCAGCGTCTTGCTGCACTTGGTGATGTCCTCGCGGCTCAGGGCGCCGTCGCGGAGCGTGTCCAGGTAGTGGTCGTTCATCTCCTGAAGCCTGGCGCATAGGTCGGCGCCTTTCTTGGAGTTGCGGACCATGATCACGCGCCGGTCGTGATCCGAACGGGTTTGCACGACATAGCCCGACTCAGTCAGCTTCTTGAGATTGTAGGACACGTTGGAGCCAAGATAGCAGCCCCGCCACAACAACTCACTCGCCGTCATCTCCGAATCACCGATGTTGAGCAATATCAATGCGCGGACATTATTAATATCCCTGATTTGTAGGGCGTCCAGTTGCGCCTGTATAACATCCAGAAATTGGCGGTGAAGGCGCTCCGCTAGGACAAAAACTTCTAAAAACGGCGCTTGTTGCATTATATTAGCCTCTATTGAATATTAATATAGCTCGATACACGCACGCACAGATTCTCGTCGCGACCGCGCTGACAATGCGAAGCCGCTCAGCTACATTGGAGACTTAGACCCCCGTCTAACGCTCGTCGAGTTAACTAAATTAAGCTATGACATTCGAATCAAAAGCACGATGCGACATAGTGGCTCACGCTTTGGAAAACCTAGTAAATCACATTGCTACGCTGCCTCATAACATTTCGTAACAATTTTTTGCTTTCCCCTCGATAGGGGGCATTCCGGGCGGGACACCGAGAGGTAGACCAGCCGAGGAGCGCGGAATCACTCCACCAGGGTGGTGGCAGCGGCGCCGATTCCCTTGGTACCTGTCCCGCCACAGGTGTTGCTGAACTTCATGCCGCCGGCGAACGTAATGTGCCAGGCGATCAGCTGGGTGCAGCTGCCGTTGTTGGTCACGCCGTTGTTAAGGGTGACGGATTGATGCGGGAAATAAAGCGCGCCGTTGATGTTCCACGTCGCGCCACCGGCAAACGTGTTGTTGCCAGTCGACGGTGCGTTCGGATCCTGAAGGATCGCCAGGCCCGCCGTGGTTCCGGTGGTCGGCGCGGTCAAATTGAGGGCCACGCCATTTCCGATTTGGGCGGTCGCGTAGTTGCTGCCGCTGCCGGTCAGCACGATCGTGACGCCGCCCGTGGCGTTGATCGGTCCGCTCTGGAGATTCAGCGTGCCGCCATTGATGATATAGACACCGGGGGTCATGGTAATGCTGACGCCGTTAGAGACGCTTAGGCCATTGCAGTAAGTGCCCGGCGATATCGTCGGGGTTGTGCCGCCACTGCTGTAGTTGGCGTTGGTGAAGGTGCAGGCGCCCGGTGCAGGAACGGCGACACCGGCATAAGGATCAGCAGTACTCTTGTGGTCCGGCGTATTGGTGGAGACCAGCGAGCCGCCGTTGTTGATCGAGGTGCCCCCGACCACCGAAGTATATTTGTCCCTGATCGTCGCGCCGCCGATGATCGACAACGCCGCCGAATTGCCGCCGTTGACCGCGAGACCGCAAACGGAGGCGTCGATATTGATACCGTTGCTGGCGCTGACGGTGGTGACGCTGGTACTGGGGTCCAGCGCCTGCACGCAGTATTTTCCCCCGGTGGACCCGGCGACCGCCACGCCGCGCGCGCTCACCGACGCCGAATTGATGAAGGAGGTCGCGAAGAACAGGCTCTCGGTCTTGGTGATGACCACCTCCCACGCTCCCGCGGTCGAGGTATAGGCGCCGGTGGAAGGGGGATTGTTGACCGCCACGGTCACGCCATTGGAACCGTTGGTCAGGCCATACTGGGCGGTGATGACCTTGGCCGCGGCGGTAACCCCGGCGGTGGTGTCGCCCGACGCCGAGTCGATAGCCGCGCTATAGGCGGCGGCGTCGGCCGCGTTCTGCGCCAGCCGCCGGTCGCCGTACCAGTGCCCGGCGTCGATGGCCAAGCCGGCGAAACCCATCAGCGTGGTCAGGGTCACGGCGACCACCACGGCGGTGGCCCCGGACTCGTCGCGCGCGAATCCCAGGATCTGGCGGCCCAGGATCAGGCGGGGAGGAGGGGCGGGCATGCGTGGGATCGAGGTCAACGGCTCCGGCGACCTAACTGATGCGGACCGTCGCCTGGGCCGACAGGGTGGCGGGCAGGCCGACGGCGGACCAGGCGAGGATCGGCGTGAAGGCGGCTCGGGCGCTGACCGTGACATAGTTGCCCGCCGCCTGGCCCGACGGGCAGGTCGAGTTGTTGGCGACCACCAGCGCCCCGCTGGTAATGCAGCCCAACATCAGTATCGGCGCCGGATTCGCGGTCACGGTAAACGAGGTGGCGCCGGTGACCGCGGTCTGGATGGCGCTCGAATTCCAGCCGGACCGTAGGGCATAGTCGGCGCCCGCATGGGCCGCCGCCTGTACTTCCATCGACTGATAGGCCAGCGCGCCCAGGTCGATCGTGCCGAACAGCAGCGCGACCAGTACCGGCGCGAGCAGGGCAAACTCCACCGCGGCGGCGCCGCCGCGGTCCGACAGGAAACGGCCGATCGCGGCGGCGCCGGGCGGGACCTGGTAACGGGTGCGGGCGAGTTTGATGGCCATGGTTGATTGATCCGATGATCGTCAGCCTAGCAGCCTCGAAGGTCTTCGTGCGATTTTTCAGGTTCAACACAATTCAAATTATACCTTCAACTTGAATGGCTTCCGACGCGGGGATGGCGGATAGTGTGTCGCCCAATATCGAAAGCCCCGCGATGACCGAAACCCCTCTGCCCTCGATCCTACAGCTGACCCCGCTCAATCCCAGCTATCGGGCCGATCCGCATGTGGCGCTGGATGATCTGCGCGCGCGCTGTCCGGTCTACCGCGACGAAACCGCCGGAAGCTTCATCCTGACGCGCTATGAGGATGTCCGCGCCATGGTCTCCGACCGCACCCTGTGGCGCGACCCGATCCACGCCGAGCCGGCGGCGCGAATCAGCCGCGGCCTCGACGCCATTCCCGAGGGCGTGCCGCGCAGCGAGGCGGCCAGCATCCTGACCCTGGACGACCCCGACCACGCGCGCATCCGCCAGCCCCTGACCCAGGCCTTCTACGCCCGGGTGGCCAGGTTCCGGCCGGAAATGGAGCGCATCGTCGACGAAGCTCTGGACCGCATCGACCCGACGAATCCGTTCGACCTAATGGACACCTTCTGCGTTCCCGTGCCAATCGACGCCATCGCTTCGATCCTGGGCGTCGATCACGCCCGCCTGGCGGAATTCCGCGACTGGTCCGAGGGCCTGATCCAGGGCCTCAACCCGTTTCGAAACCCCGAACAGACCCTCCATATGGAGCGGGCCGGCGAGGCCCTGACCGACTATTTCAACCGCACGATCGCCGAGCGCCGCGCCGCGCCGCGCGATGACCTGATTTCGGACATGACGCGGCTGCAACTCGAAGGCGTGCCGATCAACGACATCGAGCTGCGCATCAACCTGACCGCCCTGCTGGTCGGCGGCAACCTGACCACCACCGACCTGATCGGCAACGGGGTCCGGTTGCTGCTGCTCAACCCCGGCGAACTGGCCAAGCTGAAGGCTGATCCCGGCCTGATTGCCCAGGTGGTCGAGGAGACCCTGCGCTATGAACCGCCTGTGGACGCCACCGGGCGAATCGCCTCGCGGGACATGGAGGTGGGTGGCTGCCCGGTAAAGACCTCCCAGGCCTTCACCTTCTTTCTGCGCGCCGCCAATCGCGATCCGGAGCGATTCGACAATCCCCACGACTTCGACGTTACCCGGACTCGCATTCCGCACGTGGCGTTCGGCGGCGGCGCCCACATCTGCATCGGAGCCCCGCTGGCCAGGCTGGAAGCGCAGGTGGCGATCCCGAAACTGTTCGACCGCTTTCCCAACCTGCGCCTCGCCGACCCAGCAGCCGAACCGATCTGGCGCACCCTGCCCTTCTTCCGCGGCCTCGAACGGCTGGACCTGATCGCTTAGCCGATCGCCCCGTTTCGATGTGGCCGAAGGCGACGCAGTCGACGGTGACATTGTATCGTCCTCTGAATCCTCCCTGTGAAATCATCGTGCCTTGAGCGCCGCCCCGAATTCGGCGGTCCGCCTACCCCGCAACGCCTCGCCCAGAAACACCAGCCCGAATCGTAGACGGCCGCTGAAGGTGGCGATCGTCGGCATTTCGGATCGGATCGCGGCGAGGCGGGGGGCGTCAGTGATGTCGGCCAGGGTCAGGCGGACATCGGAACGTTCGGCGGCGGCGGCGTTCACCAGCATGATGCCATAGAACAGCCGGTTGATCTGCCGCATCAGCACGAAGCGAACCCGTTGCGCGGGGTTTGGTGGGCCGTCGAAATACAGGCTCAGCACCTGCTCGACTTCCGCTTCGTCGGCCGTGAACCAATTGGCCAGCGCCGCGATATCCACGAACCGGTCGCTCGCCCCGGAAGCTTCCCAATCGATGATCCACGGCGTGGCGCCTTCGAAGATCACATTGCTGGGGTTGAAATCGTTGTGGCTCGACACCGGGTCACAGCCGCGCGGATAGGCGCGCAGCAGATTGGCCCAAAGCGACAGCAACGGCGCCAGACCTTCGCTGTTCATAAGGCCGGACTGGGCGAAGCCGGCCACGATCGTGGCCATGTTGTCCAGATACTCGCCACGCGCCGGAAACAGCGGCGCGGCATGCAATCGCCGCAGTACGTCCACTACCGCCGCAAGCCACTCGTCCCGGGGGAGCGACGGTCGCGCGGCGCTCGGCGCGACCATGCGTGTGATCGAAACCGCATCGACGGTGTCGGCGTGGATCAGCGCCGGCGCCACTCCGGCCGCCGCGGCGATCCTCATGCAGGCATATTGCCGCGCGGGATCGCGATGGACGTCGGCGGGGCCGTCGACCCGAAGAACGAAGGCTTCGCCGTCGACGACCAACCGGAAAACCTGGGCTCCCGACGCACCTGGAGCGAGTATCTCCAGGGATTCCAATTTTTTGCCAGGGAAAGCTGATGCGATCGCGCGCCGGGCGGCGTCGTGGCGCGGCGCGGCCACCGCGCTCAGCAGCGTGGCCTCGCGGGTAAAGGCGGCTTCCGCCAGAGTCAGGACGTGCGCCCGGACGTCGGGCGGCCACCCAGCCGTCCGGGCTTCGAAATCGCCACGCTTGTCGGCGTAGAGCGCCCGGATCGCCTCCTCATAACCCACCGCGTCGCCGGCCATGACGGTGGCGAACCTATAGAGAGCGTCACGGCCACGGCGGAGTCTGTCCGCGGGCCCACTGGTCCGCCGCGCCTCCTCCACCAAGCGTCGCAGGGACGCCGAAGCGCCGCCGTCCTGGCCGGCCAGCCAGTCCCAATGTCGGGGCAGCAAGGTGACTTCCCGGGCCACGACGCCGAGTCTGGGCCGGCCGCGGCCCCGACCAACCTGGTCGTCGTCGCCGCGCCGCGTGTCGGTCGGATCCACCTCGATCCGTTCGCTCGTCACGGTGTCGAAGATCACCACCGAATCGGTCTCGCCAGCCTCGACCGCCGCCTTCGCGACCAGGACCGTTTCAGCCAGCGGCCCGCGAGCCAATCGTCTGTCTCCAGCAAAAACAACGGTTTGCGGACTCATAGCACCACCTCCCTAATGGCAGGGAATGTTGTATCCGGGTAATAATCGATCAGTCAATATGATCCGGATAAAATAACATGCGGATCAGACCACCGCGCCTATTCGAACAGAGTCGTTATGTGACGCCACAGGTCGGCCGCCTGGCCCGTCAAAGCGCCCGACCCGTGCACCAGCGCCAGTTCCGTGGCGTGGTCGAAGTCGTCGATCGGCAATCGAACCATGTCGTCGTCGGTCTGTCCGGTCTGAAACCAGCCCAGCGAAACGGCCGGAATGCGGAACTGCCGGCCATAGCGCTCGACGCCGATGGCGTGCGGCTCGGGCGGAACGATCGCATCCGCCCCGGCCGCCTCCAACAGGCGCCGGATCGGTTCGATCATCGCCTGCCCATGGTTCGGCCCGAGCAAGGCGACCCGCGCGCCCTTCAGAGCCTCGCGCGGCAAGGTCTTGTAGCCGGCCAGTGGGGATTCTCGCGGAACCAGCAACGCCACCCGTTCCCGCCGGAGCACCAGCCGGGGTAGGTCGTCCGGGAACAACGTCTCGACATTGGCGTCGAGCAGGACTTCGCGCGCCATCTGGACCCGCGAAACCGGCAGGCCGATCAGCAGGGCGACATCGAGCACGCCTTTCTGAAGATTCCGGACAAGATCACGCTGCCACGCCGGTATGACGTCCAGTGGAACCTCGGGATGCAGTTGGAAAAAGCTCTCGAGCAGTCGGATGCGCTCGGGAATATCGATCGTGTAGAACGCCGCGCCGAACGACAGTTTGCGCTTTTGGCCGCCGCGCAGGTTGCCGACCACCGCCTGGACGCCCTGGCTGGTGGCGATCAGTCGCTGCACCGAAGGCAGCAGCTTGGCGCCGCTGTCCGACAGGGCCACCTGTCGCGTGGTGCGCTCGAACAGGGTCAGGCCCAGGCGTATCTCCAAGGTCCGAATCTGGCTCGACAGGGCCGGCTGCGACAGGTTCAGACGTGTGGCGGCCCGGCTGAAGTTCAGCTCTTCGGCCAGCACCGCGAAACATCTTAGCGCCTTGAGATCCAGCTGCATAGCGGCCTCCCCGCCTATTTATAACCAACACTGATAAATAGCGTCAATAAATCGATTGGACCTCGTGTCACCGCGAGCGGATAGTTCACAGCAAGAAACAAAGGGAAATGCGGGATGTTCGCCTGCTGTGCGTTCGCTGTGTTCTTGCTGCAGCAACTGCTTCTGCCGCTTACGCGCCTTGGTGAGCTGCTGTCGGGCAAGCCCAAAGCCTTTCAAAACGACACCGTAACCTGGAGCCCGGGCATGGCGGCGATGCCGCCGGCGCGTCGCCGCGTCATGCGCCCCGTCATGGCGCTGTTTCTCCTGTTCGAGGTCGTCGCTGTTGGCGGGTCGGTGGCGGCCGCGACCATTGCGGCCCACGGCGTCCTGGGATCGCGGGAACAGCAATTTCTGACCGCCATGCACGCCACCATTTGCCGCGCCGTGGGGAGCCCCCTGTCATGACCACCATCGAAGCCCATTTTGGTTCGACCGCCCTGCCCAGCGGCTCCAGCCGCAAGGGGCCGGTGACCGCCGCCCGCCAAAGGCGTACGGCGCTCATCTACGGCCTGGTCTGCCTCATCGGCGCGGCCCCCATGCTGCTTGGGGCGCCGGCCTCGTTCCAGGCGGCGGGGGTCGGGCTGTGGATTCCGGGCGCGGGTTTCGTGGCCGTGGGCGGCTGGGCCGCGCTGCTGTTTCCCCTGACATTGGCGGTGTTCGTGTTCTCGCTAATGGCCTGGTTCTGGGCCGGCATGGTCGCCGCCCCACTGCTGGTCTGGCTCGGCTCTGCAGCCCTGGCGGGCGCCATGGCGGGCGACGCGATCTGGCCGGGCGCGCCATGGGTCGCTGGCGCGTCAGCGGCTGTCATCGGCCTTGGCTTTTATCGCCGGGCCGATCGTCAGAGGCGGGACGGTCTGGCGAAGGCCGCCGCGAGACAGGCGTTCGTTCCCGCCTCACTGGCCGAGGTGAAGACGCGGGCGGCGACGACGCCCGACCCGGTGGTCCGGGAAATGGGTCCCGAGGAACTGGCCGCGCTACGCTACCTGCTGGACCGGGCGCTGCAGCCGATCGACCAATGGGGCGGTTTCGACGTCATCGACCAATTTCAGCCGGCGGCCCTGCGCTATCAGCTCAATCACATGGGTTTCGCGCTGGGCATCAGCCAATCGGCCTACACGCCGAACTTCCACGGTTACCTGGGACAGGCCCAGCGCAACCTGATCGACAAATACCTGCTGCCGAAGGTCTGGACCTATTGGGTCTATGAATCCTGCTGGGGCAACTTCAACTTCACCAACTGGGACCCGGCCGCGCGCGACAACATCATGCTGACCGGCTGGTTTGGGATGCAGGTGGGCCAGTACCTGCTGAACAGCGGCGACAGACGCTATCTCCAGCCCGGCAGTCTGACGTTCCGGCTCAACGACAAGACCGCCTATGCGCACGATTTCAACACTATCGTCGGTTCGGTGAAGTCCAACTACGACACCGCCGAGTTCGGGATGTTCGCCTGCGAACCCAACTGGATCTATCCGATCTGCAATCACTACGGCATGGGCGCTCTGGCCGTTCAGGACGCGGTCTGCGCAACGGAAAACGTACGGCGATATCTGCCTGGATGGTTCGACAAGATGGACACTGAGTTCACCGACGAAAGCGGCTCAATCATCGGCCTGCGCTCGCAGCACACCGGTCTGCCCGTGCCGTTTCCGGTTGGCGAGGCGGGCTATGCGCCGTTCGAAAACTGCTTCGCGCCCGAGCGGGCCCACCAACTGTGGGCCATCGCGAGGAAAGAAATCGCCCCGGCCATTCATGCAGGTCCGGACGGCCGGCCCCGGATGTCGCTGCCCGGCGCCGGACTGGACACAGGTAACTATCGGTCGGGCCACACCTATTCCTATGCGGCGATCATGGTCGCCGCGCGGGAGTTCGGCGACGACGATATCGCGCAAGCCGCCCAGAACAGTCTCGACGCCGACTGCGGGCGGGAGGTCGCCGACGGCGTGCGGCGCTATCTGGGCGGCTCGAACGACGCCAACACCTACGCCGTCATGGGCCTGTTGATGCGTACGGGCGATTTCCGGCGCTCGTTCGTCGAAGGGCCGTCGGCCGAAGCGCTGCGCGGCCCGGTGGTCGACAAGGCGGCCTATCCCGAAGTGCTGGTCGCTCGCGCCATCAGTGACGGACACGACCTGGACATGGTGTTCTATCCTGGACGTGGCCGGGGCAGTCACACCATCGGCCTGGCCCGGCTTGAGCCGGGGGCGAGATACGCCGTGACCGGCGCGAGTGTCGGCCAAGTGGTGGCGTCGACCGATGGAACCGCCGACCTCACGGTCTTGCTTGACGGCCGAA
Source organism: Caulobacterales bacterium (assembly GCA_038227865.1). Taxonomy (GTDB): domain Bacteria; phylum Pseudomonadota; class Alphaproteobacteria; order Caulobacterales; family Caulobacteraceae; genus Acaudatibacter. The sequence goes on from JBBRPO010000022.1 coordinate 68,063, forward strand.
CTCCCGTGCGCCTGGCGCCGATCAGCCTCTAAGCTGGCGGGCTATCGGTAGGCATCGAACAGCCGATCCAAAATCAGCACATATAGTACGTTTGGGTGATGCGGAGATACGCTTGGCGCTTTAAGCATTAGTCAGTTGTATTTCAGCGTGAGTGAGAAACCAACGTCGATGCCATTGGAATGGCGGCGCTGTTGGAGCCTCTGCGCCCAAATGCGACACATCTCCGGGCGCAGGCTCACTCTCGTCAACAATTGTAAACTTCTGCGCTTTGCACTGGACTGTCGTCGACGGTGATAAACACCACAGACAGTCCAGGAACCTTTAGACTATGGCCACACCCTTCCTGGGCTGGCTTCAAGCCTTTGAACCCATCCCCCTTCGCCTTGGAGACCCGTAATGGCCACGATCAGCTGGAAAAACCCCATCAGCGACCTGTTCAGCGTCGCCGCTGACTGGAGTTCCGGCACGGTGCCCGGCGCCGCCGACACGGCCGTGCTGGGTGGGCTGTCAGGCGCGGCCTACACCGTCTCGTCCACCGCCGCCCAGACGATCGCGGCGATTCAGACAGCGGTCAACGCCACCCTGTCGATCACCGGCTCGACCTTCACGGCCAGCAATGGAACCGGTGGTGGCTTGAATGCGGGAACCATCTCGATCGGCGACAACGGAACGTTCGTGACCGGCGGGACCTTCGCCAACAGCGGTTCTGTTTCTTTGTCCAGCTATAATGCCGCCCGCTTCATAGCCGGGACGAACACCACCCTGACAGGCGGCGGGCAAGTAACGTTGCAGGAAGGAACTTACGCGGCTTCCAACGCCGTCTACGGCGCCACCGCGGCGACGATGCTCACGAACGTCGACAACGTCATCTCCGGGGCCGGACAACTCGGCGCCGGCCAACTCACCCTGATCAACCAGGCGTCCGGCGTCATCAACGCCAACGCGGCCAGCCATCAGCTCGTTCTCAACACCGGGTCGGCCGTTGTCAGCAACGCCGGCCTGATCGAGGCGACCGGCGCCGCCGGCCTTCTGATCACCGGAACCAAGGTCGACGACAGCACCGGCGGCGTGCTGCTGGCGAACAATTCGACGATCGACCTGCAGAGCGCCACCATCGTCAGCGGGTCTTTGAAAACCTCCGGGACTGGGACGTTCCAAACTACCGACCGCGGAAGCATGCTGGACGGGACCTCCAAGACCAGCAAGCTCTATGTGCTCGGAACCGTCGACATCGCCGGTAACGGCACGTCGCTGACCATCAACGGCACGATCAACCTGACCCAAAAGGTCGGCGCCGTGACGACCAACGGCGTGATCAGCCTGACCAGCTACAACGCCAGCCAGCTGATCGCCGGGACGAAGAACGCCACCCTGGTCGGCAGCCAGGTGCTGATGAACGACGGGACCTACGGCGCGTCGAACCAGATCATCGGCATTCAAACACCCGGCAAATCACCGAAAGACTCGGCCCTGAATAACCAGAGCACGATCTCCGGAGCCGGTACGATCGGCACCAACTTGATCCTGACCAACTCCAGCAAGGGCGTCATCGACGCCACGGGGGGCAGTCACGCTCTTGTCCTGGCCACCGGAAGCGCCAACGTCGCCAAGAGCAATGTCGTCAAGAACTCGGGCCTGATCGAGTCGACCAACCCGACCGCGGCCGCCTCGGTGGGCGGCTTGACGATCAGCAATACAGTGATTTCCAACAGCGGCGCGACGGCGGTTATCCAGGCAAATGGCGCGGCCACCCACGTCGACCTGCAGACCGCCACGATCGTCGGCGGCACGCTCAAGACCCTGGCCGGCGGCGTGATCCAGACCGTCGACGGTGGCAGTATTCTCGACGGGTCGACCGCCATCATAAACAATCAAGCGACGATCGTGATCGCCGCCAGCACGGCGCTTTCACTGAAGGGCGCAATCAACAACACGGGCGTGTTCTCGATCACCAGCTACAACCCCTCGCGGCTGATCGCGGCGGCCAACACCACCCTCACCGGCGGCGGGGCGGTGACGTTGAACGAAGGTCAGTACGCGTATTCGAACCAAGTTTATGGCGCCACCGGCGCGACCACCCTGACCAATGTGAACAACACAATATCGGGCGCGGGCCAGCTCGGCGCCGGTCAGCTGACGCTGGTCAACCAAGCCGCCGGTGTGATCAACGCCACGGGCTCGACAAACCAGCTGGTCATCAATACCGGAGCGGTCGCGGTGACCAATGCCGGCCTGATAGAGGCCACCGGCGCGGCCGGGCTCCGCATCACGTCAACCACGATCGCCAACGCGGCAACAGGCCTGGTCGAAGCGGTCGGCTCACATATCGACCTCGCGTCGGCCACCATCGCCGGAGGAACGCTCGTCTCTTCGGCCGGCGGCTATTTCGACACCACGGACACCGGCAGTATTCTCGATGGATCAACCGCCACAGTAAACAATCAGGCGACGATCACGATCGCCAACAGCACGGCGCTATCGCTGAAGGGCGCAATCAACAACACGGGCGTGTTCTCGATCACCAGCTACAACCCCTCGCAACTGATCGCGGCAGCCAACACCACCCTCACCGGCGGCGGGGCGGTGACGTTGAACGAAGGTCAGTACGCCTATTCGAACCAGGTCTATGGCGCCACCGGCGCGACCACCCTGACCAATGTCGACAACATAATATCGGGCGCGGGTCAGATCGGCGCCGGTCAGCTCACGCTTATCAACGACGCGGCCGGGGTGATCAACGCCACCGGAGGAACCAATCAACTGGTGATCAACACCGGAGCGGTCGCGGTGACCAATGCCGGACTCATCGAGGCGACCGGCGCGGCCGGCCTCCGCATCACCTCAACCACGATCGCCAACGCAGCAACAGGCCTGGTCGAAGCGATCGGCTCACATATCGACCTCGCGTCGGCCACCATCGCCGGAGGAACGCTCGTCTCTTCGGCCGGCGGCTATTTCGACACCACGGACGCTGGCAGTATTCTTGACGGATCGTCGGCCACCGTGAACAATCAGGCGTCGATCGTGATCGCCAACAGCACGGCGCTATCGCTGAAGGGCGCGATCAACAACACCGGCACGATTTCGATCACCAGCTACAACCCCTCGCGGCTGATCGCGGCAGCCAACACCACCCTCACCGGCGGCGGGGCGGTGACGTTGAACGAAGGCCAGTACGCCTATTCGAATCAGGTTTATGGGGCCACCGGCGCGACCTCCCTGACCAATGTCGACAACACCATATCGGGCGCGGGTCAGCTCGGCGCCGGACAGCTGACGCTGGTCAACCAAGCCGCTGGCGTGATCAACGCCACGGGCTCGACAAACCAGCTGGTCATCAACACCGGCTCGGTCACGATTACCAATGCCGGGCTGATCGAGGCCACCGCCAGCGCCGGACTGACCATCAGCTCCGCGGTCGCCAACAGCGGAACCCTTAGCGCCAACGGAGGGAACGTGGTCGCGAGCGGCGCGATCAGCGGCGCGGGCACGGACTCGATCAACGGATCTTCGGTGTTCGAAGCCGGCGCCGCGGATTCCAACACCGTCAGCTTCGCCGCGGCGTCGACCGGCAAACTTAAGCTCGACCAGTCTCAGCTGTTCACCGGAACCGTCACCGGGTTGTCGACCGGTAAGACCATCGATCTGGCCAATATCGCCATTGGGACGGCCACCCTGACGTACACGGGCACGACGACCAGCGGCACGCTCAAGGTCACCGATGGATCCCTCACCGCCACTATCAAGCTGACCGGCAAATACACCAAGGCCAACTTCCATCTGGCCAATGATGGATCAGGCCATGTCAATGTTACCTACACCGGCACGGGCATGAGCCCGACGCCGGGTGTGGCTCAAATGTCGTCGGCGATGGCGGCCATGGGCGGCGGCGGCGGTGGCCACTCGGCCGTGATGGCAGGGTCCCACACCCTGACGCCCAGTCTGCTCAGCCTCCCCCACGCCGCGTAGTGCCGAATGCCCCCGGGAACGCTCCCTAGTTCCCGGGGGAGCTCCCGGAGATTAGTAGACCGCCGGCTACAGCGTCAGCACGATCTTCCCGAAGTGCGCGCCGGCCTTCATACTCTCGAAGGCGGCGCGCGACTCGTCGAGCGAAAAACGCTTGTCGATCACCGGCTTGATGCCGTTTGCCTCGATGGCGCGCGTCATGCTCTCGAAATGTTCGCGGCTGCCGACGGTGACGCCGTGGATGTAGGCGTTGGCGGCAAAGATGGTCGCCACGTTCAGATCTTTCACGAAGCCGCCGAGAATGCCGATCACGGCGATTTTGCCGCCCAGCCGGATGGCGCGCAGCGATTGTTCGAATGTGCCGGCCCCGCCGACCTCGATGACGTGGTCCGCGCCGCGGCCATCGGTGTTCCGGCGCACTTCCTTGGCCCAGTCGGGCGTGGACTTGTAGTTGATCAGATGGTCCGCCCCGAGCGCCTTGGCGCGCTCAAGCTTCTCGTCGGACGAGGAGGTGGCGATCACGATCGCGCCGGCCGCCTTGGCGAATTGCAGGGCGAAGATCGACACGCCGCCGGTGCCCTGCACCACCACCATGTCGCCGGATTTCACCTTGCCCTCGATGACCAGGCCTCGCCAAGCGGTCAGCGCGGCGCACGGCAGGGTGGCCGCTTCCTCGTCGGTGTAGCCGGCCGGGACGCGCGTTACGCCGTGTTCACTCAGCACCACTTTCTGCTGCAGAACACCGTCCAGCGTGCCGCCGAGCGCGGCGCCGAGACCCTGAGGGGTCGGATCGCCGGCAAACCAGTTCTGGAAGAACAGCGGAGCGACGTGATCGCCGACCTTGACCCTGGTGACGCCGTCGCCGATCGCCGAAACCACCCCGGCCCCATCCGAGCAAGGCACGAACGACGTGCGTCCCGAAGGCGCCATCACCGTCGCCAGGTCACGGTAGTTCAGCGTGGCGGCGGTGATGTCGACGACGATCTGGCCCGGACCGGGCGTGGGATCGGGTTTTTCGATCACCCGGAGGTTATCGATACCGTAGGCGGATTCGAGGACGACAGCGCGCATGGGTTCCTTCCGGATGGCCGCGCCTTGGCGTGGCGTGTGTGGTTGCGCCGCTGGTGAACAGCCCTCCGAGGTCTTGCGCAAGCCTGTCGTAGCGGCGCCCAAATACACATTGACGAATAGCACGACCGGTCGTATTAAATGCGGATGGTCACGACCAATCGAGCGACACGGGAGCGGATTCTGGAGCGTGGGCTCGACCTCCTCAGTCAGGTTGGGCTGTCGGGCGTGACGCTCGGCGTCCTGGCCGCCGACGTGGGCATGTCGAAGAGCGGCCTGTTCGCTCATTTTCGCTCGAAGGAGGCTGTCCAGCTCGCCCTGCTCCAGCATATGGCGCGGCTCGCCGGCGGCGTCGTCGTCGCGCCCGCGATGGAACAGCCGCCAGGGCTGGTTCGCCTGACCACACTGGTCGAGACCTGGCTGGGATGGAGCACAAAGGCCGGCTTGCGCGGCGGCTGTCCGGTCGCCGCGGCGCTGTTCGAGCTGGACGACATCGACGGCGATGTCCGGGCCGAGCTGGTCGGCATGGAGGGTCGCTGGCGGGAACTGCTGGCGACCATGGTGCGCGAAGCCGTGGCGTCGGGCGAACTGCGCGACGATCTGGACGTCGACCAATTCGTCTGGGAGCTGTGCGGGATATACCTCAGCCACCACGCCTCCAGCCGGTTCCTGAGAGACCCAGGCTCGGACCGCCGCGCATCGACCGCCTTCAACGCGCTGGTGAACAGGTCCCAGACATGACCCTACAAATCCGCCCTCCGTTCACTCTGCCTTTGATGATCTCGCCGCTTGTCGTGGCGGGCGTTTTCATCCTGCTGTGCGGCCTGCTGAAGGAGCCCGCGCGCCGGCGTTTCAGCGCCATCATGATCGCGGGGGCCGGCGCGGCCTACCTCGGCGGCGGCTTTGGAGTCTGGGAGTTCGGGTTCTGCGCCCTGATCACCTTCATCGCTTATCGGGGCCTCCAGGACTATCGGTTCACGGCGGCGGGCTGGGTTCTCCACACCCTCTGGGACGTGGCGCATCATCTGTATGGCAACCCGATCGTGCCCTTCCTGCCGATGTCGTCGGCGGGCTGCGCGATCTGTGACCTGGGTCTGGCGGCCTGGTATTTCGCCGGCGCGCCCTCACCCTATCCCTGGGTCGCCACCGCCGATCGAAGGTTCAAGGAATCCGACGCTTAGCCGGCGGGTGTGACTGAGGCCTCACCTACCATCACCGGCCAGCGGACATAGTCGCCAACACCGATCGAAGGCGCCATGATTGGCCACAAACGGGAGCAACCATGACCATGCCAACCACCGTCGGCCTCGCCGCCGCCATACTGCTTGGCCTGGCTCCGGGTGCGATGGCCGAAACGCCGCCAGCCGCCGTTCCCTCGCCCGTGGCGCCGACCAGCATCGTCGGCTCGGGGCTCAACGTGAACGACCTGGAGGCGCAGAAGGCTTGGTACATCTCCACGCTCGGCATGAGCGTGACGGCGACCTACCAGCGGGGCGGCGCGCCGTTCGAATACGTCATGGGCCTGAAGGGTCCCGGTGGCGTCCTCGCGCTGCTCAAGGCCCCCCGCCCACCCGGTCAGAACGGTTTCGGCCGGGTGATCCTGGCAAGTCCCGACGCCAAGGCGCTGGCCCAGAACCTCGCGGCCCGCGGCGTCGCCATGCGCGAAGTGGTCCCAAACATCGCCTATTTCATCACCGACCCCGAGGGCAACGCCATCGAACTCTACACGCCGCCGAAACCGTAACTCGCCACCCCCGCCACCGACCGCCATCATGGAGCCAAGGTCTCGCGCCACAAAGCGGGCGGTGTTAGGTTGTTTTTCACGGTTGTCGTGCATCCGTTTCGTGACCACCCGAACCCGCAAGGAAGCCCAGATGAGCTCTTTCCGTAGGCGCGCCGGAATCGCGGCGATGATTGTCCTGGCCGGCGCCTCCCTGGTCGCCTGCGCCACCAAGCCCAAGCCCGCCCCGGTGGTCCAGGCGCCGCCTCCCCCGCCACCGCCGCCCGCGCCGCCACCCCCCGAGGCTCCGCCGCCGCCCCCGCCTCCGCCGGCCCACATCGGCCCGATTCCCGGCTCGACGCAGGATTTCGTGATCAATGCCGGCGACCTGGTCTATTTCGACTACGACAAGTTCGAGGTTCGAGACGACGCCCATTCCGTCCTCGACGCCCAGGCCGCCTGGCTGCGGCGCTATCCCGCGGTGCATGTCCGCATCGAAGGCAACTGCGACGAGCGCGGCACGCGGGAATTCAACTTCGCCCTGGGCTCCCGCCGGGCCAACGCCGTGCGCGACTATCTGGTCGGCAAGGGGCTCTCCACCGCCCGGATCGAAACCATCTCCTATGGCAAGGAAAAGCCGGTCGATACCGGCACGGGTGACGAAGCCTGGGGCCATAACCGCAATGGTCACACAGTCATAACCCAGGGCGCCCAATAGGCGGCCTGGCAAAGTCGCGCCCGTGACGCAAGCCATCAAGACCTGGCTGACGCCGGTGCTGGCCGCCGCCTTCCTGGCGGTCGGCGCCGGCCATGCCCTCGCTCAGGTGTCCCTGGACGAGCCCCTCGACGAACACGCCGCCAAGCGCCTTGACCGCATGGAAAAGGCTATGAAGGAGATCCGCGCCATCGTCTTCCAGGGCCGCGAGACCGGCGCGCCGGTGATGGTCCAGCCGGCCGAAACCCAGAGCCAGATCGCCGGCATGGGCGACAAGATCAACGACATCAACCAGACCCTGGCGCGTCTCAACGGCGCCCTGGAGGTCATCAAGCACGATCTGGACCAGTCGCGGCAGGAAACCGCCGATCAGCGGGCCGCCAACGCCGTGCTGCGCGAGCAGGTGGCGTCGCTGCAGAAGGCGGTCAAGGATCTGACACCACCGCCGGCCCCGCCGCCGCCCATCGCCGCCACGGCGCCCCCCGACCCGGCGACGGCTTTCGCGGCCGCCAAGGCGGCGTTCGACGCCGGCGACAAGGCCTCGGCGGAGGCAGGGTTCCGCGACTACGTCGACAAGTATGGCGAAGGTCCCGGCGGACCCGAAGCCCGGTTCTGGCTAGCCAAGACCCTGATGGCGCGGGGCGCCTGGCCGGACGCCGCCACCGCCGAGATCGGGGCCATCCGCGGCTGGCCGCGCACGCGCTGGGCGCCCGAAGCGGTGCTGGACCTATCGAAGTCCCTGGTGGCGATGGGCAAGACCGAAGATGCCTGCCAGACTCTCGGCGAACTGGCCAAGCGCTATCCCAAGGCCGCGCCCACGGTTCTCAAAGGCGCCGTCGCCGTCCGCGCCAAGGCGCAGTGTAGCTAAGTAGAATGCGGATGGACCCAAGCCGGGTCGATAGCGTCTTCGACGCGCGGCTGTTAGCCGTTCATCCCGCGCCCATCGTCGTCGGGCTTTCCGGCGGGGGCGATTCCCTGGGGTTGTTGCTCCTGGCCAAGACCTGGGCCGATCGCCACCACAGGCGCCTGCTCGCCCTGACCGTCGATCACCGCCTTCGGCCCGAGGGCGCGGACTGGGCGCTGTGGTGCCGGCGCCGGGCCGAGGGTCTTGGCGTCGAGCACCGCACGCTGGTCTGGGAGACGGAGAAACCCTCGGCCGGCCTGTCGGCGGCGGCCCGCCACGCCCGCCACGCCCTGCTGGCAGACGCGGCCCGGGAAGCCGGCGCCAGCGTCATCCTGATGGGCCACACCGCCGACGATTGCCAGGAGGCCGCGGCCATGCGCGCGGCGGGGTCAAGCGTGCCCTCGCCCCGGCAATGGTCGCCCTCCCCCGCCTGGCCCCAGGGCAGAGGCGTGTTCGTGCTCCGCCCGCTGCTCGACATCCGCCGGGCAGCGCTGCGCGCGGACCTGGCCCGCCTCGGCGAAACCTGGATCGAAGATCCCGCCAACACCGACCCGTCCAGCGCCCGGGCCCGGGCCCGGGCCAGACTGGCGTTGGGCGACCGATCGAGCGGGCCATCGGTCGCGGCGGCTGGGGCGACGCCGACAGGCGACATAGAGGGCGTCATCGAAGGCCCGGCGGCGGATCTGCGGCTGCCGGCCGGATGGCTTGTGTCGGCCGCCGACCTCGGCGCCGCGTTGCTATCGGTGGGCGGCGGCGGTCGGCCGCCCCGACCCGGGACACTCGAACGCCTGCTGGAGCGGATCAAGCTGGGCGAACCCTTCGTCGCCACCCTGGCCGGCGGCCGCTTCGCCTTCGACGGCGCGGAGGCGCATATCGTCCGGGCGACGGCTGATCATCGCCGGCACGCCGGCGGCGATATCGACTTGGCGTTGAATGAAACCATGGTCTGGGACGGACGGTTCGAGGTGCGCGCGACGGTGTCGGGAGCCAGGGTCGGTCATCTGGCCGGTCGCGCCGCGCGCCTGGATCCGCCCACCCATCGCGACATCCTGGCCATACCCGCCGCCGCCCGCCTCGCCCTTCCGGCGGTGATCCACGCCGACGGGCGCGTCGAATGCCCAACCCTTCGCCAAAGTCCCGATTTCGCAGTGCGAACCCTGGCCTGGGGCCGATTGGCCGCCGCCCGTGGCGCGATTGTGAACGAAGCGGCGCTGTGGCGCATGGCGAAAACCGATCGTCCATCCTAAATGACGATATTGAGCCATATGAGGCGTGCCTGATGACTATGCGTAACTTGGCGATATGGGGCGTGATTGTCCTCGCCCTGGTCGCGATTTTCGGTGTTTTGAACAGCGGCGGCCATGCCGGCTCTGCCCGCCAGGTCACCTATTCCGAAATGCTCGCCAAGGTCGACAGCGGCGAGATCAAGAAGGTGAAGATCCACGGCCAGACCCTGGAGGCCACCGATCGCCAGGGCGCGACCCTGACCACCATCGGCCCCAACGACACCCAGGACCTCGAGCACCGCCTTGAAGCGCATGGCGCCGGGTTCGAATTCGAGCAGCCGGGCGCGGGCCTGATTCCGACCATCCTGGTCAATATGCTGCCCATCCTGCTGCTGATCGGCGTGTGGGTGTTCTTCATGCGCCAGATGCAGGGGGGCGCCCGTGGCGCCATGGGCTTTGGCAAATCCAAGGCCAAGCTGCTGACCGAAAACAAGAACCGCGTCACCTTTGACGACGTGGCCGGCGTCGATGAGGCCAAGGAAGACCTGAACGAGATCGTCGATTTCCTGAAGGACCCGGCCAAGTTCCAGCGCCTGGGCGGCAAGATCCCCAAGGGCGCCCTCCTCATCGGCCCGCCGGGCACCGGCAAGACCCTGCTCGCCAGGGCCATCGCCGGCGAGGCGGGCGTCCCCTTCTTCAGCATCTCCGGCTCGGACTTCGTGGAGATGTTCGTCGGGGTGGGCGCGAGCCGGGTGCGCGACATGTTCGAGCAGGCCAAGAAGAACGCCCCGTGCATCATCTTCATCGACGAGATCGACGCGGTGGGCCGCCATCGCGGCGCGGGCCTGGGCGGCGGCAACGACGAGCGCGAGCAGACCCTCAATCAGCTGCTGGTGGAGATGGACGGCTTCGAATCCAACGAGGGGATCATCCTGGTCGCCGCCACCAACCGCCCGGACGTTCTCGACCCGGCCCTCTTGCGTCCCGGCCGGTTCGATCGCCAGGTGGTGGTCCCCAATCCAGACGTGGGCGGGCGCGAGAAGATCCTGCGCGTCCACATGCGCAACGTGCCGCTCGCCTCCGACGTGGACGTCAAGGTGATCGCCCGCGGCACGCCCGGCTTTTCCGGCGCGGATCTCGCCAACCTGGTCAACGAGGCCGCCCTGATGGCCGCCCGGCGCAACCGCCGCATGGTCCTGCAGCGCGACTTCGAGGACGCCAAGGACAAGGTGATGATGGGCGCCGAGCGCAAGTCCATGGTCATGAGCGAGGAGGAAAAGCGCAACACCGCCTATCACGAGGGCGGCCACGCGCTGGTCGCCCTCTCGGTGCCGTCGGCCGATCCGGTGCACAAGGCGACCATCATCCCGCGCGGCCTCGCTTTGGGCATGGTCATGCAACTCCCCGAGGGCGACCGCTATTCCATGAACTACGAGCAGATGACCTCGCGCTTGGCCATCCTGATGGGCGGGCGGATTGCCGAGGAGCTGATCTTTGGCAACCAGAAGATCACCTCGGGCGCCTCCAACGACATCCAGGCCGCCACGGCGCTCGCCCGCAACATGGTCACCCGCTGGGGCTTTTCCGACGAGCTGGGCACGGTCTCCTACGGCGACAACCAGGAGGAGGTGTTCCTCGGTCACTCGGTGGCCCGCACCCAGAACGTCTCGGAGGACACCGCCCAGAAGATCGACCTGGAGGTCCGCCGGCTCATCCAGACGGCCCTGGACGAGGCGCGCCGCATCCTCACCGAACGGATCGAGGACCTGCACACCCTGGCCAAAGCCCTGCTGGAGTTCGAGACCCTGTCGGGCGACGAGATCGTCAACGCCCTGAAAGGGGTTAGCCCCAACCGCGACGAGCCCGAAAAACGCCAGCCGGCCGGCCCGAGAGTCAGCGTCCCCCTGGCCCCCAGGCCCGACCCAGGATTGGCGTGAGGGTCAGGCGGTTGAAGCTCCGTCTTGGCCATCGATGACGCGCTCTCCTCCCCCCCTGGCGGAGGAGGGGGAAGTGGCCGCGGGGCGACGCTGAAAGAGATTCTCGCTGCAACTTCCCCCATCCCGGCCTTCGGCCGTACTTCCCCCAGGGGGGGAAGAGAGAACTCCTCGGTGTCGTCAAAAACGCTCTCCTCCCCCCCTGGGGGAGGGGGACCGCGAAGCGGTGGAGGG
>JBBRPO010000023.1:0-77011 GCA_038227865.1 Caulobacterales bacterium
AGAAGGTCAACCGCCGCCTGAAGGCCTGGGCTATGGCGGGAATCGTCGAAGTCGTCGCCGCCGGCGTCCGCGTATCGTCGCCAGACCGACTGCGCCAAGCGATGAACACGTCGAGGCGCCATCACATCTGATCATCAATGGTGATCTGGCGCTAGTAGAGCCGAGCTGGCCGTCGCGGTGGCGTTGGGGGCCAAACTCGGCACGGGGGCGGCCCTGGCCAGCCGCAGGGGTAGGTTGCTGATTGCCGTGATCGTTCTGCCGCTTCTGACGCCGTCGGTGATTTTCGGGGACGCCGCGATCGAGAATTTCACTAGGGGCCTGCCCTGGGCGACGCCGATCAGTCTGCTGGCGGCCTACGCCCTGGGCTGTGTGGCCCTCTGACCCCCTTCGCCATGGCCGGCGCCTGTGGTGGAGGGCTGCTATTTCGTCGGCGCGGTTGGCGGAACGGACAGATGTCCGCTCTTGACCCACACGCGCGCGCCCTTGGGCCCGGTGACTGCCGCCAGGTCCTGGCCAACCGGGAGCCGAAGCCACGAGTCTCGGATGAAATGATCTCCGCCCTCATGGAATCCGCCTTCAAGGACAAAGACTTCGAGACCGCCGTGAGCCTTGGCCGAAATCGCGGTCTCGGCTTCCCACACTTCAAAGCGGACAGTCTCTCGGGAGTCTTGGTACAGCGGAAACGTGCTGACGCCGTTCCCGCGGAGGCTTACCGCCGCGATCGAATTGGCGTGGATGCAGACCGGGGTTTTGTCGTTTTTGTCGAACTGCCAGAGCTTCACGAGGATGGTCGCCCCCTCCTGTGTCCCTGGCGTGTGTGATGTCCGCGGCGGGTTGCGGATGTAGGTTCCGGCCGGATAGTCGCCGTGCTCGTCCTGAAAGACCCCATCCAGCACGAGAAACTCCTCGCCGCCCCCGTGAGTGTGGGGCGAAAATTGGCTGCCCGGAGCGTACCGGACGACGGTGGTAGCCCGAGCCACCTCGTCCCCGATCCGATCGAGCATGCGCCGTTCGACGCCGGCAATGGGTGAAGGCGTCCACGGCATGAGCGACGAGTGAACGACAGCCCGCGCTTCAAAGTCGGCATTGATGTCCATGGGGTTCTCCAGGAATTGAGGGGTCCGACGCAGGGCGGCGCCGCTGCCCTGCGTCGAGCCTGGTTAGCGTAGCTCATCGGGCGCATCCTCGCGGACCGCCGATTGTCGGGCGTCTACGCCGCAACGACAGATTTACGCCCGGCTAGGCCAACGGGGAAATTTGCTCGCTCAGGGTGTTTTCAATTGCGCCACTTGGGCTGAAATAAGCCGCCAGCCCTGTGCTCGCCGAATCCAGATGTGGGTCGCCACGAAAAGCGTCGGCGGCGACTCACCGAACCTCCAGGAGGAGTGGACGAGCACCACGGCCATGGTCTTGTCCTCGTAGGTCACGTCGACGGCGTCATTGCGCGCCAGCAGCTTCGGCCCTCCCTTGTCGAGGGGCGGGACCTGCGCCTTCAGTCGCGCGGCCTTGCGCGACACCTCGCCGGTGGGGAAAACGAAGGTCAGATCGTCGTCCCAGAGCCGATCGACCGTCGCGCGATCATAGCCGGCCAGCGCGTCGGACAGGGTGGCTTCCAGATGCTGGAAGGTTGCGGGATCGGCGCGCGCGGACATGGGCAAAACCGCGCTGGTCGTCGTAAGGGCCGTCGCGAAAGCGGCGCTGAGGTCGGAGATCCAGGCGCCATATCTCCGGCGCCTCACTTGCTGGCCCTTGGCATAGCCAGACCGTAGCTCGCTCTAACCAGCCCGGACGCCGCCTCCCATTCCACGGCGTCGAGCCGACAGCAAAGCGCCAGCTGGCGCGGGTCATAGGGCGAAGCGAACCACCCCTCGATCCTCAGCTGATCCTCTCGCAGCACCGGGTCGATCAGGAGCCACAGACAACTCGTCCCTTTGTAGCGGTCCAGGATGGCGAACGGCTTGGTCCCCCGCCTAAAGGTGGGGTTGCCGTAAGAAAGGCCTTCCACGACGTTTTCGAGGCCCGCGCACAGGCGCCGCAGGTGCGGCAGAGCTGCCTCGACATCGGCGAGCAGGGGTTCCAGCGAACGTGCGGCCAAGACATTGCCTCCGGTGACAAGGGCTCGATCCTAATCTGGCGGACGCTCGCGAACAACACTGCCATCGGCCGCAAGAAACCGCTGGCGACCGCCGCGGAGTGACAAGTGCAATCAATCAATAATCTTGTCGGGCGCCTACGCGGCGATGACAGATATACGTGCTGCTGGCCGTGACCGAGGCTTGTTGCGGATTATGATTTCTACGTCTTGATCGAGCGCCGTGAGGAAAGTCATCAGCCGCTCCACCGAGAAGCCGTCGAGCTTGTAGTTGGCCAGCGCTGACACCTTGGGCTGGTTAATGCGCAGTTTCTCGGCGGCGGCCGTTTGGGTCAGCCTTCGACGGGCGACCAAGCCATTGATAGCGTTCGCAAGACGCAGCTTCGTCTGGCGCTCGTCGGCATCGGCATAGCCGAGGTCGGCGAACACATTGCCCGTGCCGCGGGTAATCGTCTCGTCGTCCACCACAGTCTCAGCGTTGTGGCTTGCCATAGCGGGCCTCATAATCCTGTTGCACGGCTTTCAATCGCCGCTCGACCAGATCGACATCGACCTGAGCCGTCTTGATTCCCTTGGGCGACTTTTTCTGGAAGGCGTGCAGCACATAAGGGATCGGCGATTGGCTGACAAACCGGAAACGGAAGGGGAGCCTTCCCGGGCGACCGCACCTGCCGTCTCAACCGACCCATGCCAGTCTCCCATGACCCGCCGGCTTCGTCGGGTTACAATTCGAAAGCGGGGTGAGCGCGCCGTATTTCCGCTCGCTCGGCACGGAAGCTGGGTAACGGAGGTTCCATATGAGCAACGATCGCCGGGAATTCTTGCGAACGGCGGCGGCGATGGGCGCGGTCCTCGCGTGGGGCGGCCCGGCGCGCGCCTCGCGTCTGGAGTGGCGCGAACGCGAGGACCTCTACCCCGAGGGGGTCGCCTCGGGCGATCCGGACCCGCACAGCGTGATCCTCTGGACCCGGCGACCGTTCGCGCCACCCCAGGCGCGAGGCGCGCGGCATATGCTCGCGGTGGAGGTCGCCGAGGACCCAGCCTTTCGCCGCGTAGTGGCGCGTGCGCGCGCGCCGGTCTCGGCGGCGGCGGACTGGACGACGCGCGTCCTAGTCGGGGGCCTCCAGCCGTCGCGTGTCTATTGGTATCGCTTCGTCGACGCCGAGGGTAACGGCAGCCGTGTGGGGCGGACCCTCACCACGCCTCGCGACGACGATCCGCACCCGGTGACTTTCGCCTTCGTCAGCTGCCAGAGCGTCAACGAAGGCAAGCTCAACGCCTATCGCCGGATGATCTTCGAGGACGAACGGGCGAGGCCGGAGGACCGGCTGGGCTTCGTCCTCCACCTCGGAGACTTCATCTACGAGGTGCTGGAATACCCCGAGGAGACGCCCACCCGCTATGACCGCACGATATATGAGGTGGCGCGCTTCCCCGATGGCGGGAATACCGGCAAGCTGCACTATCCGTTGACCCTCGACGGCTATCGCGCCGTCTATCGCGGCTATCTGGCCGATCCGGACCTTAAGGACGCCCGCGCGCGCTGGCCGTTCGTGGCCATGTGGGACAATCACGAGTTCTCCTGGCAGGGATGGCAGAGCATCCTGAAGCCGGGTGACGACGGGCGGCCGGGCCAGACCCTGAAAGTCGCCGCCAATCAGGCGTGGTGGGAATATCTGCCGTCGCGCTGCCGCAAGGCCGACGGGGCCTCACTGGAAACCTTCGATCCCCCTGTCGTGAAGGACGTCAAGATCGAGACGTGGGACGCGAACGGCCTCGGGACCGAGCCGAACAATCTCGCCGCGATCAACAGCCTGATCGGCTACCGCGCCTTCCGCTACGGGCGACACCTTGAGGTGATCATCACCGACCAGCACAGCTACCGGAGCCAGGACCCGCTCGACCATCCCGAACTCGACAAGCTCACCCCGCCCGAATTCATCGGCATGTTCCAGGAGGAGGCGGCGCAGGTGCTTGACGGTGGCCGAGCCTACAACGGCGGCCGGCCCCCCGCGGAACTGACCTATGGTGGCGTCAGCGTCCCCAACCCACAGAAGGACGCGCCGCCGCAGACCATCCTCGGGGCGGAACAGAAGGCCTGGTTCAAGGCTCGGCTGCGGGCGTCCGCCGCCACCTGGAAGATCTGGGGCAATTCCGAGGGCGCGCCGGACTGGCGCGGGGATCCGCAGAATTTGCCGGCGGGAATGGCGACGCGCTGGCCGGGCGGCTTCGCGAGCCTCGGCGGCGGCGACTACGGGACCGCCTATATGGAGCGGACGGAAATCTACGACCTCGTCCGCGACGCCGGGATCACCGGATTCGCGATCGTCTCGGGCGACCGCCACAGCTTCTGGGCCGGCTACGCGTCGGCGGAGCTTCCACCGGGCAGGTTCGAGCCGGTCGGCCTGAGCTTCGTCGGGGGTTCGCTCTCGAGTCCGGGCGCGCTGGAGGCCTACGAACACCGGCTTCCCAAGGATCATCCCCTTCGGCCTCTGTTCCTCGCCGACCGGCCCAATTCAGTCCCCGGGGGCGCGGCCAAGCCCGACCCGACCTTCAACATGCTGCTGAAGCACGGGGTGCGCGCGTGCCTCGAATACGCCAAGAGTTTCGACCTGGTCCGCGCCCGCGCCCTGTCGAACCCCGAGCTCTCGCCGCACCTCGAGTTCGTGGATCTCGGCGGCCATGGCTACGCCACGGTGCGGCTGAGCGCGGAGGAGATGCGGACCGAGTTCGTCTGCATCCCGCGCCCGATCACCCGCAACGAACGACCGGACGGCGGCGATCTCCGCTACCGCGTGGTCCACACCGCGAGGCTGTGGAGACCGGGAGAGCGCCCGCGGCTCATCCAACAGGTCCTGGAAGGCGATGTTGGACTGGCGATCTGACCGCGAAGGCGTCTCCGACGCGGAGAGCATCCGGGGCGGTCCGAGCTGGCTACACGACTTGGCGCGATGCGGATGCTATCTCCGGCGCGATTACAGCCAACGGTGGCTGCTAAGCGCACCTTTTAAATCGGAAACGCGCCGGGAGCGGACCTTGTCAGCCTTCCAACAATTGGGCGTTCGGAGAACCCAGGTTCAGACGGCGCGCCTCTGTTGCGGGCCGTTGGAGTACCTCGCGAGCGCTACTCGACGACGCCTAGTGCTGCGGAAATAGTATCGGTCTCGCCCGATCTGGTGGCCGCCGTGGGGGCAATGCGACGCCCGCTCCCAGTGCGGCGGTCCGCAGGCTACACTAATGTAGAGCCTGACGGCTTAGACGCCAGGAAAAGTTGGTCGCAGGTGTCTTGATGGTGTTTCTAAGGTCAAGCTGCGAGTTGGGCAGACGGTGAAACCACCAGGGTCGTCATTTTGATGGGTGAAACATGACGAACTCCGCGGACCTGAATGAGTTCATCCCGCTGAAGAGGTCGTTCCGCGCGCTTAGGCTGAGCGATGACACCAACGACGACACCGACTTGAAGGGGCTCCGCGGCGAGGATCGCCTGACCTGGGATGATCTCTTAGTTGGTCCGAGGGTGGTGCTGCTTTCCGAAGCCGGATCGGGAAAGACCATGGAGACGAGGAATGCCTGCCGGGTGCTCCGAGGAGAAGGCAGAGTGGCCTTTTTCATCCGAATCGAACATGTCGTCGAAAGCTTTGAGGAGGCCTTCGAGGAGGGAACTTTCGAGGAATTCGAGACCTGGACCGCTTCCGGGGGCGAGGGGTGGTTGCTTCTCGATTCTGTTGACGAGGCCCGTCTAAAGGATCCTAGAGACTTCGAGCTCGCCATCCGGAAACTGGGACGAAAGCTCACCCCAGTCCTGCCTCACGCACATATCCTAGTCACAGGCCGTACGGTCGCCTGGCGACCGAAGACCGACATGATGCTCGTACGGCAGCATTTTCCATACGCGCCGCCAAAGACTGATGCGCCAACGCTCGATGGCAAGGGCGCTGACACCAATGCCAAGCAGGAAATGGTTGCCACCGACGGCTTTAGGGTTGTCGCATTAGATGATCTCCACGGTGAGCAGGTCGATCAATTCGCCATCGCCAAGGGTGTGACGGATCTTGCGCCTTTCCGGCTTGCGCTGGATCGGAAAGACGCCTGGACGTTGGCGACGCGGCCGCTCGATCTGGCCGAGGTCTGTGAATACTGGGTGGCGCACGGCCAGATTGCGTCACGCTACGACTTAATGAAGGCCAGCATTGATCGGCGTCTGGAGGAGATCGACCAGAACCGCGCCGATGCGCGACCGATTACGGTGGAAAAGCTCCGTAAAGGGGCCAAGCTGGTGGCGGCCGCCGCGACGCTAGCCCAGCAGTCCGGGCTCCGGGTTCCGGACGGATCAGCGAACGCCAAAGGGCTGCCCGTCAAGCAAGTCTTGGCCGACTGGGACGACACCGCCGTCGGAACACTGCTGTCGCGGCCGATCTTCGACGAAGGCATCTATGGGACGGTGCGCTTCCATCACCGGTCAGTTCGGGATTTCCTGGCCGCCGAATGGCTGAAGGACCAAATAGTCAATCAGGCCTCGCGTATACGGATCGAGGCCTTGTTCTTCCGAGAACAATATGGACTTGAGGTTGTTGTGCCGACGACGCGGCCGATCCTCCCATGGCTTTGCCTTATAGACGACCGAATCCTGGCCCGGACAATGCGTTTGGCCCCGGAAATCCTGTTCGAGGGTGGCGACGCCAGCCAGTTGCCTGCCGAGACTCGCGCCGAAATTCTCCGCCAGACCTGCGAGCAGCTGGCCCAGCCTGCGCATGGGCGTTCGATGCTCGACTACATGGCCGTCCAACGCTTCGCGCACGAAGACCTGAGCGCCGAAATCCGAACGCTATTGACCCGCTATGTCGATGACGAGGAAATCGTCGCTTTCCTCCTCCGTATGGTCTGGCTCGGCGAGTTGAAGGAGCTGGCCGCCGAGGCCAAGGCGTTGGCCTTGAGCCTGACCGCCGAGTACCCCCGGCTGGCCGCCATTCGCGCTCTGCTCGCCGTTGGAGCGCCTGAGGATGTCCGCGAAGTCCGCGATGCAATGCTAGCCGCGCTTGACTTCAAATATCGAAGCTGGCCCGCCGAGTTTATCGAAACGCTACCAGTCGACGATGATGCCAGTGCTTGGTTAATGAAGGTCGTGGAAGTGGCCACGGGCCGCAAGCAGTTTGACCTCGACCCGCTGGCCCACGCGCTGCCCCATTATGTCGAACGTCTTCCCCCGAAGCAGCTTCGCAGCTGGGTGAAGGCTTTGCAGAATCTCCTGGCGATGCCACCGGTCATCGAGAGCCGCTATCGCGATATCTCCAAGAAGTACGCTTGGCTTGCCGGTATGGGCGTCCAGTGTGTCGCGCGCCTACTGATGGCACATCATCCTGCCACCTTGGATCCGCCAGCGCTCTGGATCTTGCGGAACGTCCGCGAGGTCGACGGCACCTATGCCGAGAACTTGCGCGCTGCGCGCACGACGATCGGCGAACTGGTACCCTTGTGGCGCGAGCTCAACCACACCTTGTTCTGGTACGACGTCGCCGAGACCCGCGCGCACCGCGAGATAACCAACAAGGCAACGTTGGACCTTTTGGAAGTCGGCCTGTTTGGCCGCGACTGGACGTTCGGGCCAGACGACTTTCCGATGGCCTGCAACGAAATCTCGTCACGTCCCCTATTCGATGACCGTCTGATAGCGCTATCGCTGGCGTTTGAACTCTATCGAGTGAATGGACGACCTGAAACATGGCGTAAACGGCTACACCTCGCTGTGACCGGCGATGCAGCATTGAAAAAAGCGCTTCACGACCGCTTCCACCCAAGGCCCCACCCCCAAGCCGGCAAGTGGCGCCGTCAGCAGGCACGCAGGAATGCTCAGCAGGAAGCGCGGGTCGCCAAACAAGAGGCCAGCCGCAATCGGGCGGTAGCGATTCTGAAAACGCGCGTTCCGGGGATCCGAGATTTCGGCAACGCCGAAGCGATCAGCGTGGACCAATCGTACCTACACAGCAGGCTGCGAGAGGAACGTGACCCGTTGAGCCGGTGGAGCGTATCCAACTGGCGCCGGCTTGAGCCAGAGTTCGGAACCGACGTGGCCGAGGCCTTCCGCGACGGCGCCATGGGCTTTTGGCGTCGGTTTTCGCCGGTGATGCCCAGCCAGGGTGCGGAAAACAGCAGCACACCGGTTACCGTCATCTTCGGTCTCACGGGGCTCAATATAGAGGCGGCAGAAATTTCTCACTGGACGGATCATCTGACGCCGCCGGAGGCTAACGTTGCGGCCAAATATGGTTTGCGCGAACTCAATGGGTTTTCAACTTGGTTTCCCGATCTCTACTAGACCTTTCCTTCGGAGGTCGAGGAGGCCGTGCTCGCCGAGATCGACCACGAGCTGGCCATCAGTCCGCCAGATGGCGAAAGCCACCACGTCCTCTACAACGTTGCTTGGCATGGAAGCTGGATGTTCGACGGTCTGGCGCCCGCGATCCTTGAGCGTCTCGGCAACGCGCGGCCCAGTCCGGTGAACCTCGGCTACCTCCTGACGATCATCAATCGCTCTTCCCTTCCCGAGGCTGCTGCCCGCGCGCTTGCCGCTCGCAAAGCCAAGGCGATCAAGCACGATCTGATCGCGCCAATCTGGTTCGCGCATTGGTGTGGGTTCGATCCTGAGGTGGCGATCCCTGCGCTGACAAGTCGGTTAGCCGAACTGAAAGCCCCGGGGTTGCAAACGCAATTCGCGATGCGTTTTTTGACAAGCTTGGTGGGCGGTCGGCGGATCGGTACAGGCTTTGCCCCCCGTGGTTATCGACAGGTCCGATACATGAAGGAGTTGCTGCTCCTGATGCATCGCTACATTCGACACGCCGATGACATCGAGCGGGCGGGCAAAGGGGCGTTCTCGCCGGGGCTCCGCGACGACGCGCAGGAGGCGCGAAACGCACTGCTATCGTTCATCATCGAGACACCTGGCAAAGAAGCCTTCTTGGCCCTGATGGACGTCGCTGCTGACCATCCGGACGCGGAATCTCGGCCGTGGGCCGCCTATCGCGCCAAGAACAAGGCCGCCCAAGACGCCGACTTTACCCCCTGGACGGTTCAGCAGATTCGCGAGTTTGCCTTTGAATTGGAGCGTACGCCGGCGAATCATCATGAGCTCTGGGACCTCGCGGTCGATCGGCTGACCAACCTGAAAAATGACTTGGAAGGCGGCGACGCGAGCCTTGCCCCGATCCTGGCCTTAGCCCCGGGGGAGACTGCGGTGCGCAATTTCATCGGCGGCTGGTGCCGGGATCGTGCGGCTGGCCGCTATGTGATCCCACAGGAAGAGGAAATGGCCGATGCCAAGCGGCCGGATCTGCGCTTTCACGGTGTCGGGTTCGATGGGCCGGTCCCCGTTGAATTAAAGCTGGCCGACGCATGGACTGGTCCGAAGCTGTTCGAACGGCTCGAAAACCAGCTTTGCGGGGACTATCTGCGTGACGTTCGCTCCAGCCGCGGGATCTTCGCGCTTGTCTACAAAGGCGAAAAGAGTTGGTGGGAACACCCCGCTGGGGGCCGGATGGAGTCGTTCGAGGCCTTGCTTGAAGAGTTGCGTAAGCACTGGAACATTTTCTCAACGAAATTGGCAAACGTCGAGGACATCGCGGTGATCGGTATAGACCTAACCTGGCGCTCGATTGCGGCTGGCTCAGCCCAGGACTAAACACCTAGTGCGGGCGCACGCTAGTGTAAAAAACGCGCGGCAAGGTATGCCGTCGTAGGATTCGACGAGTGCCAACGGGCGTTCTTGACTAAGACTAGAGCGCTGAGGCTGATGGTCCTGCCGCCAAGAGTGGCAAGCGGCTAGACCTGCAGAACGCCGCAGTCGGCGGACGGGCTCCGGCTCGGTGAAGCGTGGTGGCTCCAGGAACCGGACCTTCGCAATTTCGCCGTGAAGTCACCTCTAGCCTTTCCTCTTCGACGCGCCTCGGCAGAGCGCTGCGGCCCCATACTTGCGGGATTTGATTTGCAAATTGTGCGAGTTCGAATTGACAGCGGCGCAGAAAAATGCCATATTGCATACCTTATGGCTCTTTCTCATCGTGTAGTCATCATAGACATAGGCCCTTTGGGGTCGGGGTGTCTTTGCAATATGTCGCTCATGCCTCCCGTGGGCGCGGCCGATCCGCGCGCTGTGCGTCACATAGGTCCCCCATGATCGGCGTCACGGCGGGGCGGATCAGCGTACCCAGAGAGAGATACAAGCTAAAACAAACACTTGATCGTGACCCGGCCGGCTAAGGGTCGCCCTTCGCCGCCCCGCGAACGCCCAGCCAGCGCCCCGTCAGCGCCCAGGCAGCGCCCCTCCATCGCCCCGCGCGCTCCCCAAACCGCCCCGCCAGCGCCATGGCGTCTCCCCCGGCGCTCCCCGGCCTCGCCACGCATTCAGGACGCTTGTCCCGAGAAGGACTAGCCCCTAGGAAACCAGGATGATCTCGGCCTTAGCCAATCCACTTCGGTTCATGGCGTTTTCGCGCTGGGCGGTTCCGATTTTGGCCGTCATCGCCGCCGGCCTGATCGGCGCGGGCCTCTGGCTGGGCCTCAACGCCCCGCCCGACTATCAGCAGGGCGAAACCGTCAAGATCATGTTCATCCATGTGCCGGCCGCCTGGGTGGCGATGATGGCCTATGCCTGCCTGGGCGGGGCCAGCTTCATCTCCCTGGTGTTTCGCCATGCCCTGGCCGACGCGGCGGCCAAGGCCGCGGCCCCGCTGGGCGCGGTGTTCACCGGCGTCGCCCTGGTCACCGGTTCGCTGTGGGGCCGGCCGATGTGGGGAACCTGGTGGGTTTGGGGTGACGCCCGGCTAGTGTCGGTCCTTGTGCTGTTCCTGTTGTTCCTCGGCTATATGGCCCTGCGCGCCAGCATCGAAGACGAGGCCAAGGCGGCCCGGGCGGCGGAGATCCTGGCCCTGGTCGGCCTGATCAACCTGCCGATCATCAAATACTCTGTTGACTGGTGGAACACCCTGCACCAGGGCGAGTCGGTGATGCGGGCCGGCGGGTCGGCCCTGGCGCCGGTCTATCTGACGCCCCTGCTGCTGACGGGCGCCGGCTATTCGTTTGCCTTTGGCGCGTTGTGGATGGCGCGTATCCGAGCCGAGGTCTGGCGCCGGCGCGCCACCAGCCTCGAGCTGCGCGCGGCCCTCGCTTGATCATCCAGGTCGTTTCTTCGGGGGGCCTGTCTTCGGGGGCTCTGTCGGCCGGCAAATACGCCGCCTTCATCTGGCCGGCCTATGCGGTCAGCGCGTTGGGTTTCGTGTGGATGATCATCGACACCCTGGGCCGCGCCCGGCGTTGGCGCCAGAAAGCCGACCGCCTGGAAGCCAATCGCCTGGGAAATGACCGGATGCCCTGAACGGCTCCGCTTACCGCTCAGATTAGTGTGACCACAACGCCGAACGCCTCGCCGGCGCCGGCAAGGCGCCTGTCCATGGTGACCAGCGTCAAATCCAGGCGTCGGCATATGGCGACATGCAGCGCGTCGGGCGCGCGAAGTTTTAGATCGAATCGGCGGACGATGACATCGGCCAAGCGAACATCAGCACCCGCGACCTCAATGCTCTCCGCGCTGTCAAGCCGCCAAGCGTCGAAGGCCGCGAGACGAAGATTGGCCGTGGGCTCGTTGACCAAGCCCATCCTGACCAAGCGGGATATTGCCGAAGACACCTCGGCAGCGGCGAACTCGCTGACATGGAACTCGGAATGGGCGCTATCGAGAAATTGATCGACAGCCATACTGCCAGGTTCGGGGATAATAGTGGGGAGCAGCACGCTGGCGTCGAGATAGATGCTCAATCCCGATCCCGTTCGTATATCGCGTCGAGCAGCTCGACCGATGTCATCGGCAGGGGCGTCATCGCGTCGCGGCCAACTCGCAACAGCCGTAAGGCAGCGGTCCCCCGCCCAATCCGCTCTGGCAACCGCCCGGTCGGTCGCAACTCCGCCACTGGCTTGCCGCTACGCGTGATCACAACCTCTTCACCGGCAATTGCCTTGTCGATCAGACTGGGTAAGGCGTTCTTTGCCGTGGCCACGCTGTAGGAACTCATCGCCAGCCTCTCCGATCAGAATCCGGTCGTTTACATAGCCCCTTACCAAGCTGGATCAAAGAACCCGGTGATCAGACCGCGCGCCCTAAACCGCGCCCATATCGATCACGCCGGCCCCGCCCGCCTCGTCGCCCCACGCCACGCGCCCGCCGCCGAGCACCGCCAGCGCGCTGATCGGCGGACCTTTGTCCGCCCTTAGCGTGACGCGCCGCTCGGAAGCCAGATGACAGGCCCAGATCCGGCCGTCGTCCAGACCCGCCACCAGATGATCACCGGGGGCGTCGCCCGCCACCCGGCTGACCAGCGCCGTCTCGTCCCAGCCGATCTCCATCGCCTGCTTGCCCATCGGGCCGTTGGCGCCGACGAACGGCCAGAGCACCGCGCCGTTGGCGCCGGACGTCGCCAGCCAGCCGCCGCCCATGAACGCCAGGCTGCGCACCTTTGACGGATAGCCGCCCATCCGCATGTCCTTGGCGTCCGACAGGCGCCAGCCGTGCAGAGCCGATTCCTGCATCGCCGAGACCAGGAACTTTCCATCCGGGCTGAACATCAGGCCGACGTGCGAGCCCGCCCATCGCAACATCACCGGTTTCTGATCGGCGATCCGGGCATACCAAAGCGCCGCGCCGCCATAGGTGGCCGCCGCCAGCCGCCGCCCCTTGGGATCAAAGGCCAGAGCCGCCACCGACGCCTCGTGGGTGAACAGGCGCTCGAAATCCGGGGCGCCGGCGTCACGAACGTGGACGTCTCGCCCGGCCGAAAAGGCGATCAGGCCGGACGCCGATGACACGGCCACCGCGTCGATCCACTTGCCAGGCGCCTGCGCGATCGGTTGACTGGCCCCGCCTCGCGACCAGATCACGCGCCCGTCATCACCACCGGTGATCAGGCCTTGGCCCGAGGGATGGCCCGCCGCGCAAAGGATGGCCCCATCGTGAGCTTCCACGCGAGGCCCGCTTTCCCAGGCCACCGTTCCGTCGCCCAGGGCGAAGGCCGCCTGGCCGCCGTCGGCGATGATTTCGGTGACAAAGGCCTCGAAGGCGAAATTCATGGCAGGGGGGATAGCTGAAAAGGCGCCGGCTTGGCGAGACGCGTCCCGAACAATCCCCAGGCTTTACATCGTCGGTCATCCGCGCGATTGGGGTGGCCAGGGTTGTCGAACGGGTCCGGTTGGTGGACCTGAAAAAGGGAGTGCGCCATGGCGGCGAAGATTGGTGGCGGCGGCGGAAGCAAGTTCGACCTCGGACAGAACGCCGAAATGAATGTGACGCCCTTCGTGGACGTCATGCTCGTTCTGCTGATCATCTTCATGGTGGTCGCGCCGATCGCGACGGTGTCGATCAAGATCGACCTGCCGCCGGCCAAGGCCCCGCCACCCAACTCCAAGGACAAGCCGCCGACCTTCATCTCCATTCAGGATGACGGCCAGATTTATGTGTCGTTCGGCAAGGACGCGATCCGACCGTCGTCGATGACCGCCCTGGCGACCGACCTGCCCGCATCCCTGGCCGTCCCCAACCCCACCAACGAGCGCATCTTCATCCGCGCCGACCGCCATGTCCGCTATCGCCAGTTCATGGACGTGATCAACCAGCTGCAGCGTGACGGCTATTACAAGATCGGCCTGATCTCCGAGAATCTGACGCCTGTCTGAGGCCGCTACCAATCATAAATGTAGTCCGGAAAGCCCTTCTTCCATCAGGAAGAGGGGCTTTTCGCTATTTGGCGCAGGCTTCGAAACCCGCTTTGAGTTTGGCTTCATCGAGATTGCGGCCGATGAACACCATCCGGCTTTCCCGGGCCTCGCCCTCGCCCCAAGGGCGCTGAAGGTCGCCCTCCAGCATCATATGCACCGCCTGGAACACCAGCCGGCGCGGTTCTCCGGCCACATTGACGATGCCCTTGGCGCGCAGAATATCCGCACCCTGGGCCGCCAGCAGTTCGTTGAGCCAGCGTGTCATCCTGACCCCGTCAACCGGTTTTTCGAGCCTCAACGACACACCCTTGATGTCATCGTCGTGCAGCCGGTCGGCGTGGCCGCCCCCCTGGTGGTCATGATGATCATGATCGTGGTGGTCGCAATCGTCGCCATGCACATGACCATCCTCGCCGTGGGCGGGATTGAGGAATTGCGGCTCCAGGGCGACGATCCGCTCCAGATCAAAGCCGCCGCGCCCCAGCACCGCCGACAGTTCGACCTGGGACCTCACCGCCCGGTGGATCTTCGCCAGGGGATTGAGCCGGCGAAGGCGCGCCTCGATGATCCGAAGCTCGTCCTCCGACGCGAGGTCGGTCTTGTTGAGCACGATCTGGTCGGCGAAGGCGATCTGCTCACGAGCCTCGCGGCTCTCCGACAGGCTCAGCAGCACATGCTTGGCGTCGACCACCGTGGTCACCGAGTCCAGCCGCGCCTTACCCCTGACCTCCTCGTCCACGAAGAAGGTCTGGGCGACGGGACCCGGGTCGGCGAGCCCGGTGGTTTCGATGATGATGGCGTCGAAGCCCCGCGTGGCGCTGGCCTGGCGCTTCATCAGGCCGTGCAGCACCCGGATGAGGTCGCCGCGCACCGTGCAGCAGACGCAGCCGTTGTTCATTTCGAACACCTCCTCGTCGGCCCCGACCACCAGGTCTCCATCGATGCCGATCTCGCCAAATTCATTGACGATCACCGCGTAGCGCTGGCCGTGATCCTCCGAGAGGATGCGATTGAGAAGCGTGGTCTTGCCGGCGCCGAGGTAGCCGGTGAGGACGGTGACGGGGATCTGGCTCATGGGCCGATAGATAGGGTGTGAAAGGCGTTACGTCCAAGCCGAAGCGCTTTGGCGGGCTCTCCCACCTTGACTCATCGGGAACCGCGAGTATACGTCGCCACCCTTCGCCCGCGGGTCCTTCGCGGGCGCTGTCGTTTTGCGCGTCCTCTCTCTCAAAGATACCGAAGGCTTCAAACCATGTACGCTGTGATCAAGACCGGCGGCAAACAGTACCGGGTCCAGGCCGGCGATTTGCTGGTGGTGGAAAAGCTCGACGGCGAGCCGGGCGCCCAGGTCGCGTTCCAGGAAGTGCTGATGATCGGCGAGGGCGCGGACGTCACTGTCGGCGCGCCGCTGGTCGAGGGCGCCACGGTCAGCGCGACCCTGGTCGAAACCCGCCGGGACGACAAGATCAAGGTGTTCAAGAAGATTCGCCGTCAGGGCTATCGCCGCACCCAGGGGCACCGCCAGTCGCAAACCGTGCTGCGCGTCACCGGCATCGCCGGGGCGGGCATGGAAGCGGCCTGGGACGGCGAAGTCGACCTGACGCCGCTGTCGGTCCTCAAGGCGCGCGCCCAGAACCTGGCCCGCGGCCAGGAAGCGGCGGAAGCCAAGTGGGCCTCGCGCGCCGAGCGCAAGGCCGCCCGGACCGCCAAAGCCTAAGCAGCCTTGCGTGGCGAACGCCACGATCGATTTTGCTTTTCCAAGCAAAATCGATGCTGCTAAGGAATATTTAATGTAAGCAAACCTCGCGAGGTTTGCTTAGCCCCAAGATTTCGGAGATCTGAACCATGGCACACAAGAAATCCGGCGGCTCCTCGCGCAACGGTCGTGACTCGGCCGGCCAGCGTCTCGGCGTGAAGAAGTTCGGTGGCGAGGCCGTTCTGGCCGGCAATATCCTCATTCGCCAGCGCGGCACCAAATATTGGCCGGGCGAGAATGTCGGCATCGGCAAGGATCACACCCTGTTCGCCACCGCCCGTGGCGCGGTGAAGTTCATCACCAAGAAGAACGACCGAACCTATGTGAACATTATCGTGCCGGCCCCGGTTCCCCTCGCCGCCGAATAGGCGATCCGCCTCTCTCTTGCCGGATCGCGCCCCAAAACAGCGATCCGGATCAGAGCTCCCTTGAAGCGGGGAAACCGGAACGCCCGGTTTCCCCGTTTTCATTTGCGGCGTCCGGCTCGACCCGGCGCCGTTGGGAGGAGAAAACAATCATGGCCGACGCCGCGCCCTGGCCCACCCTCCAGACGCCACGCCTGGCGCTTCGCGCGCTGCGCCGCGAAGACGCGCCATGCCTCGCGCGGCTGGTGAACGACGCGGAGATCGCGCGCATGACCACCTCCATTCCTCACCCGTTCCCCCACGGCGCCGCCGAAGACTTCATCGAACGCATGGCCCAGTGCGACGCCCGGCGCGAAGGCGTGTTCGCCGTCGAGGTTCGCGATCGGGGATTCGCCGGCGTTCTGGGCTTTCATCCCGACAGCTCGGGTATACCCGAAATCGGTTACTGGCTCGGCCGGCCCTATTGGGGCCAGGGCTATATGACCGAAGCGGTCCGCGCCGCCATGACCTGGGCCGGCGACGGCTGGGGTAAACGCTATGTTCTGTCCGGTCATTTCGCCGACAACCCAGCCTCTGGCCAGGTCCTGATCAAGGCCGGCTTTCTCTATACCGGAGAGGTCCAGCCCCGATACTCGGCGGCGCGCGGACAGGAAGCGGCGACGCGCATGATGGTTTGGCTTGCCTGAAGTGTGAACGATTCTAGCGCAGGGCGGTCGCGGCCAGGGCGCGGATCGCGACGGGGTCGGTGACGCCGGTCGAGCGGGCGGTCTCCTTGGGGCCGCTGAAGGCGATCAGGGTGCTCTGGTGGCGGATGTCGAGGGTTCGTTTGTCGTCGCCCTGGGTGTCGTAATTCAGCTTCAGGATCACCAGGCGAGCAAAGGCCGGATCCCTGGAAATGGCGTCGATGGTCGGCGCCTGAGCCCGGCAGGTGGGACACCAGTCGGCGTGAGCGTCGACCAGCACCGGCAGGCCCCTGGCCTGGGCGGCGTGAAGCGCCTGGGCGGTAAAGGGCAGGATCGGCGCGGCATGGGCCGCGGCCCCCGCCGCCAGGGCCAGGGCCGTGATCGCCAGGCGGGTGACGAGTGGGGTGTTGGAACGGGGCATGACGATGAATTTCCTTGCTCGGCCTTATGTGCCCTCCGGTTCGGCTGAACCCCGGGCGGGGTTACATCCCCATTCAGGCGATGGGTGACGCGGCCAGGCCGGTGAGGCGGCGGCGGAAATCCGCCAGGCGCGCGCTGTCGTCGAAGACGATCCGGCCATCGACCTCGGCCACGCCAAGGCGAGCGAAGAGGGCCGGCAGATCGGTCGATACGGGGGTGTCCTTCTGCGCGGCGTAGAGCCGTTGCAGAGCGTCGCCGCCTACCGCCGCGTCGCCGGTGGCCATCACCCGATCGACGGGCCAGTCGGCGACATTGCCGCCGCTTCTGCTGTTGATGGCGCGAAGCGCGTCGCGCAGCGAGCGCCGGCCATGGCTCGCCTCGTCGATGGCGATGTCGGCGAGAAGCCAGAAGGTGGCGCCCCCCCAATACGTCCGCCCCCAGCTCGGGGTCTGGTCGAGCCCTCGGTCGCCCGGCCCGGGCAGTCCCTTGGGCATGCCCTCCAACGACCATCGCCAGACGGTGGCGGCGTCGAGCTGCCCGGCCTGGGCGCGGGCGATCGGCTCCACATAGGTGGCGTTCCCCTCCTGAAGCCAAAGGCTCTCGCGCGGGACGGTCGGGAGGGCGAGGTGAACCATCTCGTGCACCAGCACCCAGTCGCGTTCGAACGCCGCCGCTCCGGCGGAACGGCCGACATGAATTCGAATGGCGGACCCTTCCAGGCCGAAGGTGGTGGCGTGTCCAACCCGGTCGCCGTCCTCCGCGACCACCAGGATCCCGACACGCTTGACCGGAAAACGGCCGAAATAGGTGGAAACCGCCACGGCGCTTCGACGGATCCAGGCGAGGACCGGAGCCCGGTCCAGCCCTGCGGCTTCGGCGAACACCACTTCGAGGCGGCCGCCGGCGACCGTCAGCGGCGTGGGTGGTTGGGCGTGAAGCGCCGCATAGACCTCGCCCGGCGAGTCGTAGCCGCCGCCGGCGGCGGCGGACACCCCCAGGCCGGAGCCGATGGTCACGCCGCCCAGCACCGCCAGCAGGACGTGACGCCTGATCATCGGCCTGGGGATCGAATCTCCGAGGGTGCTCATGATCCTGACTTCGCCGGCCCGGGGTCCATCGTTACATGCCGGCGCGGCTGTCGACCGTGTTTTGTTCTGTAACCCGTCGCGCGACAGGATCGAAAACCATGGATGGCGACCCCACCGCCGGAGCCACATGTTCCATGACTCGCCCGACCCCAATGGGCCCCACCCTGCCCACCGATCGGCTCATCGCCGCCTTGGCGGTAGACTTGCGGGCTTCGGCCGGACCCGGCCTGCGGACGCGCCTCTCCAGGGCCGCCGCCATCGGCGCCGCCGCCTCGGCGGTGCTGGTCGGCCTGGCGCGGGGCGCCCGGCCTGATCTCACCCAGGCGGCCTTTGCCACGGCGCTGGTGGTGAAGATCGTCTTCGCCGTCGCCCTTTGCGCCCTCGCCCTGAGAGCCGCCGAGTCGCTCTCCCGGCCCGGGAGTGGAGACGCCGGCAAGAGCGCAGCTATCGCCCTGCCGGTGGCCCTGGTAGGCGCGGTCGGGCTCGGCCAGTGGATGGGCGCGGCTCCCGACGCCCGGGCGTCGCTGGTCATGGGGGGCAGCGCCGGCGCCTGTCTGGCGTGGATCCTGGTGCTGTCGGCGGCGCCTCTCTGGGGACTGCTGGCGGTCATGCGCGGGGAGGCGACGACCCGCCCGCGGCTGGCCGGCGCGGTCCTTGGCGTCGCCGCCGGCGCGGCGGGGGCGGCCGCCTACGCCTTCTTTTGCGCCGAGACCGCCATGCCCTTCGTAGGTGTCTGGTACACCCTTGGCGTCACGGTTTCCGCCGTCGCGGGGACCGTGGCGGGAGGCAGGCTGTTGCGCTGGTGAGTCTTCTTAGGGGGCTGTAACCCGGCCGCGGCGCGGCGCGAAGCCACCCCCAATCATGGCCCCCAGCGCGTCGTCAAGCGGAACGGCCGCGTGTCGGCTGGGTGATGGTTCTCAGCCAGTAACCCGCGCGCGGGCGACAGCGGCCGCGACGCTGGAATCAGCGGGATCGGCGGTGGGATAGAGTTCGTCCATGGGCCGCGAAAGGCCGTCGGGGCAGACCATCCGCACGTGGAATCGGCGCAGCCGTCGGGGATGAGGGACTCCGCAACTGTGGGCGATCACCTCCACGTCGTGACGCAGGTTCCTGCAATAGTTGGCGACCCGCACCCCCTTGTCGGTGGGATCCAGTCCCATCTGAAGCCGTTTGTCGTGAGTGGTGATTCCCGTAGGGCAGGTGTTCTTGTTGCACTTCAGAGACTGGATGCATCCGAGCGCGAACATGAATCCGCGGGCGGAGTTGACGAAGGTGGCGCCGGCGCAGAGGGCCCAGGCCACATCGGCCGGAGTGATCAGCTTGCCCGACACGACGATCGGGATGCGCGTCTCCAGGCCGTGCTTCTTGATGATGTCCCGCGCCAGGGGCAGGGACTCGCGGATCGAAAGGCCGACGTTGTCCATCAGCGCCATCGGCGCCGCGCCGGTGCCGCCGTCGCCGGAGTCGAGGGTGAAGAAGTCCGGGCCGCCGCCGCGCTCGCGCACCATCGCCATCAACTCGTCCAGCCAGCCATAGGCGCCCAACACCGCCTTGATACCCACCGGCTTTTCGGTGATCGCCTTGACCTGGTCGATGAAGCGCATCAGCGCTTCGTTGCTGTCGATCTCCGGGTGCCGATTGGGGCTGTTGGAATCCTTTCCTGCCGGGATGCCGCGGATGGCCGCGATCTCGGGGGTCACCTTGACGCCGGGCAGGATGCCGCCCTTGCCGGGCTTGGCCCCCTGCGAAAGCTTGATCTCGAACATCCTCACCTGCGGGATGGCAGCCAGCTTGCGCAACATTTCCGTATCGAGCGTGCCGTCGGGGTTGCGTACGCCGTATTTGGCCGTGCCGATCTGGAAGACGATGTCCGCCCCACCCGCCAGATGATGCGGAGACAAGCCCCCCTCGCCCGTGTTCAGCCAGCATCCGGCCATTTTCGCGCCCTTGGAAAGGGCCAGTACGGCCGGGGCCGAAAGGGCGCCGAAGCTCATTCCTGAAATGTTGAAGAAGGATGTCGCCAGATAGGGGTTGGGCGACTCGCGGCCGATGAGAAACGGCGGCGTCGGTTCGATGTCGGCCTCCAGCGTTGGGTAGGGGCAGTTGACGAAGATCGATGCGCCCCGTTCACGGATGTCCTTGGTGGATCCGAAAGCGATCGTCAGGTCGTCGTTCTTCGAGGCGCTGGCGATCCAACCCCGCTCGGCCCGGTTGAAGGGCAGCTCGTCGCGGTCCATGGCAAAGAAGTATTGTCTAAAGAACTCGCCAAGACTGGATAGTATATATCGCATGTGACCGATGATCGGATAATTTCGCAGGATCGCGTCGCGACTCTGCGTTCGGTCAAGCATGAAAACGACCGCCAGGAACAGGACGCCCAGCCCGAGGGCGAACACGAACAGGGTGGAAAGGAACCCCAGGGCGCCCATCACCGACGAGGCCAGGAAGCTCATGACGCGGGCCTGTCGATGCCGAGGACCGCGTCAAGCGACCAGCGGCCGCCGCCCAGGATGATCAGCGGGATCAGCAAGCCGGCCCAGCTGAGATGGGTGGGCCAGGCGTCGGGATAGACGAAAACTTCGATGACCGTGGTCATGCCGAGCAGCGCCAGGGCGCCTACCCGGGTGAACAGGCCCAGCGCCAGGAGGATCGGAAACAGGTGTTCCGAATAGGTGGCTGCGTGAACGGCGATCTCCGGCGGCACCAGGGGCAGCTTGTATTCGGTCCGGAACAACTCGCGGGCGCTGTCTGTGATGGTCAGGATCCCTTCGACCTTGGTTCGGCCGGACATGAAGAACACGGCCCCCACGCCGAGGCGCGCCACCAGCAGGGGCAGGTCGATGGGGACTCGATTCAGCAGAGCCGTGGCCCGGCCATAGCCGGGGATGACGCTGGTGGTGTTCATGGGTTTTCCTCGAGGGTTGGCCGCTAGGCGAAAGCGCCGGCGGTGATCAGAGTGGAGAAGATGTCGGCCACCTCACCGCCGGCGAGGGTCTCGACCGCGACCCCAAGGGGCTTGCCGGCCGCGCAGGCGTGAAGAAAAGCGATCGCGCGGGGGTCTATCTCGGTGACCAGGACCTCCGCGAGGGGACGCGTGACCAACGCCGCCTCTGGGCGCCAACCAACATGGTCGAGCGCATCTTCCCCCGCGTCCGGCTGGTGGGCGCGCCAGATGGAAGCGACGGGGGAGCGAAAAGCGCCGAAGCGGGTGGCCGGGTGCAGGCGCAGGACGGCCGAGGTCTCGATCGCTCCGGCGAGGTCGCCTCCGTTGAGCGCCCTGGCGTCCGCGGCGAACAGCGCTTCGACGACGCACCGCTCCAGCCAGGCGACATCCGTCAACCAAGGCAGTTGCGCGAAGGGGGCGTAGCGCGTCAGGAACGCGTCGAAGCCTTCGCCGTAGAGGCACAATCGCGCCTCGCGGGGCGGGTCGGCCTCGACGAAGGCGGCGGCGCAGGCAACGAACGCTTGTTCGCCGGTGAGCGCGCGGACGACGGGAAAATTGTCGGCCAGGGCGTCCTGGCCCGCCTTGGCGCTGGTGTTGCGGTGGATGGCCAGCGCGCGGCCGAGCGCCCGGTCGCGCGGGGACTGATCGTTGCGGGCGATGGCCGCGCCGAACGCCCGCTGGAACGCGGCGAGGTCATGCATCGGTGAGCACCACGCGGCCGAGGAGATTATGCGCCCTGGCGCGCTCGGTCATAAGGGTGGCGAACGCCGGGATGCGGTCGTCGCGTTCGATCAGGGTCGGCCGCGGGCCGATACGGGCGATCAGCCGCTCGTAGAGCTCCCAGACCGGTTCCGCGACCGCCGTGCCGTGCGTGTCGATCAGCAGGCGGCTGTCGAGCGCCGGGTCGGCGTCGTGGCCGGCCAGATGGATCTCGCCGATGGCGTCGCCTGGAATGAGATCGAGCGCCGCCGCGGCGCTGAACCCGATGTTGGAGGCGCTGATATAGAGGTTGTTGACGTCCAGCAGGAGGCCGCAGCCGGTTCTGCGGGCAAGTTCGGTCAGGAATACCGCCTCACTCAATTCGTGACCGGGCAGATCGACGTAGAGGGAAGGGTTCTCCACCAGGATCGGCCGGCTGAGCGCCTCCTGGACGCGCTGCACATTGTCCGCCACCGTCTCGAGGGCCGCCCGGGTTCGTGGGAACGGCAGGAAGTCGGCGTGGTGAACGCCGTTCCATTTCTGCCAGGCAAGATGATCCGAGACGGCGATCGGTTCGAACCGCGCCACCAGATCGGCCAGCCTTCGCAGACTGGCCGGGTCCGGCGGCTCGACCGAAGCCAGTGAAAGCCCCACCGAGTGGATCGATATCGGGTGGCGATCGCGGACGGCGGCAAGGGCCGCCAGCCGCGGACCACCATCGACCATGTAGTTTTCGGCATGAACCTCAAACCACAGGCCTGGGTCCCTGGACGTCAGAATCTCGTCGAGATGCTGGGTCTTGAGTCCCAGGCCGGCGGTGCAGGTCATGATGCGATCGTCTCAGCTGGACGAAACGAGAGAACCGAGGCCGTGGGGTGTCTTGATCTTGGTGCAGGTGCCGGCCGGGACCAGCTTCCAGGAGTTAGCCTGATAGTTGACCTTGGAGGTGCCCGCGCAGCTGGTGCCGGCGCCGGCCTTGCAGTCGTTCTTGCCAGCGAGGGCGACGCCGTAGCACTTCTCCATGGGTTTGGCGGTAGCCTTCTGGCCGCTGGCCTGTTGCGCCTGAGTGGCGCCGGCGAGCAGGGAGGTGAGCAGGACCGCGGCCAAGGCGGCGGTGTTCGCACGAGTGTTCATCAGGGATGCTTTCTTTGACAGTGGGCGCCCCGGCCGTGACCCTTGGGGCGTTGCTGAGCGGGTCACGGCCTTGGTTTCGCCAATGACATCCAACAAGTTACAGCCATGGCCAAGTCTTGTTTGGACACTCCCCTTGGTCGTCGGATGAATTGAGCGGCCGCTGTAACCGTGCCCGGCCAGTGGCCGAAGTCCTTGCCGCCAGATGGCAACAAACACTCTTAGGAGCTCAGCAAAAATGACCTTCAAATCCAACCTCGGCCTAGCCGCCGCGGCCGCCATGTTCGCGCTCTCGGCCGGCGCGACCACCTCCGTCAACGCCGAATCGTCCAAGGCCGCGGCCGTTCATTGCTTCGGCGTGAACAGCTGCAAGGGAACCTCGGACTGCAAGTCCTACAGCCACGCCTGCAAGGGCCAGAACGACTGCAAGGGCCAGGGCTTCAAGGCCGAAAGCGCCAAGAAATGCGCCGCCGACGGCGGCACGACCACCCAACCCTGATCAATAGGGTTCGGTCGGCGGCGCCGGCCGAACCCTCGCCTTTCCGATGACCGACCTCGCCATGACCTGCCCACCCTTCACCGGCTTCGGCCTCGGCATGCGGCCGCCTCACTACGGCGCCTTCATCGCCGGCGAGGCGCCCGTGGACTTCGTGGAGATCATCTCCGAGAATTTCATGGTCGAAGGCGGGCGGCCGCTGTGGGTCATAGATCAAGTCCGCGAACGCTATCCGGTGGCCATGCACGGGGTGTCGATGTCGATCGGCTCGGCCGACGGCCTGAACCCGGCCTACCTGAAGCGGCTGAAGGCCCTGGCCGACCGCGTCCGGCCCCTTTGGGTCTCCGACCACCTGTGCTGGACGGGGATCGGCGGCTTCAACACCCACGATCTGCTGCCGATGCCCTATACCGAGGAGAGCCTCGACCTGGTTTGCCGCCACATCGCCGAGGCGCAGGATCGGCTGGAACGGCCGCTGCTGCTGGAGAACGCCTCCACTTACCTGACCTTCGCCGGCGACAGCATCCGGGAATGTGATTTTCTGGCGGCGATGTGCGCTCGCACCGGCTGCCATCTGCTCCTGGACGTCAACAATATCCACGTGAG
Organism: Caulobacterales bacterium; assembly: GCA_038227865.1. Taxonomy (GTDB): domain Bacteria; phylum Pseudomonadota; class Alphaproteobacteria; order Caulobacterales; family Caulobacteraceae; genus Acaudatibacter. Next base: position 24,038 of record JBBRPO010000023.1, read on the forward strand.
CGCCACCAACCACGGCTTCGACGCGCGCGACTACCTTGAGGCGATCCCGATCGACAGGGTGCGGCAGATTCACCTGGCGGGGCATACGACGGGCCGCTCGGGCCTGCTGATCGACACGCACGACCAGCCGACCCCGGATCCGGTCTGGCGCCTCTACGAGGCCGCCTGCCGGCGCTTCGGCCCTGTCGCGACCATGATCGAACGCGACGACAACATTCCGCCGCTCGCCGAACTGCTCGAAGAGCTGGACCGGGCCCGCGTGATCGCCTGTACGGTGGAGCGCCGCGCCGCATGACCCTCGCTCGCCTGCAGCGCGACTTCCACGACCACATCGTTCGCGGATCGCCGGCCGTCGAAGCGGCCGTGCCGGAGGCCGCCCGGCGCGGCCTAGCGGTCTATCGTCACGCCTACCGCGCCAACCTGATCGCGTGTCTGAAGGACACATTCGAGAAGACGGCCGCGTGGCTGGGCGACGAGGCCTTCGAGGCCGCCGCCCTGGAGCATATCGCCGAACAGCCACCCACGAGCTGGACCTTGAGCGACTTCGGCGATGGATTCGATCGTACCCTGGCGGGCCTCTATCCGGCCGATCCCGAAGTGGCGGAGCTGGCATGGCTCGACCTGCGCCTGCGCCGCGCGTTCGACGGACCCGACGCAACGATATCCGACGTGGCGGCCCTCGCCGACGTCGATTGGGAACTCGCGGTGCTCGATCTGGCTCCGACCCTGAGCCTGGCGTCGATCACCAGCAATGTCGTGGCCCTGTGGACGGCGATGGACGACCAGGAGACGCCACCCCCGGTCGTCCTGCTGGAGTCCCCGCTCGGCGTCGCGGTCTGGCGCGAGGCGCTCTCGCCCCGCTTTCGCACGCTGCGGGCGGCCGAGTACGGCTCGCTAAGGCGGGCGCGAGAGGGGGCGTCATTCGGCGAACTGTGCGCCGACCTCGCCACCGGCTTCCCCGGCGAGGACGAAGCGGCGGCCGCGTTCGCCGGCGGCCTGCTCGCCGGCTGGCTGAGCGAGGGCATCGTGATCGGCGTGAAGGCCTAGATTCCTGCGCGCCACGCGTAGCCGCGGTCTTCCCGGTAACCGCCCTTGCCGCCTCAGAGGCCAATCAGCCGGCGGTGATCTGAAAGGGAGATCATCCAAGAGGGGCTGACAAACCCGCTGGAGCCCACTATAGGGGAGACAGATATCGTCCGTTAGCGCTGGATGGCGTTTACGAGCGGCGGCCCAAAAGGCCCGCCGCTTTTTCTTTGCCTGATCCAGCGCCTCGTTTTGGAAGGCCATTTCGCCCTGCGCGGCAAGACCAGCGAAGACCGTCAACTGCTTGAACTGCTCGACCCCGTCGCGCTGAGCGCGGGCTATGAGATCGTGCGTCTGCGCCTGATGGGTGGCACGGTCGCGCGGCGGTTGCAGATCATGGCCGAACGCGAGGACGGGACCATGCTGGTCGAGGATTGCGCCGCCTTGGCCCGGGCGCTGAACCCGGTTCTGGACGCGGCCGACCCGATCACCGGCGATTACACCCTTGAAGTCTCCAGCCCCGGCATCGACCGCCCACTGACCCGACTGAAGGATTTCGAGGCCTATGAGGGCTTCGAGGCGCGCCTGGAAATCGATCGACTGGCCGAGGGCCGCAAGCGGTTCAAAGGCGAACTGGCCGGCGTCGACAACGGCCATGTGGCGATCAACCTCGAGGGCGAGGCGGAAACCGCGCTTCTGCCCTTCGAGTGGCTGATCGAGGCCAAGCTGGTGATCAACGACGCCCTGATGAAGCGCGGCGCCGACGAGCGGGCCGCGCGGATGGATTCGCCAGACGCATCTCAAGACGATGAAGCCTCGAAGGTTGAGGCGGCCGCGCCAAAACCTCGGAAATACGTCCCTAAACCTCCCAAGACCCCGAAACCCAAACCCGCCCGCCGACCGGGCAAGACTGACATCCTGACCGATGAGAAGGACTGACCGATGAGCACCCTGACCGGCATTTCCGCCAACCGGCTCGAGCTTCTGCAAATCGCCGAAGCCGTGGCGCGCGAGAAATCCATCGAGCGCGAGGTGGTGGTCGAGGCCATCGAGGAGGCGATCCAGAAGGCGGCCCGCAGCCGCTACGGCGCCGAGCACGACATCCGAGTCCATATCGACCCCAAGACCGGTGAAACCGAAATCACCCGGGTGGTCACCGTCGTCGCCGACGAACAGGAAGAAGAGATCAACGAATACGCCCAGCGCCGGCTCTCCGAAGCGCTGGTCACCGACAAGACCGCCGAGATCGGCAAGACCTATACCGAGGTCCTGCCGCCGTTCGAGTTTGGCCGCGTCCAGACCCAGATGGCCCGTCAGGTCGTCACCGGGAAGGTCCGCGAAGCCGAGCGCGAACGTCAGTATGAAGAGTTCAAGGACCGTGTCGGCGAGATCGTCAACGGCAGCGCCAAGCGGGTCGAATATGGCAATGTCATCGTCGATCTGGGTCGGGGCGAGGGGATCATGCGCCGCGACCAGTCGATCCCCCGTGAAACCTTCCAGGTCGGCGACCGGGTGCGGGCCTATATCTATGACGTCCGCCGCGAGACCAAGGGTCCGCAGATCATGCTCAGCCGCGCCCATGGCGGCTTCATGGCCAAGCTGTTCGCCCAGGAGGTGCCCGAGGTCTATGACGGCGTGATCGAAATCCGCGCCGTGGCCCGCGATCCGGGCAGCCGGGCCAAGATGGCGGTGATCTCCAACGACAGCTCCATCGATCCGGTCGGCGCCTGCGTTGGCATGCGCGGCTCGCGCGTCCAGGCCGTGGTGGCCGAACTTCAGGGCGAGAAGATCGACATCATCCAGTGGAACCCCGACGAAGCCACCTTCCTGGTCAACGCCCTGGCGCCCGCCGAGGTGACCAAGGTGGTTCTGGACGAGGAGGAAGAGCGGGTTGAGGTCGTGGTCCCCGACGAACAGCTGTCGCTGGCCATCGGACGCCGCGGTCAGAACGTCCGCCTGGCCAGCCAGCTGACCGGCTGGCAGATCGACATCATGACCGAGAGCCAGGAGAGCGAGCGGCGCCAGCGTGAGTTCGCCGAACGCACGGTGCTGTTCCAGGAGTCGCTGGATGTGGACGAGGTGATCGCCCAGCTGCTGGTCACCGAGGGCTTCGCCACCGTCGAGGACGTGGCCTATGTGGAGGCCGATGAGATCGCCGCCATCGAGGGTTTCGACGAGGACACCGCCGAGGAAATCCAGGCGCGCGCCCGGGATTATCTGGACCGCGAGGCGGCCGAATATGACGCCAAGCGACGGGAACTTGGCGTCGAGGACGGTCTGCTTGAGATCGAAGGCGTCACCCTGCCGATGTCGGTGGCGTTCGGCGAGGGCGATGTGAAGACGGTCGAAGACCTGGCCGGCCTCGTCCCGGACGATATCCGCGGCTACTACGAGACCAAGGGAACCGAACGGATTCGCGAGCCCGGCATCCTGGATTCCTTCAACATGACCCCCGAAGACGCCGAACGGCTGATCATGCGCGCCCGGGTCGCGGCCGGCTGGATCGAGGCCGAACCGGAACCCGAGGAGATCGAGGCCGAGGCGGAACCCTATGACGAGGCCGCCGCGGTATTCGGCGACAGTCCGCGAGGAGCCTGAGACGATCCCCACGGACCTTGCCCCCCAGACTTTGGCCCCCCAGACTTTAGCCCCCAAGACCCTGGCCGAGGCGGCGCGGGAGCGCCGGGACATCGTCACCAGCCAGGTGATGGATGAATCACGCCTGATCCGGTTCGTCGCCGGGCCGGATGGCGCGGTGGTCCCCGATCTGGCCCGCAAGCTGCCGGGACGCGGCCTGTGGGTGGCGGCCGATCGTGTCTCGGTGGAAACCGCCGCGCGCAAGGGACTGTTCGCCAGAGCGGCCAAGCGTCGCCTGACTCCGCCGGCCGATCTGGCCGACCTGGTGGAGACATTGCTAATGAAGCGCCTGCTGTCCGGGCTGGGCCTGGCCCGCAAGGCCGGCGACCTGACGTCGGGCTTTGAAAAGGTCCAGAGCGCCGCGGCGACGGGCAAGGCGGCGTTCGTCATCGAGGCTGTTGACGGCGCCGCCGACGGGCGACGCAAGATACTGGGGGTTTTCCACCGGGCTTCGAAGCCGCCGGGATTGATCGGTCTGTTCACGTCGGCGGAATTGGGTTTGGCCTTGGGCGGAGAGAATGTGATACACACCGCCTTCCTTGCCGGACGGGGAGCCGAGCGCTGGGCATTCGATGCCCGGCGCCTCAGCGGTTTTCGTCCGCTCTTCCCCGAGAGTTGGCGTGAGGAACCTTAATGAGAAGGGTTGAGCGATCACGCCAATCCTTTTTTTGTTGTTTGAAGAGTGACCCGGACCTGTTTTCCGATCCGGGGGATGGTAACCAAGCGAGCGCATGACGGACGAGAACGACAACAACAGGCAGCCCCCCGCTTCCGGCGCCCCTTCGGGTTCAGGCGGGCGAGCTCCCCTGACTCTAAAGCCCCGAACGGGCGGCGCGGTCAGCGCCGGCATGGTGAAGCAGAGCTTCAGTCATGGACGCTCTAAGTCGGTGGTGGTGGAAATCGCCAAGCAGAAGTCACGCTTCACCCTGCCCTCCTCTCAGTCGGCCGTCGAGCGGCGTCCGCCCATAGACGTCAAAGGTCCTTCGCCGCAACCTCGGCCACCAACCCCTTCGGCTCGCCAACCTGAAGGGGGCCTTTCCGATCTCGAACGCCAGGCGCGACAGAAGGCTATTGAAAGCGCGGCGCGCCAGCAGCTGGAGCGCCAAGTGGCCGACCGCGAAGCCCGCGCTCGCGTCGAAGCGCTAGCCGCCGAGGACAAGCCCGCGGAGGCTCCAAAAGCGGCCGAACCCACGGCCCTAACCCCAGTTGTCGCACCTGCTCCCGCTGTCGCTCGCGACCCCGAGCCGGCGCCCGTCGCCGCCGCTCCGCCGGCCCCGCCCCCGATCGCTCCGGAACCTGTCGTCACCGAACCGGTCTTCATAGTCGCACCGGCGGCGAAGGTCGAAGTGGCCGAGCCCGCTCGTGCGCCGATCATGCGGGCCGGCGAACCGGTACGGCCATCCCTGCGTTCCGGCGAGGGCGTTCGCGCCGCGCCCCCTCGCTCGGCGGATGCGATCAGGCCGACCCAAACCGGCCAGACCCGCAGCTATGAGCCGGGACGCGAGCGCACGCACGAACGGCCCTCGACCACGACTTATCGCCCGGAGCGCCCGACCGGTCCCATCGCCTACAATCAGCGCGGGGTCCGACCTGACTCCAATGCGCCCGCGCGCTTGTCCAGAGACGTAGCGCCTAGCGACGGCGCGCCTACGCGCCCCGACCGACCAACCCGTCCCGGTGAAACGGTCCGATTCTCGGCCCTCGCGCCCAAGCCAGCGCGGGACAACGCCCGGCCGGCCGGGCCGCGGCCTGGCGCGGGCCGGGCGCCGGCGGCGGCGGCCGGCGCGCCCGAGGTCCAACGGGCCACCCGCCAGGCGCCGCGCCCGGGCGGACTCAATCCCGACCGGCGTCCGGATTTCGATGAGGAAGAAGCCGCCCGCAACAAGGGCAAGGCCGCCGGCGGCAAGGCCGTGTCCCGAACCAAGGGCGAACCCAAGCGCCGCGAAGGCCGGCTGACCATCCAGGCGGTCGCCGGCGACGACGAGGGCGCGGTGGAACGCATGCGCTCCCTCGCTTCGGTCCGTCGGGCACGGGAACGCGAGCGCGAGAAGCGCAAGGGCGGCGCGCAGGACGTGGCCCGCACCGGCCGCGAAGTGGTTATTCCAGACATCATCACCGTCCAGGAACTGGCTAGCCGCATGGCGGTTCGCGGCGTGGAGATCATCAAGTTCCTGGTCCGCCAGGGGCTGATGCTGAAGACCACCGACGTAATCGAATCAGACACCGCCGAGCTTGTGGCGGCCGAATTTGGCCACACCACCCGCCGCGTCTCCGAGAGCGACGTGGAAACGGGCTTCCTGGCCGACGACGACGAGGATGACGACGGCATGGTCGCCCGTCCACCGGTGGTGGCGGTCATGGGTCACGTCGACCACGGCAAGACCAGCCTGCTCGACGCCCTGCGGTCCACCGACGTGGCCGCCGGCGAAAAGGGCGGCATAACCCAGCACATCGGGGCCTATCAGGTTCGACTGCCCGATGGGGAACGGATCACCTTCCTCGACACGCCAGGCCACGCCGCCTTTAGCGCCATGCGCGCCCGGGGCGCCAATGTCACCGACATCGTCATCCTGGTGGTGGCCGCCGACGACGGGGTGATGCCGCAGACCATCGAGGCCATCCAGCACGCCAAGGCTTCAGGCGCGCCGATCATCGTCGCCATCAACAAGATCGACAAGGCCGGGGCCAACCCCAATCGGGTCGTCAACGAACTGTTGCAGCACGAGATCGTCGCCGAAAGCCTCGGCGGCGAAACTCAGATCATTGAAGTCTCCGCCCTGCAGAAGCTCGGGCTCGACGATCTGATCGAGGCTATCCTGCTGCAGGCCGAGGTCATGGATCTCAAGGCCAACCCCCACCGCACCGCCGAGGGCGTGGTGATCGAATCCAAACTCGACCGCGGGCGCGGCGCCGTGGCCACGGTGCTGGTCAAGCGCGGCGCTCTCAAGCGCGGCGACATCGTCGTGGCCGGCTCTAGCGCCGGACGGGTTCGCGCCCTGCTGAACGAACGCGACGAACAGGTCACCGAGGCCGGCCCGTCGATGGCCGTGGAGATTCTGGGTCTGGACGGCCCCGCCGATCCGGGCGAGCCCTTCGCCGTGGTTGAGAACGAGGCCCGGGCGCGCGAGCTGACCGACTATCGCATCCGCCTCAAGCGCGAGCGCAACCTGACGCCGGTGGGCGCCGGTGGGTCGCTGGCCGACATGATGGCCAAGCTGGCCGACAAGAAGGTTTCGGAACTGCCGCTGCTGGTCAAAGCCGATGTTCAGGGCTCGGCCGAGGCCATCGTCGGTTCTCTGGACAAGCTCGGCACCGACGAGGTCCGGGCGCGGATCATTCTCTCCGGCGCCGGGGGCATCAACGAGAGCGATGTCATGCTGGCCAAGGGCGCCGGAGCGCCGGTCATCGGTTTCAACGTCCGCGCCTCGAAACAGGCGCGCGAACTGGCCGAGCACGAGGGTGTGGAGATCCGCTACTATGCGATCATCTACGACCTGATCGACGATATCAAAGGCGTGATGTCCGGAATGCTCGCCCCGATCCAGCGCGAAACCTTCCTGGGCGCGGCCGAGGTGCTACAGGCCTTCGACATCTCCAAGGTCGGCCGCATAGCCGGTTGCCGGGTGCGCGAGGGCGTGGTTCGGCGCGGCGCCAGGGTCCGGATCATCCGCCAGGATGTGGTGGTGCTCGAACTGGGCACCCTCAAGACCCTCAAGCGCTTCAAGGACGAGGTCGCCGAAGTCACGTCCGGCATGGAATGCGGCATGGAATTCGCCGGCTTCCAGGACATCAAGCAGGGCGACTACATCGAGTGCTTCACGGTTGAAGAGGTCAAACGGTCGCTTTAGGTCAGCGACGCATCGCCCGCGCGCGGGCCAAGCGCCGCACACCTTCATCCAGGGTCTCATCGCGCTTGGAAAAACACAGGCGCATGACCGAGGTGACCGGATTCTCCTCATAAAAGGCCGAGACCGGAATTCCCGCTACGCCGGCCTCTTTCACCGCCCGCAGGCAGAACGCCATATCGGTCTCGGTGACGCCGGAGGCCGCCAGATCGACGTTCAAGAAGTAGGTGGCCTGGCTGGGCAGCACGGCGAAGCCCTCGCGCCTCAGTCCATCGGCAAGTCGGTCGCGGGAGGCGGCCAGCTCAACCGGCATCCGCGCGAACCAGTCGTCGCTGTTGTCCAAGCCCCAGGCTACGGCGCTCTGCAGACCCGGCGGCGTGGTGAAGGTCAGGAACTGGTGGGCCTTGGAGAGAACTTCGCTGATCGGCGCCGCGGCGCAGAGAAAGCCCACCTTCCAGCCGGTCAGGGCGAACATCTTGCCCGCCGAACCGATCTTGACCGTCCGCTCGCGCATGCCGGGAAAGGCGATCAGCGGCCTGTGGGCGGTATTTCCGAACACCACCTGTTCCCAAACTTCATCGCAGATCGCGATAGTGTCATGGGTTACGCAAAACTCCGCCAGCAGGGCGAGGTCGGACTCGGGGAACGCGGTGGCGGTGGGGTTCAGCGGATTGTTCAGGACCACCAGACGGGTGCGGTCGCTGAACACACCCTCCAGCATAGTCCGGTCGAAGCGCCAATGAGGTGGTTGCAACCGGGCCAGGACAGCTACGCCGCCGGCTCTGCGTACCATCGGCAGGTAGGCGTCGTACATCGGCTGGAACAGCACCACCTCGTCGCCCGGCTCGATCAGGCCGAGCAACGCGCAGGCGATGGCTTCGGTCGCGCCGGAGGTGACGGTGATCTCAGTGCTCCAGTCCAGGTCCAGCCCCTGATGACGCGCATAGTGCCTGGCCACCGCCTGGCGCAGTTCGGGAATTCCCGGCATCGGCGGATATTGGTTGTTGCCATTGATAAATGCCTCGGCCGCGGCCTGGCGGATCGCCAGGGGACCGGGCTCGTCGGGGAAGCCCTGCCCCAGATTGATCGCCCCCATCTCTCGGGCCAGGCCCGACATGACGGTGAAAATGGTGGTGGGAAGAGCGGTGTAGATTGGATTGGCCATGATCAGCCCTTACCATGAGGCGCATGCAGATCGTCGATTTTGAGCCGCGTTTCGCGGACGCCTTTCGCACCTTGAATGAGGCGTGGATCACCCGTTTCTTCGCCATGGAACCCAAGGACGCCGAGATCATCAATGATCCACAGGGCAAGATTCTCGACCATGGCGGCCACGTGTTCTTCGCGGTGGACGAGGGCCGACCCGTGGGCTGCGTCGCCCTGGTCCTGATGGACGACGGCGGTTTTGAACTCGCCAAGATGGCGGTGGACGAATCCAGCCAAGGCCGGGGTCACGCCAAGGCCTTGATGAGCGCCTGTATCGAACGCGCCCGCGCCGCCGGCGTCTGGCGGCTCTATCTGGAATCCAACGCCAGCCTCACGCCGGCCCGCGCTCTCTACCGCGCCTTCGGCTTCCAGGACCTGCCCCCGGATCGCCGTCTCGCATCCCCCTACTCCAGAGCGGATGTCTGGATGGAGCTGGTTCTCTAGACGGCGCTATGCGTCTTCCTTCACCCGCCGCTTGCGGAAGGTGGGGTTGAGCATCTGTTTGCGCAGGCGGATCGACTTGGGGGTGACTTCGACGAGTTCATCGCTCTCGATATAGGCGATCGCCTGTTCCAGGGTCAGGCGACGGGGCGGGGTCAGGCGGATGGCTTCGTCCTTGCCCGAGGCGCGCACGTTGGTCAGCTGCTTGGCCTTCATCGGATTGACGTCCAGATCGTCGGGCTTGGAATTCTCGCCGATGATCATGCCCTGGTAGGTCTTCTCGTTGGCCCCGACGAACATGGTGCCCCGATCCTCCAGGTTCCACAGCGCGTAGGCCGCCGTTTCGCCGTCGGAATTGGAGATCAAGGCGCCGTTGCGGCGGCCCTCGATGGCGCCCTTGTAGGGCTCATAGTGCGAGAATACGCGGTTGAGCACGCCCGAGCCGCGCGTATCGGTGAGGAACTCGCCCTGATAGCCGATCAGCGACCGTGACGGGGCCATCAAGGTCAGACGCGTCTTGCCCGTACCCGAAGGGCCCATGTCCTTCAGCTCGGCCTTGCGGGCCGATAGCTTCTCGATGACGATGCCGCTGTAGTCCTCGTCCACATCGATGATAACCTCCTCGATGGGCTCAAGGCGCTTACCAGTCACGGGGTCGGTCTGATAAACCACGCGGGGTCGGCTGATGGAGACCTCGAAGCCCTCCCGGCGCATCGATTCGATCAGCACGCCAAGCTGAAGTTCGCCCCGGCCGGCGACCTCGAAGGCGTCCTTCTGGTCGGTTTCGGCGATCTTCACCGCCACATTGGCCTCGGCCTCGCGCAGCAGACGCTCGCGGATCACCCGGCTTTGCACCTTGTCGCCCTCGCGGCCGGCCAGGGGACTGTCGTTGACCGAGACGGTGATGGCGATGGTGGGAGGATCGATCGGCTGGGCCGGCAAGGCGCCCTCGGCGTCCATGGCCCCGATGGTGTCGGCCACGGTGGCCTTGGAGAGGCCGGCCACCGCGACGATATCGCCGGCTTCGGCCTCCTCGATCGGCTGGCGCTTGAGGCCGCGGAAGGCCAGGATCTTGGTGATCCGCCCACGCTCGACCTCGACACCCTCGCGCGACAGGGCGCGTATCGTCATGCCCGGAACCAGCTTGCCCGACTCGACCCGGCCGGTGAGCAGGCGGCCGAGGAACGGGTCGGATTCGATCAGCACCGCCAGCAGTTGCGCGGGCTGGTCAAGCCGGCTTTCGGCCTGGGGCGCCGGCACATGCTCGACGATCATGTCGAACAAGGGCGCCAGATCCACCCGCTCGTCGGCCATGTCGACCACCGCCCAACCCTGCTTGCCGCTGGCGTACAGGTGGGGGAAATCCAGCTGCTCGTCGGTGGCGCCGATGGCCGCGAACAGGTCGAAGGCGTCGTTGAGAATCCGCTCGGGGTCGGCGTGAGGGCGGTCGACCTTGTTCAGCACCACGATCGGTTTCAGGCCCAGTTTCAGGGCCTTGCCGAGCACGAACTTGGTCTGGGGCATCACGCCCTCTTCGGCGTCCACCAGCAGCAGACAACCATCGACCATGCCCAGAATCCGCTCCACCTCGCCGCCGAAGTCGGCGTGGCCGGGAGTGTCGATGATGTTGATTCGGGTCTCGCCCGCCTTGCCATGCCAGAGCACCGAGGTGGCTTTGGCCAGGATGGTGATGCCGCGTTCGCGCTCCTGGTCGTTGGAGTCCATGGCGCGTTCGACGTGGGTCTCATTGGCTCGGAAAATACCCGATTGTCCCAGCATCTGGTCCACCAGGGTGGTCTTGCCGTGGTCGACGTGGGCGATGATGGCGATGTTTCGCAGAGACATGAGACAAGGGACTTCTGGTGAGCGGAGGGCGGGTCATAGCGGGTTGGCCCGCGCGAAACCATCCCTGGCGGTGAAAGAGGCCGTGATTTCGGCCCCCGCATGACTATTTATTCGCTTTCTATCATTGCGACGCAACATACGTTATAGCGAGGCGTAGAGACATTAACGCCTTAATTTCATTAAAAAAAATCTCGCTCTTTACAAAATTGTCAGTCCAGGTCGCATTTTTCTCTTGATCCGTTGTGCGTTGCACCCTAATTTATGCCTACGACGCGTCGCTGACGCATCTGCCCTTCCTGGGCGTTTCCTCCCTAATTAACTGGCCGCGCCGCTTAAATGCTGGCGCGGCCATTTTTTTGATATTCGCGTTGAATGTTGAAAAACCGACCGAATTCCGCACCTCAGCGCCGAATTGCGCGCCGATTGACCAGACTAAAGCGCGGTCACGTCCATTCGCGCGAGCGAGGCGAACAGCTGATCGAGATCGGCCTTGAGCGTGGCGAATCCGGCCGTGAGGCTCAAGGTTTTCTCATCCATATAGAGCGCCCGGTTGATCTCGATCTGCAGAGCGTGCACCCCGCGATGGGGCCGGCCATAGTGCTGGGTCGTATAGCCGCCCGCATAGGGCGCGTTGCGCGAGACCCGGTAGCCCAGATCGCTCAGGCCCTGCTCCGCCAGCCGAATGGCCGTCGGCGAGCAGGCCGCGCCGAACCGGTCGCCAAGAACGATGTCGCACCCAACCCCGACCGCGGCTGAAGGCATCGAGTGCCAATCGACCAGAACGGCGGCGCCGTGACGCCGGCGCGCCGCCGTCAACAGCGCCGCCAAAGCGGCGTGGTAGGGAACATGCACCGTCTCGACCCGGTCCGAAGCCTCGGCGAAAGTCAACTTACGGCGATAGATCTCCTGGCCGTCGCCCACCACCCGGGCGATCGAGCCGAGACCAGCGGCCACTTTGGCGGTGACGCCGCGGGCATAGGCTGGAACCTCGCCCTCGAACATCGAAGCGTCCAGTTCCCAGGCCTCGCGGTTGACGTCCAGCCAGGCTCTGGCCAGGTGCGCGGCGATCACCGTGATTCCATGATCCGGCGCGGCTTCGATCAGGGTGTCCACATGAGCGTCTTCCGAACGTCGAATCGTGTCGGCGTTGAGCCGCGAAGCCGTCATCAGGCTTTCGGGATAGATTCGCCCCGAGTGCGGAGTAGCGAACACCAGCGGCGTCGTCGCGACGCCCGGCGGCGGCGGCGTGACTGAAAACGCCGTATTGTCGGCGATGAGGGGAACCGAACCGTCCATCGGCATATATTCAGGATGACCGGGCGCCGGTCAAACGCCCACGACGTTTCCCGGTTTCAAGACCCATCTCTAGACCAGGGGCGTGCGCTTGCGCCCGCGCCGCGCCGCCGCTATACGGCCTCTCTTCCCGAGGCCCCATGGGCCTTACAGGCGGACGCGTAGCTCAGCGGGAGAGCACTACGTTGACATCGTAGGGGTCGCTGGTTCGATCCCAGCCGCGTCCACCATATTTTCTATGAATTTCAAATTTCTAAGAAGCCAATTTTCGAGTTTTCCGACAACGGGGTCGCGCCAGACACCAATTCGAAACCGGCGCGACCGATGTTGCGGCAGGGGCGGTCGCCAGCGGCGTGCATCAGAAATAGCCTTCGCGCTTTTTCTGTTCGAGCGAGCCGCCATCCTCCCCGTCGCTAATGCGTCCCTGGCGCTCGGAGGACGATGCCCGAAGGGTCTCATCGACGACGGACCGCAGATCGGTCGCCTCGGACTCGATGGCGCCGGTCACCGGCCAGCAGCCCAGCGTACGGAAGCGGACCTTGCGGGTCGAAATCCGGTCGCCGGGTAGGAACCGCATTCGGGTCTCGTCATCAACGACGACAAAGGCGCCGCTTCGTTCGACCACGGGACGCGGCGCGGCGTAGTAGAGCGGCGCGAGCTTTATGTTGTTGAGGAGAGCGTAGCTCCAGATGTCGGTCTCCGTCCAATTGGACAGGGGAAACACCCGCGCGGTTTGCCCCTTGGCGAGACGGGCGTTGTAGAGCCGCCAGAGTTCGGGGCGCTGCTGGCGAGGCTCCCAGGCGTGGCCGGCGTTTCGGATCGAGACGATACGCTCCTTGGCGCGCGACTTTTCCTCATCGCGCCGGGCGCCGCCAAAGATGATATCGTAACCGCCTTTGTCGAGTGCGGTTTTTAGCGGCTCGGTGCGCATGATCGCGGTGTATCGATCGCCATGGTCAAAAGGGTTGATGCCGGCCGCCCGCCCCTCTTCATTCGCGTGGGCGATGAGCTGGAAGCCATGTTCTCGAGCGAACGCGTCGCGAAAAGCGATGAGCGATTGGAATTCCCAGGTCGAATCCACATGAAGAAGCGGAAACGGCGGCGCGCTCGGATAGAAAGCCCTGATGGCCAGATGGGCCATCACCGTCGAGTCCTTTCCAGCCGAGAACAGCATCACCGGGTTTTGAGCTTCGGCTATGGTTTCCCGGATGATGTGGATAGATTCAGACTCCAGCCAGGACAGATGCGACCCGCCGGCCTTCATGGCCTGCGGCTCTCGATCGCGCTGGATTGAGGCATGCCATTCATCAGCGATCCCCCAGGAAGACGGTTTCCGTTCAAACCAGCATCCCCGCCGTTCTTAGGGTCCCAGCGCCTTTGGGGCCTTCGCCCTTGGCCGGAGCCACGGTCGGATTTGACGCCTCCATCCTTGATACGGCGGGATCCTGGGAGAGCAGCAGGTCGCGGAATGTCCGCGACGCCGCGGAGAGGCGCCGATGCGAGCGGTGCGTAACATACCAGTGCCGCACGATAGGGAACCCTTCGACCGGCAGGACGACGAGACGGCCAGTGAGGCGCTCCAGTTCCAGGGTCTGGAAGGGCACGATGGCCAGGCCCAGGCCGGCTTGAACCGCTTGCTTGATGGCCTCGTTGGTGTTCAGCTCACAGCCGGCGCGGTATTCGACGCCCTGATCGGCGAGAAACCGGTCCATGGCAGCGCGGGTGCCCGAGCCTGGTTCCCGGACCACGAGCGTCTCTCCGTCAAGCGCCTGGGGCTTCAACCCGGTAGCGCCCACCATCGGGTGATAGGGCGAGGCGATGACGACGAGGGGGTTGTCCATGAAGTCCCGCGCCTCCAGATCGCCACCTTCCGGCGGGCGGCCCGTCACGGCGAGTTCGACCTCGTTGTCGGCCAGCGCCGCGAGCACGGCCTCGCGGTTAGCGACCCGTAAGCTCACGCGCACACCGGGGTGGCGGGCGCTGAAGGCGGCAATCAGCGGCGGCAGGAAGTAGTTGGCCGTTGAGACCACCGCCAGCCGCAGAAGGCCGCGGTCGAGATCACGAAACTGTTCCATCGCCGCGTTGAGGTTGACCGTCTGGGCGGCGATGCGCGCCGCGTGACCGCGCAGCTCCCGTCCCGCCTCGGTCAACACCATCCGCTTGCCGACCTGGTCGATCAGAGCCAGGCCGATCTGGTCTTCCAGCTGCTTCATCTGCATCGAAACCGCCGGCTGGGTGAGATGCATCTCGGTGGCCGCCCGTGAAATCGATCCATGCATGGCCACCGCCTCAAAAATCCTCAGCTGGCGCAGAGTTATATGCATATCCACCCTCCCATTTCAACGATAAGAAAACCTTATAGTTACATAACCAGAAATAATACTTTGATACAAACGCCCGATTTCTGCGGTTATAACAGCATAAACAAAACTGAATAGCGAGACGTTAGTCAATCCTGTACCCACAAAACGGCCGCGAGGGGACTCTCCGCTCGATGGTTAGCGCTAGTGGCACACAGAAGGAGATCGTCTTGGCTGAAGGGACATACCAGGCTGGGGTCAAGGACTATCGCGCGACCTATTGGACCCCCGACTACGTGCCGCTCGATAGCGACCTCCTGGCCGTCTTCAAGATCGTGCCCCAGGCCGGCGTGCCGAGAGAGGAAGCCGCCGCGGCCATAGCCGCGGAATCCTCCACGGGCACCTGGACGACGGTGTGGACGGACCTTCTCACCGACCTCGACTATTACAAAGGCCGCGCCTACCGCATCGAGTCTGTCCCCGGGGACAACACCGCTTTCTACGCTTTCGTAGCCTACCCGCTTGATCTCTTCGAGGAAGGCTCGGTGGTCAATGTGCTGACCTCGCTGGTCGGCAATGTCTTCGGATTCAAGGCGGTCCGTAGCCTGCGGCTGGAGGATATCCGTTTCCCCCTCGCCTACGTGAAGACCTGTGGCGGACCCCCGAACGGTATCCAGATGGAGCGAGATCGCCTCAACAAATATGGTCGGCCGCTGCTGGGCTGCACGATCAAACCCAAGCTTGGCCTGTCGGCCAAAAACTACGGGCGAGCCGTCTACGAGTGCCTGCGCGGCGGCCTCGACTTCACCAAGGACGACGAGAACATCAACAGCCAGCCCTTTATGCGCTGGCAGCACCGGTTCGAGTTCGTGATGGAGGCCGTGCACAAGGCCGAAGCCGAGACGGGCGAGCGCAAGGGTCACTACCTCAACTGCACCGCCCCGACCCCGGAAGAGATGTACAAGCGCGCGGAATTCGCCAAGAGCCTCGGTGCGCCGATCATCATGCACGACTATCTCACGGCCGGGTTCACGGCGAACACCGGTCTGGCCAATTGGTGCCGCGAGAACGGGATGCTGCTGCACATCCACCGCGCCATGCACGCCGTGCTCGATCGCAATCCTTACCACGGAATCCATTTCCGGGTTCTGACCAAGTGCCTACGCCTCTCCGGTGGCGACCACCTGCACTCCGGCACGGTGGTTGGCAAGCTCGAGGGCGACCGCGAAGCCACCATCGGCTGGGTGGATCTGATGCGTGAGTCCTTCGTGCCCGAGAATCGCAAGCGCGGAATCTTCTTCGATCAGGACTGGGGCTCCATGCCGGGCGTCATGCCTGTCGCGTCCGGCGGTATCCACGTCTGGCACATGCCTGCCTTGACGGCGATCTTCGGTGACGACGCCTGCTTTCAGTTCGGTGGCGGCACCCTGGGCCATCCGTGGGGCAATGTGGCGGGGGCCCACGCCAACCGGGTCGCCCTGGAAGCCTGCGTCGAGGCCCGCAACCAGGGCCGGGCCGTGGAGCGAGAGGGGCGTGACATCCTCACCGAGGCGGCCAAGGCTTCCCCGGAGCTGCGCATCGCCATGGAGACGTGGAAGGAAATCAAGTTCGAGTTCGACACCGTCGACAAGCTCGACGCGGCCTAGGAGACGCCCTGATGTCCGAGATCCTCGCCTACAAGTCCGCCGAACGCCGTAGCGAAACCTTCTCCTATCTGCCGGCCATGACGCCCGAGCGTCTGCGCAAACAGATCGCCTACATCATCGCCCAGGGCTGGACGCCGGCGATCGAGCACACCGAGCCGGAGAAGTCGTTCTCCAACTTCTGGTACCTTTGGAAGCTGCCATTGTTTGGCGTGCGCGCCATCGACCAGGTGCTGAGCGAGCTTGAGGCCTGTCATCGGGCCAACACCGCGCACCATGTGCGCCTCCTGGGTTTCGACAACTACACGCAGTCGCAGGGCTTGGCGTTCGTCGTCTACCGCGCCGGCGCGCGGTAGAGCGGGGTCCGGATCATGGACATGCGGGAGGCGTTCACCCAGGGGGGTCGCGCGGCGTCCATGGCGCGTCGGCGGAACCTGTCCCAAGGCAAAGCCGGGCTGCCGGTGATCGCCGAGCGCGCGAGTCGAGGCCGCCATGGCCCGATCTCGGCGAGTGCGTCGCCGCCGCCCATGATCCCGCCAGCCACCATCCCGCCAGTCACGATCTCGGGGACCGACCGTGGGCACGCCAACGGCCATAACGCCGCCAGGACCCGGCGGGCTGAGCTCAGCCTGCATGGCCGAGGCGTCGCGGCTCCGGCTCCGCCCAGCCGCCCGTCGCGCGAGGGCAAGCTTGAATATACGGTCAAGGTCGTGACCTCGCCCACTCAAGGTGGGCAGTCAGTGACGGGTCCCCGTACCAGCGCCGCGGCCAACGTCACCGGAACGGAGCGCGGATCCGCCCTGCCCATCTCGGGGAGCCAGTATATCGGCGCCGACGCGGGGGCCGGGTGGCGCGCCAGCGCCGCGAAAGTCGGCCTGTCCCGCACCGCGGGGGGGAACGTGGTCTCTGGCGCTCAGGTGCGCAGCCAGATCCGGATCACTGGAGACGAAGCCGGCGGCGCCATGGTCATCACAGGGGAAGCCGACCAGCGGATCGAAGACGATTTGACACCGCGGAAGGATGCCTGGACCGGCGGGGAGGCCCAGTTCCGTCGCCAGGCCGACCCCCATGGTCTATCCGTTTTTGGCGCGAATCTCGGGCGGTCGGCCCGCCATGTGGGGTCCCGCGAGCGCGCGAGCGCGCTGGCCTCGGAGTCCACGGAAAGCGGTCTGGCGATCACGGGCTCGGCGGTAGGCCGAAGCGTGCGCGTTACCGGCGACGAGGACGGCGCCTGCCGTAGCGTCACCGGCAGCCAATACCTCACGCCCGCGCGCCGCCAAGTGGCCTGCGGCGGCCCGTCGCCCGCGGGCGCCGAGAGCCATAGGCCCGACCCCGTCACGGCGGGCAAGGTCAGGATCGCCCAGACCTGGCGCGGGGCGCGAGTGTCCGGCCCCGAC
Organism: Caulobacterales bacterium; assembly: GCA_038227865.1. Lineage (GTDB taxonomy): Bacteria > Pseudomonadota > Alphaproteobacteria > Caulobacterales > Caulobacteraceae > Acaudatibacter. Next base: position 41,668 of record JBBRPO010000023.1, read on the forward strand.
CTCGAACATGATCCACGGGTGACGGGCGAGGCCCACGGAACCTGCGCCACCGTGACCGGCGCTCCCTATCAAGGCCCCCTGAGCCTCGCCAAATGGTGCGATCCAGCGAGCGCCGACGCAGCCGAGGCGCGGCTCTTGGGGGGACTCGGGGGGCGGCCGTCGGCCATCCCCGTTACGGGCAACGCCCCGGTCCACGGCGACCGGATAACGGGAACCGGTCGCGGCGTAGGCCGTGAAATCAGCGGGACGCCTTACTATCGGGCCGCCGGCCCGACCGCGCCGGCAGCGACAGTCGATGCGATCGATGATCGGTTCTCGGTGTCTTCGCCGCAAAGGGCGGCTCATCTGCGGACAGGTTCCCCCGACGCCGGCGGCGACCGGGTGACAGGGGCGTTCGCGGCCGGACATGGCAAGATCACAGGGGCCTTGGATTTCGTTCCCCGCCAGGCGCTCGCCTCCGACCCGGCGAATGGCGCGGCCCGTGACCGGATCACCGGCGAAGGTCGACCCGGCGGGGCGATCACCGGCGACGCCTGGACGAACGCCACCAACATCACCGGTGTCGAAGGTGACTTCGCCAGCCGGCGCAATCCGAGCCTGCGCGCCGGCCAGCCGGCCGTGTTCGCGGGCGCCAGGGCCTTCCGGGCCGACCATGGCGACGACGCCCCCCGCCAACTCGTGACCGGGATGTCGGGCTTCCCGTCCAACGCCGAGGCTCGGGTGACGCTCTCTGGAGGCGCGCGGGGATGAAATTCGGTCCTGATAGAGCTCACACGCGCGCCGCCGATCCTTGGCGTCGCCAAACACCTTGGATAATACCGAACGCCGTTCCCGGAACGTCGGCGACCGCGGATATCCAGACGCAACCCGCCGGCGCGCACGTCCTCGCCGACGGCATGGTCAGCCTGGGCCTGCGCCGCAGGGCCGATGCCATCGCCGCGGCCTTTGGCGCGATAGAGCCCACCCTGCGAGATCTGACGCCTCGGCAGTTCGAGCCTTCCTTCCCGGACATCGCCTCCCGAATCCTGCGCGACCGCCTCGATGTGAGCGTCCCGCCGGCCGCCCTCCGCGCTACCTGGACCAACCCGCTGAACCTGCGAGCCCTGCACGGCGCCGTCGTCCTCGCTGTCTTTCGTCAACTGGTCGAGCGGGCGTTCGACCGCGACCACACCCGCCTCACGGACGGAGAAAGCGTCGAGGCGCTGATCCAGCGGTGGGGATTTCACGCCGTCGATGTCTCCGCCTGCGCCGACGGTCGACTGAGTGGCGTGCTCGACTATATATTGCGCGTGCCGCCGGCCGTGGTCGCTTGGCGCAAGTCCTACGCCGGGGCGATGTTCGACATCGACGAGTCGATCCGGCATTGGGAGAGCATCGAGTTGCGGCGGTGGCGCGACGGTCGGCCCAACACCGCCGGCGTGCCCACCCGGTTCCTGAAGATCGGGGTCTATCACTTCAGCAGCCTGGACCCGCGTCATGAGGGCTGCGCCGCCCACGGGAGCGACGATGGCCGCGCGGCCGGGACCCTTCTGCGGCGTCTAGAGGAATTCGAAGCGGCGGTCCGGGCGATCCACAGCGAGGACGCTGGGGTCGCCACCCTGATGGTCGGCGTTGACACCGACACCGACGCCATCCGGGTCCATATCCCGGACGGCGCGGGACGGATGAGCCTCGACCGCGTGGCCGACAATCGCGATCTCTACCCGGCCACCGCCGCCCTGGATCGGGAAGGGGCGAAGGCCGCGATCCGCGACGCGGTCGCTGGCGCCGCTGGCGTGGTGGCGGACGACGACGCGACCGAAGGGATGCGCTGGCTCTGCGGTTACCTGCTCAAGAACAACATCGGCCAGATCGACGCCGTGCGATCCTGGCACGGCGGCGCCTACGCGGACGCGGGACACACCGAACGCCTTATCGTCGTCGGCGACCCCATAGACGACGTCCAGCTGCGCAATCTCGCCTTCCAGGCCCAGATGAACACCATCGAGGAGGGCTCGGGCGACCTATTCATCGGCATTTCGATCCTGCGCAAGCGGCTGGAGCCAGAGGGGCTCCCGGTCCCCGTCCTCGCCAACGCCCGTTATGACACGCGCATTCCCGGCGCCGCCGATCGCGCGCGCAAGAGGGCGAAGCGCCTGCGTTCGGCAATCCTCGCCAGTCATCCAGCCCTGGCCGAGCGTGGACTATTGCATGTGGAGTGCGCGGTTCGCGCAGGAGAGGCGCCACGCCTGGAACCCGTCGATCCCGAGGACGCGCGGTCATGAAAATCTGTCAGGTTGAGGGCACCCTGGTCGCTACCGCCCGGATCGCCGGGCTGCAGAACCGCCGGCTGCTCGTGGTCAAGGAATGCGGCTCGAGCGGCAAGCAGGTGGCGGTCGATCCCGTGGGCTGCAAGCCCGGCGATTGGGTCATTGCCGTCGGCAGCTCGGCGGCGCGCGACGCGGCGGGGTCCAAGGACTACCCCAGCGACCTCACGATCGTCGGGATCATCGACTACTGGGACGAGGCTACCGGCCGGGCGGGCGGAGGAGGCGCGGATGCGGATTCAACGCGTAGTGCGTAATCTCGTCACCACGAAACGCAACTACTGGCTATCGGCCAAGGGCCTGCGCGTCGTTGAGGACGCCGGGGGCGATCTGGAGGTCGCGCTCGATCCCATCGGCGCCAAGCCGGGAGACTTCGTGGTGACGATCGGCTTCTCCGCCGCTCGCTCCGCCGCCGGGAATCCAAAGATTACCACCGACCTGACCATCGGCGGCATCATCGATCACTGGGACGAGACCCGGTGGCGATCATGACCCGCCGACGCGGCTCCCCGCCGCCCAGCAACCCCGAAACCAACCCCCTCTACCCCCTCAACCTCACCTTAAGGAGTCTCCCCGTGGCCAGCGAGAAAATGGGCATCGCCCTCGGCATGATCGAAACCCGCGGCCTCGTACCGGCGATAGAGGCGGCCGACGCCATGACCAAAGCCTCCGAGGTTCGACTCATAGGCCGGCAGTTCGTGGGCGGCGGCTACGTCACCGTCATGGTGCGCGGCGAGACCGGCGCCGTGAATGCCGCCGTGCGCGCTGGCGCGGACGCCTGCGAGCGCGTGGGAGACGGCCTCGCGGCGGCGCACATCATCGCCCGGCCGCATGCCGAAGTCGAGCAGATGCTCCCCGCCGGCCAAGACGCATGATCCACCCCCTCGGTCCGGGCGCATCCGAGCCCGACCGTCCACAATCAGAAGGAGAGAAATGAGATGGCGAGCGAAAAGATGGGTATAGCCCTGGGCATGATCGAGACCCGCGGTCTGGTGCCCGCGATCGAAGCGGCGGATGCCATGACAAAGGCCTCGGAGGTGCGGCTGATCGGCCGTGAGTTCGTGGGCGGCGGCTACGTCACCGTCATGGTGCGGGGCGAGACCGGCGCCGTGAATGCCGCCGTGCGCGCGGGCGCGGACGCCTGCGAACGCGTCGGGGACGGCCTCGCGGCGGCCCATATCATCGCCCGCCCGCATGACGAGGTCGAGCGAATACTGCCCGCCGCGATGACGAGCGGACCCGCCCCGCTCTGAGGCGACACGGTCCGGGGCCGGCCTCGGCGCCCAGAACAGGAAAACCCAGAATGTCAGACACCCTCCCACTGCCCCTGCCGGCGGGCTGGACCGCCGTCGCGCGCCCGCCGTCCCTGTTCCGCCGCTTTGATTTCGGCTGCTATGCGGACACGCGCGCCTTCCTGGACCGACTGGCCGGGGTGTCGGAGGCCACGGGGCTCTATCCCGACCTGGGATTTGGCCGCACCCACGTCAATGTGACGATCCACGGCGAAGGCGGCGCCATGCCCGGCGAGCGCGAGCTGGACTTCGCCAGCCACGCCGCCGAGATGGCCGATGTCTCGACCGGCGATTGATCGGCGCCCGTGGGGTCCGATGGCCGCGCAACGCGCGTTACCGCGAGTGGCGACCTCGCCAGACCGCGTTGTCGACGTGGCGGCCTGCCTCGTCCGGAGCCCCGATGGCCGGGTTCTCCTCGCCGAACGCACGGCCCGCCAGCTGTCGCCGGGATTCTGGGAGGCGCCTGGCGGCAAGATCGACCCAGGTGAAACGCCCGCCGAGGCCGCGGCGCGGGAACTGTGGGAGGAAGTTGGCCTCGAAGCGCGGGATCTTCGCCCGTGGCTACGCTATGAGCACGCTTTCCCGACCCGGCGGATCCGCCTGTCGCTGTTCCTCGTCGATGCCTGGGGCGGGTCTCCCGCTGGCCGGGAGGGGCAGCGGCTCGCCTGGGTCGATCCGGGCGCGCCGGCCGTGGCGCCGATCCTGCCATCAAACGACCGCGCCTTGCGGTCGGTCTCCCTGCCGGGAATCTACCACACGGTGACCGTGAACAGGCTGGACGGGGCGGACGCCGCCCTGACCCGGCTCGCCGGGTTGTTGAAGACGGGCGCGCGGCTGGTGCGGTTCCACGCGGACGCCCTTGCCGCCGACCAGAGAGTCGCCCTGGCGCGCCGGGCAGGCGATCTCGCTCGGCGCCATGGCGCGCGGATCCTGATCGCCGGTTTGGCGCTGGAAGCCTTGCGAGCCGGCGCGGCGGGCATCCACACCAGCGCCCGCGACTTGACGTCGGCGACGTCGCGGCCCCCGGCGGACCTGTGGGCGGTTGCCTGTCGCGGCGCCGCCGAACTTTCGACAGCCGCCGCTCTCGGGGCCGATCTAGCGGTGCTGGAACCGGAAGGTCCGGGCGCCACCGACTGGGACCGGTTGGGGACGCTGAGCCGCGCGGCCTCCATGCCGGTCTACTGGCAGGCGCCGGCGACGCCCGCCGCCGTGGCCCGCGCGCGCGCGGCCGGCGCGGTCGGCGTCGCCGACGTCGACGCCGAAGCGCCCGCCTGACCACGCGCCGTACTCCTTGGAGGATATCATGACATCGGAACTGCTTTGGCTCATCCTGATCGGACCCGCCGCCCTCGCGGCCATCGGCGCCGTTCCGGACGGCCTCGCGGATCGACGGGTCAGGGCCATGCTCGCCGGCGCGAGCGCCGCCGCTTTTTGCGCGCTCGGCGTCGCCCTGGGGGTGGGCGGCCTCACGGCGGCGAAGGGCGCCATGCGCACCCCGGCGCTCGGCGTGTCTGGCGTCGGCCTGGGACTCTATATCGACGCCCTGAGCGCGATCATGTTCGCCCTCGTGGCCTTCGTCGGCACGATCGTCATTCTCTACAGCCGCAACTACATGGACGGTGACCAGGGCCAGGGACGGTTCACCAGCCGCCTGTGCCTGACGCTGGCGGCGGTGCTCATGGTGATCATCTCCGGCAACCTCTTCCAGTTCATGCTTGCCTGGATCGTCACGAGCCTCGGCCTGAACCGTCTGTTGCTGTTCTACCCGGAACGGCCGGCGGCGGTTCTCGCGGCGCGCAAGAAGTTCCTGGCCAGCCGCCTGGGCGACGCCTGCCTGATCGTGGCGCTTGTCCTCGCGTACAGGGCCTTCGGGAGCCTGGACTACGCCGTAATCTTCGCCGGCGCGGAGGCGGCGCGCGCGGCCGGCGCCCTGCCGGGAGCGGGCCAACTCATCGCCGTGCTCTTCGTCGTCGCGGCTTTGCTGAAATCGGCGCAGTTCCCCCTGCATGGCTGGCTTCTGGAGGTGATGGAGACCCCGACGCCGGTTTCAGCGTTGCTGCACGCCGGCATCATCAACGCCGGGGGTTTTCTGGTCCTCAGGATGTCAGGCCTCATCTCGCTTTCGACGCCCGCTGTTGACACTCTGGCCGCGGTCGGCGGCCTCACCGCCCTGTTCGGATCGACGGTGATGCTCACGCAGACGTCGATCAAGGTGTCCCTCGCCTATTCGACGATCGCGCAGATGGGATTCATGATGCTTGAGTGCGGGCTTGGCGCCTTCCATGCGGCGTTGCTGCACATCTTTGCCCACTCGCTCTACAAGGCGCACGCCTTCCTGTCCTCGGGCAGCGTCATCGACATCGCCCGCGCGTCCTGGACGCCAAGCCCCGGCGGCCAGCCACACCCCCTTCGGCTGTTGGTCGCCATCGGACTGGTGCTGACCGTGGCGTTCGGCGTGGGGACTGCATTGGGGGTATCGCCCCTTGCCAGGCCAGGGGTGTTCACGATGGGCGCAGTTGTGATGCTCGGCCTGATCCATCTGATCGCAAACGGCATCGATGAACGGCCGAACGCCTACGTCGTCCTGCGCACGCTGCTCTACGCGGGGGCTGTCGCGGTCGCCTATTTCACGATCCAGCGGGTTGCTGAATGGGTGCTCGCGGGGTCGGTCGCGCCAAGTCTCACCGTGCGAGGCCCGGTCGATCTGGCGATCATGGGCGGCGTGATCGCCTGTTTCACCGCTCTGACCCTTTTCCAGAGTCGCCTCGCGCAAAAGGGCGGCACGCTCCGGTGGCGCGCGCTCTACGCGCATCTGTCCAACGGCCTCTATGTCAATACGCTCGCCAATCGCTGGGTGGTCCGCTTCTGGCCAACGCCGCCGCCCCGCCGCGTCGCCGCGTCCTATATCGCCGCCGCCGCGGTCAGGGGAGGCCGGACATGAGCTCGATCGGCGAAGCGACGGAACGGGAACAAAACCCGGGGTCCGATGGGGTGCCGGACCTTGCGGCCGCGATCCAGCGGGCTTGCGGCCGGATCGCACCGCTCTGGCCACTGAAGACTTTCGTGGCCGTCAACCCGTTCCTGGGCTTCACCGACAGGACGTTCCACGCGACCTGCGCCCTCATGCGCCGCGTGGCGCGGATCGACATGCTGATGCCCCGGGCCTTCTATCGCGAAGCCCTCGTCACGGGGGCAATCGAGGACCACGATCTTGCCGCCGCCCTCGCCGAGGCGCCCAGTGACTGGCGCGCACCGGTATCACTTGAAGCGCTGAAGGCATCGCTCGCCGGCGACGAGGGTGACGCTGGGTCCCGCCACGCCGTGCCCACGGTCGCCGAAGTGCTCGATGACCTGGCCTCTGGGGATCGCCAGACATCCCGAACCGCCTTCATGGTCGATGAAATCTCCAAATGGTGCGCCGCCTACTTCGATGACGGTCAGTCAGTCTGGCGGCTGCCGACCCGGGGCATGCCCCCCTATACGGCATGGCGGGAGAGCATGCGGCACGACCTCAACCCCGAGGCTATGGGGATCCGCGGCTTCCGCGCCATCGTGGCGCGCATGCCGACCGATCCCATCGCGGCGATCACGGCCGTCGTCCGGGATCTGGCCGTCGCTGACCGCGCGGTGGAGGAATACCTCTATGGGGCGCTCTGCGACGTCGGCGGTTGGGCCGCCTACGCCCGTTACCAAGTGTGGAACAGCAATCTCGTGGGGCGGGAAGATGACACGCTCGTCCAGCTTCTGGCCATTCGGGTGGTCTGGGGCTACGCGCTCTACCTGCAACGGACCGACCCGGAGTTCGAGGCGGCCTGGCGCCGCGCCATGGATCAGGCGACGACGGTTCCCCTGGACGACCGACTGGGCGACGACACCGATCTGATCGTCGATATGGTGGCCCAGGAGGCCTATGAGGGGGCTTGGCGGCGACGCCTGATCGCAAAGCTGGCCGGGGCCGTTCCGGCGCCCGCAGGCGAGCCAGAGCGTAAGGCCGTGCAGGCCGCCTTTTGCATCGATGTGCGCTCGGAGATTTTCAGGCGCGCGCTGGAGACCATCAGTCCGGGCGTCGAGACGATCGGGTTCGCCGGCTTCTTCGGCTACCCGATCGAATATGTGCCGATCGCCCATGAACGCGGCGGGGCGCAGTGTCCAGTGCTGCTCACCCCGGCGTTCACGGTCCTCGAGGTGGTCAACGCCGCCTCCGAGGAGGAGGAGACCGATATCCTCGGATTGAGGCTGCTGCGGCGACGGGTCGCCAAGGCCTGGAAGTCGTTCAAGCTATCGGCTGTGTCGTCGTTTCTCTATGTAGAGACGGCGGGGCTGCTCTCCGCCTCGAAGATCGTCAGCGACAGCGCTGGCCTGACCCGAACCGTCCGAGACCCCAATACCGACGGTCTCGACCGGGACGCGATCACCCACATGGGGCCGAGCCTCGAGCCCCGGATTGTCGGAGGACGACGCACCGGTCTCGACGTCGAGGAGCGCCTGATCCAAGCCGAGGCGGTGCTGCGGGCCATGTCGATGACCGAGGATTTCGCACGGCTCGTCGTGCTAGCCGGACACGGATCGACGACTGTGAATAACCCCCACGCCTCCGGCCTGGACTGCGGCGCCTGCGGCGGCCACACGGGAGAGGCTAACGCCCGGGTCGCCGCCGATGTGCTGAATGACCCCGAGGTTCGCGTGGGCCTACTGACTCGAGGCATCGAGATCCCGGATGACACCTGGTTCGTCGGAGCACTCCACGACACCACGACGGACGAGGTCAAACTCTATGATCTGGAGCGCGCGCCCGCCGCGCTGGCTGGTGATCTGGACCAGCTGCGCTCAAGGCTAGAGTCAGCCTCTTGCCTGGCGCGGCGCGATCGGGCGCCCTTGCTGCGACTCGGCGCGACTTCGGACATCGACGCTGCGGTCATTCGTCGCTCGCGCGACTGGACCCAGGTCCGGCCGGAATGGGGCTTAGCCGGCAATGCGGCTTTTATCGCCGCGCCCAGGTCGCGTAGCCGGGGGGTCAATCTGAATGGGCGGGCATTTTTGCATTCCTACGACTGGCGTGCGGACACGGGGTTCGGCGTTCTCGAACTGATTATGACCGCCCCTATGATCGTGGCGAGCTGGATCAACCTTCAGTATTACGGCTCAACCGTGAACAATCGGGTGTTCGGCGCGGGAAACAAGGTTCTGCACAACGTTACCGGCGCGATCGGCGTGCTTGAAGGCAACGCCGGCGACCTCAAGACGGGTTTGGCCTGGCAGTCGGTGCATGACGGCCAGCGCTTCATTCATGAACCGCTGCGCCTGAACGTGTTCATCGAAGCGCCCACCGAAGCGATCGACGCCGTGATCGCCAAACACCAGGGTGTCCGCGACCTGGTGGAAAACCTCTGGATCCACCTCTTCGCCCTCGATGACGCCGGCCGGCCGCTCCGGCGTTCCGCCAGGGATTCGAGGTGGACCCTTGTTGAACGGAGCGGTGGTGTGTGAATAAAGTCACGTCGCTTGGCGTTGGCTGACCAATTGGCCGTGGCGAAGTCTCCGATACCCCATAGATACCACGCGCGCGGAAAGTGGCGCGGGTTAGCGGCTCTCTCAGACCGGGAGAGCACTACGTTGACATCGTCGGGGTCGCTGGCCCTGGCGGATTGGCGGGCAGTCATGGGCTTGCACCGTCGCACATCTCCGAGCGATTGGTTTGATCACGGACAAGATCACCGAAATAAGCCCTCTCGGCGGCCCTGCTGCAAGCGGTGAAGGAGGCTCGCGCCGCCCAGACCATCCTGGAAGGCGCCGCCAAATCCGGCCACACTGGCGCGAGCGTCGAGGCGATCCGCGAACGGCTCGCCCTGTTGGAGGAACTGCTGGAGATGAGCATGGCCTGGATGGTGCGCCTGGCCCTGGCGCCTTGGAGCGGTCGATGGCAGACCCGCCTTGATCAGAGGCGCGCCGGGCGTCCGGGGAATCACTGTTGAACGCCACTCCAGACAGCGCCGAGACAAAACCGGTGGCCTACGGCTACATCGTCGCCGCGATCCTGTCGGTGGTCTACACCTGCAATTTCCTCGATCGGCAGCTGATGTCGATCCTGCAGGAATCGATCAAGGCTGACCTGAAGCTCACCGACACCCAGCTTGGCCTGGTCTCCGGGCTGGCGTTCGCCCTGGTCTATACCGTGCTGGGCATTCCCATCGCCTGGCTGGCCGACCGCACCCACCGGGTGCGCATCATCGCCATCGCCTGCGCGGTCTGGAGCCTGGCCTCAGCTGCCTGCGGTCTGGCGGCCGGCTTTCCCACCCTGGCCCTGGCCAGGCTCGGCGTCGGCACGGGCGAAGCGGGTGGCTCGCCGCCGGCCTATTCGGTGATCGCCGACTATTTCCCACCCCGCAGCCGTGGCGTCGGCCTGGCGATCTACGCGCTGGGCGTGCCGATCGGCAGCATGGTCGGCTCTGGTGTCGGCGCCTCGATCGACAAAGCCTACGGCTGGCGGATGGCGTTCTTCGCTGTCGGCGCCCCCGGCGTGCTGCTGGCCCTGCTTGTCCTGCTGTTGGTGCGCGAGCCATCGCGCGGACGCTTCGACGCCAAGGCGCCCGGCGCCGACCACAAGGCCGACCGCGTGTCGCTGTCGCGCAGCATCGGCCTGTTCTTCACCAACCCCACCCTGCGTTTGACCGCGCTTTCCAGCGGCCTTTCGGCTTTCGTCGGCTACGCCCTGCTCAACTGGACGCCGTCGTTCCTGATCCGCGACAAGCACATGGATCGCGCCGATCTGGCGCTCTACTACAGCCTGCTGGTGGGACTGACCGGCATGTTCGGGACCTTTGGCAGCGGCTGGCTGGCGGACCGCTTCGCCCGTCTCGACCGGCGGGCCTACGCCCTGGTGCCGATGGCCGCCTTCGCCCTCAGCCTGCCTTGCTTTCTGGGGTTCGTCTGGGCGCCGACCTGGCAGCTGGCCCTGGTCTTCCTGGCCGGACCGGCGATGCTCAACAACATGTATCTGGCCCCGGCCATCACCGTGGTCCAGAACGCCGTTCCCTCGGCCCAACGTGGCGTGTCTTCAGCGATCCTGCTGTTCGTGCTGAATCTGATCGGCCTGGGCGGCGGACCGGTTTTCATCGGCAAGGTCAGCGACATGCTGGCGCCGACTTATGGACCCCATTCGCTCCAGCTGGCGCTTTACACCCTGACGCCGTTCTTCCTGCTGACCATGCTCGCCCACTACGCCGCCTCCCGCGCCATCGGACGCGACATCGCCCTGACGACGGCGATCTCGACGGGGCCGGCTTAAACGTCCAGTGTCGCGGGACACACAATGAGGAAACCATGGGACGAGAGACGAAGGTTCTCACCGAGGGCGTCTATTTTGGCGAGGGGCCGCGCTGGCGTGACGGTCGGCTGTGGTTCAGCGATTTCTACGCCCACGCGGTGAAGTCGGTGTCCCTGGCCGGAGACATGCGCACCGAGTTCGAGATCGACGACCGCCCCTCCGGCCTCGGCTGGGCGCCCGACGGGTCGATGCTGTTCGTCTCGATGACCAAACGCCAAGTCATGCGCCGGGGAGCCGATGGTGCGATCAGCCTGCACGCCGACCTCAACGGTATCGCAGATTTTCACTGCAACGACATGGTCGTGGACGCCGGCGGCGGCGCCTACGTGGGCAATTTCGGCTTCGATCTCGACGCGGCGATGGTGGCGCGCGGCGTCCAGAGCGTGCTCGCGGACCATCCGAAGGCCAGGCTGGCCTATGTCGCGCCGGACGGCTCTGTCAGCGTCGCGGCGGAAGATATGAGCTTTCCCAACGGCTCGGTTATCACGCCGGACGGCAAGACCCTGATTGTCGGCGAAACCCTGGGCGGCTGCCTGACCGCCTTCGACATCGGCGAGGCAGGCGCCCTGTCGAATCGTCGCCTCTGGGCGTCGATCCGGCCCCGCGTTCCCGACGGTATCGCGCTCGACGCCAACGGTGCGATCTGGATCGCCAATCCGATCGCCCCCGAATGTGCGTTGATCGCCGAGGGCGGCGCGGTGCTGGAGGTGATCGAAACCGCCATGCCCTGCTACGCCTGCATGCTGGGCGGCGACGACGGCCGCACCCTCTTCATGCTGACCGCCCCCAGCTCGATCGCTCACGAGGCCGCCGAGGCCCCCAAGGGCAAGATCCTGATTGCGACGGTCGATTCGCCGCGCGCCGGACGGCCTTAGCGCACCAAACCAGGAAGGCCGTCGATAGAGACCGCGTTGGAAGCGTAGCGCCTCTCCGCCCAGGCCTCGTCCTCGGCGGCGTCGACCCAGCGGCGCAGCTGATCGCGCTCGCCGCGATAGTCGTAGAACGGCACCGCCCAACCGCAGCTGTCGCTGACCCGGGTGACGTGCAAGGTCACCACCCCGCGCGCGCGGGTGAAACCGGGAAACAGCGCCAGCTTCTCGGCAAAGCCTGGATCATCAAACGTGATCGCCTCGCCGCGCCCATAGACGCGCACTATGTTGGCCGCGCCCTCGAAGGCGCAGAACATCAGGGTGATGCGGCCATTCTCGCGCACATGGGCGTGGGTCTCGATCCCCGAACCGCCCAGGTCCAGATAGGCGATGGTGCGATTGTCGATGATCGCCAGGCTGTCATAGCCCTTGGGCGAGAGATTCACCGACCCCTCCGCCGACAGAGGCGCCGTGCCCACGAAGAACATCTTCTGGCGGCCGATGAAGGCGATCAGCTTGTCGTTGAGTTCAGCGTAGCTGGTGGCCATGTCGGTCTCCTTCCGATCTCACTGGACCTCTATAAATACGGGTATTGGGCGGCGTCATGGTGTAGGATCGGGTCCAGGGTCGGGGCTTCAGCATGGCGAAATCGAAACCGGCCTGGGCGTGGCTGATCATGACGCTTCCGCTATCCGCCGGCTGGGCGACCGCCGCCGACCGGCCCGTCTACGGCCCGCCGCCAGCCTGGGTTAAGCCGCTGGTCATTCCAGACATCGCCGCCAGCACCGATGGTTCCCCGCTCCAGATCCTGCTGCTGGACACACAGACCCGGCTCGGAACCGACGCCGACGAGACCTACGCCGAGGCCGCCATACGCGTACTGAGCCCGCAGGGTCTCGCAGCGATGACCAGTGTTTCTCCGGCCTGGAATCCCGACACCGAAACCCTGACCTTTCACCGCCTGGCCATCCTGCGCGGCGGCAAGACCATCGACCTGCTTTCGGGCGGCAATCAGTCACCGTACTGCGCCGGGAAACCAATCTCGAGATGGCGATGCTCGATGGCCACTTGACCGCCACCGTCCAACCCGAAGGACTACAGGTTGGCGACGTTCTCGACTCCGCTGTCACCATCAGCCGACACGACCCTGTGTTCCAGGGGCGGTCGGAAACCGCCGCGGTCATCGTCCATGGTGGTGTGGCCGGCCGGATTCATATTCGCGAAATCTGGCCAAGCGCCAAGCCGATCCGCTGGCGCGCCACGGAAGGATTGCCCGAACCGACCGTGACCAGCGTCAATGGCGAATCGGAACTGCTTGTCGACGCCGTCAACCACACCTCGCTGAATGCGCCGCTAGACGCCCCATCACGATTTGGCGACGTCGGCCAGTTAGAGCTGACTCAGTTCCAGAGCTGGTCCGAGATTTCAACCCTGATGGCGCCGCTCTACGCCAAGGCCACGAGCCTAGATCTCGACTCGCCGCTACGCGGGGAGGCGGAGCGTATCCGTCGCGCCAGCCCAGTCGCCAAAACCCAGGTCGAGGCGGCGCTGCGGCTGGTCCAGGATCAGGTTCGCTACCTGTTCCTGGGGATGAATTTCGGCGGCTACGTTCCGGCCGCGGCCGACCTTACCTGGTCGAGGCGGTTTGGTGATTGCAAGGGCAAGACCGCCCTGCTTCTGGCCCTGCTTCGAGAGCTGGGGATTCAAGCCGAACCGGCCCTGGTCAGCACGGTGCTGGGCGACGGGCTTGATCAGCGGCTCCCAAGGCTAGGTGTGTTCGACCACGTGTTTGTCCGGGCCCGGATCGGCGACAAAGTCTATTGGCTGGACGCCACGAGAACCGGCGACCGGGACTTGGACGACATCGCGCTTCCGAATTTTCATTGGGTGCTGCCAGTGAGAACCGCGGTCGCCCAACTGGAGAAGGTCGAACCCAGGCCATTCACGTTTCCAGCTTTCGAGAGCCTGGAACGGCTCGACGCTTCCGGCGGCTATGACGTCTCGGCGGCGGCCCACGTGGAGCACATCTATCGGGGCGATACGGCAGTTGGGTGGCGCCTGATTCTCAATGGTCAGGGGCGCGCCGACGCTGAACGAAGTCTCAAGGAACATTGGCGACAGCAGATTTCGTAGATCGAACCCAAAACGGTCGACTTCGCCTATGACGATGCCCATCGGGTCATGCGATTGACCATGGACGGCGTGGCCAAGATGGAATGGACCCGCAATCAGAGTTATCGCGAATTCGATATTGGCGACAGCAACCTGGGGTTCAAATCCGCGTTCAAGCGCGAGCCGGGTCCCCACGCCGATGCGCCCTTCGCGGTCAATTATCCGGCCTATGACAAATGGACCGTTCAGATCACTCTGCCGAACAAGGGGGCTGGCTTCGGGCTGGCGGGAGCGGCGCCCGAAGTGGACACAACGGTCGCGGGGCGGCGCTACCAGCGGCGCTCGCGCATCGACGCCGGCGTCGTCACCATGGTGGCTGAGGAGCAAAGCCTGGCGCCCGAGTTCCCCGCTTCGCAGGCCGAGGCGGCAAGCGCCGCGCTGCGGGCGCTCAGCCTATTCGATGTGTTCGTGCGAGGGCAGGGCGGCCCCGAACCGATGTCGGAAGATGACGTCACGACACAGCCCACCGACGCCAAGGGCTTCGAGCTTCGCGGCGCCACCTTCATGGGCCGGCGCGAGTATGATCGAGCGATCGCGGATTTCACCGAAGCGGCGCGACTGGACCCGGGCGCCGCGAAATACGCCTACGACCGGGGGGCCGCGCACTACCAGACGGCCGAGGACGAGCTGGCCCTGGCCGATTTCGACCGGGCGCTACGCCTCGATCCCCACGACATCCTCGCTCTTATGGCGCGGGCGGACTTGCGGATGGTCCGAGGCGAAACCACCCCGGCGGAGAAGGACTTCGCCCAGGCATTGACCATGTCGTCGTCCCCAACGGCGGTGCTGATCCGCCGCGCCGCCGCCTATAGCCGCGCCGAACAATTCGAAGGCGCTGTCAAAGATTGTGACAGCCTGCTGGCGACCGACCCAACTCCACAGGTCCGAGCCGGATGGCTGTTCGCGCGTTGCTGGAACCGCGCGAGATGGGGCCATGAACTGGAGGCCGCCGTCGTCGATTGCACCCAGGCGCTGACCTTGGCGCCAAAGTATGCCGACAGCCTTGATGGCAGGGGGTTGGCCCACCTACGTCTTGGTCACTACTCCCAGGCGATCGAGGACTACACCGCCGCCTTGGCCATGGCGCCAACCCAGGCGACATCGCTCTTCGGGCGTGGCGTGGCCAAAATCAAATACGGACTGCTCGCCGATGGCGCGGTGGATCTGGCGGCCGCGCGAGCGTCCGACCCGACGATCGATGGGAAGTTTGCTCACTTCGGCGTCGTTCCACCAATCGCCACGAAGCGATAGGGCAGACAAACCAGCGCCTGCCTGGGCGACCTATTTATTCGGCGGCGGCATGTCGACCGGCAGGCAGGCGATCCGACGGCACAGCGTGCGGCGCGCCTCGTCGATGATCAGCCTTTGCCGATTCATGTTCAGCTGGACATCCTCTTCGGAAGCCTTGTTCGAAATATCGTTGTATTGTCGCCCAGCCGGACTCTCAAAAAAAGCTACGATCTGCGCCAGCGTCGATTCGGGAATCGACGCGGCATAAAACCGGGCGCGCTCATCCACGAACTTCGCAATCATAGTGGTCTCGGCCTGTTCGTAGGCATCGAACGCCGTCCGCCCCTCGGGTGTTGAAATCTCCTCTCCAAGTTGATCCCGGATGGCCGCCATTCTTGCCTTGTCCGTGGACTGAATTCCCGCTTCCTGTGCACTCAACAATCGGCGCCCAAAGGCCATTCCGGTAGGCGATGGCGGAGGGCCTGTTTCGGTGGCCTGAGAGGGTGCTTCCTCATCAGGCGGCTTGAAATTGATCACCACCTCGAATCGACCGCCGCCGACTGGATCCCCGTCAAGGGTCTTGGGTTTCATCAGCATCACTTTGGTCATCTTCAGCGCCGCATCGCCGAACCCCATGCCGACGGGTGTCTCGTCCATGGCGGCGCAGTTGGCCAACGCGCCCTCTTTTGTCACTATGCAACTGACCTTGATCCTACCGGAAAGGCGCAACACGGTCGCCAGCCTCGGATAGAACGCCTGGAGCTCCTCGTTGGATGGTCGGTGAACCCAGTCGGGGTTGGTGATCACGCCTTCCAAGGGCAGTAGAGGGCGCGCCTCCCGCAGGCCCGAGGGCGGTGGCGCCGCGGCCGTTGCTCCTCCCGATACGAATAGAGCGACCATCCAGAACCCCAGCCTCAACCGCATCGCCGCCTCCGATCCCAAGCCTCGGAACATTACCACACCAGACACGCGCCAAGTTCTTTTACGCCGCCCGTCGCACC
This sequence comes from Caulobacterales bacterium, assembly GCA_038227865.1. Taxonomy (GTDB): domain Bacteria; phylum Pseudomonadota; class Alphaproteobacteria; order Caulobacterales; family Caulobacteraceae; genus Acaudatibacter. Next base: position 57,862 of record JBBRPO010000023.1, read on the forward strand.
CCAGCCACGATCCCCTCGGCCTGGCGAAACAGCGCCGGATCGATCACCATCCCGGATGCTGCGGCGTTTTCCTCCAGCTGGGCGGGGCGGCTGGCGCCGACGATGGCGGAAGCGACGTTGGGTTCGCGCAGCACCCAGGCCAGGGCGAATTGCGACAGGCTGCAGCCGGCCTCAGCCGCCAGTGGCTTCAGCTTCTGAACCGCCTCCAGGATTTCGGGCGTCAGCCAGTTCTGCATCATCTGGCCCATGGATGTGCTGGTGGCCCGCGAGTCGGCGGGCATGGCGGCGCCCGGCAGATACTTGCCGGAGAGGACCCCCTGGGCCAGGGGCGACCAGACGATCTGCGACACGCCACTGGCCGCGCACAGCGGGATCACCTTTTCCTCCGGCCGGCGCCAGAGCAGCGAATACTGCGGCTGGCTGGAGACGAACTTTTCCATTCCCGCCAGCTTGGCGGCGGCCTCGATCTGGGGCGCCGACCACTCGCTGAAGCCGATGTAGCGGGCCTTGCCCTGGCGAACCACGTCGCTGAGCGCCGCCATGGTTTCCTCGAGCGGCGTGTCGGCGTCATAGCGATGGCATTGATAGAGATCGACGAAGTCGGTCTTCAGACGCGTCAGCGAGGCGTCGATCTGTTTGGCGATCTGGGCGCGCGACAAGCCCTTGTCGGTCGCGCTCATCGGGAAATAGACCTTGGTGGCAAGGACGTAGGAGTCCCGCGCGCGCCCGGCCAGCGCCTCGCCCAGGAACGTCTCGGCCGCGCCGCGGCCATAAACATTGGCGGTGTCGATGAAGTTGATCCCCAGATCGAAGGCCTTGTTGACGCAGGCGGTGGCGCTGTCGCGCTCCACGCCGACCCCATAAGTCAGCCACGATCCCAGCGAGATTTCGGAGACTTTCAGGTCGCTGGCGCCCAGTTGGCGGTATTGCATGAGATCGGGTCCTTGTGGGTAGGTAGTAGGTGGTCCTTACGCTCCACGTCGGGACCATGCCACTATCAAGTCGGCCCGGGGACCACCAAGGCAATGGCGACAATCTCCTCGCTGGCCCGACGCTGGTATGTGCTGATCGTGATGTGCGTCGTTTATGCGATCAGCATCGCCGACCGGTATGTGGTCTCCACGGTGCTGGACCCGATCCGCAGTGAGTTTCATCTAAGCGACAGCCAGATCGCCCTGCTGACCGGCGCGCCGCTGGCCCTGTTCTATGTCACCTTTGGTATTCCGCTTTCCTGGCTGGCCGACCGGTCCAACCGCCGCAATATCCTGTCCGCCTCCCTGGTGGTCTGGTCGTCCATGAGCGCCTTGTGCGGCCTGTCGCGCTCGTGGCCAACCTTCATGTTGGCGCGGATCGGGGTCGGTGTGGGCGAGGCGGGCGGCACGCCGTCCGCCACCTCGATCATCTGCGACCATTTTCCCGCCGGCCGACGGCCGATGGCCCTGGCCATATTCGCTTTAGGGGCGCCCTTGGGCGCCTGGCTCGGCGCCGATCTGGCCGGGCTGGTGGCCGGTCACTATGGCTGGCGGGCCGCGTTTTTCGTTCTGGGTGTGCCGGGCGTGGGGATTGGCCTTCTGGTCTGGGCGACCATCCGCGAGCCGGAACGTGGACGTCTCGACCAGACCGTCGACACGGCGACGCCCTCCCTGCTGGCGACCCTTCGCTTCATGGTCAGCCAAAAGGCCAGTTTCCATGTCATGACCGGCGGCGCGCTCTCCGCCTTCTGGGGCTGGGGTCTGATGTATTTCACAGCCACCTATCTTCAGCGCGCCTATGGCCTGGGCGTGGATGGCGCAGGCGCCATTCTCGGACCCATTCACCTCGTCGCCGGGTCGCTGGCCACCCTGGTCACGGCCTGGGCGCTATCGCGTCCGGTCTTCACAGATCCCAGGCGCGTGGCCTGGCTGCTGGCGGGGGTTACCGCCCTCTGCACCATTCCCTCGTTCATCGCCTATTTTACCCACTCGCTGCCCGTGGCCACGGCGATGCTGTGGCTGTTCATTCCGGCGATCTACTTCTACATCGGCCCCGCCATGGGCCTGGTGCAGAATCTGGCTCCGGCCAGGATGCGGGCGATGTTCATGGCCGTCTCGCTAGTCTCGGCCAATGTGCTGAACCTGATCGTCGCCCCTTGGATCGTCGGCTGGATGAGTGACCGGTTCGCCGGCCCTCACGGCGCCGATGCCGCCTCCCTGCGTCTGGCCCTGCTGATCCTGGCCCCCACCGGCCTGTGGGCCGCGTTTCACTACTTGCGCGCGGCGATGACCATCGTGCAGGACCAGAGGCGGGCGATCGGCTACGCCTGACCGCGAAAGCCGGCTTGTATGGAGCCAAACGCCGGTTCGCGCGTTGACAGCCCGCCGGTTGGAGGGTGCGTCGATTGCTGTTGGAAACTGGAAGCCGCTGTTGGCGGGTCGGCTCCGCCGCCCGCGCTACGGTACTCGTCGACGGCCAAGCCTATTTTGACGCCGCCAGGGAGGCGATAGGCCAGGCGCGGCGGTCGCTTTATTTCCTGAACTGGGCCTTTGAGCCGGATACCCGCCTGAGCCCGAAGCCGGGCGGCGCGGTGGCTGGTGAGGAGGACATCGCCGGGTTCCTGAAACGGCTGGCCGACGAACGTCGGGATCTCGATGTCCGCGTGCTGTGCTGGCAATCGGCCCTGCCGGTGGCGGCTACCCAGAAGTTCTTTCCGATCGCCGACCGTGGGGTGTTCGCCGGGAGCCGGGTGAAGTTCGTGCTCGATGGCAAGCTGCCGGTCGGCGCCTGTCACCATCAGAAGGTCATCGTCATCGACGACGCTCTGGCCTTTTGCGGCGGCTGTGACATCGGTCAGGACCGCTGGGACACACCGGCGCATCTGGACGACGACCCGCGGCGGGAAACCACCAAGCGCGGAAAAGGCTTCTACCCCAGCCGTCATGAAATCATGGCCCTGGTGGACGGACCGCCCGCCGCAGCCTTGGGAGAATTGTTCCGGCGGCGCTGGCTGCGGTGCACCGCAGAGACGGTGGAGCCGTCGCAGCCGTCGCCTCAGGCCGCGAACTGGCCCACGGGCGTTCCGATCATGTTCGAGCGGGCGCGCGTCGGTCTGTCTCGCACCGAAGCCAACTGGAAGGGTGAGGCGGCGGTGAAGGAAGCCGAAGCGCTGCATCTGGCGAGCATCGCGGCCGCCAAGCACTGTATCTACATGGAAAACCAATATTTCACCTCGGAACTGATGGGGAACGCCTTGGCGCGGCGCCTTGGCGAGCCGAAGGGACCGGAGGTGGTGCTGATTTCCGGCGGGCGATCACCCAGCTATTTCGACCGCATGACCATGGATCCCACCCGCTCGCGGTTCATCGAGAGGCTGCAACAGGCCGATCGGTATGACCGTTTCAGAATCTACGGCCCGGTCACCACCCTGGGACGAGATATGATCGTCCACGCCAAGCTGACCATCATCGACGATGAACTGGTGCGTATCGGCTCGGCCAATCTGGACAATCGCTCGTTCGGCTTCGACACTGAATGCGATCTCTCCATCGAGGCGGACGGACCCACGGCGCCGGACGCAAGGACAACCATCGCTCGACTGCGAACTACTCTGGTCGCTCACTGGCTCGGCTGCTCGACAGAGGTTGTCGAGACCGCGATCAAGCGCGAGCTGACCATGGGCGGCGCCATCGAATTCCTGCGCCATGGCGGCTATTGCCGGCTGCGCCCGATCGCGTCCACCAAGCTCAATCCAATGACCGCCCTGATCGCCAGACTACATATCGGCGATCCCATGGGTCCGGGGGACTCGTTTCGGCCCTGGAAACGCCGGCGCGCCCTTGAGGCCCGGATCAGGGCCTATGCGGACGAAAATCCACCACCAGAGGCCGGTGATCCGATGCGCGGCGGGACAATGGATCGCCTGGCGTCCTGACCGCCTCGACCATGATGCCCGCGCTGACAAAGACATGATCGATGGCCAGTACCGGCGCCGGCGACGGAAAGGTGGGGACTCGCCCGCCTTGGGGCGACAGGCGCCGAGCCTCCGTCAAACCCGTGGACAAAGTCCTGTACACGCCAGACAGCGCCGTCGCGTTGAAGTCGCCCACCAGCATCACGGGATCGCGCCGCTCGGGGGCGCCGAGCCAATCAGGCCCGGCCAGGGCCTTGGCCTGGTCGCGCTGCTCGCGCGGCACCAGGCCAAGGTGCGTGTTGATCACCTGCAGCTCGATCCCATCGATCTCGACAGCCACCCACAGGGCGCCCCGAGGCTCCAACCAGGGCTGACCCGGACGCCCCGGCAGCGGGCCGGCCTTGATCAGACGCTCCGGGCGCGCGGTCAGAATGGCGTCGCCATAGAGTTCGGCCTCGACGCGTAACGCGGCGTGGAAGTGAAACGCCATGCCAAGGCGGTGGGCCAGCGACTCGGCCTGATGCACGTGGCCGGTGCGAGCGCGGCCGACATCCAACTCCTGAAGAGCGACGATATCGGGCGCCTGGGCCGCGATCACATCCGCCACCCGTCCTACGTCAAGCCGGCCATCGGTCCCGACGCAGCGGTGGACATTGTAGGTCAGGAGGCGGGCCATGCTTCAGGCCGCGACTGTCTCCATCACCGGATAGTCGGTGTAGCCGGCCGGACCCGGCCCGTAGAGGGTGGCGGGGTTCAACTCGTTCAGAGGCGCCCCGGCTTTCAGCCGCGCCGGCAGGTCGGGGTTGGCGATGAAGGTGCGGCCAAAGCCGATGGCGTCGGCTATGCCGGCGTCCAGATCGGCGATCGATTGCTCCAGGGTGAACTGTTCATTGACGATCACCGGGCCGCCGAAGGCCGTCTTGATCGCCGGCGCCAGTCGGTCGGGACCCACATGTTCGCGCAGGAACAGATAGGCGATATTCTTCCTAGCCAATTCGCGCGCCAGATAGGTGAAGGTTCCGTGCGCGTCGCTGTCGCCCATGCCCTGGGCGTCGCCGCGCGGCGCGAGGTGCATGCCGACCCTGCCGGCGCCCCATACCGAGATACAGGCGTCGGTGACTTCCAGGTGCAGCCTGGCGCGGTTCTCGATCGGGCCGCCGTAGATGTCGTCACGCTTGTTGCAGCTGTCCTGCAGGAACTGGTCGAGCAGATAGCCATTGGCGCCATGGATCTCGACGCCGTCGAAGCCCGCCGCCTGGGCGTTTTCCGCCGCCCGCCGGAACCCCGCGACCACGCCCGGCATCTCATCGGTTTCAAGGGCGCGCGGCGTCGGAAACGGCCGCTTCGGGCGCTGCTGGCTGATGAAGCCTTCGCAGGCGATGGCGCTCGATGATATCGGCGTGGCGCCGCCCAGCACCAGCGGCTCGGAATTCCGGCCGACGTGCCAGAGTTGCAGGGCGATACGACCGCCGACCGCGTGCACCGCGGCGGTGACACGCCTCCAGCCCTCGGTCTGTTCGGCCGACCAGATGCCGGGCGTGCCCATATAGCCGACGCCCATGGGGTCCACGGAGGTCGCCTCGGCCAGGATCAGCCCCGCCGAGGCCCGTTGCACATATTGCGTAGCCACCAGATCGGTCGGCGCGCGCGTGGCGGGGTCGGCCCGCATCCGGGTCAAGGGGGCCATGATCACGCGGTTGGGCAGATCGAGGTCGCCCAGGCGGATAGGGTCGAACAGGGTGGGCATGGGTCGGGATTCCATTTTGATTGTAGTGATTGCGCGATGCGGCGCCCGCCGCTGGGGAAGGCAAGGCGCTACAGCGCCCAGCCGAAGCGGGCCGCCTCGATCGCCGCCAGCTTGGCCTCGAAGGCTGACCAGTCGTCTCGTTCGGCGATCGGCGCCCAAAGGGCCTCGATCTGGTCGTAAAGCAGCTCCTCTGGTTCGGTTCCGGCGAAATAGGCGTTTGCCAGGCGCTCCGGCCGATCAGGTTCGTGACCGAGAAGGCGGGCGCGGAAGACGGTGAACGCCTCGCTTTCATACAGAGCGGCGCGCGGCCCCGTCATGGCCCGCGCCTCCGACGCCGAGCCGCCGAACCAGTCGAAGAACAACGGCTCCCACCTCAGCGCCTCGCCACCTTCGGCCAGGGCGCGGAAGGCGGCGTTGGCCAGGTCGATGGCCGCGTCGGGTGAGAGCGCCTTCACCCCCAGCCGCTCGACGATGGCGCCGGCCAGGGCGTCGCGATAGGCGGCCCCGAAGCCGTTCAGCGCGTCCACCAACGGCTCCGTCTCGCTGACCAGACTGAAGGCCCCGGCCAGCTGGCGCAGGTTCCAGAACACCGCCTCCGGCTGGCGCCCGAAGCTGTAGAGCCCCGAATGATCGAAATAGGCGGCGGTGAAATTCGGATCGTTCCGGGGCAGGAAACGATAGGGGCCGTAGTCGAAGCTCTCGCCGTTGATGTTCATATTATCGGTGTTGAGCACGCCGTGGACGAAGCCGGCGGCCATCCAGCGGGCGGTCAGGACCGCGCTTTTGGCGATCACGGCGGTCAGGAGCGCCGCGGCCGGATTGTTCGCGCCGGCCAGCTCCGGATAGTAGGTCTCCACCACGTGGTCGATCAGCAGGCTGATGATCACCGGCCGCTCCAGCGCCGCGTGACGCTGGAAGGTTCCGAACCGGATATGGCTGTGCGACAGCCGGGTTAGCACCGCGCCGCGCGTCGGGCTGGGCTCGTCGCTGCGTTCCAGGGCCTCGCCGGTCTCGACCAGGGAGAACGATCGCGAGGTCGGGACCCCCAACGCTTCGAGCATCGCCGTCGCCAGGACCTCGCGGACGCCGCCCTTCAGGGTCAAACGTCCATCTCCGGCCCGCGACCAGGGTGTCTGGCCGGAGCCCTTCGTGCCAAGATCCAGCAGCCGGTTCGTTCCGGTTTCGCGCAGTTGGGCGAACAGGAAGCCCCGGCCGTCGCCGAGGTCCGGGTTGTAGTTGCGGAACTGATGGCCGTGATAGCGCATGGCCAGCGGCTGGGGCTGGTTCCCGGGCAGGGGCTCGAACGCGGCGAAATGCGCCCGCCATTCGGCGTCATCGAGCGAAGCCAGTCCCACGGTCGCCGCCGCCCGGTCATTGCGAAACCGGATGGTCCGGCTGGGAAAGTCGGCCGGGGACACCGCGTCAGCCAGTTCATCGCCCGACGGGCCCGCCCACAGCGCGTGAAACCTCGGATCGGGGCGATAGTCGGATGAGACGGGCATTGTTCATCGATGCCGCACAGTGACGGCGGCGGCAAGACGCCCGTCGCTTTGGCCTTCTCCCAGGACGCGACGGCGTGTTAGCCCCACGCTATGGCCAGCCCGTCCACCCTCGCGTTCCTGAAGACCGAGTCCGGCGCCGGCGCCCTTCTGGCCCTCGCCGCGCTGGCCGCCGTGATCATGGCCAACTCGCCGGCCTCCGAGGCCTATTTCAGCTTCATCGACACGCCGTTCTCGATCCGCTTCGGAGCCTTCGACCAGACTCGAAGCGTACTCAGCTGGATCCGCGACGGCCTGATGGCGGTGTTCTTTCTGGTGGTCGGCCTGGAGATCAAGTTCGAAGTGTTGCGGGGTGAGTTTTCCTCGCCACGGCGCCTGGCCCTGCCGATCTTCGCGGCGGCCGGCGGCATGATCGGGCCGGCCCTGGTCTATCTGGCCGTCAACGCCAGAGCCGGCGGATCGCCGGCGGGCTGGGCGGTGCCGACACCAACGGACGTGGCGTTTTCCCTGGCCGCCCTGGCGGTGTTCGGCCGACGGTTGCCCGACTCTCTGCGGCTGTTTCTGCTGACCCTGGCGGTGGCGGATGATCTGGGCGCGATCGTTCTGATCGGCCTGCTGTTCTCCACCCCCATCCACCCGGTGTCGCTCTCCGGCGCCCTGCTTACCCTCGGTGGCCTGGCCACGCTGTCGCGGTGGAAGACCGCGCCCCGGCTGATCTATGCGGCGGGGTTTGTGGTGGTTTGGGCCTTCACTCTGCAGTCGGGCGTCAACACTTCGGTCGCCGGCTTCGCCTGCGCCCTGACCGTGCCGATCGGCGCGCGCCGGGCCGACCAGCAAAGCGTGTTGAAGACCTTCATGGATGGCCTCCACCCCTACGTCGCCTATGGCGTGCTGCCGTTGTTCGCCTTCGTTTCCGCCGGCTTCTCTTTGGCGGATCTGGGTTGGAAGGGTCTGTTCGGCCGGATGCCCCTGGGCGTCGCCCTGGGCTTGCTGGTCGGCAAGCCTCTGGGTGTCCTGGGGTTCTCGGCCCTGGCGGTTGCGGTTCGCCTCGGCCGGCGGCCGATGGGGGCCAACTGGCTGGAACTGTTCGGGGTCTCCCTGCTCTGCGGCGCCGGCTTCACCATGAGCTTTTTCATCGGCGCCCTGGCCTTCGATCCCGCCGACCCGGCGGTCCAGGGCCAGCTCCGCGCGGCGGTGATCATCGGCTCGTTGCTGGCCGTACTGGCCGGCGGCGCGGTGCTGATCCAGGCGCGGGCGAGGCGGGAGCGCGGCTAAAGCGCCGCCTTGATTGCCGCGCCGGCCTCCTTGGCCGCCAGCACCACGGCGGGCGAGACATCGCCCATGATGTAGAAGTCGTGCACCAGCGCCGAGTAGTGGAGGTGATTGGCCGGCACGCCCGCGTCGATCAGCGCCAGCGCGTAGTCCCGACCCTCGTCCTGCAGGGGGTCGAAACCGGCGGTCACCACCATGGCCGGCGGCAGGCCTGTCAGATCCTCCACCTGGGCCGGGGCGGCCCGAAGCCAATCGGGGTGATCGGCATGGGCCAGCGACTTTTCGAAGAACGCCATCACCGCGGTCGACAGCACCGGCCCGTCGAGCTCAAGGCGGGAACCGGTCGGTTCCGCCGGTGTCAGGGCCGGATAGATCAAAAGCTGGAACTTCAAACGCCGAGTAGCGTCCTCTCGCATGTCGATGGCCACCGAGGCGGCCAGGTTGCCGCCGGCGGAATCGCCACCGACGCCGATCCGGGCCGGATCCACGCCGATTTCGGCGGCGTGGTCGAACACCCAGCGGGTGGCGGCGAGGGCGTCATCGTGGCCGGCGGGGAATGGGTGCTCCGGAGCCAGGCGGTAGTCGACGGCCAGGACCTTGGCGCCCGAATAGCTGGCCAGGCGCCGGCAATGGGCGTCGTGGGTCTCGAGATCGCCGATCACCCAGCCGCCGCCGTGGAAATACACCAGGCAGGGTCCCGGATTGACCGCCGTGGGCGGGATGTAGAGCCGAACCGGGATCGGGCCGCCAGGTCCCGGAACGGTGAGGTCACGCGCCGCCACATCGGCCGGACTTGAACCGACGTTCTGTCCGGTGCGCTGGGCCTGATAGAAGCCTCGCAGCACGTCGAGCGGCAGAGCTTCCAGCGGCGGCGAATCGGCCGGCGCGGCGGCGGCTTCGGCGTCCAGCATGGCCTTGAAGTGTGGGTCGAGCATCGGCATCCCCTGTCCCTGAGACCCGGTTTCCCCGGATCATGATTTGCCGTTCCCGCCTTAGCGGGCCGCGGAGGCGCCGCCAAGGGCGCCCGACGCCCAAAGCCTGGCGATCCGCGCCTGCCACAGACACAACAGCGGCGTGACGACCAGCTCCATCACCAGGGTCCAGCGCATCCGACCCGGATCGCCGTGCGCCAGCACCCCGCCAAGGCGCGCCAAGCCGCCGATGACCACGATGCCGGTCAGCACCCGAATGACGTCGCCTCGCCGCTCGATCGTCGGCGCGCAGCCCCAGAACACCAGACCAATTCCCAGCAACAGCCCGGAAAGATAGCGCATATGACTGTCTTCCCCCGCCCCGGCCCATGAACCGAACGCCGCCTCGCCCATCACGGCGCCCACACCGCCTCCGAACACCGGCACAAGGCCGGCCAGGAAAATGGCGATCTGCAGCGCGCGTCGTTCCATCGGATGTTCCTCGCCATTCTGGCCGGTTCTTGACCGATATCGGACTTGGGCGCATAGACCCGCCCTTCCGGCGCCAGACTCTAGCCTAGCGCCTCCACCGCCACGACCCCCTTGTCGCCGAATAACGGCGATGTGGGACGAGGGCGGAGGGGACCCCCGTCCGCGTGATCGCGCACGGGGGCGTTTGTCGTTGCGTGTGGGATTTTGTGGGATCGGCCATGTTTGAAGGACTGAGCGAAAGGCTTTCCAGCGTCTTCGACCGCCTGTCCGGTCGCGGCGTCCTGTCGGAAAAAGACATCGACGAGGCCATGCGCGAGGTGCGTGTCGCGCTGCTCGAGGCCGACGTCGCGCTGCCGGTCGTGCGCGAGTTCATCGAAAAGGCCCGGGTCTCGGCCCAGGGCGAGGCGGTGATCCGCTCGGTCAAGCCCACCGATCAGGTGATCAAGATCGTCTATGACGGCCTGGTAGACATGCTGGGCGGCGAGAACGCCGAACCGCTTCGCCTGACGCTCAATCCACCGACGGTGATCATGATGGCGGGCCTCCAGGGCTCGGGCAAGACCACCATGTCGGCCAAGCTGGCGCTGCGGCTGCTGAAGACCGAGCGCAAGAAGGTCATCATGGCCTCGCTCGACGTGCGCCGTCCGGCGGCGATGGAACAGCTGGCGGTACTGGGCAAGGAAGCCGGTGTCGACACCCTGCCGATCCTTCCCGGCCAGGCTCCGGCCGACATCGCCCGCCGCGCGCTTTCGGCGGCGCGGTTGGGCGGGTTCGACGTTCTGATCCTCGACACGGCCGGGCGCACCACCCTGGACGAGGCGATGATGAGCGAGGCGGCCGAGATCGCCCGGATCGCCAGCCCCGCCGAAACCCTGCTGGTGGCCGACAGCCTGACCGGCCAGGACGCGGTGCGCACCGCCAAGGCCTTCCACGAGCGCCTGCCCCTGACCGGCCTGGTCCTGACCCGAACCGACGGCGACGCGCGCGGCGGGGCGGCGCTGTCGATGCGGGCGGTCACCGGACTGCCGATCAAGTTCCTGGGCACGGGCGAGCGCATCGACGCCCTGGAGATCTTCGACGCCCGCCGGGTGGCCGGCCGGATCCTCGGCCAAGGCGACGTGGTGGCCCTGGTGGAACGCGCCGCCCAGGACCTGGACGAGGCCAAGTCCCTGGCCATGGCCCGGAAACTGGCCAAGGGCCTGTTCGACCTCGACGACATGTCCGACCAGCTCAACCAGATGGAAAAGATGGGCGGCATGGAAGGCCTGATGGGCATGCTGCCGGGCGTCCAGAAGATGAAGAAACAGATCGCCGAATCGGGGGTGACCGACAAATCGATCCGCCGCCAGCGGGCGATCATCGGCTCGATGACCCGCAAGGAGCGCAAGAAGCCAGACATCCTCCAGGCCTCGCGCAAGCGACGGATTGCCGCCGGGGCCGGGGTCGAGGTTTCCGAGGTCAACCGCCTGTTGAAACAACACCGCCAGATGCAGGACGCCTTCAAGATGATGGCCCGCGACGGCGGCAAGGGCTTCGCCCGGATGGCCGGCATGTTCGGCGCCGGTGGCGGCGGGATGGAAGCGATGAAGGCCATGGGCGGCGGCATGAAACCCCCGGCCCTGCCGGGCGGTGGCCCCGCGCCGAGCGGCATGCCCTCGCTGCCCGGTCTGGGCGCCAAGCCGCCGCCCAGTCTTCCTGGCCTCGGCGGCCTGCCGCCCGGCTTCAACCCGTTCAAGAAACCTTGAAATAAATCAAACCCGAAGGACTAAACCACCGTCATGCTGAAGATCCGTCTCTCCCGCGGCGGCGCCAAGAAGCGCCCCTATTATTCGATCGTCATCGCCGACAGCCATTCGCCCCGCGACGGCCGTTTCATCGAGAAGGTGGGCGCCTATAACCCGCTGCTGAAGAAGGACGACCCGCAACGGCTGGTCCTGAAGACCGAGCGCGTCACCGAGTGGCTGTCCAAGGGCGCCCAGCCCACCGAGCGTGTGGCCCGCTTCCTGGCGATGCGAGAGCTGAGAGCTTGGGAACACGGGACCAACCCCAAGAAGGGCGAGCCCCACGCCAAGGCCAAGGAACGGGTCAAGGAACGCGACGACCGCGCCACCGCCCAGGCCGCCGCCGCCGCTGAAGCGGCCGAAGCCGCCGCCGCGGCAGCCGCCGAGGCCGCCGCCCACCCGGTTGTCGAAGAGCAGCCCGTTGCCGAAGCGGAGCCGGTCGCCGAAGCCGCCGAGGCCCCGGCCGAGGAAGCCCCGGCCGAAGAGGCCCCTGAAGCCGCCGCCGAAACCCCCGTCGAAGGCTAGGGGCCAAGGTGGCGGCGCGGCGCGGCCTGATCCTCGTCGCCCAAGCGGCCGGCGCCTTCGGCGTGAAGGGTGATCTTCGGATCACGACCTACACCGAGGACCCGGCCGCCCCGCTGCGCTACGCCACCCTTCTTCGCGAGGACGGCGCGGTCGCCCTGACCCTGACCGGCGGCCGTCTGGCCAACGGCGATCTGATCGCAAGGGCGCGGGAAGTCGAGACCCGCGAACAGGCCCAGGCCCTTCGTGGCGTGCGCCTGTATATAGCCCGGGACTCGCTGCCCGAACCCGACGCGGACGAATTCTATCTGACCGACCTTATCGGACTTTCAGCCGTAACCCCCGCCGGAGCGCCGGCCGGCCGCGTCAAGTCGGTGCACAATTTCGGCGCCGGCGAGCTTCTGGAGATCGACCCCGGCGACGGGTCGCCCAGCTGGTGGGCGCCCTTCACCCTGGCCGTGGTCCCCGACATCCGGCTGGCCGAAGGGCTGATCGTCATCGACCGCCCCGCCGAAATCGAGGCGAAGCCGGAGTAGCTTCGCCTATCGCAAATCTGGTGGCGTGGCCTCGGTGGTGAGGAATTTCACCGCCTCTTCCAGGCTGATCACCTGCTGGCGGTCGGAGCCCAGGCGGCGCAGGGCGACCGTGCCCTCTTCCGCCTCGCGCCGGCCGACCACCGCGAGCACCGGGACCTTGGCCAGGGAGTGCTCGCGCACCTTGTAACCGACCTTTTCGTTGCGCAGGTCCGCCTCCACCCGAAGACCGGCCTTGCGCAAGGTCGCCGCGACCTTGTGGGCGTAGTCGTCGCCGTCCGAGGTGATCGTGGCCACCACCACCTGCAGCGGCGCCAGCCACAGCGGGAAGGCGCCGGCGAAGTGCTCGATCAGCACGCCGGTGAAGCGTTCCAAGGACCCCAGAACCGCCCGGTGCAGCATCACCGGCCGGTGCTTCTGGCCGTCCTCGCCGATGTAGTTGGCGTCCAGGCGTTCGGGCAGCACGTAGTCGAGCTGCAGGGTGCCGCACTGCCAGGTGCGGCCGATGGCGTCGCGCAGATGGAACTCCAGCTTGGGACCGTAGAAGGCGCCCTCGCCCGGGACACGCTCGACCTCGACGCCGGCGGCGTTGGCGGCCCGCTCCAGGGTGTCTTCGGCGATCGTCCACTGCTCGTCGGTGCCGAACCGCTTTTCGGGGCGCAGCGCCAGCTTCACCGAGTGCAGCTCGACCTCCAGGTCGGCGTAGATCGATTGCAGCAGTTCGATGAACAGCTTGGATTCGCTCTCGATCTGGCCCTCGGTGCAGAAGATGTGGCCATCGTCCTGGGCCAGGCCGCGCACCCGCAGAATGCCGTGCAGCGAGCCGGAACTCTCGTTGCGGTGCAGGCCGTCGAACTCGGCCATGCGGATCGGCAGGTCGCGGTAGGATTTCTGGCCGTGGTTGAAGATCTGCACGTGACCGGGACAGTTCATCGGCTTAACCGCCAGCACGTCGCCGTCGGCGGTTTCGCAGACGAACATGCTGTCGTGGAACTTCTCCCAGTGGCCGGAGCGCTCCCACAGCACGCGGTCGAGAATCTGCGGCGTCTTGACCTCCACATAGTCGGCCGCCTCGACCCGCCGCCGCACATAGTTCTGCAAGGTGCGGTAGAGCGTCCAGCCGTTGGGGTGCCAGAAGATCATGCCCCGCCCCTCTTCCTGCAGGTGGAACAGGTCCATGGCCGCGCCGATCTTGCGGTGGTCGCGCTTCTCGGCTTCCTCGATCCGCTTCAGGTGAGCGGCAAGGTCGGCGTCGGAGGCCCAGGCGGTGCCGTAGATGCGCTGCAGCTGGGCGTTGTTCTGATCGCCCCGCCAGTAGGCCCCGGCCAGCTTGGTCAGTTTGAACGCCTTGCCGACGTGGCGCGTCGAGGGCAGGTGCGGCCCGCGGCACAGGTCCTTCCAGGCGCCCTGGCGATAGACCGTGATCGCCTGATCGCCGGGAATGTCGCGGATGATCTCGGCCTTGTAGGCCTCGCCGATGCCGGCGAAGTGGGCGATGGCCTCGCCCCGGTCCCAGACCTCGCGCGTGATCGGCTCATCGCGATCGACGATCTGACGCATGCGCGCCTCGATCAACTCCAGGTCGCCCAGCGAGAACGGCTCGTCGCGGGCGAAGTCGTAGAAGAATCCGTCCTCGATATTGGGGCCGATGGTCACCTGGGTGCCGGGAAACAGCTCCTGCACCGCCTCGGCCAGCACGTGGGCGGTGTCGTGGCGGATCACCTCCAGCGCTTCGGGGCTGTCGCGGGTGACGATTTGCAGGGAGCCGCCGCGCTCCAGCGGCCTGCCCAGGTCGAGCAGATCGCCGTCCAGCTTGATCAGCAGGGCCTTCTTTTCGAGGGATTTGGAGATGGACGCCGCCACCTCGCGGCCCGTGACGCCGTCTTCGTATTGGCGCACCTGGCCATCGGGAAACTTCAGGTCGATCATGGTTCTTTCTTTACGTTTGGAACCGGGTCGTAGCCCGACCCGCCCCAGGGATGACAGCGGCACAGACGCCCGGCGGCGAGCCAGCCGCCCCGCAGAGGTCCATGCCGGATCAGGGCCTCGGCCGCATAGTCCGAACAGGTCGGAAGATAGCGACACTGGCGCCCGATCCACGGTGACAGCGTCAGCTTATAGGCGCGGTGGGCCGTTCGGATGACGCGTTCATACAGGGTCATGCCGACGCCTCGATCGCCGCCCCGGGCCAAGGCCCAGGGTTCAGGCCGCGTCGGCGGGGCTAGTTCGCGCGGAAGCCTTCAACTCGGCAGCTTTGAGGGAAGCCAGGCGGCAAGCCTCCACCGTCGCCTCGAACGCAAGCAGCGTGGAGGCGTGGCGTGGCGCGTAGTCCTTGACCGGCTCGAGCATGGAAAGGTCCGAAAAACGTCCCGTGGGCGGCGCTCCGCCCTGCTTCAACATAGCACGAAAGCCGTCCCGCGCCATTTCGATTTCTTGCGGCGTCGCGCCGACCACATGGGCGCCGAGCACCGCGGCCGCCGCCTGACCCAGCGCGCAGGCCTTCACGTCCTGGGCGAAGTCGGCGACCTTGCCATCCTTCAGCATCACGTCGACGGTGATCCGGCTGCCGCACAGCTTCGCCACCTTCTCGGCCGACCCGTCGGGCGCGGCCAGCCGCCCGGCCCGGGGCATATTGGCCGCCAGTCGCAGGATGTTGGTGGAATACAGGTCGTCGATCATGATCGTCTATCTAGGGGTTCAGGCCGCCGGACGCCATGTGGCTTCCACGCGGGATTTGACCGCTTCGCCCATGGCGGCGAAGCCCCGGCGGATCGGGCCGCGCAGCGAGCGCACGACCATCGACCCGAGAAGGCCGTCGAACAGCTCGCCGTTGGAGAAGATGCAGCCGGTGTCGCTGAGCTTCTCGATCTCGAAATAGCGGGTGGTCCTGACCAGGCCGCCCATGATCGTCAGGCGCCAATGGATCTGTTCGTTGGGCACCCAGTCGAGGATCACCGGCTTGATCACCTCGGGCTTGCGGCCCTCCAGCGCCAGTTCCAGGGCCAGCGGCGAGCCGATGCGCAAGGTTCCCTGGGCCTTGGGATAGATCGGGTTCCAGACGCTCCAGGCCTCGATATCGGCGATCACCGACCAGATGGCCTCGGCGGGCGCCTGGATGCCGACGCGGTGTTCGAGCTTCACCGGCATCAGGCGGGCTCCCGCAGGCGCCAGGTGGCGCCGGTGGGATTGTCCATCACCTCGACGTTCAGGGCGGTCAGCTCGGCGCGGATGGCGTCGGCGCTGGCCCAGTCCTTGGCGGCGCGGGCCTGCACGCGCCGGGCGATCAGCTCGTCGATCCGCGCCGACAGCTCGACATCGACCCCGCCATGGAACCAGGCTTCGGGGTCGGCCTGAAGGAGGCCGATCAGGGCGCCGCCGGCCAGCAGCTCGCCCTTGGCCCTGGCCTTTTCGGCCGGCGTTCCGGTTTCCAGGCGCCGCGCCAGGGTGAACAGTTCGGCGTTGGCCCGGGGGGTGTTGATGTCGTCGTACAGGGCCTCGAGGAACGCCTCCGACGGCGCGTCGCCATCGGGCGTTACGTCGGCCGCGCGGCGAAGCGCGCCATAGAGGGTGTCCAGCGAAGCCCGCGCCTGGGCGACCACGTCATCGGTCCAGGCCAGCGGCTGGCGATATTGCGAGGCCAGCAGCGCCCAGCGCAACGCTTCGCCAGGCGCCTCGCGGATCAGGTCGGTGACCAGCGCCACATTGCCCAGGCTCTTGGACATCTTCTGGTCGCCCATATTGAGGAAGCCGTTGTGCAGCCAGTAGTTGGCGTAGCCGGTGACGCCGTGATCGGCGCACATGCCCTGGGCCAGCTCGTTCTCATGATGCGGGAAGATCAGGTCGTTGCCGCCACCGTGGATGTCGATCGGCAGGCCCAGCGCCTGTTCGATCATCGCCGAGCACTCGATATGCCAGCCTGGACGGCCGGGTCCGAACGGGCTGTCCCAGACCGGCTCGCCAGGCTTGGAGGGTTTCCACAGCACGAAGTCGGCCGGGTGTTGCTTATAGGGAGCCACGTCCACCCGCGCGCCGGCGATCATGTCGTCCAGCGAGCGGCCCGACAGCTGGCCATAGGCGCCGTAGGCCTGGGTGTTGAACAGCACATGGCCATCGACGGCATAGGCGGCCCTGCTCGACACCAGCCGGCCGACCATGGCGACGATCGCGTCCATGGTCTGGGTGGCCCGGGGCTGGAACGTCGGGCGGAGCGCTCCAAGCACGGCCATGTCGGCATTGTAGGCGGCCAGATAGCGATCGGTGATCACGCTGATCGGCACGCCCTCTTCGGCGGCCTTGCGGTTGATCTTGTCATCGACGTCGGTGACGTTGGCCGCATAAAGCACATGGTGTTCGCCATACAGGTGGCGCAGCAGGCGAAAGACCACGTCGAACACCACCACCGGCCGCGCGTTGCCGATATGGGCGAAGTTGTAGACCGTCGGTCCGCAGACATACATCGTCACCCGGTCGGGATTCACGGGAACGAAGGGCCGCTTGGCGCGGGCCATGGTGTCATAGAGGGCCAGGGTCATCGGCGGCTCTATAGCGAAAGGCGGCGCGCGAGGCCAGAACGGGCGACCATGGGGAGACCCACGGGAGATGGCTGGGCGCTTCAGGGGCGACCTCGGGGCGATTTGTGGGCGCTGTCTGGGCGCTGATTGGGAGTTGGCGGGGCGATCGAGGGGCGCTTTTGGGCGGTCCGGGATAGCCAGACCGGCCTCCATTCGTGGCCAGTCTATTGAAACTATTAGATATTTTCATGATATCGCCGCCGCCCACGTATCAGGCGCGGGGGAGGCGTTCAGTGGCGGGGCGGCGGCCATTGGCGCCGGGACCGAAGGGGCCATCGGCGTGGCGGGCGGGAGGCCAATCACCGTAAATCGACCGTTAATTACGGTCCGCGGCGTCGGCCGGATCGAGGCTGGTCTGGTTCAGCAGGGCGCCTTCGAGTTCGAGCAGGGCGACGCGCGGGGGCGCCGATCCGTTCAGGGCGAACCGGGCCTCGCGGACCATCGTGGCGATTTCGGCGTCGGAATAGTCATCGAAGCTCGGCGCCTCGACCTTGAGTTCGCGATCGAGCATCCGGTTCAGTATGGCGAAGTAGGCTGGCGTGTACTGGCCCCGCAACCGTTCAAGAACCTCCGCCCTGTGCGATTCAAAATCCTGCATGATGGCCATCACCACGCGATGCGACGCCCGGCCGCGCGCCCCGGCCTTGCGGCCGGGGTTGCCGGGACCGAAGCGGCCGTTGGCGTGGCGGGCGGGAGCGGGGGTGTCGGAAGGGATGGACATGGATGGGCCTTGTCTGAGTGGGTTTTGGGACAAGGCGGATATATCGCAAAAATTGCATTTTGTCAATATTTGTGGGCCATGACGCGTCGTTCGCTCGATTTCCACACGGATCGCAAAGAGGATGAACCCGTTAGTCTCCATGTTCAGCTTCGGCGCCGTATTCCGCGGCTTCGATGTCGGCAATAATGTCGGCGCTCAGCGCGCCGACCAGGAAGACCTGCCGCTCGCGCGCCTTGAGCCTTTCGCAGTTTTCCAATTCGCTGGCCGACAGATAGCCGCCGACAATCCGATCATGGCTGGTCACGAAGATTACCTTCCTACGGATCGCCTCGTCTTGATAGTGTGCGAAATTGCGGGCGAACGTCGTCGCGCGCACGGTGGTCGCGGAATGGCGAGGTTGCGCCATGAGCGGAAGTTGGAGCCCGGCTGGAAAGCGGCCATTCGACCGCGATCTCTCCTGAGCGGAAACTCATCTGCGCCCCGAGGCTCGCGTTCGCTTGTGGTGTCGGCTAGTCAGAGGCGTGCTTCGGCTTAGGGACGTTTGCGCTATCAATGACGATCACCACGGCGGAACGACATCTCGAGGACGCACTTCTCACGAAGCTGCAAGACCTGAAGTACACGCTTCGGCCCGACATCCGCGACCGGGCCACGCTTGAAGCGAACTTCAGGGAGAAGTTCGAGGCACTCAATCGCGTCACCCTGACCGACGGCGAATTTCAGAGGCTACTAGACGAGATCGTCACGCCGGATGTTTTTATGGCAGCGCGAACCATGCGCGAGCGGAACAGCTTCGTCCGTGAGGACGGCACGCCGCTCAACTACACGCTCGTCAACATAAAGGACTGGTGCAAGAACTCTTTCGAAGTGGTCAACCAGCTTCGCATCAACACTGACAACAGCCACCATCGGTACGACGTGGTCCTCCTGATCAGCGGGGTGCCGGTAGTTCAGATCGAACTGAAGACCCTCGGCATAAGCCCGCGCCGCGCCATGGAACAAATTGTCGAATACAAAAACGACCCCGGCAACGGGTATTCCAAGACGCTTCTATGCTTTTTGCAGCTTTTCGTTGTCAGCAATCGCGATCGGACGTTCTACTTCGCGAACAACAATACGCGCCATTTCGCCTTCAATGCCGAGGAGCGTTTTCTTCCCGTCTACGAATTTGCCGATGTCGAGAACCAGAAGATTGTCCACCTCGACAGCTTTGCC
>JBBRPO010000024.1:0-76913 GCA_038227865.1 Caulobacterales bacterium
CATCATCGACACCACCAAAATCGCCGCATGACACACTTCCATGACAGCATTTTTTCCTGGGCATGCCCAGGAACACAGACAGAACGAAGCGGACAGATCACGAGCTACAAAAACCGGACATCTTTACCAGCTAGCGACAGAATCTGCTCGGGCGCCGTATTTTCGGTCATGGTCGTTCCTCTCCTGGCCCTTGTCATATTCAAGGCCTTGAGTTCAAGACAGCCGCAAGCGGTGGCGAGGAGACGAAATGGATCTTTCCTATGGCCGGGAGCATGAGGCGTTCCGGCGCGAGGTCGTGGCGTTCCTGGGCGATCATCGTGATGCCGGTGCCCAGCCGGGCCGGGCAGCCGCGCTGGAATGGCAGAAGCTGTTGATCGCGCGGGGCTATGCGGGACGCACCATCCCCGAGGCCTATGGCGGATACGGCGCGGAGCCCGACATCCTCAAATCGCGGATCATCGCAGAAGAATTCGCCCGGGCTCAGGTGTCGGCCGGGCTCGGCGGCCAGGGAATCTCGATGCTGATCCCGACTTTGCTGGAGGTCGGTTCGGAGGATCAGAAGCGCGAATTCATCGGGTCGACCCTGCGGGGCGATGTGGTGTGGTGTCAGGGCTATTCCGAACCGGGGGCCGGCAGCGACCTGGCCAATCTACGTACCAAAGCCGAACTCGATGACGAAGAGTGGGTAGTCAACGGCCAGAAGATCTGGACTAGCACCGCCCATTTGGCCGACTGGATATTCTGCCTGGTGCGTACCGAGCCCGACGCCCCCAAGCACCAGGGCATAAGTTTCCTGCTGTTTTCGATGAAAACGCCCGGGATCGAAATCCGACCGCTGATCGACATGACCGGCGGCCATAGCTTCAACGAGGTGTTCTTCACCGACGTGCGCGTGCCGGCCGGCCAGATCGTCGGCAAGCGCGGCGAAGGCTGGAAGGTGGCCAACGCCATCCTGCGTCATGAACGCGGATCGCTGGCCGACCCCAACACCATGCTGTCGCGGCTGAACGCCATGAAATCGCTGATGAAGACCGAGACCATCGACGGGCGCCGCCTGATCGACGATCCGGTATTCCGCGACCGGTTGATGAAGATCGAGGGCGAGGTCATGGCCATGCGCTGCAACGACCTGCGTCTGCTGTCGGCGGCGGTGAACGGCCATGACGCCAACCTCGCCGGCATGATCGTCAAGCTGCAGACCACCGAACTTCGCCACGCCCTCGAAGGGCTGGCGATCGACGCCATGGGCGAGATGGGCCTGATCTATGGCGACGGCGCCCCGCACCTGCGCGACAATGGGACCTGGCAGTGGAACTATATGTTCTTCCTGGGCCTGATCATCGGCGGCGGCACCTCGCAGATTCAGAAGAACATCATCGCCGAGCGGGGCCTGGGCATGCCCCGTGAGCCCAAGCTGGCCACGGTCTGAGGAGCGCGACCATGGAGTTTGGACTCTCCCAGGAACAGACCCTGTTGCAGGACCAGCTGTCGCGGCTCCTGAGCGAAAGCGGCGCCCTGGACCGTACGCGCCGGTTCGCGGCTGAGCATCAGGCCCGAGCCCCGGACGTGCTTGCCGGGCTGGCCGAAATTGGCGCGACCGGCCTGATCATCCCCGAGGATCAAGGCGGGGTCGGTCTTGGCCTGCTCGACGCGGCGCTGGTTTGCGAGGTTCTGGGGCGGCATGTGACCCCGGCGCCCTTCATCGGCTCGTCGGTGATCGCCCCCCTGGCGCTGATGCGCGGCGGTGACGCCGGCCAGCGGGGCCTCTGGCTGCCGAAGTTGGCGGCCGGTTCGACGGTTGCCGGCGTGGCGCTGTCGGAGGCGACCGGCGCTCCGGAAAATGCGGGTGTCGAGGCGCGGGACGGGAAGCTCTACGGTCGCAGTCTGTTCGTGATCGACTTTGAGGCCGATCTCTATCTGGTCGCCGATCGATCCCGCCAACTGCATCTGGTCGCCGCCGACGCGCTGGGCCTGACCCGGGTCCGGTTGCCGACTATCGACGTCACCCGGCCGACGGGCGAGTTGCTGTTCGACGACGTGGAGGCCGAACCGTTGGCGGGAGGGGCCGACCCGGCGACGCTGGTCCGAGGCCTGATCGACGCCGCCCGGGTGATGTATGCGGCCGACACCCTCGGGGCGGCTCAGGCGATGATCGACCAGGCGGTGGCCTATGCCAGGACCCGCGAACAGTTCGGGCGGTCGATCGCCACTTTTCAGGCGGTCAAGCACATGTGCGCCGGAATGGCCGCGGCGCTGGAACCGTGCCGCGCCCTGATTTGGTACGCGGGCCACGCCCTTGAGTCCCTGCCGGAGGAGGCTTCGGTCACCGCCTGCCACGCCAAGGCCCACGTCAGCGAGGTCGGAACTCGAGTGGCCAAGACCGCCACCGAGGTGCACGGCGGCATGGGCTTCACCGATTTGGTGGGCCTGCACTATTGGTTCAAGCGCATCGGCTTCAACCGCCAGATGCTCGGCGGCCCCCAGGCGGTGCGCGAGGATGCGGCCCGACTACAGGCTCTGGCGGCTTAGCGCGCCGTTCAGCGGCCGGTGAAGGCGGGCGCGCGTTTCTCGACGAAGTGGGCGACGCCCTCTTTGAAGTCCTCGCTGACGAAGCTGCCCTTCATGTCGGCGTTGGCCGTATCTATGGCCTCGCCGAGCCCCTGGAACTGGGCGTTCCAGATTTCCCGCTTCATCTCGCGCAGCGAGCGAGGCGAGACCTCGGCGGCCAGCATCCGGGCGTAGGCCATCACCTCGCGCTCGAACGTCTGGTGCGGGATCACGCGGCTGACCAGTCCCAGGGTCTGGGCCTCTGGGGCCAGGACCACGCGGGCGGAGAACAGCAGGTCCGCGGCGTTGGCGAAGCCGACCAGGCGCGGCAGCAGCCAGGATATGCCATGCTCCGCGATCAGGCCCCGCCGCGAGAAGGCGGTAGTGAACTTGGCCGCGTCCGAGGCGAAGCGCATGTCGGCGTAGAGCGCCATCACCATGCCCAGGCCGGCGCAGGCGCCGTTGATCGCCGCGATGATCGGTTTCGGGACAGCGGGAAAATAGGAATACTGGTGCTGAAAATCGGTCCTGGAATCGGCATCGAAGGGCGCCGGCGTGGCGCGGGCCGGCGCCGGGGAGGCAGGTCGGCCGTCCTGGGCGGCGACGACGGTCGATTGCAGGCCCTTCATGTCGGCGCCGGCGCAGAACCCTCGGCCGGCGCCGGTCAAGACGATCACGCGCACCGCGTCGTCCCGCGCCGCCGCCGTCATCGCCGCCCGCACATCGCGTTCCATCTCCGCGCGCCAGGCGTTCAGCGCCTCTGGGCGGTTCAGGGTGATCACGGCGACGCTGTCCTCGACCGCGTAGAGAATATCCTGATAGCTCATGGCGTTCCTCGATGCTGTTTTACGGTCATCGTGGTTAGGCGCGGGAACCCTGTCAATCGCCGGCTGGTCTAACTGTCCCGTCAGGCTATAGGGACTGTCGGCCACCATATCAGGGAGGAACGCCGCATGCGCTGGTTGAGCTTTGAACGTGACGGCGAGGCGACGTTCGGCCTGGTCAAGGATGACGGCGTGGTGGACGCGCGCCGGCTCGCGCCCGAACTGGCCGACCTGAGGGCGGCCATCGCGGCCGGCCGGCTGGCCGAATTGGCTCAGGCCGCGGCAGGCTTGCCCGCCGACCTGACTCTGGCCGGTCTGACCTTTCTGCCGGTGATCCCCAATCCTGGAAAAATCCTCTGCGCGGGCCTGAATTATCGGGCTCACCAGGCGGAGACCGGACGCGGCGGCGAGCCCTATCCGACCATCTTCGTGCGTTTCGCCGCATCCCAGGTGGCGCACAATCAGGCCATGTGGCGGCCCCGTGAGTCAGCCAATCTGGACTTCGAGGGTGAGATCGCACTGATCATCGGCAAGGGTGGCCGGCGGATCGCCAAGGAAAACTGGCTGGATCACGTGGCCGGGTTCGCCCCCTACAACGACGGCAGCGTGCGCGACTGGCAGCGCCACACCTCCCAGTTCACGCCCGGCAAGAATTTCGCCCGCACCGGCGGTTTCGGTCCCTGGATGATGACGCCCGACGAGGTCGGCGATCCCGCCGCCATGGAAGTCACCACCCGCCTGAACGGCGAGGTGATGCAGAACGCCGCCTCGTCCCAGATGGTGTTCAGTTTTGCCGATTTGGTCGCCTATTGTTCGATCTTCACCGACCTCGCGCCCGGCGATGTGATTCTCACCGGCACCCCCGGCGGGGTGGGCTCGGCGCGCACTCCGCCTTTGTGGATGAAGGCGGGCGACCGGGTGGAAATCGAGATCAAGCCGGTCGGAACCCTCGTCAACCAGGTCGTCGATGAATAGGGCCAGGAAAATAGAGGCGGGCCGCTAGAGGATGCCGGATTCCAATGCCGATGCGCGCCTCCAGGCGCTGGCGGCGCTGACAGGCCCGGGCGAGGCCTATGAGTTGCGCGCTATGGACGTCGCCGGGCTGAGCCAGCCGGTGTTCGTGAACGCGCCACTGACCCTCCGTGATCTCTACACCACCACCCTCAGCGACGAAGCCTTCCTGGTCTTTCAGGACGAGCGGCTGACCTACGCCCAGGCCTATGCCGAGGCCGGCCGGATCGCCCATGTGCTGGCCCACCAATACGGGGTCGCCAAGGGTGACCGGGTGGCGATCTCGATGCGCAACTATCCCGAGTGGATCCTGGCCTTCAAGGCGGTCACATCCCTGGGCGCCATCGCGGTCGCCATGAACTCGCTCTGGCGGTCGGAGGAGATGGACTATGGCCTGAGGGACTCGGGAGCCAAGGTCCTGATCGCCGACAGCGACCGCCTGGAACGCTTTGCCCAGTGTTCGCCGGGGCTCGACGTCAGGGCCATCGCCGTCCGCTGCCGACCGAGCGACCCGACTATCGCGACCCTTGACGCCCTACTTGAGGCCGTAGGGGACGTGAACATGCCGGACGTCGCGGTCGGGCCGGACGACGCGGCCACCATCATCTACACCTCGGGGTCCACTGGTCATCCCAAGGGGGTGGTGTCCAGCCACCGCAACATCATTAGCGCCCTGCTGTCCTGGGAGGTCGAAGGGCAAGCCGCTGTAGTGCTGTCCGGTGTTGAACCGCCGCCCCCGCTGTATCCGCCCGCCACCCTGCTGGCCGTGCCGCTGTTCCATGTCATGGGATCGCACGTGGTCTATCTGGCCTCTTATCGCGCCCAGCGGAAGATCGTCTCGATGTACAAGTGGGACCCCGAGCAGGCGGCCGAACTGATCGAGCACGAGCGCATCACCAGTTTCAGCGGTCCGGCGGCCATGACCGGCGATCTGGTCCGCGTGGCCAGGCGCACTGGCCATGACCTGAGCAGCCTGGTGTCGGTCGGTGGCGGCGGGGCGCCCCGCGCGCCCGAGCAGGTGCGTCAGATCGAAGCATCGTTCGAACGGGCAGCCCCCGGTACCGGCTGGGGCATGACCGAGACCAACGCCATCGGCACGGTGATCGGCGGGGCCGAATATCTGGCCCGGCCAACCAGCGCCGGCCGCTGCCTGGCGGTTCTGGAGCTGAAGGTGATCGACGAGTCTGGCGCCGAGGTCTCGCCGGGAGAACGGGGCGAACTGCTGGTGAGGGGAACCTCGATGTTCCGCGGCTATTGGAACCGGCCCGAGCTGAACAGCGAGGTTTTCATCGACGACTGGTTCCGCACCGGCGACGTGGCCACCATCGACGAGGAGGGGTTCCTCTACATCGTCGATCGCATCAAGGACCTGATCATCCGCGGCGGCGAGAACATCGGCTGCGGCCAGGTCGAGGCGGCGCTGCTGATGCATCCCAAGGTTCATGAGGCGGCCGTTTACGCCGTTCCCGATGATCGCCTGGGCGAGGAGGTCGGTGCGACGATCCACGCCGATCCGGACCTTGATGTTGAGGTGTTGCGCGCGTTCCTCGGCGAGCACCTCGCCCGGTTCGAGGTCCCGCGCTACCTCCGGTCTTCGCTGGAGCCGTTGCCCAGAACCGCGTCGGGCAAGGTGCTCAAGCGACAACTCAGGGACGAAGCCGTGGCGGCGCTGGCTTAGCGCGCGATGGACGCGATCGAGACCGAACTTGCCCGCCTGCGCCAAGAGCTGCTGGATTGGCTGCTGAACGACGCCCTGCCCATCTGGTGGACCGTGGGCGCCGACCATTACGGCGGCGGGTTCCACGAAGCCATCGATCTGCATGGCCAACCGGTTCGGGCCGACCGCCGCGCCAGAGTTCAGGCGCGGCAGATTTTCAGCTATGCGGTGGGCGGCGTCCTGGGTTGGAGCGGACCTTGGAAGGCTGCGGTCGCGCACGGCCTGGACTATTTCATCGGTCGCTACCGCCGGCTCGACGGTCTGTTCTGGAATGCGGTGTCCGCTGACGGCAAGCCCGTCGAGGTTCCGCCGCACCTATATGAGCAAGCTTTCGCTTTGCTCGCCCTGGCGACCGCGTCCAGCGTGAACGGCGCCTCCGAGGAGCGGGCGGCTATCGCCAATGGTGTTCTTGAGCGCTTGTTGAGCGATCGCCGCGGGGCGGCGGGGGGGTTCACGGGCTTCGCGGATCCGCCGGTCTACCAATCCGACCCGCACATGCATCTGCTCGAGGCCGCGCTGGCCTGGGACGAGGTCGCGCCGGATGAAAAGTGGCGGCGGCTGGCGGACGAGGTCGCCGAACTGTGCCTGGCGCGGTTCATGACGCCGCAAAGCGGTATCCTCCTGGAGTATTTCGACGCCACCTGGGCCCCGGCGGCCGGCTTGGCCGGCCATCTGGTCTGGCCCGGCCATCAGTTCGAATGGGCGGGCTTGCTGGAACGCTGGGGGCTCGCGCGCGGCCGCAACGACGCCAGAACCACCGCGCGACGGCTTTATGATATCGGCGCAAGCCATGGGATCGATCCGGTTCGCGGCGTGGCCGTGTTCGAATTGCTGGACGACCTGTCGGTGCGCGACCCAAAGGCCCGGCTGTGGTCACAGACCGAGTGGCTGAAAGCGGCCCTGATCCTCGCGCGAATGGCGGACGAGGCTGAACGGCCACGTTACCTGGCCGACGCGGTCCAGGCGGCCAAGGCGATCCTGCTTTTTCTGGATACGCCGATAAGCGGCCTTTGGCGCGACAAGCTGCTCGGCGATGGAACCTGGGTCGAAGAACCGGCCCCCGCCAGCTCGTTCTATCATATCATCGACGCTATCCGGCTGTTGAGCGATTGGCGGCCATCTTCCGACTAGGTCTGGGGGTTGTGGCCGGCGGCGGCTTAGGTCAGGTGGCCAAGTTTGGCGGGGGTTGTGACTGTCAGACCTGGAAACAGGCCCTGCATGTGGCCTGTGTTCCACGTCACGATCATGGTGACGCCATGGGCGATGGCGACTTCACCGATCAACTTGTCATACAGCCGGGGTCCCACGCCGCCGGCGCGGGCGTAAAGACCAATCGCGTCAACGGTCTGTGCGGGCGTGAGGCCAAGCAGGGTGGTGATCTCCAACAGGCCTCGGAGCGCGGCCCAGGCCGTGCGAGGCGGAACGCCGAACACGGCGCGGGGTCCGACGCGCGTGAGGGTGTTATAGGCCTCGGCGAAACTATGCGCGGCGATTGCGAAACGTGGCCGCCTGGACCCGTTCAGGAGCGCCAGCGATGGTAGGTGATGCTCATGCGCCTCGGCGAGGATGGCGATCAGGACATTGCTGTCGAGAAGAGCGTCCGGGGTCACTCATCGTCCTCGCGGTTCCGGACAGCCTCAAGCGCGGCGTTGGCCTCCGCCAGGGTCACGGTCCGATGTCCAGAGGGGATCACCCAGACGCGACCACACCGCGTCAAGGCGCCGTCGCCGACGCCCGGCGGCGTGTAGGCGCGCAGAGCGTCCTCCACGATCTGGGTCGTGGTCATGCCGGTCATACCGGCCAGATCGCGCGCCCTCGCGACGGCGAATTCCGACCGGATGTTCAATTGGCTCGGGCGCGCGCGTGGCATGATCGACATCCTCTCCAGCCAATATAGGCGCGCTTCCTTTGTGCGGCTAGCCATTTCGTTCACTGGCTAGCCGCACAACCAAGGCTCGGCCCCTATGCGTACTTCCGCACTTCGTCGCGGCCCACCACCATGTGGTGGACTTCGTCGGGGCCGTCGGCGAAGCGCAGGTGGCGCACGTCGGTGTAGAGCTCGGCCAGCGGGGTCCATTGCGAGATGCCCGTGGCGCCGTGGATCTGGATGGCCTGGTCGATGATCTGGCACGCCTTTTCCGGCACCATGGCCTTGACCATGCTGACCCACACCCGCGCCTCCTTGTTGCCCAGCACATCCATGGCCTTGGCGGCCTTGAGCACCATCAGGCGCATGGCCTCGATCTCGATGCGGGCGCGGGACACGGTTTCCAGGTTCTTGCCCAGCTGGATCAGCGGCCGGCCGAACGCCTCGCGTGAGGTCCCCCGGGTGATCATCAGCTCCAGCGCCCGCTCGGCCTTGCCGATGGTGCGCATGCAGTGATGGATCCGGCCGGGACCCAGGCGGACCTGCGAGATCTCGAAGCCGCGACCTTCGCCCAGCAACATGTTTTCCCTGGGCACCCGCACATTGTCGAACTTGATGTGCATATGGCCGCGTGGGGCATGGTCGTGGCCGAACACATGCATCGGCCCCAGGATTTTCACCCCGGGTGTGTCGATGGGCACCAGGATCTGCGACTGTTGAAGGTGCGGTGGCGCGTTCGGGCTGGTCCTGACCATGGTGATCATGATCTTGCAGCGCGGATCGCCGGCTCCTGAAATGTAGAACTTCTCGCCGTTGATCACCCATTCGTCGCCCTCGAGCACGCCGCTGGTGGCGATGTTCTTGGCGTCCGACGAGGCGACGCCGGGCTCGGTCATCGCATAGGCCGAGCGAATCTCGCCGTTCAGCAGGGGCTTCAGCCACCGTTCCTTTTGCTCGGCCGTACCGACGCGCTCCAGCACCTCCATATTGCCGGTGTCGGGCGCCGAGCAGTTGAGCGATTCCGAGGCCAGCGGCTCCTTGCCCAGTTCGGCGGCGATATAGGCGTAGTCGAGGTTGCTCAGCCCCTCGCCGGTTTCGGCGTCGGGCAGGAAGAAGTTCCACAGGCCAGAGGCTTTGGCCTTCTGTTTGGCGCCTTCCAGCAGTTCCAGCTGGCCCGGCGCCCAGCTCCAGCGGTCGGCCCGGTTCTCGCCCAGGCGGTGGAATTCCTCGCCGATCGGCGCGACATTGTCGGCGATATGCTTCTTCACCGCCTCATAGAGCGGCGCGGCCTTCTCGGACATCGCCAGATTGTTGAGGTCTGACTGGGGATCCAGTGGCGTCATGGCTATTTCCTCGCTGATGTTTATTTCCGGGCGTCGCACGATCACCCGCCCCAAGCCAAGGTCTTTGTCTTCCCCGCCGCGATTGAGCCGCAAGCATCGGAGCGTCGGGTGATCCGCGCCTGGATAGATCAACTCCAGCGCCAGGCGGATCGCCGCCGGCTATAAGGAGATCGACCATGACTCAATCCCCCTCGATGACCAGCCGGATCGAAGCCCTGGCGGCCTTCATCCGCGACCATGCGGACGAACCTCTGCCCCTCGCGCGCTTGGCCGACCGGGCGGGGTTGAGCCCCTTCCACCTGCAGCGCACCTTCAAGGCCGTGCTCGGCGTCAGCCCAAAGGCATATCAGGCCGCCGAACGGCTGAAGTCGTTCAAGGCCA
The DNA here is from genome assembly GCA_038227865.1 of Caulobacterales bacterium. GTDB lineage: Bacteria > Pseudomonadota > Alphaproteobacteria > Caulobacterales > Caulobacteraceae > Acaudatibacter. Next base: position 9,691 of record JBBRPO010000024.1, read on the forward strand.
GACTGCGCGGTGGCGACAGCGTACTGGGCGCGACTTTCGAGGCCGGCTACGGCTCGACCAGCCGGGTCTATGAGCAGGTCAACGGCGGCCTGGGCATGACGCCCTCGGCGTATCGGGCCGGCGGCGCGGGAGAGGTGATGGTTCATGCCGTCCGCCAAACGGCGTTCGGCCCGCTGATGATGGCGGCCACTGATCGGGGCGTGTGTTTTGTCCAGTTCGGCGATAGCGCCGAAGCCCTGCTGGCACAGCTGCGGACCGAGTTTCCCAGGGCTGAACTGCGCGCCGCCGGGACCGGCGCAGGCGCGCCGCTGGACGCCTGGATGACGGCGCTGGACGATCATCTGTCGCGCGCCTCGGCCCGGCCCGACCTGCCGCTCGATCTTCGCGGCACGGCGTTTCAGGTCAAGGTCTGGCGGTTTCTGCTCAGCGTGAAGTCGGGTGAAGTGGTCAGTTATTCCGAGGTCGCCGATGGTGTCGGCGCGCCGAAGGCGGTGCGGGCGGCGGCCAGCGCCTGCGCCGCCAACCGTTTGGCGGTGCTGATTCCCTGCCATCGGGCGCTGCGCGCGGACGGCGGCCTGGGTGGTTATCGCTGGGGGCTGGAGCGCAAGCGGGCGCTGCTGGACGCCGAGCGGATCGCGGCGGTTGCGGCGTGAGCGGTCTTTCGGCCGCTCTCGACCGGGACGGCTACGCCCTCATTCCGGGGTTGCTGGACGCGGCGGCCCGCGCTGAACTCGAGGCGATCTGGGAGGCTGACGATGGCGGCTTCCGCAAGACGGTCGTGATGGGACGGCACGGTTATGGCCAGGGTGAATATCGCTACTTCGCCCGGCCACTGCCCGGCGTCGTCCAGCAGCTCCGCGACATGCTTTACCTGCCTCTGGCCGGGATCGCGAACACCTGGGCCGAGCGGCTGGGCTCGTCACGGCGATGGCCCTCGACCCACGCCGAACTCGTTGCCGAGTGCGCCGCTGTCGGCCAGACCCGGCCCACGCCGCTGATGCTTCGCTACGGCCCGGGCGACTACAATCGCCTGCACCAGGACATCTATGGCGAGCTGGTCTTTCCGCTGCAGGTGGTGATCCTGCTCGATGCTCCGGGCGAGGATTTCACCGGCGGCGAATTGGTTTTGTCAGAGGGCCGCGCCAGGATGCAGTCGCGTCCGATCGTGGTTCCCTTGGCGCAGGGCGACGCGGTGGTGATCCCGGTGCGCGAGCGGCCGATCCAGGGCGCGCGGGGATGGGCCAAGGCGACCATGCGCCATGGCGTCGGCGAAATTCGCTCGGGACTGCGGCGCACCTTGGGCATAATCTTTCACGACGCGGCCTGATATCCACCCGTCGCGCCCGGAGCCCGGAATGTCCCAGACACCCACCCCGACCTCGAACGCGGCCCAGATCGACTACTGGAACGCCGCCGCCGGTCCGATCTGGGTTCAACACCAGGAGCAGCTCGACCGCCAGCTCGCGCCGCTTGGTCGTGAAGCGATGCGTGTTCTGGCGCCGGCGGTGGGAGAACGCATTCTCGATATCGGCTGTGGCTGTGGTCAGAGCACCTTGGAAATCGCGGCTCTCGTGGGTCCGTCCGGCGCGGTGGTAGGCGCCGATATCTCGGCCCCCATGCTTGAGGTTGCCAAGAACCGGCCGCCGCCTCACGGGGCGGCCCGGCTGGACTTTCGCCGGATCGACGCCCAGACGGGAGACCTCGGCAGAGCGGCGTTCGACGCCGCCTTTTCAAGGTTTGGGGTGATGTTCTTCAGCGATCCGGCCGCGGCGTTCCGCAACATCCGCGCGGCGCTGAGGCTGGGTGGACGGTTGGGCTTCGTCTGCTGGCGGCCGTTTCGGGACAATCCCTGGATGCGCGAGCCGATGGAGGCCGCCCAACCGTTCCTGCCGCCCCAGTCACCGATGGACCCGCTGGCGCCCGGCCCCTTCGCCTTCGCCGACGCGGGTCGGGTGCGGTCGATTCTCGAAGCCTCGGGCTTTGGTTCGATCGCCATAGAGCCCTTCGACATGCGGATTGGCGGCTCGACCGTCGAGGAGACGCTGAACCTGTCGTTTCGGGTCGGCCCCCTGGGCGCCGCCCTGCGGGAGCGGCCGGAACTGGCGGAGGTGGTCTCTGGCGCGGTCCGCGAGGTGCTCAAGACCCACGAAACTCCAGAAGGCGTGTTGATGCCGGCCGCCGTTTGGATCGTTCAAGCCCGCAATCCCGGATAGCGCGAGGCGAAGCTCAGCGCAGCACGCCCGCCGCGTCCAGGGCCGCTACCTTCGTCTCGTCATAGCCGAGGATGCCCGTGAGCACCTCGCGCGCGTCGCGGCCGAAATGCGGCGCGGCGCGAAGGTATTGGGCCGGCGTTTCCGAAAGCGCGAACCGGCTGGCCTCGATCACGCTTTCGCCGCCCAATGGGTGGGGCAGGCGCACGAAATGTCGGCGGGCGATCAGTTGCGGATCGGCCACCATGTCGGCGCTGTCGGCGGCGCGGTGAACCGGGATCGACAGGGCCTGCAGGTCGCGCTCGATGGCGGCGACGTCCCGCGCCCGGGTCCAGGCCTCGACCAGCGCCTCCAGACGATCCTCATTCGCCTTGCGTCCCACCAGGGTGGCGAAGACGCCATCCCCGGTCTCGCCGCCGACCAGGCCCCACAGCCTTGACCACTCAGCATCGTCGCGGACGACGATCGCCACCCATCGATCGTCGCCGGCGCAGGCGAACACGCCATGGGGCGCGAACTGAGGATCGCGATTGCCGATAGCCGTCGCGACGTGGCCGGTGGCCGCCGCGTCGGCGACCTGCGGCGCCAGGAACTGAATGCCCGCCTCCGCCTGGGAGATGTCCAGCCAGCAGCCCTCGCCGGTGAGCCGCCGATGGTCGAGCGCGGCCAGAAGCGAGACCAGGCCGAATCGTGGCCCAATGAAATCTGTATACGGACCATAGGGTCCGATCGGCGTTTGCCCCTCCCGTCCGACGATCGCTTGATAGCCGGCCATGGCCGCGCCGACGTTGCCATAGCCGCCGAGGGTGGAGGCGGGGCCGGTCTGGCCCATCAAGGATGTGGAGGCGCCGATCAGGCGCGGGTTGGCGGCGCGCAGACTGTCGGGAGACAGACCCCACCGCGCCAGCTGGCCTGGAACAAAACTCTCCACCAGCACGTCGGCCCACATAGCCAGATCGCGGACCACCGCCTGGCCTTCGGGCCGGGCGAGGTCGAGCGCCAGGCCGAGCTTGCCGGTATTATAGGTGTCATAAAGCGCGCAGCGCTGAGGGTCCGGCTGCCCGCCGGGGAACGGACCCATCAGCCGCGCGGTCTCGATCCGCACCGACGACTCCACCCGCACCACCGTGGCCCCGAAGTCAGCCAGCGCCCGGCCCAGCGCCGGACCGGCCACCACCCAGGCAAGGTCGAGAACCTTCAGGCCCTCGAGCGGGCGGGATGTGTCGACCCCCATCCCCCCCTTCGGGGGGACTTCCCCCAGAGGGGGAAGAGAAACGCCCTTCTCCTCCCCCGCTGGGGGAGGGGGACCGCGAAGCGGTGGAGGGGGCTCCAGCCTGGCGAACACTGCGCCGCTATGTTCCCCAACGCCCGGCGCTCCGCGCGGGACCGCGAACATGCCTTCCGGCCCCACCGCGAACCGTCCGGGCAGGGTGCGGGGCACGCCCCCCTCGTCGACGGTGACGAAATAGTCCCGCGCCTTCAGGTGGGCGCTGGCCAGCAGGTCGGCCATGGTGTTGACCGGCGCCAGCAGCAGCTTGCGGGCTATCGCCTCGCGCTCCAGTTCCGCCTTGGTCCGGGGCGCCAGAAAGTCGGCCACGGCCTCTCGGGCGGCCTCGATCCCGACCATGATGGGATCGTCGGGGGCGGGGCGCATCGGTATCGCCGTCCAGTCCCAATCGGTGAACCGACCCGGCAGGGCGCCTTCGGCCTTCATCCAGGCGAACAGGCTGTTGGTGCGCGGGCCGCCGGGTCCGCCGCCGATCATCAGTTCGACCAGCCCGTCCTTGACCCGCCATTTGGGTCCGCGCGGCTGGGGCGTACCATCGGGTCCGGCGGGCCGTTTCGCCTGTGGTGGAAAGACGTTGTAGTTCGGGTGGCCAACGGCGGCGGCGGTGATGTTGGACAAGGTCGCGGGGGTCACGCTCTGCTGGACCGAGATGTCCACGTGCTGGCCCCGGCCCGTCGCCAGTCGCGCGAAATGGGCGATCAGGGCGCCGGCCGCCGCGTCGGCGGCGCCGTGCAGCCAGGCCTGTGGCGCACTGATCCGCAGCGGCGGTCCCTCACTGTCGCGGTGTGGGAACAGCGGTCCACCCGCCGCCCACAGCGTCAGCTCAGAAGCCGCCCAGTCGCGCTTGGGTCCGTGCCAGCCGAACGGGGTGATGGAGATGTGGATCAGGCGCGGGTGACGCGCTTTGACGGAGTCGGGATCCAGCCCCACGGCCGACATCCCGCTGGGGTCCGCCGATTCGATCAGAAAATCCGCGCTGTCCAGCAACCGCTCGAGCCGCTCGCGGCCCGCCGGGGTTTCCAGATCGAGGGTGACGCTCCGCTTTCCCGCCGCGAAGGCCGACCAATAGAACGACCGGCCCTGGTCATCCAACGGCGCCACCCGCCGCGCGCTCGATCCGCCCGGCGGCTCCACTTGAATGACATCCGCCCCCAGCCTCGCCAGCATCTGCCCAGCCAGCAGGCCCCGTTCGTCGGTGAGGTCGATGACACGGTACGGGGCGAGCCAGCCGGTCATGCGATCTCGAAGTCCTCCAGGACCGGTATCGACATGGCTTTTCCTCGTTCGGTTTCCCGCCTTTCTACGGCGGCGCCGCAACGGAAACAAACCGCCGTCAGCCTCTCCCGCGCGACTGGCTCCCGGCGATGTATTGCATCGCCGCCGGAGTCAGGGCGAAATGGTCGTTCTCCGTGGGGGTGGGGCGTTCCACCACGGCCAGGGGCGGCGGCGCGCCGTCGAGCACGCGGAACAGGCTGTCGTCGCGCTCGTCCCAGATGATCGCCATCTCGCCCAGCCGAGCAGCGTCGGCGCCTAGACCCTTGCGCACCTTGGGTTCGGCCAGGCGCGCGGGGCTGATGCGCAGCATCACCCGTCCGCCACCCATGTCGTCACGCAGGTCGGCATATTCGAGAACCGCGTTGATCAGGGCGCCGGAGGGCGGCTGGCGCAGGCGGGTAGTGGTCTTGCCGCGGCTTGTGGTGCTCTTGAAACGGGGGCGACGGGCGATGAAGGCGGCCATTTGGAAGCTCCTGGGCTTGAACGTGAAACCACGTCTAGGCGGAGCCCGCGTCAGAAACGGTCGTAGGTTTGGTGGGAAGCTTGAACGCGTTCTAAACTCCTGCCACTGTCGAGTGTGTCGACGCCCCGGCGGGTGGTGTGTGGCCCTCGCCGCGCCGATCAGGAGATCACCGGTTTGAGTCCGACGGCCGCTCCGGCGCTACAGCTCTTGAGCCGCCGCGAGGCCGGCAAGGCCGAGCGCCGGCGCCAGATCATCCAGGCCGCCAGGGATCTGATTCGCGAAACCGGCAACGCCGGGCTCTCCATGCGCGGTCTGGCGGCCCGGGCTGGTGTCAGCCTGGCGACGCCCTACAATCTGTTCGGTTCGAAGCGGGCGATCGTCGTGGCGGTGCTGCAGGACGTCAGGGAGTTTCAAGAGCGCTTCTCCACGCTTCAGGCTGCCGATCCGCTGGACAACATCTTCGCCGCCCTCGATCTCTCCCTGCAGTTCTATGTAGGCGACCCCGCCTTCTATCGGACACTTTGGTCGGCGTTGTTCGACACCACCGACGGGGTGCGCGGCGAGATACTCAACCCCAAGCGCGACGCCTTCTGGCGCGGCCTGGTCCTCGATGCGGTGCGGTCGGGGGCGATCGCCGGCGAGGTCGATCCCGACCTGCTGCTGCGCCACCTCGAATCGATGCTGCGCTCGGTGATGTTCGACTGGGTGGTGGGCGAGATCAGTCCGGCTCGGCTCGGCGCCATGGCCCGGCACGGCTATGCCCTAGTTCTGCTGGGCGCCGCCGCCGACGACTGGCGCGGCCCGCTGTGCGCGCGCGTGCTGGAGGCGCAAGCGTCGCTGGCCGCCGCGGCCTGATCGGCCTGTTGCCGATATGTGTCAGTGCAGAGGTCATCCAATCGAAGGCGTGTCTGTGAGGTCAAGCCCGCTGGACATGATCCTATAACACGATCTATTTTCCTCCTCGGACAAAGAACCAGCCGGAGCGCGGGCGCGTAGCCCTCAAGCTCTCGGATCGGCGATAAACCGGCTTCGGCGAACCGAAGCCTTTAGGAGGAGGAAACGTCTTGTCACGCAACAAACTAGCGCTATTCGGCGCGGCGGCGGCGGCCACTATTTTCGCGATGCAGTCGGCCCCAGTTTATGCCGCTGCTGCGGCCGAAACGGCTAGCGAAGGTCCAGGTATCGACGAACTGGTGGTCACCGCGCAGAAGCGCGAGGAGAGCATCCAGAACGTCGGCTTGTCGATCCAGGCCGCGAGCGGCGATAAGCTGCAGAAGCTTGGCATCACCAGCACCGAGGATCTTCAGAAGATCGTCCCGGGCTTCCAGTCTACGCCGAACTACTACGGGACCAACGTCTTCACGATCCGTGGCGTCGGTTTCCAGGACACCTCATTGGCTGGTAACCCCACCGTCAGCGTCTATCTTGACGAAGCGCCTTTGCCGTTTTCCGCCCTGACCAACGGCGCCACGCTCGATCTGCAGCGAGTCGAAGTGCTCAAGGGTCCGCAAGGCACCCTGTTTGGCGAAAACGCTACCGGCGGCGCGATCAACTATATCGCCAACAAGCCGGGTCAAGCCTTCGACCTTGGCGTCAACGCCAGCTATGGCCGCTTCAACGACGCCGACATCTCGGCCTTCGTGAATCTGCCGGTCAATGACACACTGGCCGTTCGCCTCGCCGGCCGGTACAACAGAAGCGGCGAATGGCAACATGGCTATGGTCCAACGGCCAGCCAGTCGCTCGGCGGCAAGGACTTCCTCAACGGCCGTATTTCGGCGCTCTGGCAGCCGACCAGCAAATTCAAGGCCCTGCTGACGCTGAACAGCTGGCAGGACAAGGGCGCCACGCAAGCAGGCCAGCTCTACGGCATAGCCGAACTGAGCCCTCTGGCGCCGCTGGCTCCGGCCATTCTCAACTATCCGCTGGCGCCCCACGACAATCAGTCGGCCGGCTGGAACAGCTGCGTCAACAATAGCCCCTATGACCCGATCGCCAACCAGACCGGCGCGGTCTCGAACACCGGGCCGCTAGTCCCCACCAATCTCCCGGGCGTGTACGAATCCCAGGGTCCAGGCTCGACGGTGCAGCAGGGTGGTCAGCCGACCAGTTGCGAGCCGCTACGCAAGAACAATACCTTCTTCAGCGGCTCGCTGCGGATGGACTACGATCTCGGCAACGACATGTCGGTCACCTCGCTGACCTCGTTCGAGCGCTTCAGTCGTCACGCGGCGATCGACGGCTCGGGGATGGCGATCCAGGACTACCAGTCGCTCCAGCATGGCAAGATCACCAGCATCTATCAGGAACTGCGCGTCTCGGGTAAGTTCAACGGCAAGGGCTCCTGGACCGTCGGCGGCAACTATCAGCACGACGACACCTGGGATCAGTTCCTGCAGAGCTACAACGCCTCGACGGCCAGCCCGACATTGTTCCTCTACGATCCACAACAACCGTTTAGCACGGCCTTTGGTCTTCCGTTGGGTCCGACCAAACCGACCGATGTCCAAACCAACAACACCTACGCCGCGTTCGGGCACGTCGAGTATCCGGTTCTTCAGAACCTCACCATCCTGGGTGGCGTGCGCTACACCGAGGCCGACAAGCTCGGTGGGGTCTGCGGCAACGACGGCGGCGATGGTACATGGGCGCACGTCGCCTATCTGTTGCAGATCTTCGAAGGCAGCACCTCGCCCGTGCTATCGCCGCCAGGCAGCTGCGCGTCTACCGGTCGGGGTCCGACCTTCAATTCACCGCCGAACGGTGGCCTGTTCTACGCAACGCTGAATCAGAGCAATGTTGCCTGGCAGGCGGGCGTGAACTGGAAGCCGCTTGCCGACACCCTGTTCTATTTGAACATCAGCCAGGGCTATAAGGGCGGCTCCTTCCCGACCGTGGCGCTGGCGACGATCCAGCAGATCAATCCTGTCGTTCAGGAGAGCCTGCTGTCCTACGAGGTGGGCGTCAAGACGGCGCTGCTCAACAAGCAGCTCCAGTTAAACGCCGCCGGCTTCTACTACGACTACAGCAACAAGCAGATCCTGGGTTCGGTCTCCGACGTTCTGTTCGGCGCCCTTCCCTCGCTAGTTAATGTGCCGCAGTCCCACGTGATCGGTTTCGAGATTTCTGGCGTCTATGCACCCGACTGGCTCCGCGGCCTGACCATCACCCCGGCCATCAGCTACCAGTACAGTCGGGTCGATACGTCATCGAGCACGAAGTGCGATGGGTCTGCCAAGGATGGGTTCTCACCACCTCCGAAGCAGACAAACCCCGCGTTGCCTGGCTACCTCACGTGCATACCTGGCCACTACTACAACTTCGATCCCTATAGCGAGTACGCTGATTTCACCCACGAAGCCTTCCCGTCCGCTCCCGCCTGGCAGGGATCGGTGGATGGCGAGTATGATTGGGTCGTCCATAACGACTTCAAGATGTATCTGGGCGGCGCGATCAGCTTCGTCTCCTCGACCAACACTGGGTTCGTAAACCGCACCCCGATCCCGGCCTTCTATAACGGGGCTACCCCGTTACCCGGCTACGACCCCGCGACGCAAAAGTTCACCTATCTGACCTGCGCGGGTGCTACCTCGGAGACTCCGGTCGGTCCCTGCTCGACCAACCACCCCAACGATCCGTTGGCCGTCCCCGGGTATGTGTTGGTTGATCTGCGTCTGGGCGTCACCCACGGCAACTGGGGCTTCCAGATCTGGGGTCGCAACATTACCAACAAGTGGTACTGGACCGGCGCCTATCACGTTAATGATGTGCTGCTCCGCTACACCGGCATGCCGGCTACCTACGGCGCGACGTTCAACTATAAGTTCCGCTGAAACAAAGTGGCGTGGGCTTCGGCCCACGCCATCCTTTCGATCGAGGCCGGGCGAGGCGAAAGTCTCTCCCGGCCTATTTTCGTTTGACGCTATAAGCGGGCTTCGACCATCGGAGACGCGCGGTGCCCAACGCTACCCTGATGGAACGCCGCGATCGCGCACTGGGCGCCGGCGCGCCGCTGTTCTATCGCCAGCCCCTGCACATCGTGCGCGGCGAGGGTGTCCACCTCTTCGACGCCGATGGCCGACGCTATGTCGATATGTACAACAACGTGCCCTGCGTCGGCCATGCCCACCCCCGCGTCGTCGAGGCGATGGCCGGGCAGCAGGCGACGCTCAACGTCCACAGCCGCTATCTGCACGAGGCGATCGTGGCCTTCGCCGAGCGTCTCGCCGCTCTGCATGGGCCGCAGATCGAAAGCGTGGTATTCAGCTGCAGCGGCACAGAGGCCAATGAAATCGCCCTGCGCATGGCCCGCTTCGCCACCGGCCGGCGGGGAATCCTCTGCACCGACGCCACCTATCACGGCAACAACGACCTGGTCGGCAGCTTGAGCGGCCTCGGCGGCCGCGAGGTGACGCATCCCGACGTCGCGGCCTTCGCTTTTCCCCAGACCCTCCGGCCCATCGTGCCCGGGCTGACCGGCGAGGCCTTGGCCGGGGCCTATCTGGACAGCCTGGAAGGCGCGATCCAGAGGCTGGAGGCATCCGGCGCGGGCGTGGCGGCCCTGATCGTCTGTTCGATCTTCGCCAACGAGGGCCTGCCCGATGTCCCGCCTGGCTTCATGGCCCGCGCCGCCGAACGGGTGCGCGCCGCCGGCGGTTTGGTGATTGCCGACGAGGTTCAGGCCGGCTATGGTCGCTGCGGTCAATGGTGGGGCTATGGCGTCACCGGCTTCACCCCGGACATCGTCGTCACCGGCAAGCCGATGGGCGCCGGCCTGCCGCTCGCCGCCACCGCCGCCAGCCGCGCTCTGGTGGAGACCTTCAGGCGACACACGCGCTATTTCAACACCTTCGCCTCCAGTCCGTTACAGGCGGCGGTGGGAATGGCGGTGCTGGACGTGATCGAGGACGAGGGACTGATCGAAAACGCCGCCACCGTGGGTCCGGCGCTGAAAGCCGCTCTGGAGGCTCGAAGACATCGCTGGGGCGCCATCGGCGACATCCGCGGCGTGGGCCTGTTCATCGGTATCGAGATGGTCGACGCCGAGGGCCGGCCCGACCGTGAACAGGCGGTGGAGGTGGTCAACCGGCTGAAGGACCTGGGCTTCCTGACCAGCAACGCCGGCGCCCATGGCAACGTGGTCAAGATCCGGCCGCCGCTGGTGTTCTCGCGCGGTGACGCCGACGCGTTCCTGATTGCCTTCGACGCGGTCATCGACGGCCTCCGTGGATAGGGTCGCGGCCGCCGAACGCTACCTGCCGGCGGCTTGGCGGGCGGTCCGGAACTTTCCCATCGAGCCCCGCGACCTGACGCCGGTGTGGATTTCCGAGAACGTCACCTTCCGGGTTATCGACGGTCGGGACGGCGGCGCCTATGTTCTGCGTCTGCACCGCCCGGGTTATCACGACCTGGCCGCGCTCAATTCCGAACGGGCCTGGACCGAAGCCCTTGCGCGGGCGGGTGTCGGCGCGCCGGTGGGCCTGAAAACCCAGGAGGGCGCCTGGTTCGTTCCTGTGTCCGGGCCGGTTGCCGGGCCGGACGGCGGCGAGACGCGCTATGCGGGCATGACCGGCTGGACCGAAGGCGAGGTCCTGTCCGATCTTTTGCAGCGCGAAGATGCGGCCGAATCACCCGGACGGTTCCGCCGGCTGGGCGCCGCGATGGCGACCCTGCACAATCAGGCCGGCGCCTGGACGCTTCCGGCGGGCTTCACCCGTCACGCCCTGGATGTCGAGGGTCTGATGGGCGAGGCGCCGTGGTGGGGTCGGTTCTGGGAAAGCCCGCTGTTGTCCGCCTCCGAACAATCGCTGGCGGCGGCCACGAGGCGCAAGATCGCCGCCACGCTCGTTGGTCTCAGCCAGGATCGAACGATCTTCAGCCTGATCCACGCCGACCTGCATCCGGACAATGTCCTGGTCTCGGGCGACCGTCTGACGGTGATCGATTTCGATGACGCCGCCTTTGGCTGGCACGCCTACGATCTGGCGGTGGCGATCTTCCACCTTCAGCCCGAGCCGAACTTCGCGCCGGCCCAGGCCGCGCTCCTGGCCGGCTACCGCTCGGCGCGCGCCCTGAGCCCTAAGACCGAGGCCCTGATCCCGATGTTCCTGCTGATCCGGGGCCTCGCCGTGATCGGCTGGCTGACCCAGCGCCCGGAACACGCCCCCGCGCCGTTCCTGACCTCGATGAAGGCGCTGATCATGGGCCAGTGCGAGGAATTCCAGCACCTCTAGATCAAAAGGCAACGGGCCTGACCCCGGCGTTGGACGCAACCCAGCCCAGTTTGTTGCGTTTGACGTTATGGCCGCAGTTTCCCATGATCGGCGCGATAGCGCGTTAAGGCATCAATGACGAAGTTCGCAATGGCCGATCGGTTGACCAATTCAGACCAGGCTCTTCGGCGCATCTTTCCCGGTGAAGGCGCGATGAGTGTCGCCATGCGCGAGTTTGAATGGGCGGCCACACCCCTGGGCATGCCTGAAGACTGGCCTCAATCCCTCAAGACCCTGGCCAATGTCTTGCTGGCGTCCAACCAGCCAATGTTCCTTGCCTGGGGCGACAGTCGTTGCTGGCTGTATAACGACGCCTTCGCACCGATCTTGGGCGACAAACACCCGGGTGCGCTTGGACAACCAGGCCTCGAGGTCTGGGCGGAGGCAAAAGGGCAGCTTGAACCCCTGTTAGATCAGGTGTTCCGCGGCGAGGCCGTCTACATGCCTGATTTCAGCCTGTTGCTCGACCGCCATGGACAGCTGGAAGAAGTCCATTTCGCCTTCTGCTACACCCCCGCGCCGGATGGCCACGGTGGCGTCGGCGGGTTGTTCGGAACCTGTATCGAGACAACCGCGCAGGTTGTGGCTACCCGTACATTGGCTGCGGAGCGCGAGCAGTTCGCCCAGCTTTTTGAGTTGTCTCCTAGTTTCATCGCGGTCCTGCAAGGGTCCGATCATCGTCTCGCGCTGGTCAATCCCGCCTGCCGCCAGCTGCTCGGCCATCGCGATCTACTGGGTAAGACCGTGCGGGAGGCGGCCCCGGAAGTCGAAGGACAAGGGTTCTTTGAACGCCTCGATGACGTCTATTCCACCGGGCGGCCGTACCGGGGCGACGGGCTGCCAGTTGTATTCCAACCGACGCCGAACGCCGAACCGGAGACGCGCTTCCTGGATTTCGTCTATCAGCCCATGCGCGATGCAAAGAGCAACGTGACCGGCATTTTTGTCGAGGGCGTCGACGTCACCAGCGCCTACCAAGCGGCCACCCAACTGGCCGAACGTGAGGCTCAGTTCCGCACCCTTGCCGAAGCGATGCTCCACCACGCATGGACGGCGTCGCCAGAGGGAGAACTCAATTGGTTCAACGGGCGATTCTACCAATTCAGCGGCGTCGCACCCGGTGACCTGGACGGCGCGGGGTGGGTGAACGTCATCCACCCGGACGATCTTGGCGCGGCCACCGAACGGTGGTCGGCCGCTTTGGGATCTGGGATTACCTATGAAGCCGAGTTCAGATTGAAGCGAGCGGACGGCGTCTATCGCTGGCACATCGCCAGGGCCGTCGCGCAGCGCGCCGCCGACGGATCGATCGTCGGCTGGATTGGCACCAACACCGACATCGACGACCAAAAGGCGGCGGCTCAGGCGCTTGCCGATATCAACGTCACCTTGGAAGGGCAGATCGCGTCTCGAACGGCGGAACTCATGCTCGCCGAAGAGGCGCTTCGCCAAAGCCAGAAGATGGAGGCGGTGGGCCAGCTGACGGGTGGTATAGCGCACGACTTCAATAACTTGCTGGCGGTCATCCTTGGCAGCATCGAGATGCTTCAGGTACGTCTTACGCAACGACGGCTGGATACCGTCCCGCGCTACATCGATGCCGCCCAGGGCGCCGCCAAACGCGCGGCCGCGCTAACCCAGCGCCTTCTCGCCTTTGCGCGCCGCCAGACGCTCGATCCGCGATCAGTCAACGTGAATCGGCTTGTGGCGGACATGGAGGAATTGATCCGTCGGACCGTTGGGCCGGAGATCGAAATGGAGGTGGTCGGGGCTGGAGGGCTTTGGCAGACGCTCGTCGATCCGAACCAGCTTGAAAATGCACTGCTCAACCTGTGTATCAACGCGCGCGACGCCATGCCCGAGGGCGGCAGATTGACGATCGAGACAGCCAACAAGTGGCTGGACGACAGAACCGCAGGTTTGCGTGATCTGACTCCGGGCCAATATATCTCGCTCTGCGTCACCGATACTGGCGCCGGCATGACGCCAGAAGTCGTCGCCCGTGCTTTCGATCCATTCTTTACTACCAAGCCGCTGGGCCAGGGCACCGGGCTTGGTTTGTCGATGATCTATGGGTTTACGCGCCAGTCCGAAGGACAGGTTCGCATCTATTCTGAACCCGGCCAAGGCACGACCGTGTGCCTTTACCTGCCGCGCTACCTGGGTGAGGAAACCGGCGCCGACGTCGCTCGCCAAGTGGCGACAAATTATGACGGGCATGGTGAAACGGTCTTGGTCGTCGACGATGAGGCGATGATCCGAATGTTGATCGTCGACGTGCTGAATGACGCCGGATACTGTGCGATAGAGGCCGAGGACGGGGCGCGGGCCTTTAGGGTGCTGCAGTCGGGCGCTCTGATCGATCTCCTGATCACCGACGTAGGTCTTCCAGGCGGCATGAACGGGCGCCAACTCGCCGACGCCGGGCGTATACTGCGACCCGAGCTTAAAGTTCTGTTCATAACTGGCTACGCCGAGAACGCCGAGAACGCCGTGGTCGGCAACGGTCACCTGATTTCAGGCATGAAGGTGATCACCAAGCCCTTTGCCATCGAGACTCTCGGCGACAATATCCGTCAAATGCTCGACAGCTGAGCCCCCGCGGGCGGAAGTGGCGGCATTTTGGCGAAGGTCGGCAAGCCGTCGTGCATCAGGCGCCATGGCGACGTCGCTGATTCTGCCCATGCCGATCTTCGAACGGGGCCCGCGGTTCGCGCCGTGGCCGATTTTCTGGTCGAAGTGGGGAATGCTGGGTGATATCTCGTCGACGAAACAAGGGTAGGGGAACGTGAATGACCACTTTGTTGCGCGCGCCGACGCGCGAATACCACACGGTTCTGATGGACAGCCATCGCTGGGACGACTTCCAGCCGAGGCCCGATGACATCATCGTCGCCACCTACCCCAAGTGCGGCACCACCTGGACCCAGCGAATTGTCGATCTGCTGGTGTTCCAGTCCCCCGACCCCAGGCCGTTCGGCCAGACCTCGCCCTGGCTGGACGCCAGGATCTTTGGGCCCATGGAGCGGGATCTGGAGACCCTGGCCGCCCAGACCCATCGGCGGTTCGTCAAGACTCATCTGCCGTATGACAGCCTGCCCATCTATGAGGGCGTGAAGATGATCCACGTGGTGCGCGATGGGCGCGACGCCTGCATGTCGATGCACAATCACATGCGCGGTTTTCGTCCCGAAATGCTGGCCGGGATGGCGGCCACGGCCATGGCGGAAGGAACCGCCACAGCACGTCCGCCCGAGACGCCCGAAGACCCGCGCGAATACTATCTGCAATGGATATCGCTGGCTCGGTCCGACGAGCGTCCGGGCGGCGACCTATCGTTTTTCGACTTCGAGAACACCTATTGGGTCCGGCGCGATTTGCCGGACCTGCTTTTTGTCCACTACAACGACCTCAAGGCCGATCTGGCCGGTGAAATGCGCCGCATCTCGACCTTCCTCGGCATCGATACGCCGGAGAGTCTGTTGTCCGAACTGGCCCGGGCGGCCGAGTTCGAGACCATGAAGCGCCAGGGTGGCGAGATGCTGCCCGAACTGATGATGGCCTTCGACCGCGGCGCCGACCGGTTCATCAACAAGGGCGTCAATGGACGCTGGCGCGACAGTCTAAGCGACGCCGACCTGGAACCCTACCACGCCCTGGTGGCGGCCAAATTCTCGCCGGACCAGGCCCACTGGATCGAGCACGGCCGCCTGGTGGCGGGCGATCCAAACCGCCTGGAGTGAATGCGCCCCGGGCAGGCCGATGTCAGGCCGCCACGGCCATCCGCGTCGCCTGATCGATCGCGCGTTTGGCGTCGAGTTCCATCGCCTCGAACGCCCCGCCCACCAGGCTGGCCTTGACCCCGTCGCCCACCAGCGAGTCGTACAGCGTCCGCAGCGGTTCCTGGCCGGCGCAGACGATGATGGTGTCGACCTCGAACAGGCGATCCTCGCCCCCGACCCGGGCATGCAGCCCCGCGTCGCTGATCTCCAGATACTCGACCGCGCCGACCATCCGCACGCCGCGACGCTGCAGGGTGGCGCGGTGCGTCCAGCCGGTAGTCTTGCCGAGGCTCCTGCCCAGTGAATCCGCCTTGCGCTGCATCAACGTCACCTCGCGGCCGGAGGTCGCCACCTGCGAGGCCACGCCGGTGACGCCGCCGCGCGGATGGTTCTTGAAATCGATACCCCACTCCTTGGCGAACACGTCGATATCCATGGCGCCCGACGGTCCCGAATGGGTGATCAGTTCGGCCACGTCGAAGCCGATGCCCCCGGCCCCCATGATCGCCACGCGCCGGCCGATCTCGCGGCGGCCCATGATGGCGTCGACATAGCTGACCACCTTGGGGTGATCGATGCCCGGCACGTCGGGCTGGCGCGGCGCGATGCCGGTCGCCACCACCACCTCGTCGAAACCCTCGGCCTTCAGCATCGTGGCGTCGGCGCGGGTGTCGAGGCGAAGCTCGATCCCCAGCACCTCGATCATCCGGCGATAATAGCGGAGGGTCTCCTCGAACTCCTCCTTGCCGGGAATGCGCTTGGCCAGGTTGAACTGGCCGCCGACTTCGCCGGCCGCGTCGTACAGGGTGACCTTATGGCCGCGCTGGGCGGCGGTCACCGCATAGCTCAATCCCGCCGGCCCGGCCCCGACCACGGCCAGACGCCTGACCTGGGTCACGGGCGTATAGACCAGTTCGGTCTCGTTGCAGGCGCGCGGATTGACCAGGCAGCTGGTCAGCTTGCCGGTGAAGGTGTGGTCGAGGCAGGCCTGGTTGCAGGCGATGCAGGTGTTGATCTCGTCCTCGCGGCCCTCCAGCGCCTTCTTCACCAGATCGGGGTCGGCCAGCATCGGCCGGGCCATCGAGATCAGGTCGGCGTCGCCGCGCGCCAGCACCTCTTCGGCCACATGTGGCATGTTGATCCGGTTGCTGGTGATCAGCGGCACGTTCAGCGCGGCGCGCAGGCGCCCGGTCACCTGGGTGAAGGCGGCGCGGGGCACCATGGTGGCGATGGTCGGCACCGGCGCCTCGTGCCAGCAGAAGTGGGTGCTGACGATGGTCACGCCCGCCGCCTCCACCGCCTTGCCCAGGGTGACGATCTCGTCCCAGGCCATGCCGCCATCCAGCATGTCCATGGCGGCGATGCGGAACACGACGATGAAGTCGGGGCCGACGGCTTCCCGTACGCGGCGCACCACCTCGACGGGAAAGCGCATCCGGTTCTCGAACGATCCGCCCCATTGGTCGGTGCGCTGGTTGGTGCGCTCCACCAGGAAGGTCGACAGCAGGTAGCCGGCCGAGCCGATGATCTCCACGCCGTCATAGCCGGCGCTCTTGGCCAGGGCGGCGCAATTGGCGAAGTCGGAAAGCTGTTTCTCGATCCCGGCTTCGTCCAGCTCGTTGGGAACATAGCGGCCGATGCGCGAGCGGATCGGCGAGGGAGCCACGCATTTGGGTGTGCCGGCCAGAGCGCCGGTGTGCAGGATCTGCATGACGATCTTCACGTCGGGGTCGGCGGCGTGGACGGCGGTCGTGACCAGCCGGTGCTGCTCGGCCTCCTCTGGTGTCGACAGCTTGGAGCCGCCGCCGGCTTCCTCGTTCGGCGGAATGCCGCCGGTGATGATCATGCCCACCCCGCCGCGCGCCCGCTCGGCGAAGAACACCGCCTGGCGCTCGAAGCCGTTCTTCACGTCCTCCAGGCCGGTGTGCATCGAGCCCATCAGCACCCGGTTCTTCAGGGTGGTGAACCCCAGGTCGAGCGGGGAGAACATCAGCGGATAGCGATCGGCGCCGGTCATGCGGTTTTCTTCCAGGGGTCGCGGCGCTCGGCCGCTCGGGTCAGCCGGGACGCTAGCGGCTGACAGGCCGGGGTTCAACGATCACCAAGGGTAAGGCCGCAAGGAACGGAGCGTGGGACCGGTTTCCTTCGATCATGGTCTGGGCGTCGATCACGTCAAATCCACAAGGGAAACCCGCATGACCTTCCGCATCATCGGCCTCGAACCTGGCCTGTTCGCTCATTTGTTCGGCCTGCCCGACGAAGCGCTCGCCGACCACCGGGCCCGCCGGGTCACCGCCACGGCCAAGCCGGGCTTCCCCGACCGCATCGGCCTGCGCGACGCCGAGGTGGGAGAGAACCTGATCCTCGTCAACCACACACACCAGGATGCCGACACCCCCTATCATGCCAGCCACGCCGTCTTCGTGTCCGAGACCGGCGGGGTGGCCTATGACCGGGTCGGCGAGGTTCCCGGGGTCCTGTTCCGCCGCACCGTCTCGCTGCGCGCCTTCACCGCTGGCGGGGACATGGCGGGGGCCGAGCTCGCCGCCGGCGCGGAGATCGAGCCGGCGATCCTGCGCCTGCTCGCCGACCCGCGAACCGCCTGCCTCCACGCCCACTACGCCGCCCCCGGCTGCTACGCCGCGCGGATCGAGCGGGCGTGATGGGGGGCGAATTGCCAGGAAGCGGACACGTTGGATGTCAAAGAAGGGTGGAAAGCGGACCTATCCCGCGCCTGTGGCGTCGACGTAGACGGCATAAATCGAGGTCGAGGCGCACATGTAGAGCCGGTTGCGCTGGACGCCTCCAAACGCCAGGTTCGCGCAGCTCTCCGGAAGATGGATCTTCCCAAGGAGCGCGCCTTCAGGTGAATAGCAGCGGACGCCATCCTCCTTGCGGTCGTCGCCCAGGCCCATGCTGCACCAGACGTTACCCGCGGTGTCGCAGCGCAGGCCGTCCGTCCAGCCCTGCACAAAGACCGAGTCGCCGCGAGCCCGTCCCGTCTTGCTGTCGAAGTCGAACACACGGACATGACCGAGGTCCCCGCTGTCGACGACGTAGAGGCGCCGGCCGTCCGGGGAGAAACAGATTCCGTTCGGCTGATCGAAGCCGTCGAGTTCCTTGGTCACCCGACCGGAGCCCGGATCTATTCGGTAGACGTGATTTCCGGCCTGCTCGCGCTCCGCCCTAAGACCCATATAGCTGTTGTCGATCGAGTAGCTGGGATCGGTGAACCAGATCGCTCCGTCCGGGGCGATGGCGAGGTCGTTGGGTGAGTTGAGGCGCTTGCCCTGCCATCGGTCGGCCAGAACACTGATGCTCCCGTCCACCTCAGTGCGGGTGACACGCCGCGCCACTCCCTCGCAGGTTACGAGCCTGCCCTGGCGATCGACGGCGTTGCCGTTCGCGTTCATAGACGGGGCGCGAAAGACGCTCAGGTGATTGTCGTCTTCGCTCAGGCGCATCAGACGGTTGTTGGGGATGTCGCTGAAAACCAGGTAGCGGCCGGCCGGAAAGTACGCCGGGCCCTCGGCCCAGCGGAAGCCCGTGGCCACACGCTCAACCGCCGTCCCGACGAGATTCCCAGCGAACCTCTTGTCCAGCGGTTCGATGTGCGGGTCCGGATACCGGAGGTCCGGCAGCGGACCCAGCGGCAGCCCGGACGTAGGCAGCGGTAAGGCGGTGGCGCTGAGCACCGGCTCCGTTGTGGAATTGGCGGCGCTAGGGCCGCATGCCGCAGCCAGTCCGGCCGCCAAGAACATGCGCCGATCCATCGATGCTCCCGTCTGATTGATTGCGGCCCAAGCTTAACTATGGGAGCCAACAACCGCTACGGGGCATGCCAGGGCTTTGGTTTGTGGATGTCCATGCCCCTCCCCAGCGGGTTACTGGCGGGGCGACTGTAAGCGGACTCGCCTTTGTCCGCCATGGGTCGATTCTCCCCGCTGGCGCCGGTGCAGGAACCCGACATTCGCAGTCGGCCTGACTGGACCTCCGCCTAACGGGGAACGCCAACCGCCTTAGAGGGGTAGAAAGGGATATCCGGATATCCGGGGACACTATACCTAATTGATGTATTCCTTCATGACTGGTCCACAGATGGTGGTTTTCCGTGAGGACGACTATCGCCAGGCGGCGTTGGCGCCGGCGGTGCACAATTAAATAGAGTGTCCCCGCATATCCCTCGCCGACCCGCGAACCGCCTACCTCCACGCCCACTACGCCGCCGGCATCGAGCGGGCGTGAGGGGGGCGAATTGCCAGGAAGCGGACACTTTGAATGTCGCAGAAGAGTGGGAGTCAGACCTAGCGCTGACCATTGGTTGGTTTGCTCAGCTCGGTGACCCTGACGTCAATGTTTGCCCATTTGACAGCTTGAAACTCGACGACGACATGATCGCCCGGTTTGGAGTTTTGACTATAACGAATGTCAAGTTGAGTTGTAGAGTTCCATTTGAGTGCTATTGGAATGGTGGAATACTCATGA
This sequence comes from Caulobacterales bacterium, assembly GCA_038227865.1. GTDB lineage: Bacteria > Pseudomonadota > Alphaproteobacteria > Caulobacterales > Caulobacteraceae > Acaudatibacter. The sequence continues at coordinate 29,466 of JBBRPO010000024.1, forward strand.
GAGAGAATCAAAACCGTGGTTGGTATCGAGGGAAGGTGATTGCCTTGAATTTCCACGATGGTTTGCGCCCACTCCAATCCAAACCCAGGACCATCCAACTCACTACGCGCCTTCGCCAATAACTTGCCATCAGGCGATTTTTGTTCAATTGTCGACATGACGCTCGGACCGCAACCCGATAATATAGTAGAAGACAGTCCCAAAATACACAGGGGCAGGACAAGGGTTTTGCCTTGAATATCCGTCTCCTTCAGAAGTCGCGGCGAAATCGGAGAGTGCAACGGCGAGTGAGAATAGTTAGCCGATATTTTGAAGGGTCCGCAATGGGAACGCGACCGTCGCCAATTCGCGGCCCATCCTACTTCGGGGCGAAAAGCCGTCCTTCCGAAAGGGTTAGATGGGTGGAAAGCGAACCGTTTCGCACAAGTGCTGCGGCGTCGAAGTCATCACCCGTGGGATGATCGGGTCTGATCTTGGCGCCGTCCCCGCTCTTGTTCCGGCGGGATGATCAGCAGCCGCGTCCGCCGATGGTTCAGCGGCCGGGGTGCTCACCTCCCCCGGACAACCTGATCAGACCCCAACGGTGGGATCGTCAATCTATCGCGCCACCACCACCTGCACCCCCACGGTGTCGTCGCCGCCAAGTCGGCGTCTGCGTCGATCACGGTCATCGGCAGGGGGTTTAACATCGCGTCGACCTCCGACGCCGGCATCCCCGTGTAGATAAAGTGGCTGATAACCTCCGCGAGATTGACGGCGCTGATGCGCGATGCGGCCATCACTCCGGCGACCTCGCCGGCGCCGGGCTCGTCCTTCGGCAGGGCGAGCAGGGCCGAAGCGTCGAGGACGACCCCGTCACTCACCGCTGTCGGCGCGGCGGTTGTTCAAAAAGGCGTCGACGGAGGTCTCGGGCCTGTCGCCGGTATAGCGCCTGGCCAGCGCCTGGGCCTTGGCGAGCGTCCGCAGGACAACGCCGTCCGGCAGTTCCTCGTTAGCGGCCACCGTCACCTGGATTGTCATGGGCCGACCCGCGTTTCCAGCGCCAGAGATCACGTCGGATCCACGCTTCTATGCCACAGGCCGCACGGCGTGTCACAGGATCGGGTCGCAAAAAACCCCGTTGACTTGCATATTGCAATCATCTACGCTCTCCTCATGTCCGACGCCTCGACCGATCTGGCCGCGATCGACGCCAACCTCGTCAAGGGGGAGTGGTGGCTTTGCGTGCTCGGCGAGCTGATACAGATCGGCTTTGGGATGACCCATGGGCTTATGCACGGTGTGAACGGCGGCGGCGCGAGCCTCGGCGACCGGTGCCTGTCGATCGTCAAAGACTTCTGCCGTTTCGCCGGCGCCGTCCATAGGGCCATAGCCTTGAGCCAGCGGCTTGAGCGGGCTTTGCGGGGTCTTTGCGCCCTGCGAGCCTGCACGGCCGAGGAGATCGCCGCCGCCAGGGCCGCGGCCGAGCTTGCGGCCGAGAGGCTCGCCGCTCGCCGCGACCGGGCTCGCGAGGCCGCCGAGGCCCGTCGCGCGGCGCGCAACGACGACGCCCGCAGCGAGGATCGCGGCAAAAAGGATATCGAGGAGCGGGTCACGGCGGCCGTCGAGCGCCAAGCCGTCAGCGTCGGCGTCGAGCCGATCTACGTGGATATTGACACCCTGGAGCTGCGCGGGTTGGTGGAGCGCATCTGCGCCGACCTTCGCATCACGCCGCCCTGGGACCGCTGGCAAGCCGAGGAATGGCTGCCGCGGACCCCCGGCGTCGGCGCTGTCGACCCTCCCGGTGAGCCCCCTCCACCGCTTCGCGGTCCGGTCGGTCGCATGCGACCTCCACCCCCACGCCAACGGGAGGAGAGGGGCGCCTCTCTTCCCGATGGCTGGGTGAAGTCCGCCCAAAGGGTGGGATGGGGGCTCCAGCTTGGCGATACGATTCAGCCGGCCAACGCCCTATTCGTAACCCTTAGGCGCGACGAAACCGAAACCAAGCTGCTCCAGTCGCTGGGCCAGTTGGATAGTGCGCATGTCGCCATACGCCGGTCCGATGATCTGCAGGCCAACCGGGAGGCCGTCCTTGGCCAGGCCGGCGGGGAACACCGTGGCCGGTAGATAGGCGACGCCGGCCAGACCCGCCCAGAAGGTCTGGTTGAAATAGGGAACCGACTGGCCGTCGACCTCGATCACCCGCGAGCCCTCGGGGCCGTGGTCGTGCGGGAAGGCGGTGACAGGCATCACCGGGGTGATCAGAAAATCGACGTCGTCGAAGAACCGCCGCCAGGCCCAGCGCAGCTTGTTGCGCGCCTCGTTCTGGGTCGCCCAGTCGCGCACGCGCAGGGTCTGCCAGCGGGCCTGGACCGTGGCCGGGCTGTTGTCGTCGGGCGCGGCGCGATCGGCCTGGGCGATGCGGCGCTTGAAATCCTCATCGGGCAAGCGCGCCGCCATGGCGGCCGACAACAGGGCCGAGAACACCATGTGGCTGCGCTCGGCCGAGAAATCAGGCCGGGCCTTGTCGTCGACTCTCGCCCCAGCCTTCGCCAGGGCGTCGGCCACGGCTTGCACCCGAGCGCCCACGCCTGAGGATGTCGGACAGAACGGATCGGCCGAGGCCCAGATCCCGATCTTCAGGTCCGACAGCGGTCCTTCGAGCGTCGGCAGATTGACCGTCAGGCCGGGCGTTTCGATCTCGTCCGGTCCCGCCACCAGCCGCAGCGCCGCTTCCAGGTCGAAAGCCGAGCGGGCCAGCGGACCGACCACCGAGATGTCGGTGGGGCTGACCGAGTCGTCCAACACATGACCCCGAGGCGGAACCAGGCCCCAGGTCGGCTTGTGGCCGAACACGCCGCAGAAGTGGGCCGGATTGCGGATCGAGCCGCCGATGTCGCTGCCCATCTCCAGGCCGGTCAGGCCGGCCGCCAGCGCCGCCGCCGACCCGCCCGACGATCCGCCAGGCGTGCGTCCGATGTCCCACGGGTTGTTGGTCACGCCGTAGATGTCGTTGTAGCTCTGGAAGTCGGCCAGGCGGATCGGCACATTGGTCTTGCCGAACACATTGGCGCCCGCGGCGGCCAGACGCTGGATGGCCAGGGCCGTGCGCTGGGTGACGTTGTCCTTGAACTGCGGGATGCCATAGGTCGTCGGCGTGCCGGCGAACTGATAGCTCTCCTTGATCGTCATCGGCACGCCGTGCAGCGGCCCAAGCGGCGCGCCCGCCGTCCGGGCGGCGTCGGCGGCGTCGGCGCGAGCGCGCGCGCCGTCCCGGTCCTGGACGACGACCGCGTTGATCGGCCCGTTCAACCGGTCCACCCGGTCCAGGAAGTGTTCGAGGGCGCCGCGCGCGGTGATCTCGCCGTCGCGGATGGCGCGGGCGATCGCGGTCGCCGATTGGAAATGCAGGGCGGTCATTAAGTGTCCTTCTTGGGTTCCGGACTCAAGTCGCTATCCTAGGAGCCGAGGTGGTCGGCGGTGAAGGTCCCGGTCTTGCCCGCGGCCGCCAGCTGTCCCGAGGCGTGCGCGCCCTTGGTCACGCCGGTGTAGTCGACGTTGAATTTGAAGAAGGAATAGCTGGAGACATAGGTCCAGCTGATCTGGTCGCCGCTGACATGGCCCTTGATCAGCGGATGGGCGCGGCCGCCCTTGATGTCCTTGTCCCCCGTCGGGCCGTCGACGCAGGCGCCGGACAGGGTCTGGCCGGTCTGCTGGAACTCGCAGTCGAGGGTGAAGTTCTTGCCGGCCACGTGACCGGCGACCTTCCAGTGGCCGGAAGCGTCTTCGGCCAGCGCGGGGGCGGCGACGCTTGACAGCGCCAGGGCCGCCAAGGCGGCGGCGAAACAGCTTCTCATCGAATTTCCCTCCCTCGAGGCGGCATCTGAAAGACTGCCACCGCAGGCTCCACTAGCCGACGCCCGCCTTGGCTTCCAGCCGCTTCGCGCGCAACGGATGCATGACGCCCGCGCCGGGCGGCGACACGCCGGGGTCGGTCTTGACCGCCCGGGCCAGTTGCTGGGCGCGTGGCGACAGGGTCTCCCAGATCTCATGCGGCAGGGTTCCTCGATAGGGCGTCATGTCCAGCCACGGCGCGCCATATTCCACATTGGGCATCGCCCGGATTTCCCGCGAGAGATTCGGCGTCGCGCCGTGCCAGGCGCGATTGTCGCGAAACACCCCGGCTCCGGCCGGCGCGCCGACCAGCGTGGAAAGCCGCATCCATTCCGGCTCCTCGGCCAGGGTCGGGGCCTTCTGAGCGCGGGTCTGGGTTCCCGCGATCTGGCGGATCGGCCCGTTCTCCCAGGTCAGGTCCGACATCAGGAAATTGATCGTCACCTGCGGCGGCGTGCGCTCGAAGATCAGCTGGCGCGATTGGTGGTCGAGTTCCCCGGTCTCGGCTTGGGTCCGAAACTTGACCCCGAGACGTTCCGCCACGGCGATCCGCGCCGGCGAAAGCTTCCAGAAGGGTTGGAAATCGGCGTGCAGCGCCTGGTATTCGATCGCGCCCGGCAGGCAAAGGTCACCCCCGGCGCCAACGACGTTGTAGTCATCCCCGCCGAAAATCCGCTCCAGGATCGGTGTGGTGGTGGGAAGGTCGATCATCGAGGCCCAGACCGGATCGTGCAGCAACTGGCGGGTGGCCGAAGAGGTGCCATAGCTGTAGCGATGCGGTAGTCGGCCCGACTCGGTGATGTATTTCCGCCCGCCCAGTCCTGGAATCTCCAGTATCTGTTTCAGCGTCCGAGCGCTGGCCTCGCGGAACCGCTCCAACCGTTCAGGGTCCAGCAGGTCGCGCACCACCACGAAGCCGTCGCGGAAGAAGATCCGCGCCGCCCGCTCCACCTCGTGCGGCTCGAGGATTTCCAGGCCTCCGATGCCGTTCCTCTGGCGCAGGGTGTCGCGCAGGGCGCAAACTTCGGGGTCATCATGGGTACGCCTGCCCGGCGCCCGGGGGTCTGGACCGAACACTGTGTTCGACACCACCGGCATGCCGGCGTCGTCCACGAATTCGTTGGGGGGCGTGCTCGCGCACCAACCCACACTGGTCTCGCCATGGACCTTCAGCTTATCCAGCTCACTCATGGCGCCGGTTCCTCCCGTGGTCTCTCGACGCAGCCGACTCTGAGGGTTGAAGACGCCCTCGTCCAACGAAAATTCCCTAAAGTCTCAACCGCACAGGCCATCCATGCCCGCTTCCCTCCTTCGATCTGAACCGCTAGCGTTCAGGGACGCGGCGTAGACCGCGCCAGGGACGCGACGCATGAGCGAAACGATAGCGGTATTGCCCGTCACGGGGCGGGTCGATCTTGGCCAGACGGCGGCGGCGGGCGCCCTGACGAAGTCGGCGCAACGCTACATCCTGCTGCTGCTGCTCGGCGCCTACACCCTCAGCTATCTCGACCGTCAGGTGGTCACCATTCTGGCCGAAGCGATCAAGCGCGACCTGAAGATCAGCAACCTGCAGCTCGGCATGCTCACCGGTCTCGCCTTCGCGGTGTTCTACACCTTCCTGGGCATACCCATCGCCCGCCAGGCCGAGCGCCGCAGCCGGCCGTTGATCATCGCCGGCTCAATGGCGCTGTGGAGTGGATTTACCGTGCTCAGCGGCCAGGCGACCAGTTTCGCCATGATGGGCCTCGCCCGTCTGGGGGTCGGGTTCGGCGAGGCCGGGTGCAATCCCTGCGCCCACTCGCTGATCGCCGATATCACCCCGCCGGAGCGCCGCGGCTCGGCCCTGGCGTTCTATTGCCTGGGGGTTCCGATCGGGACCATCCTCGGGATGATCCTCGGCGGCGCCATCGCCGATGCGTACGGTTGGCGCATGGCCTTCATGGTGGCCGGCGCGCCGGGGCTGATCCTGGCCGCCGTGATCGCCCTGACCGTCAAGGAACCCAGGGCGCGGCTGGCCGCCCGGATCGCCACCCCGCCTGCCGCTCCGGCTCAGCCCGACATCGGCTTCCGCCAGACCCTGACCGAACTTCGCGCCAAGCGCACCTTCTGGCTGATCGCCATCGCCGCCGGGCTGCTGGCTTTCGTGGGCTATGGCCACGGATCGTTTTCGATACCGTTCTTTCTGAGGGTCCATGGCGCGGAGGTGACGGCGCTGGCCCGCGGCTTCGGCCTGGGTCCGCTGGTATTTCTGGGGTTCTGTGGGGCGGCGACCACCGGCGGCGGCGCGCTGATCGGAACCTTGCTCGGCGGTTGGCTCGCCGACCGGGCCTCGGCGCGGGACAAACGGGCCTTTATGAGCATGCCGGCTATCGCCTCCCTAGCGTCGGTGCCGTTCATCTATTTCATCTATACCGTCAAGAGCCCGGTACTCGCCCTCAGCCTCGGCCTGTTCCCGGCCCTGCTGCAGACGCTCTGGTATGGCCCGGTCTACGCCACCGTGCAGAGCGTGGTCAGCCCGAAAAGCCGCGCCACGACCGCCGCGATCATGCTGTTCATCGTCAATATGATCGGCCTGGGCATGGGTCCGATGGCGGTCGGCGCGCTCAACGACCTGCTGGCCGGGCCGGCGTTCGGCATGGGCCAGGGCGAGGGCGTGCGCTGGGCGCTGATTATCTCTGGCATGGTGGTGCTGGTTTCGGCGGCCTTGTTCTGGTGGGCGCGCGACACCGTGCGCGAGGATATCGTCAGTTGAGAGACATCATGACCCCGGATCCCCTGTTCGACCTTACCGGCAAGATTGCCCTGATTACCGGCGGCAGCCGGGGGCTAGGCCTGCGGATGGTCCGCGCCTTCGCCGAGCGCGGCGCCGACGTGATCATCGCCAGTCGAAAGATTGACGCCTGCGAGGTCGCCGCCGAGGAGGTGCGCGCGCTCGGCCGCCGCGCTCTGGCCGTGGCCGTCCACGCCGGCCGCTGGGCCGACATGGATCGGCTGGTCGAGGTCGTCTACGCCGCGTTCGGCCGCATCGACATCCTGGTCAACAACGCCGGCATGTCGCCGCGCGAACCCTCGCATCAGGTCTCCGAGGCGTTGTTCGACAGCGTCATGAACCTCAACTTCAAAGGGCCGTTCCGTCTCGCCTCGCAGGTGGCCAAGCGGATGCACGACGGCGAAGGCGGGGTGATCATCAACATCTCATCGACCGGCGCGCTGATGCCGCTGCCGGCCGTGGTCGCCTACAGCGGCGCCAAGTCCGCCCTCAACGCCATGACCGTGTCGTTCGCCCGCGAATATGGTCCGAAGGTGCGGGTGAACACGATCTCCGCCGGCCCGTTCCTGACCGACATCGCCAACGCCTGGACCCCCGAGGCCCGCGAGAGCTCGGACAACGCCCTCGGCCGCCCTGGCCTCCCCGAAGAAATCGTCACCGCCGCCCTCTTCCTTGCCAGCCCCGCGTCATCGTTCACGACGGGCTCGATCGTGCGGGTCGACGGGGGGCAGTAAGGGGGCGTCGCCCCGACGCTCCGATTGTTGGCGTGGAACCGCGCCCGCGTCGCCGCGATCACTGCCCCAGGTAACGGACCATTTCCAACTGGGGCGGCTTCATGAACGGCAGGGCCAGCCCCACCGCCACGATCTTTTGGTCGGGCTGGACGAGCAGGGTGTAGATCAGGGCGCCGTTGCCGGTCGGGAAACTGGTGAGCACCTGGCCGGCGGTTCCGAAGGTCCCGTCGATGGCGCCGTCCGGATTGAACCGGGCGATCGCGAAATCCTCCATCTGGTTGACGTTCACCGGGACGGCGGCCAGCAGCTTCCCGTCGGACTGAACGGCGACGCCGGCCGCCGTGTAGCTGATCGCGTGCGGCCCTTCCGGGCCGAAATCGATCTCCGGGCTGACGAAGGTCGGATCGTTCGCCCCGCTCTGGCTCAGCCGCGTCATCAGCAGATCGACATCGTGCCGATCGCCGAACTCCGTCGTCGCGGCCGCCAGAACGAACTTCCCGCTCGGCAGGAACGCGCCCACGCCCGTATGGGCCGAGACGGTGACGATCCCGCCGGCGTTGGTGGCGTCCACCGCGCCGTTGGCCAGCACCCGCACGAACGGCGCGCCGTCGTTGGTCAGGATCCTGCCGTCGGCTTGCAGCGCCAGGGCGGTGATCGCGCCGGTCAGGCCCTGGACCTTGCCGCCCTGCCCGAACGCAGGGTCAAGGACACCCGCCGCCGTATAGCGGGCGAGGATGGTCTGGGTGGGCTGTTCGTCGTTGGCGGGCAGCGCGTAGCCGCCGATCACGATCTTGCCGTCGGGCTGCACAAGCACGACGCCGGGCACGTCGAACTTGGCGAACGACGTGATCGTTACGCCTCGGTTGCCGAACGTATTGTCGAGGCTGCCGTCGGGGTTCAAGCGCAGGACGAAGGCGGGGTTGACCGAACCGTCGGCGGATTGCCCGCCGCCAACCACCACGATCTTGCCGTCGGGCTGGATGGCCAGATCGGACGGGCTGTTGATGAAGTTGCTGAACGGCGCGGTCAGGACGACCCCGCGATTGCCGAACGATCGGTCCAGGGCGCCGTTCGGTAGGAAGCGGACGATCCCGCAGGCCAGTGTCGCCAGGCTGGGCGTACTGACTGGGGCGACGACTACGATCTTGCCGTCGGGCTGGAGCCTGGCGGCGCCGACCGAATTGGCGCCGCTCACGGCGGTGGCCATGCCGAGATGGCCGAAACTGGGGTCGATCCGTCCAGCCGTGTTCTGGGCGTTCGCCCCCGCCCACGGGCCGAGCGCGGCCAGGACAAGGACCCCGCCGAGTAAAGGACCGCGCCGCTTCATCCCGCATTTCTCCGTTTACCGCCGACGATAGTTGATGCTTCGCGGCGCCGAAAAGGTTCAATGGCGGCTAGCGCGAGTTCAGGGGGATGAGGATCGCGACGCCATCCCGGTTGTCGGGGTCGCCCATGACGACGTCCAGCTCGAGGAGCTCTGGCGATGAAGGTCTTACCCAGTCCCGCCTCGTCGGCGACGATGTAGGGTGCGCAGGAAGGCCTCGAAGGGCGTGAACGGTCGCAATACCTCCTCAGGGAGGTCCACGAGATCGCACGGAATCGCCTCCTCCCACACCCGCTCGAACCAGGCCTGGCCCCCCGCCCGCCAGCGCCAGATCCCGCCGAGCCTCGCCCGTCTCCCCCCTTCAGGCGTTGCGCGCCATCATGCCGCCGTCCACCGGGATGGTCACCCCGGTGATGTAGGACGCCGCCGGCAAGCAGAGGCTGAGGGTGATGTGGGCGACTTCCTCCGGCTCGCCATAGCGGCCCATGGCGGTGCGGCGCTTGGCGAAGATGGTCTTGTGTTCTTCGGGGATGGAGGCGGTCATGCCGGTCTTGATCGGTCCCGGACAGACGCAGTTGACGGTGATGCCCTCGCGGCCCAGTTCCACCGCCAGCGCCCGGGTCAGCCCGGCCACCCCGGCCTTGGCGGCTGAATAGATGCTGTCCATGGCCGTGGCCCCCAGCGCCTCGGTCGAGGCGATATTGACGATGCGCGGGCTCGATGAGAGCCGCAGAAAGGGCAGGGCGGCTCGGATGATCCGCTGGTGCGCGGCCAGCAGGATCGGGAACTGCCAGTCCCACATGTCATCGTAGCGCGGGTCGTCGATCTTGCGGAAGCCCGACACACCGGCGTTGTTGACGACCAGGTCCAGCCCCCCGAAGTGGCCGGCGATCTCGGGGACCAGCCGCGCGATGGTCGCCGCGTCGCCGACATCGAACGCCCAGGCCCGGGCTTCGCCGCCCTCGGCCCGGATCTCGGCGGCCACCGCTTCGGCGTCCTCCTGGCGACGGTCGGTGACGGCCACCCTTGCGCCTTCCCTTGCGAACACGTGGGCGGTGGCGCGGCCCATGCCGCTGGCCGCCCCGGTGACCAGGACGATCTTGCCCGCGACCGAGCGGCTGAGATTGGGGACGGGATCCATCGGGCGTTGCTCCTTGCGCGGCCGTCATGGATGCGGTCGCTGGAGGGCTGATAAACGGCGGGTCGAGCGGCTTGTCCAGACCGAAGCCGCAACCACGTCCCTTGAGGATGGGCCTCGCGGCCAGCGTCCTATGGCGTGGGTCGGAGTTCGAGTGGACTGGGGCGTGAGTTCACGGTCGGGAGTCGTCATGACCCGAAAATCGCGCGATCGGCGCTCGCAGGCCCGTCTGCTCGGGGCCTCCATCAGCCTTGCTGGGCATCTGGTCATCCTGATCGCCCTGCTGTGGACTTGGGCCGAGCCGCCGACGATTCCCGAACCGGCGGCCGTCGTGGTCGCCTTGATCGACGAACCATCGCCCACCCCCAAGGCAGCACCGGCCGGCTTGAAGTCGCCATCCCCAGCCCGCCCGCGGCCGCGTCACGCTGTCGCCCGGTCGGTCCATGCCCAGTCGGCGCGCTCAAAACCGATCCACGGGCCTTCCCACGGCGTCATCAGGCGACCGGAGGAGACCGATGACGCCGAGTCGGGAACAGAGTTGAGCGATGCGCAGATCGCCGGCGCTTCCATCGCTGGCTCGGGCTCGGGCTCGGGCTCCGGGTCGGGTTCGGGCGGAGGCGGCGGAGGCGGTGTCTGCGACATGGCCGCCCGGGTTCAGGTGGCGCTGCGCAAGGATCCGCTGGTCCGCGCCGCCCTCGCGGGGTCGGCGGGAAAGGCCGCGATGGTCTGGAATGGCGACTGGGTTCGCGGCCAGGGCGAGGACGGCAAGGGACTCGCCGCTGTCCGCGAGGCGATCATGTGGGAGATCGCCTTCGCGCCGCCGGCCTGTCGCGCGCAGTCGGTCCGCGGCCTCGTGATGCTGTCGCTCAACGAGACCGCGGGTTCGGCTCGGCTGGCCGTCGGGACCGGCGAATGGCGCTGGTCCGACCTGCTGGCCTTACGGCGATAGGCCGTCAGGCCAGCACGATCACCACCACCCGGCGGTTCTGGGCGCGGCCGGTGTGGTTCTTGTTCGAGGCCACCGGTGACTGGTCGCCATAGGAGATCGTCGACATCCGGTTCAGGGCCACGCCCTGCTGGTTCATGAACAGCCGCACCGCTTCGGCCCGCTCTTCGCCCAGCCGGGTATTGAGCGCCTTGGAGCCGGTGGCGTCGGTATGGCCCTGGATTTCCAGATAGACGTTCTTGTTGTCGCCCTTCAGCTTCTGCACGAAGTCCATCAGCCGGGTCTTGGCCTCCGGCGACAGTTCGGCGCGGTCGACCGGGAACTTCACCGAATCGTCCGACAGCACCATCGCATAGAGGAACTTGCCTTCGGCCAGCTTGCCGGCCGCCTCGGCGCGTTCGAGTGCTTCGCGGGTGTTCTTATCCAACGCGCCCAGGTGCGCGTCATGGTCCTTCAGCATGCCTTGCTGGGTATCGACCTGCGATTGGGTCGCCTGCACCTTGCTGTCGACGGCGCCGACCTGCTGGCGCACGAAGCCTTTGGTGGCGCAGCCGCCAAGGGCGAATGCGCCGGCCGCGACAACCACGGCCAAGGTTTTTAGTTTCTGCATAGATCGTTCTCCTGCGGTTCCGTCCCTCAGGGTTCAACAGACCTAAGACGCCGTGGCCTCGGCGTCGCCGCAAGCGGAGCCCGGCGTCCGGCTGTCTGCGGGCGCGCGCCGGTGTTACGATGCGGGCTGGGGTGGCGTGGCGCCGCGCGGATCGAGACATGACAGACGTTGCCATCCCGCCAGTGCTACCAGAGATGCTCCCAGAAACGCTGCACGAGTGGGCGCTCGGTCCTTTTTCTCCGCCGACACGGTTTCTCGAGGATCGACCGGCGGTCACTTTCGCCTGCCCAATATCGATCAATCCCGTCGCCTGGGCGTCGAAGGACCTGTTCAATCCAGGCGCCGTGGTGCGCGACGGGCGCATTTGCCTTTTGGTGCGCGCCGAGGACCATGTCGGGCGCTACGCCGGCGTATCGCGGATCGGCCTGGCGACAAGCGCCGACGGCCTGCATTTCGACCTCGAACCCGAGCCGGTGATCGCTCCGGGCGACGATCGCTGGCAGGCGTGGGAATGGCCGGGAGGTTGCGAAGACCCGCGTGTGGTCGAGGCCCCCGATGGCGGCTATGTCTGTACCTACACCGCCTTCGACGGCAAGGTCGCCTGCCTGTTCGTCGCCACCTCACCCGACCTTCGGGTCTGGACCAAGCATGGCCCGGCGTTCGCGCGGACGCCCTATGTGCGGCGCCCCAGCAAGTCCGGGGCGATCCTGACCAAACTCAAGGACGAGCGTCTTATAGCCGCTCGCCATGAGGGCAAATACTGGATGTATTGGGGCGAAGGCGTGATCTACGCCGCTACTTCCGATGACCTGATCCGATGGACGCCTCTGGAGATCGAAAGTTCACCGGATCAGTACCTGACCCGGATGCCGGCCTCGGATTCGCGGCCCGCCGGGTGGAGGATCGACCGCGTGCCCGGACCCCAGGGCCTACACCCGATCGCCGCGCCGCGGCGGCGGCGATTTGACTCTCTGCTCACCGAACCTGGCCCGCCCGCGGTCCTGACCGACGCCGGGATCATACTGATCTACAACGGCGCCAACCACTTCGAAGTGGGGGACAAGGATGCGCCGGCCTTCGCCTATCAGCCCGGACAGCTGTTGCTGGACGGCGCCGATCCGACCGCCGTCATCGGCCGGATGCAAGCGCCTTTCCTGCGCATCGATCCCGCCGAGGCTCACGGTCAGATCGGCAATGTCTGTTTCGCCGAGGGTCTGGTCGCCTTCAAGGGCCAGTGGTGGCTCTACGTAGGCTTGGCCGACTCCCGTCTGGGCGTCTCAACCGCCCCGATCCGGGCCTCGTCTAGCGGCACCTGACCCTGCTTCGATCGATCGCCCGGCCGGCCAACGCGCCGGCGCCGGCGCCCAGCAGGGTTCCCAGGGTGTCGCCGCCGATCGCGCTGCCAAGGGCGGCGCCGCCGATCGCGCCGATCACCAGGCCGGTGGTGCCATTGCTGCGGCGGCAGTAGTAGCGTCCATCATGGCCGCGATAGACCCGGTCGCCGCGTCCAAGGCGCCGTTCATGGTAGCGCCCGGACTGGTAGTGGTCGGCCGGGTCCCACCCGCCGTTCGCGTCGCCCTGCCAGCGCCCGCGATCCTGGGCGAACGCGGCGGTCGGAACCGTTGCCGACGTCGCGAGAACGGCGGCGAGTGCGATGACGATGGAGGGGTGTTTCATGGGAAGGCCTTTGTTGAGCCTGTTCAACGGCGGAGGACGCGAAAGGTTCACTGGGGGCTTGGTTCGGGCTCCGCAGTGCTTAGCTGAAGAAGACGTATAACCCGGAGCCCCGCGCGTTGTCCTCCCCCATGCTTCTGTCGCCCCTCAAGGTGCGCGGCCTTGCCCTGAAGAACCGCGTCGTGATCTCGCCGATGTGCCAGTACAGCGCCATCGACGGCGTGGTGACTGACTGGCATCTGGTTCATCTGGGCCGGTTCGCCATCGGCGGCGCCGCGCTGGTGTTCGTGGAGGCGACCGGGGTCGAGGCGCGCGGACGCATCAGCCCGGGCGACGTCGGTCTGTGGAACGATGAACAGGCGCGGGCCCTGGCGCGTATCGCCGACTTCCTGAAAGCCAATGGAGCCGCCGCCGGTATTCAGCTGGCCCATGCGGGCCGCAAGGGCTCTACCCGCCGGCCCTGGGATGGCGGGGGCGAACTCGCCGCCGAGGATGTCGCCAAGGGCGAGCCGCCCTGGGAAACGCTGGCGCCCAGCGCCATCCCGTTCGCCGACAACTACCCCCGCCCAAGAGCCATGAGCCTCGCCGACATGGCCGAGGTCATCCTCGCCTTCCGCCAGGCCGCCCAGCGCGCCGAGGATGCGGGTTTCGACGTGGTCGAGATTCATGCGGCGCATGGCTATCTGCTGCACGAATTCCTGTCGACGCTCGCCAACCACCGCACCGATCAATACGGCGGCGATCTGGCCGGGCGGATGCGCTTTCCGCTCGAGGTGGTGGAGACGGTGCGGGCCGTCTGGCCGGCCGCCAAGCCGCTGTTCCTGCGCGTCTCGGCCAGCGATTATGTCGATGGCGGGCTGACCATCGATGACACGGTAACCTTCGCGAGGGCGGCCAAAAGCTTGGGCGTGGACGTGATCGACTGTTCGTCCGGCGGCAATACGCCGACGCCGCCGACGATCTATCCCGGCTATCAGGTTCCCTACGCCCAGGCCGTGCGCGCCGGCGCCGACATCGCCACCATGGCCGTGGGCCTGATCCTGGACGCGCGTCAGGCGGAAGACATCCTGGCCGAGGGAAAGGCCGACCTGATCGCCCTGGCCCGCGCCGCCCTGGACGACCCGAACTTCGCCATCCACGCCTCGGCCGCCCTGACGGGAAAACCCGACTACTCGCTCGCTCCAACCCCCGCCAAAAGCGGCCTCGACCGCCTGGCTCAGTCGCTGCGGCATATGGCCAAGGGGTGACTTTAGGTGACCTGAGCGCGGGTCAGATCACGCGCGTGTCGAAGTCTTGCCGCGCCTTGGCGATCGTCGCCTGGTGCTCGAACGCCCAGGCCCCCAGCGCTTGCACCGGCACGCGCAACGACCGCCCAAGCGGTGTCAGTTCATAGTCGACGCGCGGCGGGATGGTCGCGAACGCCGTTCGCGTCACCAGGCCGTCGCGCTCCAGCCCGCGCAGGGTCAGGGTCAGCATGCGCTGCGAGATGCCGCCGATCGTTCGGCGCAGCTGGTTGAACCGCTTGGGCCCGTCGGCCAGCAGCATGACGATCAGCACGCTCCATTTGTCGCCGATCCGCGACAGCACGCCGGAGACCGCCGCGCAGCTGCCCACGCAATGGGCGCCGTCCGCGGCGGTCACATCGATGGTGTCTGGTATCACGGCTGTGCCTTCTTGCCGGATCGGGATAGGCCTCTATTTAGCGTTAGTATCAATTCAATACCACCACTTGGAGACACCTGTCATGAACCTCTTGCATATCGACGCCAGCATTCTGGGACCGAACTCGACCAGCCGCGCTCTTTCGGCGGCCGTCGTGGCTCGCCTTACCGCCATAACCCCTGATTTGACGGTCACCCGCCTCGACCTCGTCGCCGATCCGATTCCGCACCTCACCCTCGCCGAATTCGGCTCCATGATGGGCGGTGAATCGCCTCAGGCGCTGGAGCAACTGCTCGCCGCCGACATCGTCGTCATCGGCGCGCCGGTCTACAATTTCTCCGTTCCCTCGCAGCTCAAGGCCTGGATCGACCGCATCGCCGTCGCCGGCAAGACCTTCCGCTATACCGAGAAGGGTCCCGAGGGATTGTTGGGCGGCAAGCGCGTGATCCTGGCCATCGCCCGCGGCGGTCTCTATGGCCCGGGCTCGCCGGCCGCGCCGCACGAACACGGCGAGACCTATCTGCGCAGCATCTTCGGCTTCCTCGGCGTAACCGACGTGGAGGTGATCGTGGCCGAGGGCCTGAGAGTAAGCGACGCGATGCGCGACGCGGCCATCACCGCCGCCCATGCTCGGATCGCCGAGTTGGACGCCCGACCAGGCGCGCTCGCTGCGGCCTAGGTTGCCTGGCTCCGCTCTCCGTCTGGCGCATCGCGTCGCCGCCAGATGGAGAGCGCGAGGTCATCTGGCCGCGAAAGCGATTGTCGATGACGCGCGGAAACAGCAGACCAAGCATCGACACTCTCCGGCGGCACGCCCTTGGGGCGGGCTGGGATTTCAGATCGCTTTCCAGGGTTCTTCGCGTTATACGCCTTATTCGCTTTTCCGAGTCATGACGCCATGCGCACCTTCACCACCGTCGAACTCCTGCGGGACCTGCCCACCGTCACTCAGGCCACGGCCAAGGGTCCAGTCGCCATCACCCGCCATCGCAAGCCTCGCTATGTGCTGATGGCCATGGAGGACTTCGCGCGCCTGGCCGGCAAGGTCGATCCGCGCGAGGTGCATGAAACAACCGATCTCCCGGAATCGGTCAGGCAGGAACTGAGCGCGGGCCTGGAGGAGAGCATCGCGAACCTCGGCGGCGATGCCGATTAATGTCCCGCCGCGAGGGACGGTCTTCGAATACCCCTACCGATGGGCGCGCGAAGCGGCCTTCGGCGCCTCTCTCGACGGGCGAAAGGATCGCACCGTCTGCCTGGTGCTGACTGTCGTCATCTCGGCGAGCCGGCACGTGCTCTACTTGGTCGCCATCAGCTCGAAGCCGCCCCGTGATAGCCAGGTCGCCTTGCCGATTCCGGATACCGAGCGGCGGCGGGCGGGGTTGAATCGCTACCCGGCCGCCTGGATCTACATCAGTGAATTCAATCGAGACGTGGCCGAGGAGTCGTTCTACAGCCTAACGCACGTCGGCTGGGGGCCTTCAGTCAGGCCTTCGTGCTTGGAGGTGTCGAAGGCGCTTGCGGCGCGGATTCAGGTCGGGGGCGCCCGCGCGGTCGAACGAAAAGGTTGACGATCGGAGAGCCCGACTGAAAGGGGACCCTCCGGCTAGCGCCCTGGTTCGGACATTGAGGGCGGATCGCTGGCCGGGAAGCTTTCCTCCAGCGCCTCGTCGAGCTTTGCTTCCCGCTCGGCCCGCAGCCGCGCGTTCAGGGCCACGCTGGCGTCCATCGTGGCCAATTGCTCCGGCGTCGCCTCGGCTTGGTGACGCGCCTTCCACTTCGATTGGGGCATGCCGTAGATCGCCTCTCGCGCCTGGTCGCGGTCAAGTGCGCCGTCGGACGCTTCGCTGACCCAGTCCGCCAGGCAGTTGCGGCAAAAGCCTGCCATGCCCATCAGATCGACGTTCTGGGCGTCGGTCCGCATCCTCAGATGCTCGACCAGGCGGTGAAAGGCCGCCGCCGCGACGTGGTCATCAATCTTTGTCATGGGCATTCCGGTATGTTGGAGGCGCCACAGTGTAGTCGGCCGCCTCGCCGCATGAAACCTCGCTGTCGGCGGGCCTAACGGTTTAGCTCCGGCTTGCGCGCCACCGTGTAGCCGAATCCGACCGTCTCCACGTAGCGGCCGGAAGGGTCGAAGGCGAGCAGCGCGTCGCTCAGGGCCGCCTCGAACGATGGATGGCGCTCGCCCAGAGCCGCGCGCGAGAGGACCGAAGTAGAGCGCAGGTTGCCAAGCAGCTCTGGCAGGCGCCATTCGTGCGCCGCGCCGAAGCCGTGTGTGGAAACCGGGGTGAAACCGGCCGCGAGTATCGCGCTTTCCTGGTCGGCGATCTCCTGGGCGAGCGGCGCGTTGGGGGCGCCGAGCCGCCGGGCCGGCTCGCCGACAAAGTTCCGAACCACCTCCGCCAGGATCCGGCGCCACGGCGCCTCGCCATCAAGGAAACCCTCGGCGCCAAGGGTGACCAAAGCGCCCCCCGGCGCCAGCCAACCGAACGCCATGCCGGCGGCGCGCGGCCTGTCGAGACGGTGGAAGGCTTCGCCCACCGTGACGAGATCGAACCCACCGAGCGGCGCCTCGAAGTCCTCGACGCGGCCGACGCTCCAGAGAATGTTGCCGATGCCGAGGCGCAGCGCCTCGCGGCGGCCAGCTTCCACCATCTCCGGTTCGTGGTCGACGGCCCGAACCTCGCCGAAGGCATGGGCGATGGCGAGGGCCACGCGCCCGGTCCCACAGGCCAGGTCGATGGCCTTGCCGCCCGAAGCCGGAACGCTCGCCGCCGCCAGGATTTCGGCCACCATTGGCGCCGGATAGGGGAGCCGGTAGCGGACATAGTCTTCGGCAAGGCCGACGAAGGCCCCGGCGCGGAAATTGGCGGGGAGGCGCGGTTGGTCAGGCACGAGGCAAACCTACTCCGCGTGTCCGGCAACGGGAAACCGCCGAACACCCGCCGCGGCGGCTCATCCCCAGACCTACCTCGACCCCTGCCCGTCATCGACGCGGATGCTGGTCCCGGTGACGGCGTCGGACGCTGGGCCAACCAGGTAGAGCAGGGTCGAATCGAGCTGGGCGGGATCGCCGATCCGCTTTCTGGGGAAATGCGCGCTGATGTCGCCGATCCTTTTCAGCATGCCGTCCATCATTTCGGATTCGAACGCGCCCGGCGCGATGGCGTTGACGTTGATGCCGAACCGCGCCCACTCGACCGCCAGGGCTTCGGTCATCCGCACCACTGCCGATTTGGAGATCGAATACAGCGCCGCGCCGTTGCCGCCGTACTCATAGGCGGCGGAGGAGGCGATATTGACGATCCGCCCGCCCTGGCCGGCCTCCATCAACCGCCTGGCCACCTCGCAGCTCAGCACGAACGGCGCGCGGATGTTGATGTCGATCACCCGGTCGATCAGCGCCAACGGCATCTTGTGCGCGCGCTGGGCGTCGGGGATGCCGGCGTTGTTGACCAGGATCGTCACCAGCCCGAGCTCGGCCTGCGCCTTCTCGACGGCGCCCGTCAGTTGTTCGGCGTCGGTAGCGTCCATCTGGATCGCCACTGCTTGGCCTCCAAGGCCACGGATCTCCTCGGCCAGCGCCTCCAGGCGGTCCAGCCGGCGCGCGGCCAGCGCCACCTTGGCCCCGCACGCGGCCAGCACCTTGGCGAACCGCAGGCCGAGCCCCGAAGACGCGCCCGTCACTAGCGCGGTCTGTCCGGAAAGGTCGGTGGAGACGTTTGGAAGGGGATAGCTCATGCCGGGCGCCTCGTTGATCACGTGCGATTGGAATTCGCCTGCCTATTCCTATCTGAGACACTGACAAGCCACGAAATCGGAGACGACATGGCCGGCGGTTGGACACGTGACGGAGCGGTTCTGGACCAGATCGATGACACCATCACCGATGGCGTGCTGAGCGCTCGCGCGCGCCTGCCGGTCGGCGAGGGCACGGACCACTGTGTGGAATGCGGCGACGAAATCCCCGAGGCTCGCCGCCGCGTCTTGCCGGGCGCGCGAACCTGCGTGCACTGCCAGTCGGGCCGCGACAGCCGCATCGTCATCGCCGGCATCAACCGCCGAGGCAGCAAGGATAGCCAGCTGCGGTAGGTGGCTGCACGAGCCTTCTCGTTCCGCCAAGCCTGGTCGCAAGGTGTTAGAAGGCGGGCTGAATGGCCACCACACAGCATGATTTGTTTGGTCCGCTCTGGCGATGAGCTGGGGGGCAGGGATCGACCCGCAAGGGAAACTCAGAATGTCCGCTTAGTAGCTGATCTATATGTGAGAATGTCCTTTATCACATATAGAAGGGGTGGGGAATCCCGCCGTGAAGTATCGGCCTACGCGCTCACGCGTGGAATCCCTGGGACGAGATTTGCGTCACCCAACTTTTCACAGCCTGGATCGACCTGCCACGTTCATCTAGAGGCAATTGCCATGACCGTTTCACCTCTGTTCAGCCCACGCGATATAGAGGCCGTCCGCAGTGCCGCCGAGAGAATAGTGAAAGCTGCAAACGAGTCGTTGCAATTCGCAAACACGTCAACCGATCAATCCCAGCGTTACGCAAATTTTAATATCGTGCGCGTAAATTTAGAACGGCTAAAGCAGCTATGTTCTGAATATCCATTCCTTAATATGACGAACTTAGATGCATTCGAGGTGAGTTTCGAAGCGGTTCAAAATGAAACTAAATCCTTGAAATTGACGAAAACGTCTGAATATACGCAAGCAAAAATCGCTGCGGTGGGATCAAGAGACTTGTTTCTTGATTTATCATTGCGACAACAATGCCAAACGCTTAAAATTGATCTTGAAGTTCTCGTGCTAGAGCGTTCCTCAAAGCAGTGGGTGCTCGATGGTCGCAGTTTCAACAGGCCTGAGGCCGCAGCCCTGGCATATTATCAAGGCCTCGGCTTTGTGGGCACCTCATGTGAGGGCGTGGCTCCGCTCATGATAATGAAGTGTTCATGCCTGGAATACCTCAAAAAAGTTAACCTATTTAAAGACCCGATTGATGCGGCCATGCGATTGTTTGAAGCGCAATGTTGGATATATTCCCATCTATCTCGCCATATTATAGAACAGATAGGACAATCATCTGCGGAAACTGTCCTCAATAATTTTCAAGAGATTGCTTCAATACCGAGATACGCGGGCATTTATCCCTTGATAGACGCAAATGCGATCGTCGCTATCTGGCGTGCTATTGGCCCCAAGCGGCTAGCCGCACTCGCCGAGTTGTTTATGTCAGATCCATATCGACACCGCTCGGGATGGCCCGACCTCACGCTCGCTAGGGGTGCCGAACTGCGGTTTGTCGAAATCAAAACAAGCGACCGACTACGCGGCTCGCAAAAAGCCTTGATCGAGGAAATCCTCAAGCCTTGGAACGCGTCAGTCGGTGTGCTGCAAATCAGGCCGCCGTCGGCTAGCGCCTCACGGCGCTCCCGGGGGGCGAGATGAGTCAGTCATCAGAAATTAGAAGTCAATTCTACCAACAGATTGGGCAACGCGTCACAAGTTGGTCGCTCATCGAAGCGTCCCTTTTCTCGCTCTGTCATGCGGCCCTCGGCTGTGACAGAGAGCGAGCGGCCATCGTATTTGGCCGGACTCCGACCTTAGAAGCGCGAACGGCCCTAACAGACGAACTGCTACGATCCGTTTTTCCCAAGGAGGGGCGCAATAACGGAGGGCACGACCCAGCCATCATAATGGAATGGGCAGAGGCACAAAAGAAGTTGAAGGAATTGCTACCGACTCGAAATGCAATGGCACATCGTCCATTAACTGAGGTCGTCTATTTACCGATTAGTCAAAAAATATGCTCGAAAAAATTTCGTTATTAGAGGTAGGTGAAGGATTGACTCTAACATCTAGCGAAAATCGGGAGTCGGAAATAGCGTTTCATTTACATGATGTGGATGTTCTAAGAAAATCAAATAAAATAAAAGTCAACATAAACATTCACGATTTAATTAATCATTTGTCTAGCGTAAGATCACTAAACCTTGAGCTTATGGCTATCCTGAAAACTTTGAGGGTATTGCGGCGAAAAGGTCGCTCTCGGTCAGAATCTCAAAAGCCGTCCGGCTAAAGCCACGACTGCACGCGCTCCCAGGCTTTCGTGGTAGCCCGTCAATGCCAATTTCCGATAAGGCCCCCATAGCCGCGACTCAAAGTCCGCCCAGGATCGAACCGAACGGCGGGTCGGTTCACCACCTATGCCAGTCGCCCAGGATGTCCGTTTGTTGGCAGGGCGCCGTCTGTCAGACTGGCGCTTTTAGCGTCCTCTCGAAAAACGCCACCACCGCCTTGTTGAACTCCTCATGGAAGGCCGCCCGGTCGAATCCCGGGCGCGAGGCGCAGATCGTCGGCACGCGCCTGGCCAGTTCGGCGTAGCAGGGGGCCAGGAAGTCGAAATGGTCGGCGCCCACGACCACGTGGTATTCGGGCGGGCTGGGCAGGGCCAGGCGGGCGGCCTCGGCGTAGTCGGGATGCGGCAGGATGTGATCGTCCTCGGCCCGCCACAGTTGCACCGGGATGGTCACGTCCTTCAGGCCGCCGTTGGCGAAGGTGAAGCCCAGGGCCGGGGCGGCGACCACGGCGGCCTTGATCCTGGTGTCGTGGGTCCAGACCGCTCCGGGGCCGATGACCGAGACCGCTTGGGCCGAGCGTCCCGACTGGCGGACCAGGCCGCAGTCGTAATAGGCCGGATGGGCTTGGCAGTGGGCGGGGAAGGCGGAGAAATCGGGCGTACCGCCGATCGCCACCAGGGTGGTGAAACCGCCGGAGGAAAAGCCGAAGGCCCCGACCCTGCCCGCGTCCACGCTCGCCCGCATCGGCCATTGGCCCAGCATATAGCCGACCAGCCAGACCAGTTCGCGCGGCCGGGCCACCATGTCCGTGGCGTGGCTCTGGTCATGATAGTTGTCGCCGGGATGGGTCAGCGCCGCGACCACTAAGCCGGCGTGGGCCAGGGCCTGGGCTGTGTCATGGTGACCGGCGTACCAGCCGCCGGCGCCGTGCGACATCACCACTAGCGGATGACGCCCGCTCGCCGCCGGCGCGCCCTCGGCGACCACCTGGCTCCAGCCGGCCAGGGCGTGGGGCGTGGCCACCGCGTCGGTAGGGTACCAGACGCCGATCTCGACCGGAACACCGGCCGCGTCGGGCACGGTCATGGTCTGGAAGCCGACATTGACCGACGGTTGGGCGGCCGCGGCGGCGAGGCCGCCGAGCCACCAGCCCAGGACAATGGCGACGATTGTTTTCCAACTCCGGCCCATGGTTTGTTCTCTTTCTCTATGTTGACGGTGCTGACATTTGCACTTGAATGTTAGACGTGTCAACATCAGGTTATGAACAAGGGCTCGTATCACCACGGCGATTTGCGCCAGGCGCTGATCGCCGCCGCCCTGGCCGTCGTCGAACGCGGCGGCGCCGAAGCGCTGTCCCTGCGCGAACTGGCCGAGTCGGTGGGCGTCTCGCGCGCCGCGCCCTACCGCCATTTCGCCGATCGCGACGACCTGTTGGCCTGCGTGGCGGCGCGCGGCTTCGAGGACTTGAACGTCGGCTATGAGGCGGCCCTGGCCTCGCCCGGCGATGGCCGCGCGCGGATGCGGATCGCCAGCCAGGTCTATGTCGACTTCGCCGAACGCCGGCCGGGCCTGTTCAGGCTGATGTTCGAAAGCGACCTTCTGGCCCGAGACCAGCCCCCTAACGTGCTGATCGGTCCCGCCAACCACGCCTATCAGCTGCTGTGGAGAGCCGTGGCGGGCGCCGATCCCAGGGCCGACGAAAAGACCGTGAAGGCTCGCACCATCACCATGTGGTCGACGGTCTACGGTTTCCTCGCCCTCGACCGCGCGCGCCGCTTCAAACCGTTCATGACCGAGCCCCTGACCCGCGCGGAGATCGTCGAGGCGGTGATCACGGCGGCGACGGGGGTGTGAGGTGAGGCGTTCCGACCGTCGCCGTGCGTCCCTGTTTTCCGAACTCTTGGTGGTATAGTCATTGGCAATCATCTTGGGCGAGGAAAACCACAATGAAGAGTCTGCTATTGGTCGGCGCGTTGATTTCCCTCGCCGGCGCCGGCCACGCCGGGACCGTGACGCCGGTGATGACCCGTGACCTGGCGGGCATCGCGGGCAAGGAGGGTGTGCTGCTCACCGTCGAACTGGCTCCCGGAGAGGAGAGTCCGGTTCATCGGCATAACGCCAACGTGTTCGTCTACGTCCTTGAAGGTTCGGTCGTCATGCAGGTTAAGGGCGCCCCGCCAGTGACCCTCGAAACCGGCCAGTCCTTCTATGAAGGACCCGATGACATTCACGTCGTTGGTCGCAACGCCAGCACGCTGAAGCCGGCCAAATTCATCGGCTTCCTCGTCAAGGACAAAGGCGCGCCCGTCGTCGTACCGGTTCCCTGATCCGATGCCCAGGATCGACATCGCCGCCGTGCCTGAACGCAAGGGCGTGGGCTATCCGTCGCCCTTCGACGCACCCTGCGCCGATCGTGTGCGTCAGCGGCTGGGAAACGCCGGCGGGCTCACGGATTTCGGGATCAATCTGATGCGCCTTCCGCCCGGCAATTGGTCGAGCCAGCGCCACTGGCATTCGCACGAAGACGAGTTCGTCTATGTGCTCGAAGGCGAACTGACCCTGATCGAAGACGGAGGCGAGACGGTGCTGCGCGCCGGCGATTGCGCGGCGTTTTCGAAGGGCTCGGGCGACGGCCATCACATGATCAACCGATCGAGCGTGACGGCGGTCTATCTCGAAGTTGGCTCGCGCTGTCCCGCCGACGTCACCACCTGCTCCGACATCGACATGATGAGCACCAACGCCGACGGCCGGTTCACCCACAAGACTGGCGCGCCCTATCCCGGGCAGTAGCCGGTTTTCAACCGGCGCCCAGGCCTGTTCGTCGGAAACGGTTTGACGGCCACGGCTGGTTATCCCACATTTTCGGAAATCCGGGAAATGTGGGATAAAAGGGCTGGGACAGGCGCTTGGCGCTAAGGCGGGTGCTGGTCGACACAGTGTTTTCGGGGGCCGCCATCGCGCTCCGTACGATGCGTAGGGGGTCGGAGCGTTGGACCAATTGACATCAAATTGGTGTGTTGGTATTTAATCCAACATGAAGGCTGAGCCGCTGCTGAACGAGCGTCACCAGCTCAGCGCCAATGCCTTCGTCGAAATTCGTATCTGGCGGGTTCCCAGGCGTGTTCCGGGTTCAGGCCATGATCTGAAATACGCGCTCGCCTATGTGGTCGAAGATGTTTGCGTGCTCCGCTACGACAACGAAGCGGGCAAGGGCGATCATCGCCATGTCGGCGGTGTCGAAACCGCCTACGCATTCACCACGCCGACGGCTCTGCTTGCGGATTTCTGGAAGGATGTCGATCACTGGAGGCCCGAATGAACACTGTAACCCTCTCCGTAGCTTCGCGGGATGACGTGACCCGCCGCGCCTTGGCCGCGTTCGACGGACGGTCGCAGGGCGCCCATATCTCCTTCGCCTCGGCCGAGTTGCTCTGGCAAACCCTCACCCGCAAGCGATGGGAGTTGCTGCGGGCAATGACCGGCCAGGGGGCAATGTCGATCCGCGAGGCGGCGCGGCGGGTCGGCCGCGACATCAAGGCCGTGCATGGCGACGTCCAGGCGCTGATCAAGGCGGGGATCGTCAGCCGAACCGAGATTGGGGTGGTCTTTCCCTATAACGCGATCCACGTCGATTTCATGCTGACGCACGCGGCGTGAGAAAAGTGGACCGGACTCAGCATGATGAACTAAACTTCGAGCGGCTGCGCCAGGCCGTCGAAGTCGGCCGCAATGATGCTATCCAAGGACGAACCGTTATCGTGGCGGTTGACCGTATCAGCGGCTACCTACGTGGCCTCGGCCGCACCGCACTCCGCTGACTTGGCGTTATTTTGCGGGCAACGTGAGGTGCACTGTTTGCATGGTGAGTGTCATGTTGGAAGGCTAGCGATCGCCCCCTGGACTGCAATAGCTTGACAAAAGTTGCGATATGCAATATTAGTCTAGACGCTTTTTTCGAGTCCGGAGTTCCCCCATGCCCATTCTGCAAAATCCCCGTCACGAAGCCTTCGCCCAGGCCCGGGCCAAGGGCGCCCTGCTCAAGGACGCGTTCGAGGACGCGGGCTTCGCGCCGGACACCTCCCACGCCAGCCGATTGGGGCGTGAAGCCGGGGTGGCCGAGCGCATCGCCGAGCTGCGAGCCGGGCAGAGCGATCTCGACGGCGCCGGCCCCCACGCCCTGATCGGCGCCCTGCTGCGCGCCGCCAAGGCCGCCGAGGCCGATGTGTCGCCGAGCTCTCTGCGCGAGCTGCGCCTCACCCTGCTGGAGGTCGACCGCCTGCGCCAGAACCTGGCGGACCGGCGCGACAGCGAGCGGCGCGGGGAGGAGTTCCGTCAGAGTATGGGAATTTAATCAACGGCTTGAGCGATCTCCGGCTCCGCCGCCGCTGGCCATAAAGGGCCTCCAAGGGCCGATTGAAGGCCGGGAACGGGCCGACGACGGGCCGTGGAACGGCCTGCCAAGGGCCAGCAAAGGGCCAAAAAGGGCCAGGGAAGGGCCAAAAACGGCCAGCCAAAGGCCATGCCGTCACCGCTCCCCTTCCAGCCCCTGCCGTGATCCGCGATACTCGCTCCCAACAACGCCAAAAGCACACCTCGGGAGCGCGCCGCCGCGATGCAAGACGCCGAAGACCATGAAGCCCTGCGTGAGGGCGTCCGCGCCGTCGTCTCCCGCTTCGACGACGATTATTGGTATGCGCGCGACGACGACGGCCTGTTCCCGTTCGAATTCCACAAGGCCATGGCCGACGGCGGTTGGCTGGGCATCACCATGCCGCCCGAATACGGCGGCTCGGGCCTGGGCGTCACCGAGGCGGCGATCATGATGCGCGAGGTCGCCAGCCACGGCGGCGGCATGGCGGCGGCCTCGTCGGTGCACATCAACCTGTTTGGCCCGCACCCGATCGTGGTCAAGGGGACCGACCCTCAGAAAGCCCGCTGGCTGCCGCCGCTGATCGCCGGCGAGGACCAGTGTTGTTTCGGCTTCACCGAGCCCGACGCAGGGCTCAACACCACCCGCATCAAGACCTTCGCGGAGAAGGTGCCCAGCGGCTACGTGGTCCACGGCCAGAAGGTCTGGACCTCCACCGCCCAGGTCGCCAACAAGATCATGCTGCTGACACGCACGACGAAGTTCGAGGATTGCGCCCGGCCCACCGACGGCATAACCATATTCTACACCGACCTAGACCGCGCCCGGATCGATGTGCATCGCATCCCCAAGATGGGCCGCAAGGCGGTCGACTCCAACGCCATCTTCATCGACGGACTGTTCGTGCCCGAGGAGGATCGCATCGGCGAGGAGGGCAAGGGGTTTTCCTATATCCTCCATAGCCTGAACCCCGAGCGCATCCTGGTCGGCGCCGAGGGCATCGGCATCGGCTTCGACTGCATCGCCCGGGCCGCCGCCTACGCCCGCGAGCGCGTGGTGTTCGACCGGCCGATCGGCCAGAACCAGGGCATCCAGCACCCGCTGGCCGAGAAGTGGATGTATCTGGAATCGGCCTGGCGCATGGCCCTGCACGCCGCCGCCCTCTACGACGCCGGCCTGCCCTGCGGAGCCGAGGCCAACGCCGCCAAGTTCCTCGGCGGCCGGGCTGGCCACGACGCCGCCTGGCAGGCCATCGCCACCCACGGCGGCTTCGGCTACGCCAAGGAATATCATGTCGAACGGCTCTATCGCGAGGTGGCGATCACCCGCATCGCCCCGATCACCGAACAGCTGATCCTCAGTTTCATCGCCGAAAAGGTCCTCGACCTCCCAAAGAGCTATTGAATGGAAAGTGAAGTCATGACCGGCGACGCCGTCGTCACCGAAGTGCGCGCCGCGCACCAGTTTGATCCGGCCCGGCTCGAGGCCTGGCTGATCGGCCGCCTGGCGAGTTTTATCCCGCCCCTGCGCGTGCGCCAGTTCGAGGGCGGCCACTCCAACCCGACCTTCCTGCTGGAGGACGCCGGCGAGCGGCGCTGGGTCATGCGCAAGAAGCCGCCCGGCGTGTTGCTGCCCTCCGCCCACCAGGTCGGCCGCGAATTCACCGTCCTCAAGGCTCTGCGCGACACCGACGTCCCGGTCCCCACCGTCCGCCTGCACTGCGAAGACCCCGAGGTGGTCGGGGCCGAGTTCTTCATCATGGACTGGGTGAAGGGGCGGATCTTCCTGGACCCGCTGCTGCCCGACCTTACCGCGGCTGAGCGCGGCGAGCTCTACGACGACTATATCCGCGTGCTGACCCGGCTGCACGCGGTGGACCTGAAGGCTGTCGGCCTGGAAGACTACGGCCGGCCCGGCAACTATTACCAGCGCCAGATCGGCCGCTGGATCAAACAGTTCCAGCTGGCCCAGACCGAGGACATCGAGGACATGCGCCGGCTGATGGACTGGCTGCCGGCCAACATCCCCGCCGACGACCAGATCACCCTGGCGCACGGCGACTACTCGATCCGCAACTGCATGATCCATCCCACCGAGCCGCGTGTCGTGGCCGTGCTCGACTGGGAGCTTTCGACCATCGGCCATCCCTATGCCGACGCCGCCTACACCACCCTGTTCCAGATGGGCGACACGCCCCAGGCCGATATCGTCGCGCTGGGGATTCCAGGCCAGCAGGCGATGCTCGACCGCTATATCGCCCTCAGCGGCCGCCCGGCGCCGGAGAGCTGGGCCTTCTACAAGGTGTTCGTGCTGTTCCGCCTCGCGGCCATCAACCAGGGCGTCTACAAGCGCGGCCTCGACGGCAACGCCGCCTCGGAACACTTCCACCTCGTCCTCCCCTCGGTCCGCCGCCTCGCCGCCCGGGCGTGGTCGATCGCCGAGGGTGGCGACTAGACTTCAAACCTGGGGGAGAACGATCATGGCCTATAAGCGATTTGGAACCACCGGCCTGATGATCGGGCCGCTGGGGCTAAGGCCAGGTCCCGGAGGGGCCGCGCCCGAGGCCTACGCCTGGTGAAGCCCCGCCGGCCGCGCCCGTCCGGTCACCACGGTCAGGGGGTCGCTACGCCGGCCATCGGCAAGCACCCGGATTTCGATGTCCGCGAAGCCGGCCCGGCCCAAATAGAGTTCCACCAGCCGCGCATGCCCGTCGCCGTCCAGCGCCCGCCACACCGCCACTGCCTTGGTGGGAAAACATCGGTTGGAAAAGCTTACCACCAGCGGCCCGCCGGGCTTCAGCACCCGCGCCAGATCGGCCAGAACGTTCAGCGGTCGTTGCAGATACTGAATCCCGACACAGATCATCGCCCCGTCGATGCTGGCGTCTTCCAGCGGCAGCACCGGGTCGCGATTGAGGTCCTGGACGAAGGCGCGGGTCAGGCGCGGGTTGGCGGCCAGCTCATCGGCGTTCATGCCGTGGCCGATCACCTCCCCATACGCAACATCGTCCGGCAGATGGCTGACCCAGCTACTCATCAGGTCCAGCAGCACCCCGCCGGGCGGCAGCGTCTCGCGGTAGAATTCGGTCAGGGCGGCGATCGCCCCCGCATCGATATGGGTGACCAGCCGCGCCTGTTCATAAAACCCGGCGTCATCCCCACTATCGACCTTGGCGAACGCGCCTGGCGGAAATTCGGGAAAATCGGTCTCGGCGCTCATGGCGGCCATCCTAAAGCCTCCCGCCCCCGAATGCACCGCCGCCCATGACTAGAAGTCCCGCCAAACCCCTCGGCTTCACCCAGTTGCTGAAGACCTATCTCGCTCCCCAGGCGCCGCGCGTGGTGATTCTGGCAGCCTTGCTGTTCACCGGCGTCGGCCTGCAACTGCTTGGCCCGCAGATCCTGAAACGCTTCGTCGATAGCGCCGTCCCCGGACCGGCCGCCCTGCCGATGGCAACCCTCTGGGGCCTCGCCGGTCTCTACATCGCCGCGGCCCTGTTGACCCAGGCTGCGCAGGTCGCGACCACCTGGTTCAGCGAGCAGGTCGGCTGGACGGCCACCAATAGCCTACGCCGGGATCTCGCCGCCCACGCGCTCGGCCTGGACCTTACCTTCCACAACGCCAAGACCCCGGGCGAGCTGATCGAACGCGTCGACGGCGACGTCACCGCCCTGGCGACCTTCTTCTCGCAGTTCGTGCTGCAGATCCTGGGCAGCGGCCTGCTGCTGGCTGGGATCCTTATCCTGATCACTGTCCAGGATTGGCGGGTTGGCGGCGTCATGACCGTGTTCGCCGCGGTCGCCGCTTTCGCCATCAGCCGCGTGACCCTGATCGGTGGCCCGCGCTGGACCGCGGAGCGCCAGGCCCGCTCGGAGATGGCCGGCTTTCTCGAAGAGCGGCTGGGTGGCCTCGACGATATCCGCGCCAACGCCGGGGGCGCCCATGTGATGCGCCGCCACGCGGCGATCTCGGCCAGCCTGAACCACGCCGGCCGCCGAGCCGGCCGGATCGGCATGGCGGTCAACGCCGCCATCAACGCCCTCTACGCGGTGGGCCTGGCGATCGCCTTGATCGGCGGCGTGCTCCTGTTCCGCCGTCACGAGGTCACCTTGGGGACGGTTTATCTGTTCGTGCAATACACCGGCATGATGGCCATGCCGCTGGCGCTGATCGGCATGCAGCTGCAGCAGTTCCAGTCGGCCGGCGCCGGACTTGGCCGGGTGCGCGATCTCCAGGCCATCGCCTCGCGGATCGTCGATGGGCCGGGCCTCGACCTGCCGCGCCGTCCCCCCGGCGTGACGTTTCGGGATGTGAGTTTCGCCTATGACGCCGCCGCTCCGGTCTTGCGCGATGTCTGCTTCGATCTGGCCCCCGGGGAGACACTCGGCCTGCTGGGCCGCACGGGCAGCGGCAAGAGCACCCTGATCCGGCTGCTGTTCCGCCTCTATGAGATCGGCGAGGGCGCGATCCTGATCGACGGCCAGGACATCCGCCGCGCCACCCTGGCCCAGCTGCGCGCCCGCATCGGCGTGGTCACCCAGGAGGTGCAGCTGTTCGAGGCCACGGTGCGCGACAACGTCACGCTGTTCGATCCGGCGTTGAGCGACGCCCGCGTACTGGAGGTGCTGGAAGACATCGGCCTGGGTCCCTTGCTCGCGCGCCTGCCCGCCGGGCTCGACAGCGACCTGACCGCCGGCGGCCTGTCGGCGGGGGAGGCGCAACTTCTGGCCTTCGCCCGGGTGTTCCTGCGCGATCCCGCCCTCGTGGTGCTCGACGAGGCCTCCTCGCGCCTCGATCCGGCCACCGACCGGCTTGTCGAACGGGCCATGGACAAGTTGCTGTCGCCCACGCCGGGGGCGCCGCGCCGCACCGCCATCATCATCGCCCACAAGCTGGCCACGGTCCGCCGGGCTGACAGGATTCTGATCCTCGACCATGGCCGGGTGGCCGAATGGGGCGACCGCGCCACCCTGGCTTCGGACCCGGCGTCGCAATTCGCCGGCCTGTTGCGCTCCGGCGTCGAAGGGGTGCTGCAATGAGCGCCGCCGCCGATCCGGCCGACCGGGTCCCCGTGGGCCAGGGCGGGGCCTGGCGCCATGGCTGGGGCCTGGCCCGGGCGCATCCGGGGCTGTTTACCGTCACCGTGCTCGGCTATGTCGGCTTCTACAGCCTGCCGCTGGCCAATGGCTTGATCCTCAAGGCGGTGTTCGACCGCCTCAGCGGTCACGCGCCCGCCGGCCTGAGTGTCTGGACCCTGGTCGGGCTTCTGCTCGGGGCCCAGCTCCTGCCGCAACTCGTGCTGTTCGGCGCCAACGCCGCCTGGAACGCCTTCGCCTATGCGATGGAGGCGATGCTCAGGCGCAACATCCTGGGTTTCCTGGTCGCCGCCCCGGGACCCAAGCGCCTGCCGGCCTCGGTCGGCGATCTGGTCAGCCGCTTTCGTGACGACGCCCAGGCGGTAGTCTGGTTCGTGGAGGCCTGGGTCGATCTTTCCGGCCTGATCGTCTTTACCATCGGCGCCCTGGCGATCATGGCCTCGATCAATCCGTCCGTCGCCGCGGTGGCGGCCGTGCCGATGGTGCTGATCGTGTTCCTGACCAACCATCTGGCGCTGCGCATCCATCACTACCGACGGATCAATCGCGAGGCGACCGCCCGCGTCACCGGCTTCATCGGCGAGACCTTCGGCGCGGTGCAGGCGATCCAGGTCGCCTCGGCCGAGGACCGGATGCTGCGCCATCTCGAGGTGCTGAACGACGCGCGGCGCAAGGCGGCGATCAACGACCAGATCTTCAACGCCATGCTCGACACGGTCAGCAACAACATGGGCCGCATCGGCCTGGGGCTGGTGCTGCTGATTTCGGCCGGCGCGCTTCGCCAGGGGTCGTTCTCGGTGGGGGATTTCACCCTGTTCGTCGCCTACACCGGTTTCGCCTCGGTGGGGCCGCAGTGGATCGGCCGCCTGCTGGCCCGCCGCCGCACCGCCGCGGTCTCCATCGGCCGGATGGAGGCGGTGCTGGAGGGCGCCGCGCCCTATGCGCTGACCGCCGGCGGCGCCGGCGTGCGACCAATCGCCGACCCCGCCGAGGCGCTGGAGACCCTCGTCGTGCGCGGCCTGACCTCTACCTACCCGGGGACCGGTCGCGGCATCGAAAATATCGATTTCACCCTGCGCCGGGGCGGCCTGACGGTGATTGCGGGAGAGGTCGGGGCCGGCAAGACCACCCTGATCAAGGCCCTGATCGGCCTGATCCCGATCCAGACCGGCGAAATCCTCTGGAACGGCGCCCTGGTCGCCGACCCGGCCAGTTTCATGATCCCGCCGCGCTGCGCCTACACCGCCCAGGTGCCCCGGCTGTTCAGCGAAAGCCTGCGCGACAATCTGCTGATGGGCCTAGGCGAAGACGATGAGGCGGTGACGCGGGCCATCACCCTGGCGATCCTCGATGAAGATCTCGCCGGCATGGACGGCGGCCTCGACATCATGGTCGGATCGCGCGGCGTCACGCTGTCGGGCGGTCAGCTGCAGCGCGCGGCCGCGGCGCGGATGTTCCTGCGCGGCGCCGACCTGCTGATCCTCGATGACGCCTCCAGCGCTCTGGACGTGCGCACCGAACAGCTGTTCTGGAGCCGCCTCCTGGACGGCGGCGGCCGCACCTGTCTTGTGGTCTCGCATCGCCCCGAAGCCTATCGCCGCGCGGACGAGATCATCCTGCTAAGCCATGGCCAGGTCGAGGCGCGGGGGACGCTGGAGTCCCTGCTGGAAACCAGCGATACTTTCCGCCAGACTTGGCGCGACATCACCCATGCGGGAGAGGCTCGATGATCCGGCGCGCGACCACACTCGGCGTCTGGCTGGTGAGCCTCGCGCTGGGACTATCCTCCTGCTCCCGGCCGCCAGAGACAGTCGCCGCCGCCCGGGACCAGGAGTGGCCGGCCTATGGATCGGATGCCGGCGGCCAGCGGTTTTCGGGTGCGGCCCAGATCACCCCGGCCAATGTCCGTAGGCTGAAGGTCGCCTGGAAATTCTCGACGGGCGACCTGACCACCCACGCGAGCGACATCAAGCACTCGGCGTTCGAGGACACGCCGATCATGGCCGGCGGTCGGCTCTATGTGGAATCGCCATTCAATGAGGTCTTCGCCCTGGACCCCGCCTCGGGCCGTGAGTTGTGGCGTTTCGACCCTCGCGTCGATACCCGCGTCCGCTACGGCGAGGGGTTCACCGCTCGCGGCGTCGCCTGGTGGCGCGACCCCGCCGCCGCCGCCGCCGCGCCCTGCGCGACGCGGATCTTCCTCAACACCAACGACCGTCGGCTGATCGCGCTCGACGCCGCCACCGGCAAGGCGTGCGTCGGATTCGGCCGGGACGGGCAGGTGGACACCGCCGCCGACATTCAGGTCGATCGCCCCGCCGCGATACAGATCACCTCGCCGCCGGTGGTGGCGCGGGGCGTGGTGGTGGTCGGTTCCGCCGTCGCCGACAACCATAGGGTGAAAGAGGTCACCGGCGCTGTCCGGGCTTTCGACGCGGTCACTGGCGCGCCTCGCTGGCGGTTCGATCCGCTGGCTTCCGCCAACCCGCCGATCGTCGCCGGCGCCGCCAACGTCTGGGCCCCGATGTCAGTCGATGAGGCGCGCGGCCTGGTGTTCCTGCCGACCACCAGCCCTAGCCCCGACTTCTGGGGCGGCATGCGCAAGGGCGACGACGGCGACGCCGATTCCGTCGTGGCGCTGAATATCGAGACCGGGGCCAAGGTCTGGGCGTTCAAGACCGTCCATCACGACGTCTGGGACTATGACAACCCGGCCCAACCGACGCTGGCCATGGTGGCTTGGCATGGTGTCGCCCAGCCGGCGGTGCTGCAGCCCACCAAACAGGGCCTGCTGTTCACCCTCGGCCGCGAGAACG
Source organism: Caulobacterales bacterium (assembly GCA_038227865.1). Classification (GTDB taxonomy): domain Bacteria; phylum Pseudomonadota; class Alphaproteobacteria; order Caulobacterales; family Caulobacteraceae; genus Acaudatibacter. The sequence goes on from JBBRPO010000024.1 coordinate 62,567, forward strand.
GCCGGCCGGTGATCCCGGTGGAGGAGCGGCCGGTCCCCCAGGGCGGCGCGCCCGGCGAGAGCCTGTCGCCGACCCAGCCCTTCCCCGTCGCGCCGGCCCCGCTGGCGCCCAGCGCCATCCGACCCGAGGACGCCTTCGGCTTGACGCCATGGGACAAGGCGCAGTGCCGTCGTAAGATCGCCGGCGCCCGACACGACGGCCTGTTCACTCCGCCGTCGGTCGGCGGCATGATCGAGTATCCTTTTACCGGCGGCGGCTCGAACTGGGGCGGCCTCGCCTTCGACGCCGGCCGCCAGGTGGCCTTCGTCAACACCTCCAGCGCGATGCACCTGATCACCCTGATACCGGCCGACAAGGTCCAGGCGGCCCGCCGCGCCGAACCGGACGTAGAGATATCTCCCCAGACGGGCGCGCCATTCGGCATGCGCCGCGAAGTGATGCGCTCCAGCCTGGGCCTGCCCTGCAACCCTCCCCCCTGGGGCCAGCTGCACGCCATCGACATGCGCACCGGACGCATCCTCTGGGCCGTCCCGTTGGGAACCACCGAAGACCTCGCGCCGGGCAGCCAGTTCGTGCTGCCCCACGCCGGCGCGCCGAACTTCGGCGGGCCGATCGCCACCGCTTCGGGCCTGGTGTTCATCGGCGCGGCCCTGGACAACTATCTACGGGCTTTCGACGGCGCCACCGGCCGCGAGCTCTGGCGGGGCCGGCTGCCGGCCGGCGCCCAGGCCACGCCGATGACCTATGTCTGGAAGGGCCGGCAATATGTGCTGATCGCCGCCGGTCGCCATTCCAAGACCGGCACCAAGGCCGGCGACCAGGTGATCGCTTTCGCCCTGGAGCGTCGCTAGTCCTCGTTCCAGGGCGGAGGAAGCTGCCCCGCCTTGAAAAGGATCGTCGGGTTCTCGTCGTAGTCGCCCATCTCGATGTCGGCCGAAGCCGCGAAGGCGACGACGCCGAGGCGAAGGGGCGCCAGACGCTCGGCCTTGCGCCGAGCCTCCTCAGCCGTCTTGCAACCGACCTGCGGCTCTGCATTCAGCGCTTTTCCTCGGCCCGCCACATGGGCCTGCAGGATGTAGACGGTTTCGCGCGACATGCCCGACTCTTACCCCGCCCGGTTCCAGCCGCCGTCGATCGGGATCAGCGCCCCGGTGACGTAGTCGGAGAGGTCGGTGACCAGGAACTCGACCACCTTGGCGCAGTCCTCGGGGTAGCCCACCCGGCGTAGCGGGATATGGCGGGCCTGATCGTTGTCGCCGCGCCCGGCGCCTGACAGCTGCACGATTCGCGCGGTGGCGATGAAGCCGGGGGCGATGCAATTGGCGTTGATCCCATGGGGACCCAGCTCCTGCGCCAGATAGCGGGTATAGTGGGCGATGGCGGCCTTGTTGGCCCCGTAGTGGGCATAGCCGCCGCCGACCCCGGCCACCGAGCCGGCGTAGGACGCCACGGTGACGATCCGGCCCGATCGCTGCTCCTTCATCACAGGGGCTACGGCGCTGCAGCTGTGCACCGTGCCATAGAAGTTCATCCGGGTGACCAGTTCCAGAAGGTCCTGCGGCACCAGGCTGGCCGTGGTCTCGCGCGGCTTGCCCCGCCCGCCGCCGGCGTTGGCGACCAGCACATCAACCCGCCCCCAGGCCTTGGCGACATCCTCGACCATGGCGAACACCGCCTCTCGGTCGCCGATGTCGAACTCGAAGCCCAGTGATTCACCGCCGCCGGCGATGATCTCGTCCATAGTGGTCTCGGCGGTCATCGCCTTGGCCTCGCCCTCGAACTCCTCATACGACTTCAGGTTCAGATCGCAGACCGCGACCTTGGCGCCCAGCCCTGCCAGCCGCCGCGCATAGGCCCGGCCCAATCCCCGCGCGCCGCCGGTGACGATCGCGACCTTGCCGTCAAGCTTGCCCATCGGCGCTTCTCCCTTTTTCCAAGTCGTCCAGCTTTCTTCGCGCAGGTGGGGCATGGTAGCGCGCGGGTTCAGAAGCGCCAGTGTCCGCTGCTTGGGCGGCTATTGGGTGACTTGAAAGTTGTACGCAAAGTTGTACGTGAGACGCCAGGAGGCCAAGATGGATGTTCTGACCTATTCCGACACCCGCGCGAACCTGAAGGACGTGATGGATCGCGTGGTCGCCGATCGCGCGCCGATTGTAGTCACTCGCAAACGCGGCGAGTCGGTGGTGATGGTGTCTCTGTCCGACTGGAATGCGATGGAGGAAACGCTCCACCTGCTCTCAACTCCCGCCAACGCCGCGCGACTGGCCGAAGCCGTGGCCCAGCTGGACGCTGGCGACGGCGTGGAGCGTGAACCGAGCGCGCCTTGAAGCTGGTCTTCGCGGACCGTGCCTGGGAGGACTATCTCCATTGGCAGGCCGCCGATCCCAATGTTCTCGATCGCATCAACGGTCTGATCAAGGAATGCCAGCGCTCTGCCTTCACCGGCACCGGCAAGCCCGAGCCTCTACGCGGCGAACTCCGGGGATGGTGGTCCCGCCGCATCACTCTGACCGACCGGCTGGTTTACCGCGTCACCGGCCAGGGTCCCACCCAGCAGCTGGAGATCGCGCAGTGCCGGTTCCACTATTAACGGCGCCGACTATTTCCCATGACCCGTCTCTCCGGTCACCGGCTTGGGAAATATAGCGCCCGCATCTCGCGCTTCAGCAGCTTGCCGGTCGCGGTGCGGGGCAGTTCGCCGGTGGTCAGGCGGATCGCCGTGGGAATCTTGAACCGGGCCAGGCGCTTGCCCAGGCTGGCGCGCAGTTCGTCGGCGGTGGCGGGCAGATCGTCGGCCGGGTCGACCTGGATCACCGCCGCGACCTCTTCGCCGAGCTCCGGATGCGGCAGGCCGATCAGCCCGGCGTCACGCACCTTGGGGTGCTCAAGCAGGGCGGCCTCGACCTCGGCGCAATAGACGTTCTCGCCGCCCCGGATGATCACATCCTTCTTGCGGTCGACCACGAAGTGGAACCCCTCGGGGTCGACATAGCCCAAATCGCCGGTGCGGAACCAACCACCTCCGAACGCCGCCTCGGTGGCCTCGGGGTTGTTCCAATAGCCGGGGATCACATTGGCGCCCCGCACCCATAACTCGCCGATCTGGCCCCGAGCCACGTCAACGCCGTGGTCGTCAACGATGCGTATATCGGCGGTCACCACCGCCCGGCCGATGCTGTCTGGGCGGGCAAGATAGTCGGCGCCGCCGTTGGTGATGATCGCGCTGGTGGTCTCGGTCAGGCCGTAGCCATTGCCGGGCATCGCCTTGGCCTGGAACTGATCGCCGATCCGCCGGATCAGGTCGGGGGGCACTGGCGCCCCGCCGGAGGTGACTCCCACCAGCGAGCTCATGTCCGCGCCCATGGCGTGGGCGGTCTCCAACAGCTGGCGCACCACGATCGGCACGCCGGAAACCCCGGTCAGGCCGTGCGCCTGGATCAGCCGCACCGCCTCCCGTGGAACCCATTTGTACATCATCGCAACCCTCGCCCCGGTGGCGACACTCAGATAGAGCCCGGTCAGGCCGCCGATGTGGAAGAATGGGAAGGTCTGCAGAACCCCGGCCTGTGGCGCGGCCGGGTCGAGCTCGGCGGGCAGGCCGGCCATCGTCCGCGCCACGGCGCCGGCCAATAACGTGTTCATCAGGTTGGTGACATGGTTGCGCTGGGTGGCCATCGCCCCCTTGGGATTGCCGGTGGTGCCCGAGGTGTAGAGGATGGTCGCCAGATCGCCTGGACCGACCGCCACATCGGGTAACTCGCCGGAGCCACCGGCGACCGCCTCGGCGAAATCCACGCCGCCGTCGCCCGCCTCGCCGCGGCGAGTCACCACCACGGTCTTGAGGGTTGGCTGGCCCAGCCAGTCCAGCAGCCGCTCCAGCCGTTCGCCGTCGATGATCAGGGCGGCCGGGGCGGAGTCCTCAAGGGCGTAGGTGAGTTCGGCGCCGGTCCACCAGGCGTTCAGCGCCACCACGATCGCGCCGATCGCCTGGCAGGCCCAGAAGGCTACGCTCCATTCGGGATAGTTGCGCATGCCGATCGCCACGCGGTCGCCCTTGGTCACGCCACGGTCGATCAGATGATGGGCGAGGGCGGCGACCTGGGCGTAGTGTTGGTCGTAGGTCAGGGTCTCGTCGCCGTAGATCGAGAACAACCGGCTTCCATGCCCGCGCGTGCCTTCGAATACCGCGCGGAATGAAGCCGGCCCATGGCGATAGACCCGGATCGCGTGGCCGCCAGCGTGATCGACACCCAACTCAAATGGTCCCCTGGCGGTGAGGTCGGCGATGATCGCCTCGCGTGAGGGCATGGTTGCTCCCGGGCTTCCGAACCGTGTCCAGATTTCTGGATTATAAGAACGCGTTCTAAAATACTGGGGAGCGAAGCGCTAGATGCGTCCGGCCGCCTTGCCGGCCGCCAGGGCCAGGAAGATCGCCGGGGCGACGATCATGGCGCCCATGAAATACGGCCCATCGATGCTGATCGCCGAATAGACCACCGCCGCGCCCGAGGGTCCGGCGAACCGGGCGAAGGCGCCGCAGGCGTTGTTCAGGCCCATGATCTGGCCCTGGTTGTTCTCGTCGATCGCTCGCGACATCAGCGCCCCGGCGTTAGGGAACGCCACCGACGAACACAGCGCCGTCATCGCCATCAGCGCATAGGTGGTCCAGTGGCCGTCGCCGAACGGTTGCAGCGCCATGGCGATCACCGTGCCGACCATGCCCGCCGCCAGCATCCGCGCCTCGCCGAACCGCTTCGACAGCGTGCCGGTCAGGAAGAACTGGGTAGGGGAGGAGACCAGTCCCGAAATGGCGAAGCACAGCCCGACGTCGCGGGGCTGCCAGGCGAACTTCTGGTGCGCCCACAGTCCGAACACCGACTCAATGCCGGTGAAGGCGAAGCCGACCACGAAGGTCAGCAGCATCAACCGCCCAACCACCGGATTGCGCACCGCATAGCCGACCACTGCCCAGCGGCTTGGCGGATTGGGATCGACCACCCGCACCCGCCGACTTTCCTTGACCAGCATCAATATGCCGAACGAGGAAATCCCGGCCAGGACCGAGGCGGCCAGAAGCGGAATCTGGAACCCCGCGTGGCCCATCGAGGGTTTGGCCAGGAACCCGCCGGCCACCGGCCCCAGGATGAAGCCGATATTGTAGGCCGCGCCCAGGGTCGCCATCCGGCCGGCGCGGTCCTCGGGCGCCGTGACATCGGCGATATAGCCCTGGATCACCGAGCCGTTGCCGGCCGCCATGCCGCCGAAGAAACGGATGACGAAGGCGAAGGCGATGTTGGGCGCGAAGGCCAGCAGCCCGTAGCAGATGCAGTTGGCCAGGGTGGTGGAGACCAGCAGCGGCTTGCGGCCGATCCGGTCCGACAGCCGCCCCCAGAACGGCTCGCCGAAGAACGAGCCCATCGAATAGGCCGAGAAGATCAGGCCGATCTGCCACGGCGCGGCGTGGAACGACTGGCCATAGAACGGCAGCAGCGGCACGACGATGCCGAACCCCAGGATGTTGATGAATGTCACCGACAACAGGGTATAGAGTGCCCAGGCGGAGCGCCGGGGCGACGAAACGTCGGCCTGGGGGGTCATGGTCGCTGGAATAGGGCCAAGACCGCCCGATCACAAGTTTCGGGCTCGGCGAACGGCGCTGGCGTGATCAGCGCCGCCAACGATCTTTCAAACCGCGACGCGGCACGGCGCCAGGGGTAGACCGGGAACCTCGACGCGGGTGCGGAACACCGTGCCGCAGGTCTCGCTAGGGCCGTGGTCCGAGCCGGTGACCACGTAGAGATCGCGCAGGTCGTCGCCCCCGAAGCACAGGCTGGTGACCATGGGCAGCGGCACGGCGAGGTCCTGCCGGTGGGTTCCGTCGGGCTCGAAGACAGCCACCCGCCCGCCTTGCGCGTCGGCGACCCACACCGAGCCGTCCGCCGCCACCTTCAGCCCATCGGCCCCACCCTCGAAGGCGACGAACGGCCGCCAGGGCGAGAGGTCTCCGCCCACCAGCACGTCATAGACGCGCACCACCCGGCTCCGAGTGTCGGAGTGATAGAGTTTCGTGCCGTCCGGCGAGAACCCCAGGCCGTTGGTCAGCATCACCCCGTCGGAGACGGTGGTCATGGCGCCGTCGAGGTCGATCCGGTGCAGTTTGCCGGGCTTGGGCGTGTCACCGCCAAACACCCTGAACGCCAGCGAACCCACGTAGATCCGGCCCAGGGAGTCGGTGGTCAGATCATTGAACCCGAACGAACCGGGGATCGCCTCGCCGGTCAGCAACGCCCGGCCCTCGCCGCCATCCATCGGCGACCAGGAAATGTCCCGACCGCCGAACACCAGCCCGCCCTGGGCGTGCAGGGCGATTCCGCCCACGCCCCGGCGTTTGGGTAACACAGTGGAGACCCGGTCCTGTCGGTCCAGCAGGTGAATGCCGCCGTCCCGAACGTCGCTGAAATAGAGGCCCCTGGCCGCGTCCCAGACCGGCCCCTCGATCAGGCCATAACCGGTGACGACTTCCCGCATGTTCCCTCCTCCTCAGTCCGGCGGATTGTTCTTCTCAAGAAAGGTGACAACCGATTGCAGCGTCAACAAGCGCGTATCGCCTTGTGAGAGCCAGTGGTCTTCTTTCTTCAGAGTAACGAGTTCCACCGGCTTGCCCGCCTTGCGAAGGGCGTCAGCCATGATCTGGCTCTGGTCAAAGGGGACGACTGTGTCGTCCTTACCGTGGATCAGCAGCACCGGGATGGTGACCTTATCGGCATGCAGGGCGGGCGAAATGGTCCCCACGTCGGCCTTTGATCCCACGTAGCGCAGTAGATTGCGTTCCCGCAAGCGGTTGAACTTGAACAGCGATTTGTCCTCGTCAAAACCCAAGCGAAGATCGGACTCTCCGGCGATCGACGCGGCGCAGCGATAGGTCTTGTCGTCGGACGCGGCCCCGCTCAGGGCCGCATAGCCGCCATAGCCGCGGCCGACGATACAGACGCGAGCCGGGTCGATCGTCCCCCGCGACGTCAGGTCGCGAACGCCGTCGGCGAGATCGCTCTGCATCTTCCGCCCCTGCTGGCCGAAGCCCGCGGCCGTGAATGCCCAGCCAAGGCCCGTCGATCCGCGATGGTTCACCCGCAGAACCGCATAGCCGCGCGACGCGATCGCCTGCGAAAACCAGTCGAACCCCGGCCCATCCCGCCCACCCGGCCCGTCGTGCGGCAAGACCACCAGGGGGAGCTTGCCGCTCCGGCCGCGCGGCAGGGTCAAATAGCCAGTCAGGCCCAGACCGTCGCCGGCCTTGAAGGTGATCGCGGTCACCGGGGCGATGTCGTCCGGCTTCAAACCCTCATACTCGTTGGCGATCCAGTCCGCCTTTCGGGTAGCCAGGTCGAGCAAGGCGTAGGCGGGGCCGTCCGTCGGAGAGTCCACCCGCAGGATGAACTTGCGGTGGTCTTCGCTCAGCGAGATCAAATCGACGCAGTCGGTGGGAAACGCCGCGACGGCCGCCTTCCAGATCTTCTGGTCGGCGGGGGCGGCGAAGGCGTAAACGGTGTCGTCGCCGACCAGGGAAACCATCGCGAGGGGCCTGTGGGTCGCCGGATCATACATGACCTTGGTGGGCGCGGGCGCCGGCGGTTTCCAGGTCGCCGAGCCGGGGAGGAATTCCCGCAGGAGCGATTCCTGCTCCCCCGGAAACCGCAACAGCAGAGATGCCCCCTCGGGACCCGGGCCTTCGAACCCGGGAAGTCCCGGTTGGCTGTTTTCGGTCGTTGCGAGTTTCCACTTGGCGTCCTTGGTCTTCATGGTCCAGGATGCGTGTGGATCGTCGTATTCGAGTTCCGATATGACCTTTCCACGTTCATCGACGCTGTAGTCGTAAGTGTTTAGAAAGCCATCATCGATCAGGGTCAGACGGTCGTTGCGGTCCAGGTCTACTTTCCAGAGACCATATTGTCCGCGGTCAACGACGAAAACGTTGCTCGCTACGTAGGCGAACGGGCGATCCTCCACCATGCGAATCCTGACCGGCCCGAAAATCACGGTGGCGAAACCCGGGTCACCACCAAGCAGGGACCTGTAGGTCTTGCTGACCAGGTTGTAGTCTATGGCGAAGTTCCACTCAGAGCGACGTGTAGTGGCGCTCTGCAAATACCCGGAAGCCGATTCGGTGATGATCAAGTGATTCGACCCGGCCCACTGGATGTCCCGGACCTTTTGTTCGCCTAACTTTAGGCCTGCTATCACGGCGCCCGTCGCCACAGTCTTGACGATCAATGTGCGGCGCTCGCCGTCGGTGATCGCATAGGCGATGCGGTCACCGTCCGGCGAAATTCGCATCTCCTCGACGAACGGCAGCCGGCCATAGGCTTCGAGCGGCGCCGCCGAAGCCCATGGCGTGATCGCGAGGGCAAGGAACAGCGCCAGGATTTGCCAAGTTTTCAACACAGCGCCCCTTAGGTCGGGGCCGGGTCTCGGCGCGACCGCAAACTATGAGACCACAGCCGAGGCGGTGAAGCTATGTGAGATTGACCACCTCCACGCGAAGCGGGGGCGAGCTTAGCGCGGCGCGAGGATCATGATCATCTGGCGGCCTTCCATGCGCGGCTCGTATTCGACCTTGGCGACCTCGTCGAAGTCGGTGCGCACCTGTTGCAGCAGCTTCATGCCCAGTTCCGGGTGGCGCATCTCGCCGCCGCGGAACCGTAGGGTCACCTTGACCTTGTCGCCCTCTTCGAAGAACCGGTGCATGGCCTTGGTCTTGACGCCATAGTCGTGGATATCGATGTTCGGACGAAGCTTGATTTCCTTGACCTCGACCAGCTTCTGGCGCTTGCGCGCTTCGTTTTTCTTCTTTTGTTCCTGGAATTTGAACTTGCCGAAATCGAGAATCTTGCAGACCGGCGGGTCGGCGGTTGGGGAAACCTCCACCAGATCCAATCCCGCTTCGCTGGCCGCTTCCAGCGCGGCCGAGGTGGGCATGATCCCCTGTTTTTCTCCGTGCTGATCGATCAGCAGGACGCGCGGCACGCGAATTTCATCATTGATGCGGGGACCGTCCTTGGACGGCGGCGCGGGCATTGGACGGCGAATAGGCTTCAACTCCTGGGGCTGTTAAGACGTGGCTCTAATATGAACGCGTGACGAGAATATCACAATCTGTGACCAAGGTTAATCGCTCTATCAGGGTTCCTCACCGCTGATTTTGCGCTCGGGCTATGGCGGCGGCCATAACCGTCTCGACGGCAAGGTCGCTTAGGTCGGGTTCCCGCAGCACCGTGACCCGGCCGCGTGGCGCGCATAGGGCCGGATCGGAATCGGATGAGAACAGCGCCACCGTCGGCGCGCCGACCGCGGCGATCAGATGCACCGGACCGGTATCGTTGCCCACCGCCACCGCCGCGCGGGCGCCGAGGGTGGCGACACCGGCGAAATCGGTCTTACCTGTCAGGTTGATCGCCTCCGGCGCCTGGGCTTGGATGTCCGCGGCCAACCCTGCTTCGGCCGGGCCGCCGATCAGTTGCACGGCGAAGCCGCGCTGGCCCATTTCGCGCGCGAGGGCGGTGTAGTTCGGCGCCGGCCAGCGCTTGGCCGGGCGATGGGGCGCGGCGCCGGGGACCAGCAGGGCGATCGGCCGGGTCTCCGCCAGAGCTCCCGCCGGCGCCTGGGGCTCAAGGGCGAGCATCCAGTCGATATTCGGGGCCGGCGCCGTGCCCGGTAGGGTCGGCGCCCCCGGCCAGATCCCGGCTTCCCGCAGCTGCTCCGCCTGGCGCTCCAGGGTGTGCATGTTCATGCGGCCAGGGTTGCGGTCGGGAAGGGCGCAACCGAAGGCCACGCCGGACCACCGGGGCGGCGCCGGACGAAGGGTCTGGAAGAGCAGGTTGGTGCGATCATTGCCTTGCAGATCATAGACGAGGTCAAACCGCCCGCGCCTCAATCGCCTGATCAGGGCCAGGGCGCCGGCCATGGTCTTTGGTCGCCCATCGGTTTCTACCCGGTTGAAATAAGGACTAGCCCTGGCCAGGTCGCCATAGGGGGGCGTGGTGAGCAGGGTGATCCGGGCGTCCGGATGGGCGGCGCGAATCCGCTCGAAGGCCGCGCAAGCCTGGATGAAATCCCCCAGGGCCGAAAGTTTGATCACCAGGATGTCGCGCGGCGGCGTCATGAACGGGCCGCCAGAACTCGGCGATAGATCGCGAACGTCGCTGCCGCCATGGCGCGCAGGGAATAGTGTTCGGTCACCCGGTCCCTGGCTGCCCGACCGATACGCGCCCGGGCGTCGGGGCCCAGCGCGAGGGCGGCGTCGACCGCCCGAACCCAGGCCCCGACGTCGCCGGCCGGCACCAGCCAGCCGGTCCGGTCATGGACGATGGTTTCCGCCGGACCGCCCAGCGGCGAAGCCAGCACCGGACGCGCCATGGCGCCCGCCTCCGCCACGCCCCGTCCGAACGACTCCGGCAGGGTCGAGGGCGCCACCACCAGATCGGCCAAAGCGTAGGCGGCGGGCATGTCATCCACGGCGCCGACGATCCTGACCCGCTCGCGTACCTCGGCCCGTTCCGCCGCCGCGCGCAGGGCCGCCGCCTCGCCGGCCTTCTCCTCCTTGCCGGCCAGGACCAGCAGGGCTCCGGGCGCGTGTTCCAGACGGCTCATCGCCTCGATCATCACCCTCTGACCTTTCCAGCCGGTCAGCCTGGCGGCCACCAACAGGATCGGGCCTTGGCGGCCCGTGTCCAGTTTCCAGGCCGCGCGAACCACCGCCATCCGCTCTGGCGACACGCGATCCTGATCGAATATGTCGGTATCGATCCCCTCGGGCGCCACGGCGATCTGGTCGGACCCGAGGCCGTGCTCGGCGACGATGTGATCGCGGGTGAAGGTCGAATTGGCGATGGTCAGGTCGCCTCGGGTCATCACCGCGTTGTACCAGCGCTTCAGCGGCGAACGCGCCTGATAGATGCCGTGATAGGTCGCCACCACGGGAATCCCGGCGGCCCGCGCCGCCCAGATGGCGCTGAACGCCGGCGCCCGTGAACGGACGTGGACCAGACTCACCCGCTCATCCCGGATCAGCCGCGCCAGTCGCCTGGCGTTATCGGCCATGACCACCGGGTTCCTGGTTTGCATCGGCAGGCGCGCGAGTTCGCCACCAGCCACGGCCAGTTCCCTCTCCAGCCGCCCTCCCGACGAGGCGACGAGGGCGCGACCTCCCTCGGCGATTACCGCCCGGGCGGTATCGAGCGTCACGCGTTCGACCCCCCCGCCCTCCAACCGTGGCGTGACCTGCAACAGGGTGAACCCATCTGGAAGGGCGCCGGGTTCGATGGGTGAAATCTCCAGACCGGTCAGGCGCTCAAAAGCGCCCCGAGGGCCGCCCGAACTTCGGCCTCACCCACCGGGTCCGCCAGCGCCCAGGCGACGTTGGCCCGCAGCAGGCCCAGCTTGTCGCCGCAGTCATAGGTCGTTCCCTGGTATTCCAGGGCGAAGAACGGCTCGGCGCGCAGGCGCTTTAGCATCGCGTCGGTCAGCTGGATTTCGCCCCCCGCGCCCTTGGCATGCTCGCCGAGCGCCTCGAAAATCCCGGGTTGCAGGATGTAGCGGCCGGAGATGAACAGGTTGGAAGGCTCCGTGCCTGGCGCCGGTTTCTCCACCATGCCGGTCATGGTTTGCAACCGACCGTCGAAGCCCGGCGCGGTTTCGCCCAGGGCCACGATGCCGTATTTGTGCGCCTCGCCCGGCGCGGCGGGCTCCACCACCACGATATTGCCGCCGACCGCTTTGTGCGCCGCGATGGCCTGGGCCAATGCGCCGGGATTGGCGTCCATCAGCATGTCGGGCAGCATCACGGCAAAGGGTTCGTCGCCGATCAGGTCACGGGCGCACCAGACCGCGTGGCCGAGGCCGAGCGGCGACATCTGGCGCACGAAGCTCATCTGGCCCGGCCCGAGCAGGTCGGAGCGCACATCCTCCAGGATCGCGGTCTTGCCCCTGGCTTCCAGGCCGGATTCCAGCTCGACCGCGTGGTCGAAATAATCCTCGATGGCGCCCTGGCCGCGGCCGACGATGAACACGAAATGCTCGATCCCCGCCGCCCGTCCCTCGGCAACGACATGGGCGAGTATCGGCCGGTCATAGACATTGAGAAGGTTCTTCGGGGTGGTCTTGGCCGCCGGCTGGATACGCGTGCCGAGCCCCGCGACAGGCAGGACGGCTTTACGAACTGGTTTCATCTTGGCTCCGGCTTTATACCGGCCTTACTACTCAACCGTGACGGATTTAGCGAGATTGCGTGGCTGATCCACGTCGGCGCCCTTCAAAACGGCCACCTGATAGGCGATCAGCTGGATCGGCACCGCGAACACCAGCGGCGCGATCAACGGGTCGCAGGCCGGGGCGAGCACCACATTGACACCCTCGGGCGCGTGGCCGGCGCCGACCGCGTCGGTGATCAGCACCACCCGTCCGCCTCGCGCGATCACCTCGCTCATGTTCGAGCTGGTCTTGTCGAACAGCGCGTCGCTGGGGGCGATAACGATGATCGGCGTGGCCTCGTCGACCAGGGCGATGGGGCCATGCTTCAGTTCGCCGGCGGCGTAGCCCTCGGCGTGTATATAGCTGATTTCCTTCAGTTTCAGAGCACCTTCCAGGGCCAACGGATACATCGCGCCGCGCCCCAGATAGAGTACGTCGCGGGCCTTGGCGATTTCCTGGGCGATGGTCCCGATCAAGGTTTCGTCGAGGATCGCTTCGGCGATCAGGCGGGGCGCCTCGAGCAGAAGATTGGCCAGGCGGGCCTCTTCGCTGGCGTTGATCCGGCCGCGCTGTCGGGCGGCGGCGATGGCCAGGGCGGTCAGGGCGGCCACCTGGGAAGTGAAGGCCTTGGTGGAGGCGACGCCGATCTCCGGCCCGGCGTGAGTCGGGAACACCACGTCCACCTCTCGGGCCATAGTCGATTCGGAACTGTTGACCAGCGCCGCGGTGGTGATCCCCCGCGCCTTGCACCAGCGCAGGGCCGCCAGGGTGTCGGCGGTCTCGCCCGACTGGGAGATGGCCAGCGCCAAGGCGCCTGGACGCAGGGCGGGCTCGCGATAGCGGAACTCAGAGGCGATCTCGACCTCGGTGGGCAGGCCCGCCAGGCTCTCGAACAGATAACGGCCGATCATGCCGGCATAGGAAGCGGTGCCGCAGGCGACGATCTGCAGCCGGTCGATGGCCGCGAAGTCCACGCCCGGGGAAGATACGGTCGAGGTTATCGGATCGACATAGGCCGACAGGGTATGCCGGCAGGCGTCGGGCTGGTCATGGATCTCCTTTTCCATGAAGTGCCGATAATTGCCCTTCTCCACCAGGGCGCTGGCGGCGGGGACGATCCGCAGCGGCCGTTCGACCCGGATTCCGTCGCGGTCGAAGATGCGTGCGCCGGCGTGGTCGATGGCGACATAGTCGCCGTCGTCCAGATGGATGATCCGGTTGGTGAACGGACCCAGGCCCAGGGCGTCGGTGCCGATGAACATCTCACCCTGGCCCTCGCCGACCACCAGCGGGCTGCCGCGCCGCGCGCCCATCACCAGCGCGTCCTCGCCCTGGATCAAAACCGCAAGAGCATAGGCGCCGGTAAGCTGGTCGAGCGCCGCCTTGAAGGCCGCGACCGGTTCCAGGCCCAGGCTCAGTTCGCGATCGATCAGATGCGCGACCACCTCGGTGTCGGTGTCGCTTTCGAAACGCCGGCCCTCGGCGATCAGGCCGGCCTTCAGCGGCGCGAAATTCTCGATGATGCCGTTGTGGACCACCGCCACCCGGCCGGCCAGCTGGGGATGGGCGTTGCGGGCACTGGGGCCGCCGTGCGTCGCCCAGCGGGTATGACCGATGCCGACCGTGGCGTTCAGGGGGTCATCGACCAGCAGCGCCTCCAGATTGCGCAGCTTGCCTTCGGCGCGGCGGCGCTCTATCCGCCCGTCCACCACCCCGGCGATCCCGGCGGAGTCGTAACCACGGTATTCAAGGCGCCTGAGGCTTTCCACCAGGCGCGCCGATACCGGGGCTGAACCGACGATGCCGATGATTCCGCACATGTTTTCTGTTCTATCCCTTAAGTGTTCGTGATTCGTAAAACGCTGTCGCTAGCTGGTAAAGATGTCCGGTTTTTGTAGCTCGTGATCTGTCCGCTTCGTTCTGTCTGTGTTCCTGGGCATGCCCAGGAAAAAATGCTGTAATGGAAGTGTGTCATGCGGCGATTTTGGTGGTGTCGATGATGGCGCCATCGGGGGTGAAGTCCGCGAGCCTATGGGGGCCCAGGAACACGGCCAGCTGGCCGTGCGGGTATTCATGGACCCGAACGTTGGCCTTCACGAAG
>JBBRPO010000025.1:0-74110 GCA_038227865.1 Caulobacterales bacterium
CAAGGCCGCCGACAGACACGCTCCACAGCCCGGGCATTGATCCGGATAATGGTCCACGGCGCTGTCGAAATCCTCGCTCAGATCGCGGCTGTGGCCTTCGTGACCAGGCTTGGCGCCACCCGGACGGGACTTGTCCCGCTGCGCCTTGCGATCGGTGGATGGCGGCTTCGAAGAGGTGCGCGACGTCTTCGCCGGCCGCTGAAGCCGAAGCACCATCTCGATCAGCTCAGCCCTGCTCAGAAGCTCAAGATCCAACCGGCCCATGCCATCTTGAATCAGCGATCACACCACGCCGCAAGGGGGGTGGGTATATACAAGGCACCCGCTACGGACCAGCCAGTCACTGACAAGGCTTTGCCACTCATCAGTCACGGCCTGATCAAGAATGAGGACGGCCTTGAACGGGCTTAGGCCACTTATCAACGGCGGCTCTCGACCGGCTGGCAGATGGAGATAGGTTACGCCCATGCACAAAGACTATCATAGGATAGTTCGAGATGGTCCCTCTGTCTGCCATCAGCGGAACCGAGGCCTCAATCGCCTTCAGGCGGGCTTAAGCAACCTCGACGCGGGCGTCGCAGATCCGCCCTGCCCCACCTGTTCATGGGACCGCAGCCGGTGGGCCAGGTGAAGTTCAACGCCGGCGAAAGCGACACGACCGTGCGCACCATGATACGCAACCCGTAGGCGCCGAATCCAGGCGTTTGATGGCAGGCTGACTGAACGCCGCATGGCGCGATTTGGTTGGCCCGCTCCCTGGCAATAATCAGGGGGCGGGAGTCGACCGAGAGCGGAAGAAAGCATGAGCGCCATCGGAGTTTCAATGATCGTCGAAGCGGCTACGAAAGATCACATCCTGGCCTGGGGTGAGATGCGCGCTGACCTCTGGCCGGAGACCAGTCCCAAGGCGCACCGTCTCGAACTGGAAGAGACGCTTGCTGCTGACGACGGGTCCACAACCGCGTTCGTAGCCATCTCCAGCACGGGTTACGTTGTGGGTTTTGCCGAGGCCTCGCTGAGACGAGACTATGTAAACGGCTGCGATACTTCGCCCGTGGCGTTCCTGGAAGGCATCTACGTCCGCCCTCGATTTCGACGAGCGGGTACCGCCGGACTGCTCCTGGAGGCCGTCGAAGGCTGGGGCCGATCCGCCGGCTGCACCGAACTGGGCTCCGACACGGACTGGAAGAGCGTTGAGGGTGTGGCCTTTCATTCGGCGCTTGGCTTTGAGGAGACCGAGCGCGTCATCTTCTTCAAGAAGACCATCTAGGTTCGTCACGCTGATTCGGCGCCCGCACGAGGGCGCATCCCGCGGGTTGATTTTGACCCCTAGAATGCTCTTTCTAAATCGCCGGCCTACACAGACGTCATCCGCCCGGATCACCGGGCCATGATTTCAAGGATCAAGACAGATGACCGACGCCCCCAAGACCGAAGACACCGCCAAGCCCGCCGTGGACGTGGATATCGCCCGTAAGATCTGGCTGGCCGGGGTCGGCGCCTATGGCCGCATTCTGGCCGAGACCCAGGGCGCCGTCGAAAAGTTCGCCGCCACCGCCAACGAAACCTTCGATGAACTGGTCGCCAAGGGCGAGGAAATCGAAGACAGCGTGCGCAAGCAGCTGGCCAAGTCGCCACAGGTGGAAAAGGTGACCCAGGCGGTGGAAACCGCCACCAGCAAGATCTCGACCTATACCGAAGAGCAGCGCACGGCTCTGGAAGCTCGCCTGGAAAAGGTGCGTGAAACGGTGGCCGGCGCCATGGCGCCGTGGAATCTGCCAGCCGTCGGTACGGCGCTGGAAAAACTTACCGCTCAGGTCGAGGCCCTGACCCAGGAAGTCTCGGCTCTGAAGGCCGCTCCCAAGGCGACCAAGGCCAAGACCGAACCTGCCGACGCCTAAGTCTCCGTTCGGACCAGACCAGCCGGAAGCAGCATGATCTGGGCCGCCGCGCGGGCGATACGCTCGCGGGGCGGTCCAGGATCGCCCTCGAGTTCAAGTTCTATGGCGTGAAAGCCGATGCCCGTGGTCATCAGCCGGGAGAGCCCATCGATGACCTCCGGCTGGGCGGCCAGGACGCCGGCCTGGACCAGGGCCGTCAGCATGGCGCGCAGAGCTTCGCGCTCGGCGACGGCGATGCGGCGGATGCGAGCGGCCAGATCCGGATAGCGCAGGGCCAGGGCGCCGGCCTCCCGGTAGAGAAACCTGGCGTCCCACGCCTCCTCGGCCAGGATGTGGACATGGGTCCACAGGGTCTCCAGCGTGGCGCCTTCGCCGCGGCAAGCGCTGACGGCCGAATCCAGGACCAGCTCCACCTCGCCCTGATAGGCCAGGGTCAGGGCCGCCAGCATCTCCGGCTTGCCCTTGAAATGGTAGTAGAGATGCCCAGGGCTGATATCGAGGGCCGCGGCGATATCCACGGACGACAGGGCGCCGGCCCCTTCGGCGTTGAACAGCTCCAGGGCGGTTTCGAGGATTCTCGCCTTGGTGTCCAAATCGACTCCCCGCCGTTGACAGCGTGCCGGAAGCCTAGAGGATAGTCGCAACAGATGCGCGCGCGAACGCCAATCGCGTCGACCCGCGCATCGGGGAGGGCCCAGGATGTCCAACAGCGGAATCGAACTCGACGGCGAACCGGCCGAGAGCACCACGGCCATGAACCCGCTGATGGGACTGGCGCGGGAGGATCTGATCGGCGCGGTGGGCATGATGCTGCGCGAGACGGCCGGGCGGCCAATGAAGTCGATCAAGCATCTGAAGAAATTCACCGGCGAGGTGGGCAAGATCGTCACCAACCGCTCGGAACTGGCGCCGGACCCCAAGGACAAGCGGTTCCTGGACCCTACCTGGCTGGCCAACCCGTTGTACAAAGCGACGATGCAGTACTATCTGGCCGTGCGCAAAGGCGTCGAGGGCTGGGTTGACGATGTTGAGCTCAACGAGCGCGAGCGGGCCCAGGCCAGTTTCGTCACCGCCATGCTGCTGGACGCGGCCGCCCCGACCAACGCCCTGATCGGCAATCCCTCGGCGATCAAGAAGGCACTGGAGACCGGCGGCGTCTCGCTGGTCCGGGGCCTGCAAAACGCCTACGAGGACATCACCAAGAACGACGGCATCGTCAGTCAGGTGGACAAGCGGCCATTCAAGGTCGGCGGCAATCTGGCCAATACGCCGGGCGCGGTCGTGCACAAGACGCCGATGATGGAACTGATCCAGTACGCCGCGGCGACGGACAAGGTCCACGCCATCCCGTTCCTGATCATCCCGCCGCAGATCAACAAGGCCTATGTCAACGATCTGTCGCCGGACAAGAGCATCGTCCGCTACCTGACGGCCGGCGGCGTCCAGACGTTCATGGTCAGCTGGCGCAATCCGACCGCCGAACACCGCGACTGGGGCCTGAGCGACTATGTCGACCAGCTGGTGCAGGCGATCGACGTGATCTGCCAGATCACCAAGTCCAAGACGGTCAACATATCAGGCGCCTGTTCGGGGGGCATCACCGCGGCGACGCTTATGAGCAAGCTGGCGGCGGCGGGAGACGACCGGGTGGGGTCGGCGACACTGATGGTCTGCGCGCTCGATCCGCGGTCTTCGGACAGCGAGACCGGAGCGCTGGTGTCGAAGCACGGCCTGGAGCTGGCCAAGCGACGGTCAGCCAAGAAAGGGGTGCTGGACGGCGCCTCGCTGTCGCGGACCTTCGCGTGGCTGCGGCCCAACGACCTGGTGTGGAACTATGTGGTCAACAACTATCTGCATGGCGAGCCGCCGCCGGCCTTCGACGTGCTCTATTGGAACAACGACTCCACCAATCTGACCGCGGCCCTGCACGCCGACTATCTGGACTTCTATGACACCCAGCCCTTCGCCCGGCCTGGAACCACGACCGTGGCCGGCCATGTGGTGGATTTCACCAAGGTGACCCAGGACATGTTCATCGTCGCCGGCGTCACCGATCACATCACGCCGTGGAAGGCCTGTTACCGGATCAGCCAGCTGGTGGGATCGCCGAACGTCGAGTTCATCCTGTCGCAGGCCGGCCATATCCAGTCGCTGCTCAACCCGCCCGGCAACCCCAAGGCCAAATACTTCCGCAGCGAGACCCGGCCGCCGGCCGATCAGGAGGAATGGCTGGCCAGCCACGCCAAGCAGCACGCCGGATCCTGGTGGCCGTTCTGGCTGGAATGGCTGCAAACGCGATCCGGCGCGTTGAAGGCGGCGCGCAAGACACTCGGCTCACGCCAGCATCCGCCGGGCGACGCCGCGCCGGGCGCCTATGTGTTCGATTGAAAGGAAATCCGTTGGTTGTTGACCCCGCCCTGGCCGAAAGCACGCGCCGCGCGCCCAGGATCGAATTGATGCAGGCCGGCGGCCGGCCCCTGCGCGTGGCGGTCTGGAAGGCCGAGAGCCCGATCGTCAGCGAAATTCAGCGTCCGTTGCTGTTCTTCAACGGCATCGGAGCCAATATCGAGGTGATGAGCCCGCTGGCCGAGTGGTTCCCCGACCGCGACATCATCACCTTCGACATGCCCGGTGTCGGCGGTTCGCCCGACCCTAAATTTCCCTATCGTCCCTGGACCATGGCGCTGCGTACCGCGCGGCTGCTCGACATGCTTGGCTACACCGGCAAGGTCGACGTGATGGGGGTGTCATGGGGCGGCGGCATGGCCCAGCAGTTCGCGTTCCAGCATCCGGGCCGGGTGGGCAAGCTGGTGCTGGCCGCAACCGCGGCCGGGATGCTGATGGTTCCGGGCGATCCCAAGGTGCTGTCGAAGATGGCCAATCCGCGCCGCTATATCGATCCGGACTACATGCGAGAAAATTTCGAGGCGTTGTATGGCGAGAGCGGGGGCGGCGCCGGACATGTTTCGCGCCTGCGGCCGCCGAGCCGGCGGGGCTACGCCTATCAGCTGGCGGCCATGGTGGGCTGGACCAGCGCGGTCTTCCTGCCGTTCATCAAGGCCAAGACCCTGGTGCTGATGGGCGAGGACGACCGCATCGTGCCGATGATCAACGGCAAGATCCTGGCCGGCCTGATCCCCCACGCGCGGCTGGAGATCGTGCCCGGCGGCCACCTGTTCCTGGTCTCTCGGGCCGGCGATTCAGCGCCGCTGATCGAGGCGTTCCTGGCCGAGGACGACACGGACATCGCCGGCGAAACAAAGCGGGCCGCTTAGCCGCCCAAGTTGGCCTTGCCGGTGAAACGGTCGCTGAGGCGGAGCATGACGATCGAAACCACCATGATCAGGATCAGGCCGGCCAGCACGGCCAACTCCAGCATGGTGGAATTGAGCATGGCCTGGGCCGTGGGGTTCCACTCGCCCGGCTGATGCACCTGCGACGTCTCGAGGGTGATCACCAGAACCCGCCGTATCGAGGCGATCAGGCCGACGATCAGGAACGGCTCGCACACCAGCTTGCCCGACCGGAACGACACCCGCACGGTATGCATCACCTCGACCACCATCAGCACGAACAGCAGCCGATCAACCGCCACCACCAGGATTTCGGTCTGGCCACTGGCTCGGATGGCTCCCCAGAGGGCGCCGCCGGCGGCGAAGACACCCACCAGCACGGCGATGGCGAGCATCGATCCCAGAATGATATAGGCCACGACCTCGATGGTCAGAAAAGCTCGGCCAGCCAGGGCGCCCAACCGACTGACATCCCGTCCAGGGTTTTCGGCGCTATCCAACAGAACCTCCCAGAAGGCGTCAAACGGGCGATTGATCCGTTCTCGAATCCTATAGGTCGGCCCACCCGGGTCTGGCCAGGGCCACTGTTTTCTGCAACCTTCAGCGAGTGATCATTTCGTTTGGCGGGAGCTGGCCATGACCCTCGCGATGTCTTCAGCCGATCTGGCTACCGCCGCCGAGGGGCGGGTCGGCCGGGGCGCCTCGCTGTCGTCGAGCCATGCGCGGACCATCGTGGTGCTGGCTTTCGTGGGGGCCGCGCTGGCGGGGTTCGTGGCCACCGATGGCGCGACGGCGGCCCGCGCGGTGGAGCACGCCGGCGGCGACTTGACACGGTTGCTGCGCGCCATGGCGGCGATCAAGGCGGCGATGGCGCTTGGCGTGATGGGCGCGGTGGTCTGGCGCCTTAGCCTGCCGGCGTCGACGTCATGGCTGGTCGGCTATGGCGTGGCTGCGGCGGTGATGGCGGCCGGGCCGGGCCTGATCTGGGACATGGCCTATCTGGGCATGGGCGCGCTGCTGCTGCACGGCGGTCTAGCGGCCTGTGCGATCCTGTTGTGGAGAGACCCTGCGGTGGGCCGCCGCTTGGCATCGGTCGTCACCGTCAGGCGCGCCCCGCGGCGCTGAGCTTCTCGATCAATGCAGCTTTACGCTCGGCGCCGGGCCGCGTGAGAGGCTGCTGATCAGCGTTCGCCAGAGCACCGCGCGGCCGCCGTGAAGGGCCGCCTCGTGCATCTTGTAGAGCGAGCGATAGACGAAACGGGCGAACAGACCCTCGATGAACATGCTTCGACCGACCACGAACCCCATCAGATTGCCCACCGTGCTGTAGCGGCCAAGGGACACCAGCGAGCCGAAGTCCTGGTATTTGAACGGTTCGAGGGGCCGCCCCTTCAGCCGGTGGTCGATCTGCCGGATCATATGATCGGCCATCTGGTGGGCGGCCTGGGCGCGGGGCGCGATCGGCTTTGTCTCGCCGGGCGGCGTGCAGGCGGCGCAGTCGCCGATGGCGAAGACATCCGGGTCCCGCGTGGTCTGGAGGGTCGGATCGACCACCAGCTGATTGATCCGGTTGGTTTCCAACCCGTCGAGCCCCTGGAGAAAATCCGGGGCCTTGACCCCGGCCGACCAGACCACCAGCTCGGATGGGATCACCTCGCCGGTCGAGAGGACCACGCCGTCGGCGCGGACCTCGGCGACCCTGGCCCGCACCCGGACCTCGACGCCCAGCGAGGCGAGCAGATCCTGGGTGGCGTTGGAAATGCGCTCGGGCAACGCCGGCAGAATGCGGTCGGCCGCCTCGATCAACACGATGTGGATGTCCCGGGCCGGATCGATCCGGTCCATGCCATAGGCGACCACCGCCCGCACGGTGCGATGCAGTTCGGCGGCCAGTTCGGTGCCTGTCGCCCCGGCCCCGATCACCGCCACATGCAGCTGGCCCGGCCGCACCGGCCCTTCCTGGGCGTTGGCGCGCAGACAGGCGTTGACGATCCGGCGGTTGAACCGGCTGGCCTGTTCGGGCGTCTCCAGCGGGACGGCGTATTGCGCGGCCCCCGGCGTGCCGAAGTCGTTGGTGACGCTGCCGATGGCCAGCACCAGGGTGTCGTATTCCAGCGATCGGGGGGGCGTGATCTGGCGACCCTCTTCGTCGAACATGGCGCCGAGCTTGAGCTGTTTGGACGCGCGGTCCAGGCCGACCACCTCGCCGAACGCATAGTCGAAGTGATGCCATTGGGCCTGGGCCAGATAGTTGAGCTCGTGCTGCGAGCGGCGCAGGCTACCGGCCGCGACCGAATGCAACAGCGGCTTCCAAAGATGGGTGCGCGAACGCTCCACCAGGGTAATGCGCGCCTCGCCCCGCTTGCCCAGCGTGTCGCCAAGCTTGGTCACGAGTTCGAGACCGGCGGCCCCGCCGCCGGCCACGACAATGTTGGGACGCCGAGGGTTGGTCGCCGTTGAAGCCGTCATGGCATGATCCCGTGGCGCCCCCGCGCGCCAAGCCGCGCCGAACCATAGCGGCGCCAGACGCTTCTAACCCCGAACGACCGTCGTTGTGCAGTGCAAAATCACCGTGGGGCGCCGCCATTGGTTTTGGGGGTTTAGTGCGACGTATTGTCGCGGACGAGCCTGTTTCGACCCCGGTTTTCAGGCGGCCTGGGCAGTGAACTGAAGCCGGGCCAGCCTGGCGTACAGGCCGCCCCGGGCCAGAAGTTCGGCGTGCTTGCCCTCTTCCACCACCCGGCCGGCGTCCATCACCACGATGCGGTCGGCCTCCAGCACGGTGGCGAGCCGGTGAGCGATGACCAGGGTGGTGCGGCCATGCATGGCCTCGTGCAGCGCCTGTTGGACCAGACGTTCGTTCTCGGCGTCCAGCGCGCTGGTGGCCTCGTCCAGCAACAGGATCGGGGAGCGGCGGATCAGCGCGCGGGCGATGGCCAGGCGTTGTCTCTGGCCTCCGGACAAGGTCTTGGCGTGCTCGCCGACAGCTGTGTCGAAGCCCTGTGGCAGCGCCTTGAGGAAGCCCTCCGCCTGAGCCGCCAGAGCCGCCACCCGCACCTCGTCTGTCGTCGCGCCGGGGCGTCCGAAGCGGATATTGTCGGCCGCCGAACCGGAGAACAGCGGCGCTTCCTGAGCCACCAGGGCAAGGCGGGCGCGGACCTCGGCCGGATCGGCCCGGGTCAGATCGACGCCGTCGATGCGGACGGTCCCGGAATCGGGATCATAGAACCGCAGCAACAACCGCAGCACCGTGCTCTTGCCGGCGCCCGATGGGCCGACCAGGGCGACGCGCTCGCCGGGCCGGGCGTGAAGCGAGAAGCCGTCCAGGGCCGGAGGACCGGCGCGTCCGGGATAGGCGAAACGCACGTTCTCAAAAACGATGTCGCCCCGCGAGGGCCGGGGCATGGGTTCCGGCCGCGCCGGGGTCCGGATCGCCGGGGTGGTGTCCATCATCGCGACGATCCGCTCGGCGGCGCCCGAAGCCTTCTGGATCTGGCCCCACACCTCCGAAAGATCCTTGACGGCGTTGGCGGCCAGGAAGGCCAAGCCAAGCAACTGGAACAGCGCCCCCGGCGTCAGGCTGTGCTCGACGATCACCGCCAGGGCCGAACGATAGAGCAGCGCCAGCATGCCGCCGAAGATCACCGTGATCATCAGGAAGGACAGCACACCCCGAGCGCGAATCTGGGCCCGGGAGGCCTCGAACGCGCTCTCCACGGCGCCGTTGAAGCGGCCCGCGACCGAGTCTTCCTGGCCGAAAGCCTGGACGGTGTCGATCGCGCCCAACCCTTCGCCGGCATAGCCCACCGCCTCAGCGAAGCGATCCTGAGCCCGGGCCGAGAGCGCCTGGAGACGGCGGCTCATCACCAGCATCGGTGTCAGCAGGATCGGAATCATCAGCAGGACCATGAAAGTCAGGCTCGGGCTGACCACCATCATCCACACCAGGGCGCCGATCAGCGTGACCAGATTGCGCATGGCCACGGGAATCACATTGCCGACGATGCCCTCGACGATCGACATGTCGGTGGTCAGGCGCGACAGCACCTCCCCGGTCCGCAGCTTCAGAAAGTGCGTGAGGTCGAGGCCCAGAACGTGGCGGAAGACCATCTTTCGCAGGTCGGCGACCACGCGCTCGCCCAGCTTGAACAGGAAATACAGCCGAAGCCCGGTGGCCAGGGCCAGCACGGTGGCCACGGCCCCGGCCATCAGGAAGACCCGGGCCAGGGCGCCGGGCTCGCGCACCGAAAAGCCGCCGTCGATCACCCACCGCGCCGCCGCGCTGAGCCCCAAAATGGCTCCGGACGAGATCAGCATGAAGGTCAGTCCGAGGAACGCATCGACCGGATGGGACTTGACGAAAGGGATCAGCCTGAACAGCGGACCAAGACCTCGACCCTTGTCGCGGCTCCACGCCTCATGCAGAAGCTGGTCCTTCATCAGGGCGCCAAGGCCAGGACGCCCGACCCGGGAAGTTTCGCTGGAGCCAGCTTCGTTCATTTACATCCTACAACACAGACTTTATCCGGCGGAACCGACCTAGCGGCGCCGAACGGTCGACGCGGGGCGCCACTATCGACTATCAGGTCCCAAGGCTTTGTCGATGATGACGCGCCGCAGGGACACTTTACATGATCTCCAGACCCTCCGCTCCGTAAAAGACCTTCAGTGGACCGCCCAATCTTGACCCCAACCCCCACAGCCGCCGACCGGACCGTCCGGAAGGGGGATTTCGCCACAATCGCCGAGGCGCTGGATTTCGCCGCGACCCAGCGGACGGGTGTCAATATCCACTCCCTGCGCGGCGAGCTGGTCGAAGTGCTGACCTATGCGGCGATGGCTGAACAGGCGCGCGCGCTGGCGGGGCGGCTGCTGGCCCTCGGCCTGGCGCCCGGCGATCGCGTCGCCTTGGCGGCGGACAGCGACGGTGACTTTCTGCGCGCCTTCTTCGCCTGCCAGTACGCCGGCCTGGTCCCGGCGCCGACACCCCTGCCCGCACCCTTGGGCGGGAAGGAGGCTTATGTCGCCCACGTTCGGCGGATGATGCTCTCGGCCGGAGCCAAGGCCGCCTTCGCGCCGCCGGCCCTGGCGGCCTGGTTCGCCGAGGCGGCCGAAGGGCTCGAGCTGTTGTTCGCCGGGACCCTGGCCGACCTGCCGGCGGCCGGCGACGAACGCCTGCCGGCGGTCAATCCCAACGGTCTGTGCTATCTGCAGTTTTCGTCGGGCAGCACGCGTTTCCCGGTCGGGGTGGCGGTGACCCAATCGGCGCTGATGGCCAATCTGGTGGCCATCGGCGAACACGGCCTGGGTGTCGCGGCGGCCGACCGCACCGTGACCTGGCTGCCGCTCTACCATGACATGGGCCTGGTGGGGATGCTGCTCAACAGTCTCGCCTTCCAGGTTTCGGTCGATCTTCTGCCCACCGGCGCCTTCGTTCGCCGCCCGGGCCTGTGGCTTGACCTGATTTCCAAACGGGGCGGCAGCATCTCCTATGCCCCCACGTTCGGCTATGAACTGGCGGCGCGCAGAGCCAGCGCGGCGACCTTGAGCGAGCTTGATCTTTCCACCTGGCGCGTCGCCGGCCTGGGCGGCGACATGATCCGGCCAGAGCCACTGCGCGCCTTCGCCGCCACGTTCGAGGCGGCCGGCTTCAACGCCCGGGCGTTCACGGCCAGCTACGGCATGGCGGAGGCCACCCTGGCCCTGACCCTGACACCCGTGGGCCAGGGCCTGAGGACCGACATCGCCGACATCGACGCCCTCGAACGCCATCGCCGCGCCGCCGCGCCGACCCGGACCGGCGCTCGGACCAGGGAGTTCACCCTGTGCGGGACGGTGCTCGAAGGCCACAGGATCGAGGTGCGTGACGAAGCCGGGACGCCGGTTAACGACCGGACCGTCGGGCGCATCTTCGCGGCCGGCCCCAGCCTGATGAAGCACTATTTCGGCGAACCGGCCGAAACCGCCAAGGCGCTGTCGCCGGACGGCTGGCTGGACACCGGCGATCTTGGCTACACGATCGACGGACAGATCGTGATCACCGGCCGAGCCAAGGATCTGATCATCGTCAATGGCCGCAATGTCTGGCCGCAGGACCTGGAGTGGACCGCCGAGCGGGAAGCCGCGGGCCTGAGAGCCGGCGATGTCGCGGTGTTCTCCGTCAACGACGATGCCGGCGAGGAACGGGTGGTCGCCCTGGTTCAGTGCAGAACCTCCGACCCGGCCGCCCGGGAGGCGCTGGCGATCGATGTCGGCAATCTGCTGCGGACCCGCCACGGCCTTGAGGTGAAGGTGGTTCCCACTCCGCCGCACAGCCTGCCCCAGACATCCTCGGGCAAGCTCAGCCGGTCGAAGGCCAAGGCGCTCTATGTCAACGGGGCCTTCGAGCCCGCGCCAGCCGTCCTGACGGTCTGAAATGAACCCGGGCCTGGTGGCGGTCACCGGCGGCACGGGCTTCCTCGGCCGGCGGCTGACAGTGGCGCTGATGGCGGCCGGCTGGCGGGTCAGGGTGCTGGCCCGGGGGCCAACGGCGGGACTTTGGGGCGACATGGCGCCTGATGTCACAATTGGTGATGTGAGAGATTCCGCGGCCCTGACGGCGCTCATGGAGGGCGCCGAGGCGCTGGTGCACGTCGCCGGCTTGATCAAGGCCGCGAACAGGGCTGCCTTCTTCGACGTCAACAGAGAAGGCGCTCGTCTGGCGGCCGAGGCGGCGCTGGCGGCCAGGTGCGGACGGGTGGTTCAGGTTTCGAGTCTCGCGGCGCGGGCGCCGGCCCTGTCCGATTACGCCGCCAGCAAACGCGCCGGAGAGGACGCGGCGCGCGCCATACTCGGCGACCGCCTGATGGTCATGCGCCCGCCCGCCATCTACGGACCCGGGGACCGCGAAACCCTCGGCCTGTTCCAGCTGGCGAGGAGCAGTCCGGTCATCCCCATGCCGCGTTCGACCGCCACGCGACTGGCGCTGGCCCATGTCGATGATGTGGCTCGCCAGGTGATTGAATCGCTGTCCGGGGACTGGGTGGCCGGAACCTTCGCCTTCGGCGGCGCGAGACCGGCCGGTTATGGCTGGCGAGAAATCTTCATGGCGGCCGCGACGGCCATAGGCGGAAGTCCGATCCTCGTTCCGACACCGGACTGGGCGATTCGCGGATCCGCCGCCCTGGCCGAGGCCATCGGTCGGATGCGGGGAAGCCCGACTATTTTCAACCGAGGAAAAGCCAGCGAATTGCTGCACGAGGACTGGTCAGTGAACGCCCGTGAGCAGCACCCCATGGCTCTTATCCCCCGTTTTGACCTTGACGCGGGTTTCGAACAGACCGTCAATTGGTATCGGCGGGAGGGCTGGCTGGCCTGATCGCCGCCTTTTTTCCTGGCGCCGGCGGCCTATATGCGGAATTCAAGTTCTTCGGGCGGACGAGGCTCAAATTCTCGGATAATAGCCAAGTCTGGGTCGCGATTTTCTGGCCCGGTTGAACGGGGCGTCTCAAACCTGTTACGATGCTCGGGGGCCCATCCTTGGCCCCTAAGCCTAGGGGCAGTCAGGCCGAATGCGACAAAATCATCAACTAGCCCTAGTGGAAAGCCAGAGTCAGCCGATGACTCCATCCATGCGAAACGAAATTTCAACCATCTTTGAGCAGGTGCTTGGGAGACCCGTGTCGATCACCGACGATACGGACATAGTCGAGGATTTGGGGATGGATTCCTTGGGGGTGATGAATTTCGTGATGGCGATCGAAGACTTCTACGACCTGTCGATTCCGCTGGATCGGGTCGCTCAGATACAGACGGTGGCCGATCTGATGCGCGCCGTCGAAGACCTCAAAAGCGGGAACGCGGCATGACCATTCTCGCCAAGCACGCCGGATACCGGCAGGCCTATGACGCCTTGCTGGCACACGGCGTAGACCCCCTGAACGTTCAATTCGACAGCGTGCTGTCGCCGACCGAAGGCGTATTGAACGGCCAGACCACGATCCTGCTGGGCACCAACAACTATCTAGGCCTGACGTTCGACCCGGACTGTATCGAAAAGGCCGTCGAGGCGACCCGCGAACAAGGCACCGGCACGACCGGATCGCGAGTGGCCAACGGCACCTACAGCGGCCACACCCAGCTGGAGACGGCGGTAGCCGACTTCTATGGCCGCAAGCACGCAATGGTGTTCAGTACCGGCTACCAGGCCAATCTCGGCGTTCTGTCGACCCTGGTCGGCCGTGGCGACCATCTGATGCTCGACGCCGACAGCCACGCGAGCATCTATGACGGATCCCGCCTTGGCATGGCCGAGGTGATCCGGTTCCGGCACAACAATCCCGACGATCTCTACAAGCGGCTCCGCCGGCTGGAGGGCGTTCCGGGCGATCGCCTGATCGTGGTCGAAGGCATCTATTCGATGCTCGGCGACACCGCGCCGCTGAAGGAATTCGCGGCGGTAAAGCGTGAGACCGGCGCCTATCTGCTGGTCGATGAGGCGCACTCGCTTGGCGTGCTGGGCGAAACCGGCCGCGGATTGGCCGAAGCCGAAGGCGTCGAGGACGATGTCGATTTCGTCGTCGGCACCTTCTCCAAGAGCCTGGGCAGCGTCGGCGGATTTTGCGTTTCGGACGCCGCCGATTTCGACATCATGCGGATCGTCTGCCGCCCCTATATGTTCACCGCCTCCCTGCCCCCCGGCGTAGTGGCCTCCACCATCGAGGCCCTCAAGAAGCTACGAGCGGAACCTGCTCTGCGCACCAGTCTGATGCGGAACGCCAAGCGCCTCTACGACGGGCTCTCGGCCATGGGCTTCCAGACAGGTCCAGAGGCCAATCCGATCGTGGCCGTCACCATGCCCGACCAGGAGACGGCGGTGGTGTTCTGGAAGCTGCTGCTCGAATCGGGGCTGTATCTCAATCTCGCCCTG
The DNA here is from genome assembly GCA_038227865.1 of Caulobacterales bacterium. Lineage (GTDB taxonomy): Bacteria > Pseudomonadota > Alphaproteobacteria > Caulobacterales > Caulobacteraceae > Acaudatibacter. The sequence goes on from JBBRPO010000025.1 coordinate 14,103, forward strand.
CCGCCCGCCACGCCGACCAACGCCTGCCTGCTGCGCACCAGTGTCAGCGCCGCGCACACTACGCAGCAGATCGACCGGGCCCTGGACATTTTCGCCGACGTGGGCCGCCGGCTCGGCTTCCTTCCGTCGGATCGCCGCCGCGCCGCGGGGGCTCTCTGAAGCCGTGACGTCAGTGGCGCTCGGCGCGCCGGGCGCCTACAAATCCTGGTGGCGCCCATCGATACTCGATGGCTACATTCTGCGCATGCTCGGCGCGCCGGCGGGCGCGGTTCTGGGCGTCACCCTGGTGGCGTTCCTGCTCGACCAGACGCTCCACCTGATCGACCAACTGGCGTCCAACGGCGCGCGGTTGGGTTATCTTTTTGGCCTGGTGACCAATCTGGTCCCCTACGAATTGGGCCTGGCGATGCCGGCTTCGTTTTTCGTCTCGATGTTCATCGTCATCGCCCGGCTGGACGAGGAAAGCGAAATCGACGCGATCCTGTCGGGCGGCATATCGTTCGAGCGGCTGGTGGCCCCCCTGGTGGCGGCGGGGATGGTGCTCGGCGTGGTCAGCCTGTTGCTGGTGGGATACCTCCAGCCCTACAGCCGGTTCGGCTATAGGGCGCTGCTCAACGCAGCGACGGACGCGGGCTGGACAGCCCGGCTGGACCCCCAGGTGTTCATCAACGCCGGACCCGACTTCACGATTTCAGCCGACGAGGCCGATCCCACCGGCCGAAAGCTCAAGGGCGTGTTCATCCGCCGCAAGACCCTGACCGGCGAGACCGTGGTGACGGCCACCGAGGGCGTCCTGGCCCTGAAACCCGATCGAAAGACCACCGAACTGCGCCTGGCCGGCGGGATGATCCTCGCCGACGGGGGACAGCAGACCTCGCGGCTGCTGAGGTTCGGTGATTTCACCTATCAGGAGGTTATCGCCGGCGCCGAGACGCTGCGTCCACGCGGCGGGGACGAACAGGAACTGACGCTTCCGGAACTGCTTAGCGAAAGCCAGCGGCCGGACGCCCTGATCCCCAAGCGCGTGCTGCAGGCTGAACTTTACGCCCGGCTGGCCAGGTCTTTCGCCATTCCGCTTCTGCCGCTGCTGGCCCTGCCGCTGGCCATGGCCGCCAAGCGTGGCCGGCGCGCCCCGGGCATGATCATCGGCGCCGCCTTGCTGGTGACCTTTCACCATGGAGTCACCCTGGCGAAAGGCTTCGCGGTCCAGGGGTTGCTCAATCCCCTGGTCGCCATGGGGGGCCTCTACGGTGCGCTCGCGCTGGTGTCGTTCTGGCTGTTTCTGTCAAGCCGAAGGCGGCCCGGGGAGACGCCGATTTCCGGGTTTTTCATGCGCCTGGAGTCGTTGTTCGAGCGGCGCACAAAGGTCGCCGCCAAACCTAAAGCCGCCGGCGGCGTGGTCAGCCTGTCGGCCTATCTGACCCGCATCATGGCGGTACGCACCGGCGCCGCAGCCCTGGCGCTGATCGGCCTGCTGCAGCTGATCGACCTGCTCGAACGCACCACCGGCATACTGGCGCGTGGCGGCGTGGCCGACATCGGTCGCTATATGATCCTGCGCATGCCGTTCCTGTTCCAGGAGGTGGCGCCGTTCGCGGTGCTGGGCGGAGCGATCTTCACCTTCAGCCAGCTTTCACGCAGCAGCGAACTGGTGGTGATGCGAATCTCCGGCCTGTCGCTGTTCCAGATCTTTCAGCGCACCGTGCCGGTGGCGCTGGCGGTGGCGGCGCTGGATATCGGGATCACCGATCAGGTGACGCCGCGAGCCGAACAGGCCCTGGCGACCTGGTGGAACAATTCGGCCCCCGGGGCGGCCGCCAAGCCCGGCGCGCCGCGCTGGTTCCGCATCGATGGAAACGTGGTCATGGTCCGGTCGGCGACGCCCAACGGCGCGGTGCTGCGGGGGGTTTCGATCTTTGAGCGCGACGACAGCCGGGCGCTCACACGCCGGATTCAGGCCGCCGCGGCGGTTTGGGGGCAGGGGGGATGGCGGCTGCATGACGCGGCGATCACCGACATGGGCGCGCAGCGAGCGACGATGATGAGTGTCGCGGAAACCCAATGGCGAACCACGCTGCGGCCCGCCGATACGGCCCGCCTGTTCGCGGCCGCCTATGAAATCACCTCCGAGACAGCGTTTCGTTCGCTGTTCGGCGAGGGTCCGGTGGATCGCAGCCCAAGCCAGATCAAGACCCGGCTGTACCGAACCCTGGCCGAGGGGCTGGCGCCGATCATCATGTTGCTGCTGGCCCTGCCCACGGCGCTCGGTCACTCGCGCAGCAACCGTACCGGACCGATCGTCTTTGGACTCGGCTGCGGCCTGCTCTACCTGGTCAGCGACGGGCTGCTGACGGCGATGGGGTCGACCGGGATACTGCCTCCGCTGGTGGCCGCGTGGGGCGCGCCGGTGGCCTTCGCGGCCGGGGCGATCAGCATCCTGCTGTATGCGGAAGGGTAGTCGTGGCGGTTGAAATCATCCCGGTCGAGAGCAAGGCGGAACTGGAACGCTTCATACGGCTGCCCATGCGTCTCTCAGCCCGGGATCCCGCCTGGGTGGCGCCGCTGATGTTCGAACGCCGCGAGGCCCTTTCCAAGAAGATCAATCCGTTCTTCCAGCACGCCGACGCCCAGTTTTGGCTGGCGCGCAAGAACGGTCGTGACGTCGGCCGGATCAGCGCCCAGATCGACCACCTGGCCAAGACCGATCCGGCGGCCCCCGCCGGCTACTTCGGCATGATCGCCGCCGAGGACGACGCCGAAGTATTTACCGCCCTGTTCAAGACCGCCGAGGACTGGCTGCGCGACCGGGGCCGGACCCAGGCTCTCGGACCGTTCAACCTGTCCATCAACGAGGAAGTCGGCCTGTTGATCGACGGTTTCGACACCCCGCCGATGGTGATGATGGGCCATGATCAGCCTTTCACCGCCCGTCGGATCGAAGAGCAGGGCTACGCCAAGGCCAAGGATATGTACGCCTATATTTCCGAGGCGTTCCTGTTCAGCGAGCGCGTGGAAGCCCGCCTCAAGCGCCCCCTGCCGGCTGGCATGGTGCTGCGGCAGGTGCGCATGAACAGGTTCGATGAGGAAATCCGCATCCTGTCGGAAATTCTCAACGACGCCTGGTCGGAGAACTGGGGCGCGGCGCGCGTCACGGAAGCCGAAACCAAGCATCTTGGCGAGTCGCTGAAACTGATCCTGGTCCCTAAATGGATATGGTTCGTGGAGATCGACGGCGAGCCAGCGGCGTTCGTGGTGCTGCTGCCCGATCTCAATGACGCCATTCGCGACCTGAACGGCAGCCTGTTGCCGTTCGGCTGGGCGAAGCTGATCTGGCGGCTGAAATTCCAGCCGATCCGGCGCGGTCGCGTGCCCCTGATGGGCGTGCGCAAGCGCTTTGCCCGCGACCGGCGCGGGGGCCTGGCGCCGTTCGTACTGATTGACGCCATTCGTCGGGAATCGGTCAAACAAGGCCTGCAGGCCGCGGAATATTCATTCATTCTCGAGGACAACATGCCGATGCGGCACATCCTCGAAGGCCTCAACGCGCGGATCTACAAAACCTATCGGGTATTTGGAAAACAGATCGCTTCGCCTGACATGACGGACCGTTGAAATCTTGACCGCCCCCCTCCCCGCCGGAAGTCACGGCCACCCCGCGCTCGCTTCGGTGGACACCATCATCGCGGGCCTGGCGAGCGTCGGTTACATTGCCTCCCGCCGGATCGCCACGGCGCTGTTCATGGCCACTCACCTGCAAAAGCCGGTGCTGGTGGAAGGGGTGGCCGGTGTCGGCAAGACCGAGCTGGCGCTTTGCGCGGCGGCGCTTCTCGGCCTGCCGCTGATTCGCTTGCAATGCTATGAGGGCCTGGACGAGTCCAAGGCGCTGTATGAGTGGAAATACGGCAAGCAGCTGCTCTACACCCAAATTCTCAAGGACCATATGGGGGCCTCCCTGACCGGCGCGCCAGACATGGCCACCGCCATGGAGCGGCTGCACGGAACCGGCGACATGTTCTTTTCGGAGCCCTTTCTCGAGCCCCGCCCTCTGCTCAACGCCCTGCGCGAGCCTGGCGGCGCGGTGCTGCTGATCGATGAGATCGACAAGAGCGACGAGGCCTTCGAAGCGTTCCTGCTGGAGATGCTGTCGGCGTTTCAGGTCTCGATCCCGGAGATCGGGGTGATCAAAGCGACGACGCCGCCGGTGGTGTTCCTGACTTCGAACAATGTGCGTGACCTCGGCGACGCCTTGAAGCGGCGCTGCCTGCATCTGCACATTCCGCTGCCCGACCAAGGGCTGGAAGAGAAGATCGTAGCCGTCCGCGTTCCCGGGATCGAGGCCAGCCTTCGGTCCGAGCTGGTGCGTTTTGTTCAGTCGCTTCGCACCCTGGATCTGCGAAAGCTGCCGTCGATCTCCGAAACCGTGGATTGGGCGCGGGCGCTTATCCTGCTGCACGCCGGCGCCCTTGACGCGGAGCTAGTCCGCGAAACCCTGAACGTGCTTCTGAAATTCGAGGCGGACGTCGTGGCCGTCGAGCCGCGGATCGCCGAGTTGATCAGTGTCGGCGCCTGATCGGGGGCGGCGAGCATGGAGCCCATGCAGCACACCCTGGAAAGCTTCCTGCGCGCCCTTCGCGCCCATGAAGTGCGTGTTTCACCGGCGGAGGCGATAGACGCCCACAGGGCGGCGGCGGAAGTCGGCTATGGCGACCGGACCCTGCTGAAGGACGCCCTATGCGTCACCCTGGCCAAGACGGCTGAAGAGGTCGACCGTTTCGACAACTGTTTCGACACCTTCTTCGCCAGGTCGCCCTCAGAGCGGGCGCGCGATCGATCGCCGCCCGGAAAGGTGGACGCGCCACCCGGGTCGCCGGACCTGGCGGGCCAACTTCTGGCCGGCGACGAGGCCGCCCTGGCCCAAGCGATGGAAGCGTCGGCGGCCAGGGTCGGCGCCGGCGAGATACGCCTGACCAGCCAGCGCAACCTGCTGACGCGCCGGATGCTGGACGATATGGGCCTGCGCGAACTCGAAGCCATGATCCAGGCCCTGCGCGCGGCCGGCGGCCCCCGCGACGAGGCCCTGGCCGAGCGGCTGGCGGAACGGCGCGCGGCGCTATTCGTCCAGGGCGCCGCCTTCGTCGAGCGCCAGTCGCGCCTCTACGCCAGCGAGAGCGGCCGGCGCATGCGCGACGCGCTGCTGGCCAAACAATCGCTGACGGCGGTGGAACCGGAGGACTTCCGCGCCATGGAGGCCCTGGTCCGGCGGATGGCCAAGCGCCTCGCCACCCGCTACGCCCGCAAACGCCATCAGGCCCACAAGGGCAAGCTGGACGTGCGCAAGACCATCCGCCGCAGCATGGGTCACGGCGGCATCCCCTTCGAGGTGGTGTGGAAAACCGAGACCCTGCACAAACCCAAGATCGCGGTGCTGTGCGACGTCTCGCGGTCGGTGGCTTCGGCGGCGCAGTTTCTGCTGCTGTTTCTCTACAGCCTCAACGAAGTGGTGGAACGGCTGGACGCCTACGCCTTTTCCGACCGCGCGGTGAACGTCAATGACCTGCTGAACGACGAGAAAGTCGACGACGCCATCACCCTGGTGATGGCCAGGGTGGGGTTCAGGCCGACCGACTACGGCCGCTCGCTGGACGACTTCCTGGACGCCCAGGGATCGAAGCTCGACCGCCGGACCACGGTGATCATCCTGGGCGACGGCCGCTCCAACTATGCCGACCCACGCCTGGGCCTGATGCGCGCGATCAACGACCGCGCGCGTTCGGTGATCTGGCTCAACCCGGAGCCCGAGACCTACTGGGGCCAGGGCGACTCCAAGATGGACGCCTATGGCCGCTTCTGCACCGTGGCCAAGACCTGCAACACCCTCGGCCAGCTTGAGCGCATCATCGAGCATGTGCTGAGGACCTATATGTCGCGATAGCCGGGCTCCACAGGACCACCCTCGGCGCCGGAATAGCGCGCGGTTCCGGCGTTGATGTAGAACCGGCCGGTGGGATCGGCCTACTCGAGCGGGAAGTCAGCCAACCTGCCGTCGGGATTGACAGAGGGTGATCCGCTACCAAGGATTTGACCGCCATTCATCGACGATACCCATCATCCCCCGCTAAGAAGTCAATCATGAACACGCGGCGTATCCAGTGGGCCTTGGCGACCGTCTTTTTCGTTCTGGGAGGCTGGTGCGTGGTTTCGCCCTCAAGCGTGCTGGCGCTAGCCATTCAACCCGACTATCAATCCAGCGCCCGAATTGTGCCGATCCTCATGGCCGGCTTCGGCGCGCAGGCGTTGATCGCCGGACTTTTCGCGGCATTCTCGCGTTTTACGTCGACTACGTTTTTGGCCTACGGCATCGGCCTCCTACCATTCTTCGTATTTGATTACTGGTTCTCGGTGGTTGAACCGGTCCTTACGCCCGTCGGTCTGATCGATGTTGCCGGAAATTTGATTATGCTGGCTCTCTGCATACTGGGATGGAGAGCGGGTTCAAGACCAACGTGAAATGTCACCTGACGAGGTGCTGTCAACTGAACGGGAAAACAGTCGAATCTTTAAGATTGGAAAACGACCGATACTGACACCAGATTGAGTCTTGGAGTCTCTTGATGTTCGAGCTGAAGCTGGCGGGCGACGCGGCCGGGACCGCATGACGACGTCGCCGGCGCTTATCCTGTGGCTTGATCGCTGGGGTCTGGAGACGGACGGCGCGGCGTTCGTGACGCCGTTCGGCAGCCACCTGGCCCCCGTTCGCCACCAAGGCGCGCCCGCCATGCTGAAGATCGCCGGCGGCCCTGAGGAACGGGACGGCGCGGCGCTGATGGCGTGGTGGAACGGTGATGGCGCGGCGCGGGTTCTGGCGCGCGAGGGCGACGCCCTGTTGTTGGAGCGCGCGATGGGCGCGGGCTCGCTGGCGGCGATGGCGGCCGACGGACGGGACGACGAAGCCACGTTGATTCTGTGTCGCGTGGCGAAGGGGCTGCACATGCCTCGCCCTGAGGCGCTTCCGCCCAGCCTCAAGCCTCTCGGGGTCTGGTTTCGCGCTCTGGATTCGGCGGCCAGGATGCATGGCGGCGTTCTGGCCAGGTCGGCCCAGACGGCGCGCGCGCTCCTGGACACGCCCGGACAGCAGGCCGCTCTGCACGGCGATCTTCATCACGACAATGTCCTGGATTTCGGGCCGCGAGGCTGGCTGGCGATCGATCCCAAGGGGCTGATCGGCGAGCGGGGCTTCGACTACGCCAACCTGTTCTGCAATCCCTGGCCTGCGGCGATCGAGCCGGGCCGGCTTCAGGGCCGATTGCACGTGGTCGCCGCGGCGGCCCGACTCGACCCCGCGCGGCTGCGCCGATGGATCCTGGCCTACGCCGGTCTGTCGGCCGCCTGGACCCTGGATAGCGGCATGCCGAAGGACGGTCCCTGGCGCGCGCTATTGATCGCCGAACAGGTCGCGATGGCGATCTGAACACGCCAGGTCTCGAAACGCGGCTACGCCGTCAGGCCGGCGATCGCCTGGCGCATCGCCAGAAGCGACTGACCTGCCACCATGCCTTTCCAGTCATCGGCGTCACCGAAGAAGGCGGCGCGAATCCGGGTCTTGATCGCTCGCCCCTGCGCCGAGTCCGGATCGCCATGGGCGTGCAGCCAGGCATCGGCGCGCAAAGCCAGCAGCACGTCGTTCAACGGCAGGGTTCCCACCTCGATGGCCATACCCGTGACCTGCGCGTGGGGCAGCAGGCGCGGCGTGGCCTCAAGACCATCGCCGGTAATCGGCGCCGAGGTGGAGGTTCCCGCCGACGGCGAGGTGACCGCCGCGCCGTACCATGCCCGGGCGCGGGCGAACGCGGCGCTGCCCGGATGATCGGTGATGATCTGCTCGCCGTAGCCCCAGGGTCCCAGTCCGGTGTGATAGTCGATCACGCCCACCTTGGCCGCCTGGCCGAGGTATTCGGCGAAGATCGCCGTCTGGGTCAGGCGCGACCAGGTCGGCGCCGAGCCGCCGTAGAAGATGCCCGCGGGATGGCGATACTGACCGCCGCTGAGGGCCTGTTGCAGCGCCACCGGACCATTCGCACCCAGGTAACCTCCAAGAACGCGGGCGCTGGCCGCCTGGGATTCCTCGGTCCATGTCTTGGGAACCGCCGCGTCGCACAGGGTATCGTAGCCGGGGTTGCTGGGAAGAGGGCCTGAAAAATCCACCCAGTTGCGATTCAGGTCCACGTTCTCGTGCGTCACCCGCCGCAGCCAAGAAAACCCGTAGGGGTTGATGGCGTGAATGATCAGCACACCCAGACCGGCCGGCAGGCGTGAAGCCTCGCCGCGGTTCAGCCAATCCACCTGCGCGCCAGACCCGCAAAAGCCCTCCACCCCATGGGTGCCGGAAAGCGTGACCAGAACCTTGTCCGCGTCTCTGGGGCCGATCCAGGCGACGTCGGTGGTGAGATCCTCGCCATCGTGGCCCCGCTCGGGATGGGTGACCGACGCCAGGGCGGCGCCCGCCGCCGTCGCCGCGATACGGAATTTCCCGCGCGCCAACCCATAGTCGCCGCTGAAGCTGTCCGCGCTGTTCATGGAGATCGGTCGCCCTCCTCTATCCGGCCGAGATCCGGCGGTGCGCGGTCTCTCGCGTCAACACCGAAGCCACCAGGCCAATGGCCGTGAAGCCCATCATGTACCAGGCCGGCGATAACGGGTCGCCAGTGAATTCGATCAGCGACGCGATGATCGGCTGGGTGCTGCCGCCGAACACCGCCACCGCGGTGGCGTAGACCGCGCCCATGCCCAGCACTCGGACCTCCTTGCGCAGGGACTCGCTGATCGAGACGAATACCGCTGCTGTGCTGAGCGCGCTGGTGAAGGTGATCACCGCGGTGGCCCCGAGCAGGGTGACGGCGTCATGATTGCGAACCAGCAGAACGAAAGCCGGCCAGGTGACCAGCAGAAAAACCACCCGGGGCCAGATCATCAGCGCCCGTCGCCCGAGCCGGTCGGAGAGAACGCCGCCGATCAGGCCGCCGACCAGACCGCAAGCCCCGCTGGTGACGGTCGCCCCAAGGGAAACGCCGGCGGGCATGTGCAGGGTCTTGAAGGCGTAGGTGGTCATGTAGGCGAATACATAGGTCGAGACCGTGGAGGCGGCGATCAGCGCCATGCCGCGCAGCAGCACCGGGGCGCTGGCCAGCAGGGTGGCGGAATCGGGATGGACATGGCTGTGGGCTTCGGGTCGGTGCAGGGTCTCGGGCAGGTTTCGCCGCAGCATCAGGCCGAATGGCAGCACGACGGTTCCCAGCAGAAACGCCACCCGCCAGCCCCACAGGTCCAGGCTTTCGGCCCCGGCCGTGGCCGCCAGGGTGACGCCCACCAGGCCCCCGGTGATATTGGCCAGGTTCTGGCTGCCGCCCTGCCAGGCGCCATAGAGTCCGCGTTTGGCCGGCGGCGCCGCCTCCACCAGAAAGGCGGTCGTGGGACCCACTTCGCCGCCCAGGGCGAAGCCCTGACAAAGCCGCCAGAACAGCACCAGGATCGGCGCGGCCGGGCCGATGGCCGCATAAGAGGGCGTCAGGGCCAGGCCGAGGATCGACACCCCCATCAGCGCGAAACTGAACATCATCGCCGGGCGCCGGCCATGTTTGTCGGCCCAGCGTCCGATCACCACGGCCCCGATGGGCCGCAGCAGGAACCCGACACCAAATGTCGCCAGGGTCAGGATCAGGCTGAGAAACGGGGTCCTACTAGGGAAGAAGTTATGGGCGATCTGCGAGGCGAAGGTGGCGTAGACTGTGAAGTCGTAGAATTCTAGCGCGTTGCCGGCCACGGCGGCGGCGACCTGTCGCTTGGTGATCGGCGGGAATTCATCCCCATCGGCGAGTTCCAGGGGCAGGGCGATATCGCTCATGGTGGGCCGTCCTGGGATGGTGATCAGGCGAAGGTGGCGGCGAGGCCCGACGGCGCGAGGCCCCGGTAGATCGCTGCCGGGGGTGTCAGCCAGACCGGCAGAACCAGCGCCGACACACAGGCCGACAGCGCGATCTGCACGAACCGCAACGGGGTGAAATAGCTCGCCAGAGACCTCAGGTCGGCCTGGGCGACGGAACCGCCAGGATCGCCGCCGCCCAGCAGAGCGCCAACGGCGCCGACGAACAGCGAGCTCAGAAGTTCAACCACCACGATCAGCAGCAGAGCCAGGCCGTAGGTCGCGCAGAGCGGCCAGAACCGACCCCGCGTGAGCGCCCAGGAGCCAAACAAATCGATCCGGCCAACCTCGAAAGTCAGGGCCGACGCCAGCGACAACCGCACCCACAGAAACGACATTCCACCCAAGACGCCGACCACGCCAATACCCATGGCCAAGGGCGCGGCCGGATTGGTGGCCATGGCGACAAAGCTCAGGACCAGGCCGAAAACGAAGGCAAGGCCGACATAGGCGGCGGCGAACACCATAAAGGTCAACAAGCCCAAGCCAAGCTGACGCAGCTCGTCGGCGCCGGCGCGCAGGAACCCCGCGTGTCCGTCGGAGGGGTTGAAGACGGCCCGGTTCATCGCCGCGCCCAAAAAAGCGTTCGAAACCAGCGTGGCGGCCAAGAGCACGCCGCAGACTGGCCCCAGGCGGCCGAAGGTGGCCAGAATCAATGCCGGATTCCTGGTCGGACTTGCGCCCAGCGCCATCAGATCGGCAAGTTCGGGTCCGGCCATGCCCACGGCCGTGACGCTCAACAGAAGCGACACCGACACCATCAACACCGCCCACACCGCCAAAGCCGCGGGATGCTCCCGCACCACGCGAAACCCCGTCAGGGCCGCGGCCTGAATCGAGAATTCGGCCATCCATGATCCTCTTGAGACCAGCCGCCGATCCCGCGTCCAGGTCGCTGTTACTCCCAGAAAACCTTCCATGGGGCCAGCATAGTTTTCGGCTCGAAATTGGCGGACCGCCAGACGTCATGCGCCGCCGCATAGCCACTCTGCGCCACGCGCCCTTTCGGCCCCCCATGTCCTGTCGGTATGTTCACTTGTCATAGGCGGGAAGGTTGACGACAGTCGATCCCTGCGTCCGGTCCACCCGCGCCGAAGGGAACTCCAGGCCTTGAATCAACCGACCCCCGCCGCGCCGCCCGTCACGCTGTCGCTTGCACGCTGCCTAACCTTCTCGCTGGCCAACCTGCCGCTCGCAGCCCTGAGCATCGCCGTGTTTGTCTACCTGCCTCCGTATTTTGCCGGTCACCTGGGCGTCGGCATGGCCATGGTCGGGGGCGTCTGGATGGGGGTCCGACTGTTCGACATACCCATCGATATCTTGCTGGCCGTGTTCATGGACCGCACACGCACCCGGATCGGCCGTTATCGCTTCTGGATGATCCTCGGGGCGCCCATTTTGATGTTGGCGCTGTACAAGCTGTTCATGGCGCCGCCGGGGTTTGGGCCCGTCTTCCTGATCACCTGGCTGCTGGTGATGTATCTGGGCTACTCCATCATCTACCTGTCGATGTCAGCCTGGGGCGCGACCTTGGCGACCCAGTACCATGAGCGCTCGCGCTTGTTTGGCCTGATCACGGCCGTTGGAGTCGGCGGCGCCCTGATGGTCCTGCTGATCCCGATCCTGGGACAATCCTTCGGCCGCTCAAACCCTCAAAGCGTTCAGACGATGGGCTGGTTTATGGTCGGATTGATCCCGGTCACAATCGGTCTCGCCGCCTGGCGCACGCCCGAGCGGATCGTCAGGGACGCCAGCGGTCCAAAGTTCGTCGCCGCCGACTATGTGCAGGTGGTCCTGAAGCCGGATCTGCTTCGGCTGTTCCTCGCCCAGATGGCCCTTACCCTGGGGCCGGGCTGGATGAGCGCGCTCTATCTGTTCTTCTTCACTGACGCCTGGCGCTTCACCGTGCAAGAGGCGTCGGTCCTGCTGGCAGTCTATATACTGTCGGGCATACCGGGCGCGCTTGGCACCGCGGCCCTGGCCCGACGGATCGGCAAACACCGCACCCTGATGGTGACGACCACGGCCTTTTCGCTCGGCCTGTTCTCGATATTCGTCACACCCAAGGGCAATCTTCTCGCCGCCTTGCCGACGATGGTGTGGGCCGGCGCCATGGCGTCGGGTTTCGGCCTGATGATCCAGGCCATGCTGGCCGATGTCGGCGATGAAGTTCGCCTGAACCAGGGCAAGGAACGCATCAGCCTGCTCTACGCGGTCAACGCCCTGGCCTCGAAGATCGCCGCCGCCTTCTCCATCGGCCTGACCTTCCCGCTGCTCGCGCGCCTCGGCTACAACCCGGCCGAGCACGCGGTGAACAGCCCAGCGGCGATCAACAACCTTACCGTGGCTTTCATCGCCGGACCGATCGGTTTCGTGATGCTGGGCGGGATATGCATGATCGGCTGGCGCCTGGACGCAAGGCGGCAGGGGGAAATTCGCGAGGCCCTGGACGCACGCGACGCCAAGCTCGAACTCGCCGGAGAATAGCCGTGACGGCCCTCGACATGATCGATCCCGTTCTTCCGCCGCTGGTCGGGGCCTCGGCCGCCGCATCGACCCGACGCCCGCGCGCGCGACGGCGCGACCAACTGTTCCCCGGCTTGACCGATCGCGCTTTCGAACAGCCCATCGTCACCGGCCGTTCGTTGTTTGGCCCGTACGCCCTCGTCAGCGATCCGGCCGGCGTGCGGCGGGTGCTGGTGGAAAACGCCGCCAACTATCCCAAGACCGCCATGGATCTGCGCTTCTTCACCGCCCTGTTCGGCGGCGGACTGCTGGGAAAGGACGGGGATGTCTGGCGGCGGCATCGCCGGGTCATGGCGCCGGCCTTCGATCCGCGCAGCGTCGCCGCCTATGGCCCGGCCATCGTCGCGACGGTCGGAGACTTCCGGCGCCGCTGGGCAGCCCTGCCCGACGGCGCGTCGATCGACATGGCCGACGAGATGAAGGCGGTCACCCTGCAGGTGATATCGCGGACGGTGTTTTCCACCGACAGCGAGGAGATCATCGACCTGATCGGCGGCGCGCTCAGCCGCGGCTTGGAAGCGGCCTCCTCGGCCAATATCCTGGATTTGTTTCCGGTGGTCGGAGAGATACGGATGCGGGCGCGCGAGCGCCGTCTGGCGATCGCCTCGGCGGGGCTGGACGAGGCGATCGAACGCCTGGTGCGGGAACGCGAGGCCCATCTCGATGGCGCTCCAGCGGATTTGTTGACTCGCCTGGTCACGGCCAAGGACGAACAGGGCGGCGGCGGACTGACCCCAAAGGAAATCCGCGACGAGATCGTCACCATTTTCATGGCTGGTCACGAGACCACCGCCACAACCTTGTCCTGGACCTGGTACCTGCTGGCCCAACGTCCAACCGAGGCCAGGCGCCTGCGAGACGAACTGGACACCGTGCTCGCCGGGCGGCCGCCTACGGCCGCCGATATACCCAGCCTGGCTTTCACCCGCCGCGTGATCGAGGAGTCGATGCGACTCTATCCCGCCGCTCCGGGCCTGTCAGCGCGGCGGGCTCTGGCCGAAGACGAGGTCTGCGGTCACAGGATCGCCAAGGGGACGGTGGTTTCGGTCCTGCCGTGGGTCATGCATCGTCACCGCGGGTTGTGGGATGATCCGGAACGCTTCGATCCCGACCGCTTCACCCCCGAGCGGTCCGCCGGCCGGCCCCGATTCGCCTATATGCCATTCGGCGCGGGACCCAGGGTTTGCATCGGTCAGGTGCTGGCGCTGAACGAGACGATCCTGCTTTTGGCTACGCTCGCCCAGGGCTACGATCCGCGGCTGGCCGAGGACGCCAATGTGGTTCCCCAGGCCAATGTGACGCTGCAAATGAAACATGGGCTGAAGATGAATCTAAACCGCCGGCCGGCGCATTGGGGGTGACCATGATCGACCTGCAATCCATACTTGAAGAAGGCGTCGCCGCCGGACATGCGCCGGGCTTTTCGGCGGGGGTGATCACGCGGGACGGCGCGCGCCTAACCGCCGTCGCGGGCGCGCGGGGCGTCGGCGACACCTCCCCTGTCACGGACGACACCCTGTTCTGGATCGCTTCCTGCACCAAGGCGATCACCAGCGTCGCGGCGTTGCAGTTGGTGGAGCGGGGTCTGCTCCGCCTCGACGCTTCGGTCGGCGATATCCTACCCTCCCTGGCGGCGCCGCGGATCCTGACTGGTTTCAGCGACGCGGGTGAGCCGATCCTGAAAGCGGCGAAGACACCGATCACCCTTCGCCGGCTCCTGACCCACACATCGGGTCTCGGCTATGATTTCTGCTGCGAGGATCTGGCCAAATATCTTTCCGTAACGGGCGTGAGATTGATGGGGCCGGCGGATCCGGAAATCCCCGTGATGTTCGAACCGGGGGCTGGATGGCTCTACGGCATCGGCATCGACTGGGCCGGCCGCCTTGTAGAGGCGGCCAGCGGCCAGGCCCTGGACGCCTATTTCGCCGAGCACATCTTCGCGCCCCTGGGCATGACCGACACCACCTTCTTTCCCAACGCCGGTCAGCGGTCGCGCCAGGCTACGGTCCATCAGAAATTGTCGGATGGAAGCTTCGCCGCGATTCCTTTCGGCATGCCGAACGAACCGCACTTCATGATGGGCGGGGGTGGTCTGTATTCCGCGGCCGCCGACTATCTGAAGTTCCTGGGGGCCATCGTCGCGGGTGGAGCGCCGCTGCTGAAGCCCGAGACCTTCGCCATGATGATGGCCAATCAGGTCGGTGACTTCGACGCCGGAGCCTTGAAAACCACTCAGCCGACCCTGAGCCTGGACTTCAAGCCGCTCCCGGGGGTGACAAGGCGCTGGGGTTTGGCGGGACTGCTCAACACCGACGCCGTGCCGGAGGGCCGCTCGGCCGGAAGCCTGGCCTGGGGCGGACTGGCCAATTGCTATTACTGGGCTGACCCAGCGGCGGGAGCGGCTGGAATCGTCCTGGCGCAATTGTTTCCGTTCGGCGATCCCGGCGTCCTGGCAACCTTCGAGGCCATCGAGCGAGCGGTCTATGCGTGATCGGTCGAAACGAATTTTTCGACCGACCGCCACTGAACCGTTTGCCGCGCGTTGACATGGGCGACCATCCGCATAGGTGTGCGGCGCAGCATTTCCAGTGTGGTCGGCGGAGATTTCCATGGCGGGCTCAAGGGCATGCTCGACTGACGGTCAGGCCAGACGGGTTCTGGTTCTTCAGGGCGGCGGCGCCTTGGGATCCTATCAGGCCGGGGTCTATGAGGGCCTCGCCGAGCAGGGCGCGCGACCGCAATGGGTGGCGGGTATCTCCATTGGCGCGATCAACGCCGCCCTGATCGCCGGCAATGCGCCCGACCGACAGGTCGATCGCCTGAGGGAATTCTGGAAGCTGGTTTCCGATGGCCCGCAGGCCCCGACCTGGGGTGTGTCGGGCAGCACGCGGGGGATGGTCAGCCAGTTCAACGCGGCCGGCGCCCTGGTGTTCGGGGTGGCGGGCTTCTTCAAGCCGCGGTTCCCTCCGCCCCAACTTCAGCCCCCTGGGGACCCGGCCGCCTTGAGCTACTATGACACCGCGCCGCTCAAGGCGACGCTGGAGCGGCTGGTGGATTTCGACCGGATCAATGCCAGGGAAACCCGGTTCAGTGTCGGCGCCGTCAATATCCGCACGGGCAATTTCGCCTATTTCGACAACCACCATCATGTGATCAGGGCGGAGCACGTCATGGCTTCGGGGGCCTTGCCCCCTGGGCTGCCGCCGATCGAAATCGACGGCGAGCATTATTGGGACGGCGGCCTCGTGTCGAACACGCCGCTCGAATATGTGCTTGATGAAAAGACCAGAGACGATCTGCTGATTTTTCAGGTCGATCTGTTCCCCGCCCGGGGTCCGATGCCCAGAACCCTCGACGAGGCGGCGGAACGCGAGATGGACATCCGCTATTCCAGCCGCACCCGGCTGAACACGGATCGCGCCCGCTGCGACCACCGGCTCAAACGCCTGGCGCTGCAACTGATCGAGAGCCTGCCGCCAGAGCTGGCCCAAAGCGAAACGGCGAAACGCATGGCAGAACTGGCCGACGAGAACGCCATCACCGTCGTTCAGCTGATCTACCGCCGGCGGGCATATGAAAGCCGATCCAAGGACTTCGAATTTTCCCGGGCCACCATGCTTGAACACTGGGCCTCCGGTCTGACGGCGGTGAATCGCAGCTTTGAGCGCCGCAAGGCGATGATGAAACCCGCCGCCGGAACCAGCTTCCAGACCTTCGACGAAGACAAACATGATCGGGAGTGCGTGCCATGACCTTGAGTTCGAGAACCGCCATCATCACCGGATCGACCAGCGGCATTGGCCTTGCCATCGCCCGCGCCCTCGCCAGAGAAGGCGCCAACGTGGTGATCAACGGCTTCGGCAAGCCGGAGGACATCGAGAAGGAACGCACCGCGATCGAGACCGAATTTGGCGTCAAGGCGCGCTACTCCGCCGCCGACATGACCAAGCCTGCCGAAATCGCCGCGATGATCACCGAGGCCGAAGCCGCTTTCGGAACCGTGGACATCCTGGTCAACAACGCCGGTGTGCAGTTCGTTTCGCCGGTTGAGGACTTCCCGGTCGAAAAATGGGACCAGATTATCGCCATCAACATGTCCGCGGCGTTCCACGCCATGCGCGCCGCCGTGCCGGGCATGAAGGCGCGAGGGTGGGGCAGGATCATTTCCACCGCCTCGGCCCATTCCAAGGTCGCCTCGCCTTTCAAGTCCGCCTATGTGACCGCCAAACACGGCATCGACGGCCTGACCAAGACCGTCGCATTGGAGGTCGCCACCCATGGGGTGACGGTCAATTGCATCAGCCCCGGTTATGTCTGGACACCGCTGGTGGAGAATCAGATTCCCGAAACCATGAAGGCCAGAAGCCTGACTCGCGATCAGGTGATCAACGACGTGCTGCTCGAAGCCCAGCCGACCAAGCAGTTCGTGACCCCGGAAGAGGTCGCCGCCTTCGTGGTCTTCCTGTGCTCCGACGCGGCGAAACAGATCACCGGGGCCAACCTGTCCATCGACGGGGGATGGACGGCGGGCTGATCGCTCCGCGACCCCGCGCCACCCGAGACTCCCCCCGCTGTCGGTAACCCGGACGGCTGGCTGCCGCCCGCCCGCAATTTTTTGAGGCGTCGCGGTCCAGGCGGCGTCGTCGTTCACGGGCGTACAAATCCTAATGAAAACCAAGTGTTTTCATTAGGCCGCAAGGGTTGAGGCTGACGAATTACACATTCCGATCGACAGCTTCGCGCTGCCGCGCTGTGTCGAAATGACACATAGTATAATTCCTGTCACGATCCCAAAATAGACCTCTAATATAACAAATGGTAACATTTGATTACCATTTTTTTGTTCAATTCTGGGATAGTTAAATTTTAATTGTTTAAGTATGGGTGGTGTCAATGAATCGGTTGGTAGCTGGAGCCGCGGTAATCGGCTTGGCGTCGGCGCCGGTGGCGGTGTCCCTGATAACCGGCGCGGTTCCGGATCTCAGGAGCTTGGCCGCGGCGCCGCCGCCCGTGACAGCGAATGACGCGTCGAGATTCCTAACGCAGGCCACGTTCGGCCCGACCGACAGTTCAATTGGCGCCGTCGAATCGTCGGGTATACTAGGTTGGATAAGACAACAGGAGGCGTTGGCGCCGTCTCAGTCCAGCGTCAGCTTCCTGCAAAGCCGGCTCGTCGCGCTACACGCCGTCAATCCGAGCGTAAAACTCCAATCGTGGGATTTCTACGATAGCTTCTGGAAGTCATCGATCACGGCGCCAGACCAGCTCCGCCAAAGAGTGAAGCTGGCTTTATCCGAGATATTCGTAATTTCGTTCTCGGCGCCCAGCATGGATCCTCTCGGTGTGGGTTCATACTACGATACACTGGGAAAGAATGCCTTCGGTAACTACAGAACTCTCCTTGATCAGGTAACTCTCCATCCAATGATGGGAAATTATCTGAATATGCTCGGGAGTTCAAAAGCAGATCCTACCACTGGTCAACACGCCGACGAGAATTTCGCGCGCGAAATTCAGCAGTTGATGTCCATCGGACTCTACCAATTGAACCAGGATGGTTCTGTACAAACCGATACAACCGGCGCACCGATTCCCACCTATACTATCAGCGATATTCAAGGTTTTGCAAAAGTATTTACTGGATTTAGTCTGTATTCAACGAAGACATCTGGAAGTGGTAGCGTCGTTTACTATCTAGGCCAGAAAAGGGATCAAAACTGGGCGACTAAATCCATGGTGGCCTATCCGGCTTTTCATTCCACGGAATCAAAGTCGTTTTTAGGGACGACGATCCCCGCGTCCACGACGCCTGATCCGACGGGCGATCTCAAGATCGCGCTCGATACGATCTTCAATCATCCGAATGTCGGCCCCTTCATAGGCAAGCAACTCATCCAGCGCCTCGTCACCAGCAACCCAAGTCCAGCCTATATTTTCCGCGTGGCGGGGGTCTTCAACAACAACGGCGCCGGAGTCAGAGGCGATCTCAGCGCCGTGGTTCGGGCCATCCTGACCGACCCTGAAGCTCGCGATCCCTCCGCCGTCTCCAACCCCACCTTCGGCAAGCTGCGGGAACCAGTGGTTCGCCTGGCCAACTGGGCGCGAGCCTTCAAGGCCAGGTCCTACAGCGGATGGTGGCTGATCGGTGACACCAGCGCCCCCGACGCCCTTCGCCAGGTCGCCCTGAATTCACCCACCGTGTTCAACTTCTGGCGCCCCGGTTATTCGCCGCCGGGCACGACGCTCGGGGCTCAGGGTCTGGTAGCGCCTGAGTTCCAGGTGGTGGATGAGGTCTCGGTGGCCGGCTACCTCAATGTCATGCTGGATGCGATCGGCACCGGTATCGGGCCTCATCCAAAGAGCACGACGGTCGGGGATGTTTTTTCGACTTACGCCGCTGAAGTCGCCATCGCCCGGGACTCGGGAAAACTGGCCGACCGGGTGAACCTGTTGCTGCTCTACGGCCAGATGTCTCCGGGCCTGCGAACCCGCATCATCAACGCCGTCAACGCCGTCGTCATACCGGGTCCGCCCGCGACGACCGCGCAGGTAAACGCGGCCCTGACCAACCGAGCCGAGCTGGCGGCCTTCATGACCGCCGCATCCCCTGAATATCTGGCCCAAAGGTAAGCCGCTCATGACCCCGCGCAGTATCGATCGACGCCGTTTCCTCCGTATCGGAGGCGCCCTTTCAGTGCTTGGAGCCGGAGCGCCTTTCGCCTTGCAATTGGCGGCTTCGGGGGCCGCCGCCGCCGCGACCGCAACCGATTACAAGGCCATCGTTTGCGTATTCATGTTCGGCGGCAACGACGGCGCCAATACGGTGCTGGCGACCGACAGCGATTCCTGGGGTCGATATTTCACCACCCGCAACACCGGGTTCAGTCCGATCGCCTTGTTGCCGGCGGGCGTGGCGCCAACCCCGGTGGGGCAGATATCCCAGGTCACCGGCCGCACGGCTCTGGTGGGCACGCCCGAAAGTTGGGGCGGCGTACTGCCGATCACACCCGCCACGCCTCAACTCGTTCCGGCCGGCACCAACGCCACGGTGCGTACCTTTGGACTTCACCCGTTCCTGGGTCCGTTGAAATCACTTTTTGATCAGGGGCGGCTGGCGGTGGTGGCCAATGTCGGCGCCCTGACGCAGCCGATCCTCAAGGCGCAATATGTGCCAAACAGCCCCTTGCTTCCCCGTAGCCTGTTCTCTCACAACGACCAGCAGTCCACTTGGCAATCGGGTCTGATCGAGGGCGCGCACGTGGGCTGGGGGGGAGCCATGGCCGACGTTCTCTACGGCCTGAACACAACCAACAACGTTTTCACGGCGATCTCTCCGGCGGGCGGCGCATTGTTCCTGGCCGGCAATACCGTCAGGCAATATGTCGTGAATCCCCGCCAGCAGCCCGCAACCATTGTCACCGCGACCCAGGCCACCCCGCTGTTCAATTCGCCGATCGGCGCGTCGACGGTAAATGACCTGATCCAGGACACCAGTTCCACCAGCGACTTCGCCAATGACTACGCCGGCGTGGTGACGCGGTCGATCGGCGCAGCGGCGACAATCAACAACGCCGTCAGCCAAGGGCCATCAACGACGGTTCCCGTGGCGCCAAGCTATGTCAATCCATTCACGGGTGCCACCCAGCCCAATCCCCTCGCCATGCAGCTGCAGGCCGTGGCCGAGATCATCGCCGCGGCGCCGTCGCTGGGGCTCCGCCGACAGGTGTTCTTCGTCAACCTGGGTTCGTTCGACACCCATGACGGCCAGAATGCAAGGCAATCCGACCTCCTGGGGCAACTCGCCCAAGGCCTTGCCTACTTCGACTCGACGCTTGCCAACATCGGCGGCGCCGATTTGCGCGGTTCGGTAACGACTTTTACCAGCTCGGAATTCGGCCGTACGTTCACCTCCAATGGCGACGGGACCGATCATGCCTGGGGTTCGCACCATTTCGTCATGGGCGGCGCCGTCAAGGGCGGCGATATCTATGGACAATACCCGACTCTTGGCGTCGATCAGGGTAGTTTCTACAATCCCGACATGGTGGGGGGCGTTCTGATTCCGACCACGTCGGTCTACCAATACGGGGCAGCCTTAGGGACATGGTTTGGGGTTGGACCGACCGATCTGGCGACAATATTCCCTAATCTTGGCAATTTCGGCGCTGGCACGCTGGGATTCTTGTGATTTCTGAAAAATTTACACACTAATTCAGCCGATACCTGTTCGTTTCCCACTATGATTTGATATAATAGTTTTGCTGCCAAGTTTTTTGTGAACCAAATGCAGAGATGCGACATTTTTTCACACCTATGACTTGACGTTGACATTATTTGACATTTGTAGCTTGATTTAGGTCGTAGCGATCCATCTATGGGAGTGGATAGTGTCGATCCTGACGATACAATGAGGCGGCTCACGGCCGCTTTGGTGATTGCCGGTCTTTCCGCGGCCCCGCTGCTTACCCTATCGTTCGGTGTGAACCGCTTGGGAGGCGGTCAGGCCGCGGCGACACAACAGGTGACATCCCAGGGCGCGGCGCGATTCCTCACACAGGCCACATTTGGCCCAACCGACAGTTCGATTTCCAACGTTCAGTCGGCCGGTTACGCAGCCTGGATAGACCAGCAGGAATCGATGCCCGTCTCGGACACGCATCTGGCGTTCATGCAGAGGCGGTTGGCCGCGCTTCAGGCGATCAATCCCTCAGCGCTAAACACCAGCGCCGACTTCTACGACAGTTTTTGGCTTCAAGCCGCGACCGCGCCCGATCAGCTTCGACAACGCGTCAAACTCGCCCTGTCAGAGATATTCGTTATTTCTTTTAGCGGACAAATATTAGATCCCAAAGGCGTTGCTTCGTACTATGATATGCTTGGGGCGAACGCATTTGGTAATTATAGAACGTTACTAGAGCAAGTGACCCTTCATCCAATGATGGGATCATATCTGACTTATATCTCCAGCACCAAAGAAAACCCGACCACTGGCCAAAATCCAGATGAAAATTTTGCCCGAGAAATCCAACAACTGATGTCAATTGGTTTATATCGATTAAATCAAGATGGATCTAATGAGATAGACAGTTCCGGTGGCTCGATACCCACCTATTCCGATGCAGACATAAAGGGCTTGTCAAAAGTTTTTACAGGATTTGGCTGGTTTTCAAGCCATACAACGGGCTATGGCAGCCCTCTATATTTCTATGGCATACACAAAGATCCAAACGCGTATGTAACACCGATGTCAACCTATCCGGCTATGCATTCGACCTCGGAAAAGTCGTTCTTGGGAACGACAATCAGCGCTTCGACGACACCAGACCCCATTGGAGACCTGAAGATCGCGCTGGACACGATCTTCAATCAGCGCAACGTTGGACCGTTCATCGGCAAACAGCTTATCCAGAAGCTGGTCACCAGCAACCCGAGCCCCGCCTATATCGCTCGCGTCGCCGGCGTCTTCAACAACGACGGCACGGGCGTGCGCGGCAATCTGGGCGCGGTGGTCAGGGCCATTCTGATGGATCCCGAAGCCCGCGACGACACGGCGGTCTCGAATCCGACCTTCGGTAAATTGCGCGAACCTGTCGTACGCCTCGGCAATTGGATGCGAGCCTTCAACGCCACTTCGGATAGCGGATGGTGGCTGGTTGGTTCCACCAGCGCACTGGTTTCCTTCGACCAATCGCCGCTAACCGCGCCATCGGTTTTCAACTTCTGGCGCCCCGGCTATTCGCCGCCGAACACCACCATGGGGCGGCTCAATCTGGTCGCGCCCGAATTCCAGACGGTCAACGTGATCTCGGTGGCCAGCTATCTCAACGCCATCCGACTGGCGGTCAATGGGGGCGCGGGGGCGAAGTCGACCACGTCCGGAGCTCCGGACGTTCACTCGGTCTACGTCAACGAAATGGCCATCGCCAGCGACGCGGGCGCCCTTGCCGACCGCATCAACAGGCTGGCCCTATACGGCCAGATGTCCGCATCGCTTCGAACCAGAATCATCACCGCGGTGAACCAAATCAAGGTGCCCGGCCCGCCCGCCACGACAGCGTTAGTCGACAAAGCGCTGAGATCCCGGGTCGTGACGGCCGTATATCTGGCTTTCGGTTCTCCTGAATACATGGCACAAAGGTAAGGCGCGCGTGACCTTGAGCAACCTTGACCGGCGACATTTTCTGCGGCTTGGAGGCGCGCTTTCGCTTCTAGGGGGTGCCGCGCCGTTTGCCCTGCAATTGGCCGCGTCGGGGGCCGCCTCCGCGGCCGGCGCATCGGACTACAAGGCTATCGTCTGCATCTTCCTGGTGGGTGGCAACGATGGCTCCAACACCGTCCTGGCGACCGACGATGACTCCTGGGGACGATACTTCGCCGCCCGCAACACCGGCGTGGACCCGATAGCGCTGATGCCCGTCGGCACGGCGCCGACACCGGCCGGGCAGGTGTCGCCTATAACCAATAGCCTGGTGCTGGCGAACACCCCGCCCACCTGGGGCGGTGTACTGCCCATCGTCCCCAATGTGGCCCAGCCGATCCCACTCGGGACCAATGCCTCGGTACGCACCTTCGCGCTACATCCCTTCATGGGCCCAGTGCAATCGCTGTTTAATCGGCAGCGTCTGGCGATCGTGGCCAATGTGGGTCCGCTCACGCAACCGATCACCAAGTCGCAATTTCTCGCCGGCGGCGTACCGGTTCCGCGCAATCTGTTCTCGCACAATGACCAGCAATCAACCTGGCAATCCGGGGCGATCGAAGGCGCCAGGGTAGGTTGGGGCGGGGCCATGGCCGACAAGGTCATCGGCGCGAACGGTGTCAACACCGAATTCACCACCATCGCGCCGTACAACAGCTCACTATTTCTAACCGGCCTCAGCGTCGATCCCTACGTCGTCAATGTCGGCGTGCTACCAGCGATCGTGACGAGTCCGAACTACGACTACGACGTGGTTCGTGACACGACATCGACCAGCGACCTCGCCAACGACTATGGAGCGGTCGTGTCGCAATCGATCAACTCGGCGGGAAAACTGAACAACGCCGTCAGCCAGGGCGCGGCGGCGACCATCCCCGCGCCGCCGAAGTATGTCAGCCCGGGCGGCGCGGTTTCTCAAGTCAACGCTCTCGCAGTACAACTCCAGACCGTGGCAAGAATTATCGCGGCGGCGCCGCAGCTTGGAATTGGTCGACAGGTGTTTTTTGTCACTCTTGAGAGATTCGATACCCACGCCGGCCAGAACGCCACTCAGCCCGACCTGCTAGGCCAACTCGCCCAAGCGCTCGACTATTTCGACGCGACCCTTACCAATATCGGCGGCGCGGATTTGAGTGCTTTAGTGACCACTTTCACGGCCTCCGAGTTTGGCCGCACCTTTACGTCCAATGGATCAGGCACCGATCATGCCTGGGGTTCGCACCATTTCGTCATGGGCGGTGCGGTTAAGGGCGGGAATATCTACGGACAATATCCAACGCTCGGTGTTGACCAATTAGGTTTCGACAACCCCGACATGGCCGGCAACGTCCTAATCCCAACAACCGCCTTGGATCAGTATGGCGCGACCCTGGGGGCTTGGTTCGGTGTCGGGTCATCCGATCTGGCGACAATATTTCCCAACCTCGCCAATTTCGACAGCGACAATCTGGGATTTGTCTAAATCCGGCCTTCGGCCAACAGCTCCGTTCCTTCGGTCTCGACGTCACCATGTCTTGGGCCTAAAGCCACCGCCGATGGCAGAACCGGCGCTCCGATTGTCTCCAGCGCCCGGGCGCCGCGTCTTGGCGCCAAATCTGCGCGGGGCGCTTTGGATGCTGGCCTCGGCGGTGACCTTCACCGCGATGACCACGCTGATCAAATTGCTCGGAAAGGACTATCCCGCCCCACTGCAGGCCTTCTATCGCCAGGCCGCCGGGCTGCTGGTGCTGGCGCCTTGGATTCTGCGCCATCCGGTGCGCGCCTTCGCCACCACCCGGCCGGGTCTTCTGATCTTTCGGGCCGTCGCCGGCACGATCGGGCTGATGCTGCAATTCTTCGCCTTCCAGAAGATGCCCCTTGCCGAGGCCAACGCTCTGTCCTTTACCCGGACCCTGTGGCTGGCGCCGCTGGCGGTGTGCATGCTGGGCGAGAAGATGGGTCCAAACCGTCTCGGCGCGGCGGCCGTGGGGTTCCTGGGCGTGCTTATCATGTTGCATCCGGGTGGACCCGGCGGCGAGGCGATCGGCGTCCCACAGCTGTGTATGCTGGCGTCATCGCTGCTGTTCGCCTTCACGGTCACCGGGATGAAGGCTCTGACGCGGGATCACCCACCCTCGACGCTGCTTTATTGGAGCGCGGCGCTGGGCTTGGTCTTTGCACTGCCTCTGGCGCTGTTCACCTGGCGCTGGCCGACGCCCGGTGATCTGGCGCTGCTTTGCCTGATGGGAGTGATCGCGACGGTGAACCAGGCCTGCTACATCAAGGGCATGCAGGCCGCCGACGCCGCGGCCATGGCGCCAATCGACTACACCCGGCTGGTGTTTTCGGCGGCGGCGGGGTTCTTCCTGTTCAATGAAGTTCCACAAGGGCTGACCCTGCTTGGAGCGGGGATCGTGATCGCCTCGACACTCTACATCATCTGGCGCGAGCATGTGCTGGCGGCCCGGGCCGGGCTGGAGCCGTAGGTCGCCAACCAAAGTGCTCCGATGCGGTCGGTCAGCTGGACGCGGCGACGATCGCCGCCTCGACTTCCGGCAGCTTGTCCTTGCCGAAATAGAGCTCGTCGCCGACGAAGAAACTCGGACTGCCGAACACGCCCCGCGCGACGGCGGTGGTGGTGTTGGCCACCAGTTTATCCTTCACCGCCTGGTCCTGGGTCAGGGCCATCAGCTGTTCGGCCGGCAGGCCGGCGGCGGTCAGAACCTCGGCGATCACCGCCGGGTCGTCCATCTTGCGGCCCTGCTCCCACATGGCGACGAAAACCGCCTCTAAGTAGGGCTTGAATAGACCGAGAGTTTCAGCCGCGACGGCGCCGCGCATGATCCCCAGGGTGTTGACCGGAAAATGCGGATTGCCGGCGAAGCGGGTCAGTCCGTGGCGGGCGACGAAGCGGTCGCGCTCTCTGCCCTCGTAGGCCAGCTTGGCCGGGATGCCGGCGAAGGCCTCCATCGGCGAGCGGTTGCCCGTGGCCTTGAACACCCCACCCAGCAGCACTGGAACATAGGCGAACTTCGCGCCGATGCGCGCCTCGATGGCCGGGATCACCCTGTGGGCCAAGTAGGCGTTGGGGCTGCCGAAATCGAACAGGAATTCAACGTCGGCCATTACCAGGTTTCTCCGAAGGGGCGCAGATCCAGTTCAAAGGTCCATCCGTCCCGGTTCTGCTGGTGCAGGGTCCAATAGGCGTTGGCGATCGAGGCCGGCTCCATAAGACTATCGGGCGACAGGCTCTCCATCGCTTCGGGGCCGCGCGCCGCGGTGATCCTCTGGCGCACGAAGGCGGTGTCGACCCCGGCGTCGATGATCAGATGGGCGACGTGGATGTTTTTCGGTCCCAGCTCGCGGGCCATCGACTGGGCCAGCGCGCGCAGGCCGGCCTTGGCGCTGGCGAAGGCCGCGTAGCCGACACCCCCACGCACCGAGGCCGTGGCGCCGGTGAAGAAGATCGACCCGCCACCCCGCCCCAGCAATCGCCGCGCGGCCTCCCGGCCGGTCAGGAAACCGGCTTCGCAGGCCATCTCCCAGACCTTCCGGAACACCCGCTCGGTGGTGTCGAGGATCGGGAAATTCACATTGGCGCCGACGTTGAAGATCACCACCTCAAGGGGCTGGTCGGTGTCGGCCCAGGCCATGAAATCGGCGACCTGGTCCTCCTGGCGCGCGTCCAGGGAGCGGCCCTCGAAGCGCCCGCCGGCCGCCTCGATCTTGGCCTTCAACGGCGCCAGGTGGTCGCCGTTGCGCCGCCCGCCAAACACGCGATAGCCCTCGGCGGCGAAGCGCTCGCAGATGGCGCCGCCGATATAGTCACCCGCGCCGATCACGGCGACGGCGGCGCCGCGGCCACCAGACTTCGGCATCAGGCCTCGCCTCCACATGGAACGATCAGGCTCCGGGGAGCATGAGATGACGACTGTCATAGAATGATCTCAACCGGACTTCAAACCCTCACCCTCGGCCCGCGGCGCGGCCGAAACTGAAAAAAGACAATTGTCAGGCGGTGGTCACACGTGCCATCGCCTTTGCCAAGGAAACCCTTGGGAGAATAAGCTATGCGTGAAGCCGTCATCGTATCCTATGCGCGCACCGGACTGGCGAAATCCGGCCGGGGCGGATTCAACATCACCCCGCCGATGAGCATGGCCGCCCATGCCATCAAGCACGCCGTCGAGCGTTCGGGCGTGGAAAAAGACTTCGTCGAAGACTGCTACCTGGGCAACAACGCCCATGGAGCCGCCAATATCGGCCGCCAGGCGGCTCTGCTGGCGGGCATGCCGGTGACCACGGCCGGGGTTTCGATCAACCGCTTCTGTTCTTCGGGTCTGCAATCGATCGCCATGGCGGCCAATCACATCCGCGGCGACAACGCCGATTGCGTCGTGGCCGGCGGCGTCGAGAGCATTTCCATCCCGGGCGGCGGCATGCCGCGCGAGGCGGTGGATCCGGAACTGATCCACATCGCCCCGGCGATCTTCATGGCGATGATCGACACCGCCGACATCGTCGCCGAGCGCTATGGCGTCAGCCGCGAATACCAGGACGAATATTCACTGGAATCCCAGCGTCGCATGGCGGCGGCGCAGCAGGCGCAGAAGTTCAAGGACGAGATCGTCCCGATGAAGACCAAGATGAAGATTGTGGACAAGGCCACCAAGGAAGAGTCCATCGTCGACTATGTGGTGGATCGTGACGAGTGCAATCGCCCCGACACCACCATGGCGGCCCTGTCCGGCCTGCAACCGGTCAAGGGTCCCGGCAAATACATCACCGCCGGCAACGCCAGCCAACTCTCCGACGGCGCCGCCGCGGTGGTGATGATGGAAGCGAAAGAAGCCGAGCGTCGCGGCCTGACCCCTATGGGCCGTTTCGTAAGCTGGGCGGCCGCCGGCTGCGAAGCCGACGAGATGGGCATCGGCCCGGTGTTCGCCGTGCCAAAACTGCTGAAGCGCCAGGGTCTGACGGTCGACGATATCGATATCTGGGAACTGAACGAGGCCTTCGCCAGCCAGTGCCTCTACAGCAGAGACAAGCTGGGCATCGATCCGGAAAAATACAATGTCAACGGCGGCTCGATCTCGATCGGCCATCCGTTCGGCATGACCGGCGCCCGCTGCACCGGCCATATTCTTCAGGAAGGCAAGCGTCGCGGGGCCAAATGGGGCGTGGTGACCATGTGCATCGGCGGCGGCCAAGGCGGCGCCGGCCTGTTCGAAATCTATTGATCTGAACGCCGCCAGCCACGTGGCCGGATGAACCTGGCCAACGCCCGGACGACGAAAGTCGCTCCGGGCGTTGCGCGTTTCGGCCTTGATGTTCAAAGTCACGGCGGGGCGCGCACCACCCCGTCAGAGGGTATGGCCGCCAGCGTGGTTGGAGACGTCGATACTATGGGCGAACCTCTGGCGGGCCTGAGGATTCTCGAATACTCGGGAGGCGTGGCCACTCGCTATTGCGGGCGGCTGTTCGCCGCCTGGGGCGCTACCGTTATTCGTATCGCGGGCGGCGATGACACCAGACTGGGTTTCACCGGCGAGTCCGGCCGCGCCTACGGCGCCTGGCTGGACCAGTCCAAGACCATCGTCGAGGCGCCAGGCGAGGCGGGCGGCCGCTTCGATCTGATCATTGCCGGTCAGGACACCGCCGACGTCGAGGCCGCGGAAGCCTTTCGCGCCAGCCGTTCCGAGCGCCCCGTTCTGCTTGCCGTGACCTGGTTCGATCGGGAGGGTCCCTACAAGAGCTGGCGGGGAACAGACGAAATTGTCCAATCCCTTTGCGGTCTGGCGTTCGGCTTTGGCGAAACCGAGGGGCCGCCCATGCTGAGCCAGGGCCACGCCGCCCAGATCGTCGGCGGTCTGGTGGCCTATAACGCGGCGCTGGCCGCCCTTCTGGCGCCGGCCGGGCGCCGGCCGGACCGGATTTCGGTCAATATCTTCGAGGCGAACCTGTGCTTCACCGAACCCGGGGCGGTGGCTGGCCGAGCTGACGGGGCGATCGCCACCCGCCTGGGACCCAATCGATTCGCCCCGGTGTATCCGGCCTCGTCCTACGCCACCGCCGACGGCTGGGTCGGGATCACCGCCCTGACGCCATTTCAGTGGGCAAGCCTCTGTCGGATGATCGGCAGACCAGACGTGGCCGACGATCCACGATTTGTCACAGCCCACGAACGTCTACTGCTGGCCGATGAGATCGACGCTCTGCTCATCCCGGTTTTCCGGTCGCGAACCACCGCCGAATGGGTGGTTCTGGGCGACAAAAACCGCGTCCCCACGGCGCCGATGCCCACCCCGGGACGGTTGCCCCGCGAACCTCACTGGGTCGCGCGGGGCGCGTTTGCGCCGGTGGCCCCTTCATCGGTCATTGGCGATATCGTGGGACCCACCCTGCCCTATCGAATCACCTTCGACGGCCGCGCGGCGCCACGCTGGTCCGGAGATACTGATCACGGCCCTCTCTCCGGCCTCAAGGTGGTGGATTTCAGCATGGGCTGGGCCGGCCCGCTCTGTGCCCGCACCCTGGCCGATCTGGGCGCCGAGGTGGTCAAGATCGAGTCCGCCGATCACCCGGACTGGTGGCGGGGCTGGGATGACAACGAAGCCGACCGCGTGGCCATGGAGGTGAAGCACAATTTCCTGGGCGTGAACCGCAACAAGCGCGGCGTCTGCGTCGACCTGACCAAACCGGTGGGCGTCGCCCAGGCCAAACAGCTGATCGCGCGGGCCGACGTGGTGATCGAGAACTACGCCGCCGGAGTCCTGGAAAAACTCGGCCTGGGGCCGGCGGTTCAGCGCGCCGTCAGGCCCGGGATCATCAGCCTGACCATGCCGGCCTTTGGCGCCACCGGGCCTCTGGCGGGTCTGCGCGCCTATGGGTCCACCGTCGAACAGGCCTGTGGCCAGCCCTTCGTCAATGGCGAGGCCCATTGGCCGCCCTGCCTGCAGCATGTGGCGTTCGGCGACCCGGTGGCGGGACTCTATGCGGCCAGCGCGGTGCTGACAGCGCTGGCCGGCCGCGAGCGGCTCGGTGGCGGCGAAATCGACCTGGCCCAGGTGGCCTGCCTGTTCCAG
Organism: Caulobacterales bacterium; assembly: GCA_038227865.1. GTDB lineage: Bacteria > Pseudomonadota > Alphaproteobacteria > Caulobacterales > Caulobacteraceae > Acaudatibacter. The sequence goes on from JBBRPO010000025.1 coordinate 43,870, forward strand.
CTAGGCGCCGATTCCATCCTGGCCGCCCAGATTCTCGGCGAGCCCCTGGCCCGCACTGGCCACCGGCGCGCCAGGCTGACTCTCTGCGCGGTCGTCGCGACCCGGGATGGATGGCTGACCGTGGCGGCGGACAGCCAAGCCATGACGGGGTTGACCTCGGTCGTGGGCGGCGCCGATGAAAACGCGCTCCGCGCCTGGGCGGCCGGTCTTGATGGCCAGGCCGCGGCGGGGACGCTACAGGCGGCCGGCGTACCTGCCGCGCCGGTGCGGCCAAGCCACGACCTCACATTCGATCCCCAGCTCGTCGGCAATGGCTATTGGGTGGAGCTTGACCGCGCTGTGATCGGCCTCCACCTGGTTCCCGCCTCACCGTTCCAATTCGACGGCGCGCGTCCGGCCATCCGGCGGTCGGCCCCGACCTTGGGCCAGCACACCGATCAGGTCCTGGCGGAACTGGTTTGACAAGAGCGGGCTCCAGGACGCCTAGATCAGTCCCAGCGCCCGTTTCATCGCCTTGAGATTGCCGTGATGGAATTTGCCGAAGCCTTCGGTCAATTCCGCGACCTTGGCCTCGTCCTTCGGATCGAACTTCACCACCAGCACTATGCGGGACGTATCCGCGCCAGAGTGCTCCACCGATACTGTCGAGAGGTAGGTGTTCATGTCGGGCCGCTCAAGCGTGTAGGTATAGCTGTGCGTGGTCTCGTCGGTCAGCCGCTCGTCGATCATCCGCCCGCCCGGCATGGTCAGCGTGCGGACCTTGCCGGCGGGCGTCTCGACGGTAGACTCCGCCTCGACCAGCGTCGCCCATTTGCGGATACCGGAAAAGTCGCCGATCACCGCCCAAACCGCGTCGGCGGCGAGAGCAAGGTCATCAACGGTGGTCACTTCGTGCATGTGAGAGTCCTTTCAGGATTGTGCGACATCAGCGTTCGGTTCACTGGGCGGTGAAGCCGCCGTCCACGACCATCTCGGAGCCGGTCATGAAGGCGGCCTTGTCGGAGGCCAGAAAGACGATGGCGTCGGCGATATTACCGACATCGCCGAAGTGGCCCAGCGGATGACGGCCGGCCAGCTGGGTTCGCGCGTCGTTGTCGCCGATACCGACGGCGGAGGAGACGCCAGTCACCACTTCCTGGCCCATGGCGGTGTCGATCACGCCCGGGTGCACCGAATTGACCCTGACCTTCAGCGGCGCGAACTCCATGGCCAGACCCTTGGTCAACAACCGCACCGCGCCCTTGGACGCATTGTAACAGCCGGTGCGCGCGCCGCCGACAATGCCGGCCACCGAAGACAGATTGATGATCGCCCCCCCGCCCGGCCACATCGCCGCGCGTTCGGCGAGCACCGGGATGGCGTGTTTGCAGCCCAGGAACACGCCCTCGACATTGACCGAGGTCAGCTTGCGCCAGTCCTCAAGGGTCGTGTCGACAATCGGTTTCATCAGGAAGAGGCCGGCGTTGTTGACCAGGATGTCGAGACCACCCGCCTCGGCCTTCGCCCACGCGACGGTGTCGATCCACGCCTGTTCGCTGGTCACATCCTGCCGCCGCGCCAGGCCGCCGATCTCCGCCGCTAGTTCGCCCGTGTCCGCCAGATCGCTGACGATCACCCTGGCGCCCGCCGCCGCCAAGGTCCGGGCCGTCGCCGCGCCGATGCCGCGCGATGCACCCGTGACCAGCGCTACTCGCCCCTTGAGATCCGACATGTTCCGCTCCCGACCGCTCGACCCACGCGTGCTCTTCGGCTCGCCTGCTGGGTGACCCTAGCCTAAATCAAGCCGGAGTGAACCTCGGGTTCAGTCCAAAGCCGCGCCGGCGGCCTCAACCAGCGCCGCCATGGCCTCGCCCCCCAGACCCGGTTCGCGCAAACCACGCACAACACCCAGGCGATCGGCGTTATTGCGGTTCTGGCTGACCTTCCACTTGCCTTCGATGCGGCTGATCGGCAGCTCCAGCCCGACGATACCCCGCATCTGGGTCGCGACGAACGGCGCCGGCGCGTCGTCCACGCGCCAAGGCGCGAGCCGATCGCTCTCCTGTTGGTCGGTGATGGCGCCGATCTGGCCCCGCAACCAGGCATCGTCATCAACCACTTGGGGCCGACCCCAGATATGCACCGTGGCGTAGTTCCAGGTCGGCACGACCTTGCCGGTCTCCTGCTTGGTCGCGTACCAGGACGGCGAGACATAGGCCTGAGGCCCCTGGAACACGACCATGCAATCGGCCCCGGCGGCCAGGTCGTCCCATTGGTTGTTGCCCCTGGCCATGTGAGCGCGGGCGACACCAAGCTCGCCTCCGCGATCATCGAGCAGGAACGGCACGAGATTGGCCATCAGACCTCCGGCGCCGGCGGTGATGAGCAAACCCAGTGGATGAGTGCGGATCAGCGCGTGCTGGACATCGAGACGTTCCTCGCGAAACTGTGGCGGCTGGTAGATGGCGGGTGACCTTTGTCGGGTTGATGGCTTGCCAGACCCCTTATGGCGTGATGACGATCTTGCCCATGGCCTTGCGGCTGGCGAGATAGATTTGCGCGGCCGCCGGTTCGCTCAGGGCGAAGATCCGGGCGATACGCGGCTTGATCTGGCCACTGGCCACCCGCGCGAACAGGTCGTCGAGCATGGCGCGCATCTGGACCGGTCGGGCCATAACCGTATCCAGGTGGAAGCCGCCAACCATCTGACATGGCCGCATCAGGGTGACCGGCGTCACGTCCACCCGCTCGCCGCTGGCGAGGCCGTAGACCACCGCCCTACCGAATTGGGCCAAGGCCTTCATCCCGCCGCGAAAGATGTCACCGCCAACGCTGTCGAGGAAGACGTCGCACCCGACGCCGCCGGTCGCCGCCCGCGCGGCTCCGGGCCACGCCGGATCGGCCGGATCAAGCGCGACATCGGCGCCCAGGCGCAGGGCCTCGGCGCGCTTTTCGGGGGTGCTGGTCAAGGCGACGATGGTTCCGGCCCCAAGAGCCCGGGCAAGGACTATGATCCAGCCGCCGACCCCGCCGGAAGCCGCCGAGACAAGCACGGACTCGCCCGGCGCCAGGCGCCCGACCAAGGTCAGCAGGCTCATCGCCGTGGCTCCCTGGTTGGGCACGGCCACAGCCTCGATTGCCGACATTCCGGCGGGAATCTTCACCGCCTGGTCCTCGGGCATCACCGCCAACTCGGCGTAACCGCCGCTACGATCGGGAAAAATCCCCGCGACCCGATCGCCGACCGCGATGCGGGCGACCCCCGCGCCCACGGCCAGCACGACACCCGCCGCCTCGGAGCCTGGAGTGAACGGCAACGGGGTAGGTTCGAGGTAGCGGCCGGTGCGCTTGGCGATGTCGGAAAAGTTCAGCCCCCCGGCCTCGACCTTCAGCAACAGTTGACCCGGACCGGGGGTCGGATCCGCCGCCTCCTCGTATTTCAGCACCTCCGGCCCGCCCAGTTCATGAAATCGCACGGCTTTCATCGCGTCTCTCCCGACAGGTTTCGGCATGATACAACCGTTGGATGCCTATTCCGCACCCCAGAAATCGTGATTTCCAGTGGCGGCCCTCCCAGCCGCCCTACGCCCGGCTGACCGATGACCAGGCGGAGCGCTATGACGCCGATGGCTTCTTCCTGTTCGAGAACGCCTTCACCGAGGCCGAGATCGACACGGTGGTCGATGCCATCGCGCCACTCGAGCAGGCCGAGGAGGAGCGCCTGAGAAAGCCCGGCGGGCGTATATTCTGCAGTATGCACCCGATGGCGTGCTGGCCTATCCGCGCGGGGCCAGCCAGGGCGTGCCCCAGGACGATCCGGAACGGCAATATTTCGTGGAGGCGCCGTAGGTTCTGGTCCATGATCAGCTAAAATCGATAGAGGAAACCAACATGGACGACGCCGCCGCCATCCACACTATGACCGCTCGCCAAGTTCCGGCCAAGACACTGAACGTGCCCACGACCGTCAGCCCGCAGTTGCAACGCTCGATCTCCAACCTGGCCTCGGCGCCCCGCTTGGCCATGGACCGCATGCCTCGCACCACGGAAGAGTGGCGCGCCTTCGTCGCGGTGGCCGACGCCCAGGCCGCATCGCTCGCCCCGATCCTGGCGGAGATGTTTCCCCACACGATGAGCCTGTCGGAGATCGCCGGGGTGAAGGTCCGCGAGATCACGCCCGCCAGCCTGGATCCGGCCAAATCGGCCAAGATACTGATCAATCTGCACGGCGGCGGCTATGTGCTCAACGGCGGCGACGCCAGCACCGGAGAAGCGGTTCTGGGCGCGCACTACAGCGGCATGAAAGTGATCTCGGTCGACTATCGCATGGCGCCCGATCACCCCTATCCGGCGGCAGTCGATGACGCATTGGCGGTCTGGCGCGCCGTGACCGCCGATCGCGATCCGGCCTCGGTCGGCGTGTTCGGCACCTCGGCCGGCGGTGGCCTGACCTTGGCCTTGGCCCTGAAGCTGAAAAGCCTGGGCTTGCCGCTACCCGGCGCGCTGGCCCTCGGGACACCGTGGGTCGATTTGACCGGCGCCAGCGATTCCTATGCGGTAAACGCCGAGGTCGATGGGATTTTTACCAGCTTTGACGGCGTCGGCAGGTCCATGGCGGCGCTGTACGCGGGATCCGTCGGCGTGACCGACCCACTGGTCTCGCCGATCTTCGGCGACTTCGCCGGCTTCCCTCCGACCATTTTCACCACCGGCACGCGGGACATTCTGCTCAGCGACACGGTGCGGGCCTATCGGTCGATGCGCGCGTCGGGCGTGGAAGCACGGCTGGAGGTTCATGAGGCCATGAGCCACGCCGAATATATCTACGCCTACGACAGCCCGGAATCCGCGGTGGCGTTTGGAGATGTCGCCGCCTTCTTCGACGCTCACCTGGCGGGTTAGCGCTGGGGTTCCGCCTACCAGCGCGAAATCGGCGGCAGGACCAGCCGCGCGAACAGCGCGCTGGCGGCGGCGGCCGCCGGATACCAAACCGCGATGAACAGCGGATCGTCGTGCGGGCAGGTGAAGACGAACACAAATCCGCCCCAGCCGGCGGCGGCCAGGCCGCAAGCCACAGCTGTCGCCACCGTGTCGGTGGGCGCCCCCCGCCGCATCAACAGCGCCAGCGCCGCCATCGGCGGGACAGAAAGCGTGACGATATAGGCGAAGCAAACCAGACCCGGCCAAAGGGAAAGGCGCGCGGCAATATCCGAAAAACCCTGTTTGGAATCCAGCACAAAAGCGATCGCCAGGAACACGCCGAACATCACGCCAAGCACGGCGAGGCCGCGCCGGGGCGAAGCGGACGGATCGAATGAGGCCACGGCGGTGGAGCAGCCGACAGTCATAAGCAACGCCGCGCCCCCGAGCTTCCACCAGAACACGGGCGTGGTTTGGACCACGTGGATCAGATTTTCCCTGGCGTTGCCCATCAGTAGCCAAACCGCCAGTTCGATCGCGAACAACCCGGCGAGAGCAACCGCTTCCACGGTTACGCGGCGACGGCGCACGGGTTTCAGATCGGCGACAAGGCCATCGAGAAGGTTATCCATGGGCGGCCTCTTCCGATTGAATCATGGTGGCGAGTTTCGCCAGGCCGCGATGAATATTGACTTTGACCAGGGACGCCGACTGGCCGGTCTTGGCGGCGGTCTCCTCGACGCTGAGGCCCTGGAGCTTGACCAGCCGAATCGCCGCCGACTGCGCGGGCTTCAACTGCACAAGAAGGGCCTCGAGCACGGTCGCGGATATCACCGCGGTCTCGTGATCCTTGACCTCTATTTCTTCGGTCAAGGCCTCGCAGGCGTTGCGTTTCATGTCGCGAAGCCTGTCGATCCATTTGTATCGAGCGATGGCCGCCAGCCAGGCCTCGAACGGACGGGACGGGTCGTAGGTGTGTCGCTTCTGATGGATGGCGATCAAGGTATCCTGGGCCGCGTCGTCGATCATCGAAGGCGGCAGGCGGCGGGCATAGTAGCGGCGGAGCCAGACTCGCACCTCCTCCAGAAGCCGCCGATAGGCGCCGCCATTGCCGGCCTGCGCCGCCGCCATCAGGCCGCTCCAGTCGCTATTGGCCATCATGGCTCCACGCGCCTCACCCACATGCTGGTTCGTTCGACGCCGGCCTAAAGGTTACAGCAGCGACGGAAAAACCTTGTAACCGCAGCCGACGGGAAGACGAACCTGTCTTTGTCGGGCCAGCTTGGCCAGGGCGGGCTTATTCGGGAAGACCACGCCGCGCAGCCCTTGGCTCGCCACGCGGGAAAGGGGGTTTCATGGTCAGCGATCCGTTCACGCCGGGCGCCCGAAACGCCTCCCCCGGGACCCCGCGCCAATTGATCGATGTTCTCGCGGAAGATTTGAGGCCGGCGGCGCCCGTCGCCATCGGCCGCCGACTTTCCGCGGCCGCGGCGGGCGGAACCATCATCTCGGCGCTGATTTTCGGGCTCACGCTAGGCAATAGGCCCCTGCCCCTCACTGCTGGGATGATCCTTGCGCTCGGGATCAAGCTCGGTTTCGTCCTATCGATTCTGGCCCTGGCCCTGTGGGCGGCAATGCGCCTCTCGAGGCCGGCCACCGGCGGTCGGGCGCATCTGGCCTGGATCGCCGCGCCGCCGTTGCTGATGGGTTCCCTGGCCTTTGGCCAGCTTCTGGAGACGCCCGCCGGGTCTCTTGTCGGGGCGGTCATGGGCGGGAGCGCCCTGGCCTGCCCGGGGTGGATTGTCCTGGGCGCCCTGGCGCCGATGATCGGTCTGCTGAGGGTCGTGCGCGACCAGGCCCCCACCCGTCCGCGCCTGACCGGTGCGGTGATCGGCGCGGGCTCCGGCGCGGCGGGGGCGGCGGTCTATGCGACCCATTGCATCGAGACCTCCATTCCCTTCATCGCAATCTGGTATGGCCTCGGCATCCTCACCGCCGCGTGCGTCGGCGCCGCCGCCGGTTCGCGCCTTCTGCGCTGGTGAAAGTCCGGCGGCGGCCTGGCGAAGGCCGCGCCAGAGATAAGACAATTGCCGATCGCCTCCCCTGCCCCTAGCTTGTCCCTCGCCGGCTATAGAGCCGGTCGCCAGACAAGCATGAGGGGAACGCCATGGCCTATGAGGGCTACCACCTGATCCATTTCGCCCGCGAGGGCCGGGTGGTCACAGCCACCGTGGATGCGCCGCCGATCAATATCATCACCCTGGAACTCTATGCCGAACTGGCCCGGCTGTCTGAGGAACTGGCCGCCGACGCCGACGCCCTGGTATTCGTCCTCAAGAGCGCCGACCCCGATTTCTTCCTGGCCCATTTCGACGTTGGGGCGATCCTGACCTTTCCCACCGACACGCCGGCCACGCTGGAGGCCTGGGATCGCAACGCCTATCACGTGATGTGCGAGCGTTTCAGGACCATGGACAAGGTGACCATCGCCCAGATCGAGGGCCGGGTCGGGGGTGGCGGCAGCGAAATCTCGATGAGCTTCGACATGCGTTTCGGCGTCAAAGGCAAAACCATCGTCAACCAGATGGAGGTTCCGCTGGGCATATTGCCAGGCGGTACGGGCACCCAGCGGATGCCCCGCCTGATCGGCCGACACCGGGCGATCGAGGTGATCCTGGGCGGTATCGACCTGGACGCCGAGACGGCCGAGGCGTGGGGCTATCTGAACCGCGCCATGGCGGCCGACGAGATCGGCCCCTATGTGGCCGCTCTAGCCAAGCGGATCGCCTCGTTCCCGGAAGAGGCGGTGCGGCTGGCCAAGCAATCGATCAACAGCGCCGACAAACCGTTGCACGACGGCCTGGCCGACGAGAGCTACTTGTTCCAGCAGCTGACCCGCACGGCCAGCGGCCAGCGCAACATGGCCACGTTTCTGACCATCGGCGGTCAGACCCGCGAGGGCGAACTGAAGGTGGCGGAACTCAGCGGCCAACTTGGCGAGGCCTGACTTGCCCGATCTTACCCTCTACTACGCGCCAGGGACCTGCGCCCTGGCTTCGCACATCGCGCTGGAACAGGCGGGGGCCGACTATGTCGCCACCCGGCTGGACTTCCGCGCCAACGCTCAGCGCGGGCCCGGCTATCTGGCGATCAACCCAAAAGGGCGAGTTCCGGCCCTGGTCACGCCTCGGGGGGTGGTCACCGAGACGCCGGCCATATTGACCTTCATCGCTCAAAGCTTTCCGGCGGCCAGGCTGGCGCCGCTGGACGACGCGTTCGCCTTCGCCCAGGTTCAGGCGTTCATCGGCTATCTGTGTTCGACGGTTCACCCGGCCCGCGCCCACCGGGTGCGCGGCTATCGCTGGGCCGACGACCCGGCCGCGATCGAAGAGATGAAACGCAAGGCGCCGCAGGTGGTCGGCGACTGTTTCGACCTGATCGAGACCACGATGTTCGCCGGGCCGTGGGTTATGGGCGACGCCTATTCGATCTGCGACCCCTATCTTTTCACCCTGTCCGGCTGGCTGGCGATCGACGGTATGGACATCGCCCGATGGCCCAAGGTCGCCAACCACCATGCCCGAATGTCGGCGGACCCGGCGGTGGCGCGGGTGATCGCCGCCGAACAGGCGCCGGTCTGAATGGAACTGATCCTGATCCGGCACGGTCTGCCGGTCCGTAGCGCCGACACGTCCGATCCACCGCTGGCCGCTGAAGGGCTGGAGCAGTCGCGGCGGGTGGCCGGCGTTCTGGCGCGTGAAAACATCGACGCGGTCTATTCCAGCACCATGCGCCGAGCGATCCAGACCGCCGAGCCTTTTGCCGCCCTGGCTGGCCTCGCGGTGACAACCGACGACGGTGTCGTGGAATTCGACCGGAACGCGGGTTCATATACGCCCATGGAAGAGCTGAAGCGCGACAACTACGAGGCCTGGGCGCGGTTCGTGGCGCGGGGACGCGACCAGGGGACTATCGCAGAATTCCAGAACACCGTCGTCGGCGCCCTGGAGACGATCGTGGCGCGCCATTCGGGCCAGAGAATCGCGGTGTTCTGTCATGGCGGGGTGATCAATGTCTGGACCGCCCATGTGCTGGAGATGACGCCCCGGCTGTTCTTCGAGCCACGCTACACCAGCCTCCACCGCTATCTTTGCGCCAGGAGCGGCGAGCGCAACCTTGTCAGCCTCAACGACATCGCGCACCTGCGCGATTGCTGAGGGTTGGGAGATCGCGGTGACGGCGTTTGAGGGACTGCGGGTCTTGGATGTGTCGCAGGGGTTGGCCGGGCCCATGGCGGTGATGATGCTGGCCGACTTCGGGGCCGAGGCGATCAAGGTCGAGCCACCGGGAGGCGATCGGGACAAGGACAAGCCCGGCTATCTGGCCTGGAACCGGGGCAAGGCGCGGACCGCTCTGGACCTCGACGCCGCCGAGGGATTGGCGGCGCTGAACGATCTGCTTTCCGGGGCCGATGTGGCGGTGTTCGACCATGCGCCGGGGCGACTGGAGCCGCTGGGTCTCGACTCCGCGAGCCTGACCGAGCGCCATCCGCGGCTGATCCATCTATGGGTTCCGCCGTTTGGGGTGAGCGGACCGTGGAGCCACTTGCCCGAGCATCACGGCATGCTGGCCGGCCTGACCGGTACGGCGTTTCGGCAAGGTAGCTATGCCGACCAGCCGATCTGGCACGTCATGCCGATGGTGTTGCACGGCCAGGCGGTGATGGCCGCCGCCGCCGTGGGGGCGGCGCTGAAGGACCGATTCCGCACCGGGCTGGGCCAGGCGGTGACGGTAAGCGGGGCGCACGGTAACGCCGAGATCGCCGGGCCGGTAGGGCTGCTCGACGCGCCCGGTATGATGCAGGGCCACCCGCTGGGCGGCTCGGCCAGCTATCGGCTCTACCAGTGCGGCGACGGCCAATGGCTGTTCCTGGCGACCCTGTTTCCGCACTTCTTCGAGAAGGCGGTCGATGCCCTTCAGCTGCGTCGGCGGCTCGCCGAGGCTGGACCGATGATCGACGCGGACGCCCTAATCGAGCGGGTGTTTCGCGAGCAGCCCCGCGCCCATTGGCTGGCGCTGCTGGCCGCCCACGACGTGCCGGCGGCGGCGGTAGGCGACCGGGCCGATTGGCTGGGCAGCGGGCCGATGGGCGACAACGACATGCGCGTGGTTCTAGAGCATCCCAATCTAGGCCCGGTGGAAATGCCGGGCGTGCCGATCAAGCTCAGCGAGACGCCGGGCTCGGTGCGCGGCCTCATGCGAGAGGCGGACGCGGGCGAATTGAAGGCCTTCGCCCAGCCGCACGCCCCGCGGGGAGACCCACCGACGGAAGCAAAGCCGCGACCGCCGCTGGCGGGGGTCCGTGTCCTGGACCTGGGGACGGTGATCGCCGGCGCCTACGCCAGCTGTATCCTGGCCAATTTCGGGGCCGATGTCATCAAGATCGAGGCGGCCGAGGGGGACCCGTTCCGCCCGTTCGGCCCCGGGTTCATGAACCACAATCGCGGCAAACGTGGAGTGGGCCTCAATCTCAAGGATCCGGAGGGCCGGGCGGCGTTCCTTGACATGGCGCGGCAGTCCGACGTGGTCATCGACAACTATCGGCTGGGGGTGCGCGAGCGGCTGAGGATCGACCACCCCGTCCTGCGGGCGATCAATCCCCGGATTATCTCGGCCTCGATCAACGCCTACGGATCGACTGGCGCCGAGGCTCATCTGCCGGGGTTCGACCCCCTGCTTCAGGCGCGCAGCGGAATGATGGCCGCCCAGGGCGGGGCGGGAGAGCCAGTGTTTCACTCGGTGGCGATCAACGACGTGGCTACCGCGGCGGTGACCGCATTTGGCGTGATCGCCGCGTTGAACGCTCGGGAGAAGACCGGCTTCGGCCAGAATGTCGAGACCTGCCTGGCGGCGCAAAGCGCGCTCTTCCAGTCCGGCGCCTTGACCACCTGGCCGGGCGCGCCGGCCTCGCCGACCGGAGAGCGCGACTGTATCGGGCTTTCGGCGCTCGACCGCTATTACCCCTGCGCTGACGGCTGGATCACCCTGGGGCTGACCAGTGGCGCACAGGCCGCGGCGTTAGAGCGGGTGCTGGGGGCAGAGGGGTGGACCATCAGGTTCCCGGATATCCTGAGCCAGCCGAGACGCGGCGATCTTGCCTATGAGATTTTCGAATTTATCCGCGAGCGGGATCGGGGCGAGCTGCTCGCGGCCCTGGGCGAGGCCGGCGTTCCCGCCGCGCCGGTGTTTCGCGGCGACGAGGCGCGAAGCGAGGAATGGCTCTGGGAGAGCGGGTTCTTCGAACTGCGCCGCCATCCGATGTGGGGCGACATGGTAGCCAGCCGCGCCTATGCCGACTTCAGTCGGGGGGCTTCGGGCTTTACCCGCCTTGACCCGGATCTGGGCGAGCATACGGTCGAGGTGCTGAAGGAGTTCGGTTTCGAGATCGACCGTATCCGCGCGCTGGCCGAGGCGCGGCTGATCTTTCGGGGGTAGAAAAAACCAAAATGGGAGCAAACGCATGACCGAATCCGAAATTCTAGATTTGGCCGAACGGTTCATGGGAGCCATTCAGGCCGGCGACGCGGAGACGGTGCGCGCCTGCTATGCGCCGGACGCCAGGATCTGGCACAACAACGACGGGATCGAGCAGACGGTCGACCAGAATATCAAGGTGCTGAACTGGATCGCCCGCAAGCTGCCGCGGCGCCACTATCGGGTGCTGAGCCGCGAGGCGCTTAAGGATGGCTTCCTGCAACAGCACGTGCTGGAGGCGACGCTGCCGGATGGAACGGCCTGGGCGATGCCGGCCTGTGTGGTGGTGCGGATGACGGACGGGGCGATCACACGGCTGGACGAATATCTTGACTCCGCCCACAGCGCCGCCCTGTCAGCGCTGGGGAGGTAAGGTTTCTCCCCTCGCGTCTTCGTGATTAAATGAACTGATCGCTCAGCCGCGATGGAGGACACGCCATGACCGATCGTTACAGACCCGAGCATATTGACGCCTGGCGGCGCGATGGCGGGGTTTCGATCCGTGACTTCTTCACGCCGGACGAAGTGGCCGCGGTGCGGGCCGACTTCGAGGCGGTGTTCGGCGTGGAAGGCGCCGACGAGGCGCTGGAGAAGAAGCTGGTTGGCCAGGTCGGCCGGTTTCACCCCACCCAGTTCAAGGGCGTCGCGCCCGTCCCTCTCGACTGCTCTCCGGCCCTGAACCTGATCGGGGTGCACCCGGCCATAGTCGCCTTCGCCAAACAGGCGCTCAAGGCCGACAGGGTGCACCTCTACCAGTGCCAAGCCTGGGCCAAGTTCACCGGCGAGAGCGACTATGACCAGCCGTTCCACTGCGACTATGCCAATCACACCCTGACCGCGCCGTCCGAGGACGCGCACCTGAATTCGATCACCATACTTTGCTATTTCAGCGATGTGACCGAGGCGCACGGCCCGGCTCACTATGTGACCCGACCTGACGCCTTGAAAGTGACGACGCCTGACGCCACCCTGAGCCGCGACGGCGAGACGCACGCCAAGATTCAGCAGGCCCTGCTGCCCTACGAGCGGTCGACCGCCGCGCCGACCGGCAGTGTGTTTCCCTATACGATCGACATCTGGCACCGGGGCACCAACCTGACGGCGCCCAAAGGCCATCGCTATGCGCTGATGACGTGTTTCAAGGCCGCTGGGGACGAGGCGATCGGCTTCCACGCCTGGGCGTTTCACCACACCCAGCCCTGGGCGAAAATCTTCGACCACGCGACGCCTGAACAGCTGGAGTGCTTCGGCGTGCAGCCGCCAGGCCACCCATTCTGGACCCAGACGACCCTGGCTAGGGCCCAGACGCGGTATCCGCGGTGGGATATGACGCCTTATCGCGAGGCGATGTTGGCGCGAGCGGCGTAGGGACGGGCGAAACTCATGAAAGCAATTCGTATCAGCCGCCCGGGCGGCCCCGAGGTGATGGACTATGTCGATATCGACCTGCCGCCGCCCGGACCCGGCCAGGCGCGGGTGAAGCACACGGTGATCGGCGTCAATTTCATCGACACCTATCACCGCTCTGGCCTCTACAAGCTGCCGCTGCCCACGGGCCTGGGCATGGAGGCGGCCGGGGTGGTCGAGGCGGTTGGTGATGGGGTGACGAGCCTGAAGGTCGGCGATCGGGTCGCTTATGCCGGCGCGATGGGAGCCTATGCGGAGGGGGCCAATGTGCCGGCCGACCGGCTGGTGACGATCCCGGCCGGGGTCGGCGACGAGACCGCCGCCGCCTGCCTGCTCAAGGGCATGACCGCGCAATACCTGCTCAAGCGCACCTATGCCGTGGCCGCGGGTCAGACGATCCTGTTCCACTCGGCCGCCGGCGGCGTGGGATTGATCGCCGGCCAGTGGGCCAGGCGCCTGGGGGCCACGGTGATCGGCACGGTGGGCGACGAGGCCAAGGTCGCTCTGGCCAAGGCCAACGGCTACGACCATGTACTGGTGGCGCGCGGCGACGGCGCCTGGGTCAAGCAAGTGCGCGACCTGACTGGCGGCGAGGGCGTGCCGGTGGTCTATGATTCAATCGGCAAGGACACCTTCGCCGGGTCGCTCGACTGTCTGGCGACGCGCGGGCTGATGGTCAGCTTCGGCAACTCATCGGGCGCCGTGCCGCCGTTCGAGCCGGGTATCCTTTCCGCCAAGGGCTCGCTCTATCTGACCCGTCCGACACTGGCGAACTACACTGGCACACCTCAGGAATTGCGGGAAACCGCCGACGACCTGTTCGCGGCAATCGCCAGCGGGGCGGTGAAGATCGCGATCAATCAGAGGTTCAAGCTGTCGGAAGCGCGGGCGGCGCACGAGGCGCTGCATAGCCGGGCGACGACCGGGGCTACGGTTTTGATCCCCTAAGCCTCAGTTGAACCGCCGCTTTCGCAACCGGACGGCCCGGTCCACGGTCCGCACTTCCACCTCGAAGACATCCCCTTCCCGTTTGACGCGCAACGGCGCCATCACCCCGGCCGGTCCCAACGCCCAGAGGCGGGTGTAGAATTCCGCCAGATTGGCCACCGTCTTGCCGCCCACGGCCAGGATCATATCGCCCGCGCGCATCTCGGCGCGGTCGGCCGGGCCGCCGGAGGAGACGTCCAGCACCACCACCCCGCCGCCGTCACCATCCTGGGAAAACAGGCCCAGCCAGGGCCTGGGCGGATGGGCCGATCTGCCGCGCGACAGGTCGTCCAATATCGGCGGCAACAGCTCGATCGGCACGCACATATTGATCAGGCTGGGTTTGCCGCCCGGCGCCTGCTGGGTCATCTGCAGCGAGCCCACGCCCATCAACGCGCCCGATGGGCCGATCAGACCGGCGCCGCTCCAATGGGGGTGGCCGGGAGCGGTGAACAGAGCCTCGTCCAACAGATATTCCCAATAGCCGGCGAACGGCGCCCGGCCTACCAGCCGTCCGGCGGTGGCGTGAGCGCGCCCGCCGCCGCCGGCGAGAATGATCGCGTCCTGGTCTTTCAGATGATGCGAGTCGCCCAGCGGGAGGGCGGGCAGATTCAGCGGCTCCAGGGCATGGACCAACCCCAGGCCCGTGACCGCATCGACACCCAGGGCGTGGGCGCCGATGCGCCGGCCGTCGCCAGCGATCAGGGTGACGTCCTCGGCTTCGGTGATCAGATAGCCGATCGTGAGCACGAGACCCGCCTCGCCGATCACGATGCCGTTGCCCAGGCGCTCCTCGCCAAGGGTGTGGGCGGTGAAGGCGTCGGCGGGGACGCGGGCGTGAAGCACGACCACCGAGGAGAGCGCGGCGTCCAGATCAAAGATGTGACCCTGGGGGGAAGGCCGCAACGCCTTTTCAACCTCATGGCCGTCGAAGGGAGATGTCATGGGCTCTCCTTACACGAACTCCCGGTCGATCAGCCAGTCGTGGCTGCGTCGATATTCAACCAGGCTTGCGGAAGCGCAGCATGAACTGATCGGTCTTGCCGCGGATCGCCGGATCGAACACCATCTTGCTATGATCGTCGGCCGGGTTTGCCAGAACGGCGCTCTCTCCGTCCAGCTTGAAGCCGGCGGCGGTGACTTCCGAGATCACCGAGGCCTTCTCGATCCGGTGCAGGGTGTCGGTATGCGCCAGGCCCGAGCCGGCCGTGTCGGCGTGGTCGAGCACTACATAGACGCCGCCCGGCTTCAGAGCCGCGAAGACGTTGCGGTTGAAGGCGGGCACGTTGGCCGGACCCATGAATTTGTCGTGCAGGTCATGATAGTTCTGGCGAATGAGCACTTCGTCGAGGCCGCCCGGCAGGGCCGGTGCGTCGATCGGCGTGTTGAGCACCGTCACATTGGCGTAGGCCGGCGTGGCGGCCAGCGACTGCATCATGCCCAGCAGTTCGGGGTGGGCCTTGATCACCTCGGCCGGCTCGAACGCATAGACCTTGCCATTCGGCCCGACCGCCAGGCTCAGGGCCCGGACAAAGCGGCCGGCGACGACATCGGCGATCCTGTCGCCCGGCTTGACGCCGACGAAGGCCAGCACCTCGGCGCGCTTCATGGAAGGATCGCTCAGAGCGTCGGGCGGTGGCTGGGCGGGCGCCTGGGCGATAACGAGCCCCGCCGACCCCAATCCCAGCGCCAGTGTGATGATCGCCGCCGCCTTGGCTATTTCGCGTGACATGGACCGTCTCCCTGATTTTCCCGGCATATTAGTCCACGCACGCCAATTGGCTAGGCGCGTCAGAAGAACAGCTTGCGGAGGCTTAAGCTGATCGTCCGTCCAGCCGGGTCGAGTTCCTGGGGTCGGAAACCCAGCGGCGTGGCGCCGAAGGCGTCGCGGGCCTGGATGCGCTGGTCGAGCAGGTTGATGATGTTCAGACTGAGGCGGGCGCCGCGCAGCCAGGGGTAGCGCTTCATCGGCCATTTCTGCTGGGCGAAATTGTCGAACAGCCGCAGGTTGAGCGTGGTGAGGTCGGAGAACGACAGGTCGCCGATCGGCAATCCCGGAAGGCCCTGGACGTGGGTGCCCTGGCGCCAGTCGGCCGACAACCGCCCCCCGAATCCGGCCAGGGTCATGCCCAACTGGGCCTCGATCTCGTTGCGATACTGGCCGCCGGTATTGCCGATCGGCGCGCCGTTCAACAGGTCCAGGGTGGGTCCGCCCGGACTCACCAACTGACGATCGGTCAGATAGAGGGTGTGATAGACGGCGACCTGCAACCGCCCGGCGGTGGGGAAGGTGCCGGAAGGAGAGAATCGAGGCCGACCCCCGCCGCCATCGCCCGGACCCCCGCCGCCGCGTGGGCCGTCATCGCCGGGAGGCCGTCGCGGGGGACCGTTGGGGCCGAACAGGGCGCGGCCGAAATCGGCGCGGGTCGGCTGCTTGCCGATCGGGCGGGTATAGTTGAACCCCCAGCGGATCTCCGAGCGCTCCGAGCGGGCGAAATTCACCGGCCGGATGTCCTCCTCGACCAAAGCGCCATTCTCGTCGCGGATGAACCGGGCCGGGAAGGCCGCCTGGATCGCGCCACTGGCGGCCGGGAAAGTGGCGATCGGGTTCTTGATGGCGCTCCGGGTGTAGTTGGCGACGATGATCAGGTCGCGGGATGACCAGGGCTTTAGGGTCAACCCGATCTTCAGGACGTTGCGGGTGTCGGCGACCAGGGCTGGGGCGCCCCCGGTCAGCTGGGCGATGTCCACGGTCTGGCCAGTGGCGTAGTCGAAGACTCTGACCCCGGGCGTCAGGATCGCGGCCCCGGCCAGTTGCTGGATGGTCGGCGCCGCCCGGTCGTTGGTGTGCGAGACGATCAGGGTATAGCCGGGGATCGGCGTCCAGTTCAGGCCATAGCCGAAGGTTTTCAGGGTTCCATCATCCGACAACTGATCGATCGCGCCATTGGCGTTGACCGACAGATCGCCCAGGAACGGCAGGATCCGGTTCGACCGGCTGGTCAGGGGAATATCGATGTTCAGCTGGCCGTTGGCGTCGTTGCGCGACAGGGCCGTGGCCTGAAAGGCGCCGAACCGCGCCGAATTGGCGCTCTGCCAGCTCTGGGTGTCGCCGGCCTTGGCGCTGACATAGAGCTTGCCGGCCGGGAGCTTCAACAACGGACCATTGGCCAGGAACTGGATATTCGCGGCGTCCGAAATCAGCCGCGCCACACCTTGGGGACGGCCCGGGCCGACATCGGTGTCTGTCTGACTGTCGGCGTGATCGTAGCCGCTGGTCAGCGACAGTCGCCAGTCATGCAGATCCTTGTTGAGGGTCGACCCCACATGCGCGGTCCAGCCGTTCACGTACTGGTGGAGCGCTTTGCCCTGGAGTGAGTCGCTGGCGTTGGCGCCCAGGGTGGCGTTGACCGTGGCGTTGATTCCACCGGCCATCGGGTGGGTCAGCAAGGCGTTGGCGGTCAGGGCCTGGGTCGCGGGCGTCAGGCTTCGATCGCCATCGGTGATCCCGCTCGCGCCCTTGTATTGCAGATCGAGGTTCAGCCGGTCGTCGCGGCGGATACGCAGCAGATCCAGCTCGGCCTGACCGGTCGCCTCGTCGCCCTGACTGGGTCCGCCGCCGGCCGCCTCGGCGGTGATAGCGCGAAACCGGCGGCGCAGGACGATGTTCACCACCCGCTGATCGGCCGTGTAGCCGTATTTCAACGCCGCCTCTTCGGGCAAGATGTCGACCCGCAGGATGGCTTCGGTGGGGATGTTCTGGATCTCGCCCATACCGGAGACGCGCCGGCCGTTGAGCAGCACCACCGGCGCGCCGCCGCCCCGGCCGCGGTCGCCGCGGGTCTCGGGGGCCAGTTCGGAGAGCAGTTCGGTCACCGAGCTGACGCCATAGGTCTGAATGTCGGCGGGACCGAGCTGAAGCTCCGGCTTGATGTCGCCGATCACCGCGCCGGGCTGATGGGCGTAGTCGCGAGGGCGAGCGGTGACGGTGAGCTCATTGGCGCCCGTCCCCCCGGAATCGTCCTCATCAGTCGAGGGCCGCGCCAGCGCGGGGCGCGGCTTGGCGGGCGGCGGCGCGGTCTGTGCACCGGGCGGCGCGGTTTGGGCGGCGAGTTGGGTCGCGGCCGGCAGAGCGATCAACACGATCGCCACGGGCCAAGCGGGCCTGAATAACGTCCTGATCAATGGTTTTGAGCTTTCCTCGGCAAGGCGGCCCGCCGTCTCACGTCCACATTGCATAATCATGTCGCCGCGATTGCGGGTAGGCGGTAGAGGCGGTCCATGACGCGCGCCGCACATGGATCAGGATCGTGGAAAGGGCTGGGGGCGCTGATCGCCCTGCTGTCCCTGGTGATCGGCTTGCTTTCGCCGCCAGGGTTCATGATCGCCTCGCGTGGCGGCGCTCCGACGGTGATCATCTGCACCGGACACGGCCCGGCCGCGATGCCGATGGGCCAAACCGGTAGCGGCCAGCACCACGGCGGCAAATCCAGTCACGGTGGTGTCTGCCCCTTCGCCGGTCACGGATTGACCACCGCGCCGCCGACCACGGCCGGGCTGGTTCAGGCGACGATCGCGCCGGAGGCCGCGCCCGCCAGCCGCGAAGTCGATCTCGCGCCAGGCCGTGGCCTGGCGGCCCCGCCACCGCCCTCGCGAGGTCCACCACCCATCCCAGTCTGATCGCCTTCGCCGCCCGCGCGCTTCACGCGGGCATCGCCGCCCATGGGCGGCATGATCACTCGAGGATATCTCAACATGACTATGGCACTTGAGGCCGCCCGCCGGGCGGCCATGGCCGCCGCCGTGGGTTTCACCGCGCTGGCCGCCGCCCTCGCCCCATCCCAGGCCAACGCCTGCGCCTGCGGTTGCGGTGTGTTCGACATCGGCGACGGCTCTATCACCGCCAGCGGCGGGTCGGGGTTCTCGGCCTGGTTCCGCTACAGCTACATGGATCAGAATCAGAACTGGGAGCGCGGCTCCAAGGCTCCCGCCAGCGACAACAGAGACAAGGAAATCGGGACCGGCTTCTACACCCTCGGCGTCCAGTACGCCGTCGGCCGCCGATGGTCGATCATGGCCGAGCTGCCGATCTATGATCGTGACTTCACCAGCACGGACGACGGAACCGTGGCCGGCCCGGAAGGCAGCCTGCGAAATGCGCATCTCACCGCCCTGGGCGATCTGCAGCTCACCGCCACCTACACTGGTCTCGCGCCGGATAGGTCCACGGGGCTGACCCTGGGGGTCAAGGTTCCGACCGGGGACGACGTCGGCCCCAACGGACCGCTCGGCGCCGCCGAGTTCGACCGCGACACCCTGCCGGGCACGGGAAGCACCGATCTGATCTTCGGCGCCTATCACCTGGGCAAGGTGAGCGCCGACGGCAAGCTCGCCTGGTTCGCCCGCGCCCGTTACCAGCTCGCGGTGGCCGAACGGGACGGTTATCGGCCGGGAAACGAGTTCATCAGCGCCCTGGGGTTGAGCTACGACCTGGGTGCGTTCCGGGGCCTTTCGCGGATCGCGCCGATGCTCCAGCTGATCAATACCTATCGCAACCACGATGCGGGCGTGAATTCCGACTCGCCCAACTCCGGCTACGAGCGGCTGCTGATCTCGCCGGGTATCGAGGTTCGCGCGGGCCGGTATCGGATAAGCGCCGATATCGCCCTGCCGATCTATCAGCACGTGAATAGCGCCACGAGCCTGGAGATGGACGACACGGCCGGCCAACTGGTCGCTCCGGCGTTCTTCAAGATTCAGGTGGGCTACGCGTTTTAGCGGCCGAGTCTCTAACGGGGGACGTCGGTTTGGACGACGAACTCCAACTTGACGGCGCCGGCGTGGGCGAAGCGCAGGGTGGCGGGAATCCGGTCGCCAGGCTTGAAGCGGCGTATGGGGCCGATCAGCATCAGGTGGTTCCCCATCGGCGACAGGGTCAGGGTCGCGCCCGGCGCGATCTCGAAACCGGCCGGCGCCAGCCGCATGCGCATGATGCCGCCAGCCATGGACATGGCGTGCGGCTCGATCGCCTTGGCGTCGGGGGTGGTTCCACCAAGCAGTCGATCGGCGGTCCGCCCGGTGTTGGTCACGGTCAGATAGCCGGCGGCGGTAGGCGCGGCGTTTGGCGTCGCCCTGACCCAAGGATGGCCGATGCGTACGTCGCCAGCGTCGTGGGCGGCGGCGCGACCGCACGCGGACGCGATGCCCATGGCGCTAAGGGCGATGACAACGATTTTCAGCATGGGACGTTTGAATGGCGTCACTATTTCACGCCCGCGGCGGCGGCCTTGCGATACCAGGCGGCGGCCCTGTCGGCATCCGGCGGCACGCCCTGGCCGTTTTCGTAGAGCACCCCTAGGTTGAACTGGGCCTGCGCCAGGCCCTGATCGGCGGCCCGGCGAAGCCATTTCGCCCCCTGTTCGTCGTCGACGGCGACGCCCTGACCGGCCAGATAAGCCATGGCGAGATTGAACTGAGCCTGGGCGAAACCCTTGTCGGCCGCCTTGCGAAACCATCCGGCCGCCTGGACGTCATCGCGCGGGCCACCCTGGCCCTTGGCCCACATCACACCCATGAAATATTGCGAGGACGGCGATTCCCCCTCGGCGATGGTCTGAAACAGCCGCCGCGCCAGAGCGAAATTGCCGTGATCGTAGGTGCTCTTGGCGGTCAAATAGGCCTCCCGCTGAAGCCGCAACAGCGAATCGACCTGATCCTCGCGGCGAAAGGCGTCGCGAGCGTTCGGCTGGATGATCGGTCCCGGCAGGCTGGGCGCGCCCGGAATCTGGGCCAAGGCCAGGGGCGCGATCAGCCATAGCGCGAACGCCGAGGCGACTAAGGGTTTCACACGATCCTCCCGATGGCTTTGAACGGCGCCTATCACGCTTTAGGGTCCCGGAGAACGGGAGGCGTCGACATGGCATCGGACTTTGCACTCGACCGCGACTGGACCGCGCCGGTGCGCTATCCTGATCCGGCGGTGGAGATTCTCGACCGGCGGTTCGCGCCCTATCGGCTGGGAAGCGCGGCGGTGGAGCGGCTGTGGACCGGCGCCCGCTGGGCCGAGGGGCCGGTGTGGTTCGGCGATCAGCGCGCCCTGATCTTCAGCGACATCCCCAACGACCGGCTGTTGCGCTGGAGCGAGGAGACCGGCCAGGTCAGCGTATTTCGCCAGCCGTCGAACAACGCCAACGGCAATACCCGTGATCGCCAGGGCCGACTGATCACCTGCGAGCATCGCGCCCGGCGGGTGACGCGGACCGAGATCGACGGGACCGTCACGGTGCTGATCGACAGCTTCGAGGGCAAGCGGCTGAACGCCCCCAACGACGTGGTCGTGCATCCGGACGGCGCCGTGTGGTTCACCGACCCAGGGTATGGGTTGCACTGGCACTATGAGGGTGACAAGGGCGAGTTCGAACTGCCGACCCGCACCTATCGGCTCGATCCGGCGACCGGCGCTGCGACCATCGTCGACGACGGGCTGGAAAAGCCCAACGGCCTGGCCTTTTCGCCCGACTACAGGCTGCTCTATGTCGCCGACACCGGCGCCTCGCACAAACGCGGTCATCCGCGCCAGATCCATGTGTTCGACGTCGTCGATGGTGTGAGCCTCGCCCGGCCGCGGGTGTTCCACGATTTCGGCCAGGCCAGCCCCGACGGCTTCCGCGTCGACACCGACGGCAATGTCTGGGCGGCGGTGGGTTGGGGCGGACCCGACCTGGACGGGGTGCATATCCTGAGCCCGGACGGTGACAGGATCGGCGCGATCCACCTTCCCGAAGGCGCCGCCAACCTGTGTTTCGGCGGCGTGAAGCGAAACCGGCTGTTCATCACCGGCTCTCAGTCGCTGTATGCGCTTTACGTGGACGCTCAGGGGGTGGCCTATGCGTGAACTGGCGATACTGGCGATCTGCCTGACGGGACTTGTGGGACTGACGGGATTGGCGGGTTGCCAGAAGCCGGCCCCGCCGCCTCCACCCCCTCCCCCGCCGTTCAACACCACCATCGGTCTGCACGACCTGATGGAGCATGTAATCGACCCGGCCACCGACATCGTCTGGGCGGCGTCCGGCGTGATGGTCGATATGCAGGGCGAACACGATTTGTCGCCCCAGACGCCCAAGGCGTGGGCCAAGGTGCATGACGCGGCGATGGTGGTGGCCGAGAGCGGTAATCTGCTGCTACTGCCGGGGCGGATCCGCGACGGCAAGACCTGGACCGGCCAGGCCGGCAAGCTGTCGGCCCTGGGGCTGGCGGCGATCAAGGCGGCCGACGACAAGGACAAGGGCGCCATGCTGCGCATCGGCGGCGATATCCACGACGCCTGCGAGGAGTGCCACCGGGTGTATGTGCTGGGCGAGCCGCCGAAACCATGACCCTGGACCCCGAAGCCGCCGCCGCGTGGATCGCGGCCCAGCCGGGCAGCATCGCCCTGCATGAATCGCTGCATGCCTACACCTGGATCGAGACGGCGCATGTGCTGGGGATCATGCTGTTCGTCGGCACGATCGCCATGGTAGATCTGCGGCTGCTGGGCGTGGCCTTCGCCCGGGCGCCGGTGTCGCAGATGAGCGAGCGGGTCCTGCCCTGGACCGTGGCCGGGTTCGTGCTGATGATCACCACCGGCGCGCTGTTGTTCTACGCGATCCCGGTGCGCAGTTTTCACAGCCTGTGGTTTCGCCTGAAGATGGTTATGCTGGCGCTGGCGGCGGTGAACATCTTCGTCTTCCATACCAGGGTTGAACGTGACCGCGACCGCTGGGACCGGGGAACGACCCCGCCGCTGAGCGCACGGATCTCGGCGGCGGCCTCGCTGGCGCTATGGGCCGGGGTAATCGTCAGTGGCCGGATGATCGCATACAACTGGTTCGATTGCGACAAGCCCCAGCCGCCGTGGGTGCATCTGCTGGCCGGCTGCCCCGCGGAGCCGATGCAGCCATGAGCCTCTATCCAGTCTTCGAGGCGTTGGAGTCGACGCCGGTCGGCGCGGGGATCAAGGACTCGGTCTGGCTGTTCCCGGTGATCGAGTCGGTTCATCTGCTGGCCCTGGCCACGCTGGGCGGCGCGGTGCTGATGCTGGATTTGCGGCTGCTGGGCCTTGGCCTGACCGCCCAGCCGATCCCGGTGGTGGAACGCGCGGCCAGGCCATGGCTCACCGGCGCCGTGGCGACGATGGTCGTCACCGGCTCGCTGCTGGGTCTGTCGGAAGCGCTGAAGCTGTACGACAAGCAGGCGTTCTGGGTGAAGATGATCGCCCTGGCCTGCGCCCTGGTGTTCACGTTCGCGGTGAAAGCGCCGATAGCGCGCCGAGGCCCGGGCGTGATGGCCGCGCCCTTGGCCGTGGTGTCGATCGCGCTGTGGCTGACCGTGGCCATCGCCGGGCGATGGATCGGGTTTTCGTAAATCACCCCGAGCCGGGAGCGCCCGCGGCGGTCGGGTCGTCGGGTTCGCCGTTGGGATAGAGCGGCTTTCGACTGGGGGTGTTGAACACCGACCATGACCAGCGTTTAGGCGGACCCTCATCGATCCAGTCGTCTCTGCTCCAGAGGCTCCAGTCCGGCGAGAGGCCAAGGTCTTCGCAGAGCCGCTCGACGGTTTAGCGCAGTGGGCGGTCTTCCATGTCGAAATACGCCTCATCTTCGTCGAGGCGTTCCTTGAGAGCCTCCATCAGGCCGCAATAGTCGCTCTCGTTAAGCGCCTCGCGGTCGATCACCGCCGAGACCCGATCGTCCGCCTTGCGGCGAGCACCCTCGTAGCGATCCTGCTTGGCGCCGGGACGCTCGCGCTTGGCCTTGCGGGTCTCGCGAGCCAGGAACTGGCCCGACAACAGCGCGCGAAGGGCTTCGTCGGCCTTGGTCTCCAGATTGATCGTCAGGCGGACGACGCGGGAGATCTTGGCGAAGGCCTCGGTCGGGTCGAAGCGCGGGGGTTTCCCGGCCGCTGACTTTGCGGAATCACCAACAGTGTTGTCATTGACCGCAGCCTCCGCGGCGACCACGCCTTCGGTCAGGACGCGATCGTGCAGAGCCTCCGAAATATCCATGCCGATCCTTGTCAGTCGTTCGAGATCGCGCAAACGGCGCTCGGCGCGAAGGATGGCGGGGGCGAACAGGTCCTGATCGTCGAACGCGGCCGTGTCGTTGGCGGGCGAGCCGATCATCGGCGAAACGGATTGGGTGGCGGCGGCGAGCATGGAGTGGAGATAGATTATCGCATATTGCAATTCAAGGGGGCTGGTATTCTTTTTTGCAGTCTTTCGACAAGGTGGATGACCTGACGCCGAAGCAGCGGAGACCGCAGTTGAGCACGTCGTCATCCCTGACGACTTTCGGGCCGCTGATGTCAATCATCCCACACCCGACGACGAACTTTCGATCGTGGAGACTCCGTTGGTAGAGTTGGTCGGACCCAGCGGTTGATTTCGCGGAAGATATGTTAGACGCGAAAATTGTCAGGCGCCCCAGGCAGTGAGATTCCGCTCTCCTACAGGCCCGTAACCGCGCGCATAACTAGGTTGGCTGTTCTGCTCCTGATATAAAGGCGCATGACTGATCCGATCACCCGCGCCCCGCCGTCTGGCCCTGAGCCGCAGCGCTATGTGGCCGACCCGAAGAACCTGCCGGCTGAGTTTCCAACACAGGCTCACAGCGCCGAGTTTTGGGCGGCGCTCGGTCGCACAGTGGCGACATTCGGGTTTTTGGAGAACGTCTTAGCCAGGGCCATCTTCGCTATCACCGGCACAACGGAGCTACCAGAGGACCCCGCCAAGGCGGAGGCCGCAATCAGAGGCTGGCAGGGCACGTTGGAGCGGGCGCTGAGCGACCCGTTGGGCAATCTGATCGACTCGTTTGGTAAAGCGCTTCGCGAGAACGCCAAGACTACGATCACCAAACCGGAGATGTTGCTGGAGGAGTTGAGGGAAGCGGCAAGGCTCCGAAACGTGCTTTGTCATGGCTTCTGGCAAATGCCCGATGCCTCGGGGCGATCGGTGCCCTACTTCGTCAATCGGAAAATCGAGGTGTTCGAAACGCCGGTCGATGCCGACTTCCTAAATCGGGTGCGCAAGGCGACCGTCGAGATGGCGTGTGACGTGATCAGCACCGTCACGCATATGGGCTGGCAATTCCCCGGTTCCTCTGGTCCTGGGAAACCAGTCTGGCCCGCATAGTTTGGTTACAAAAGGCCGCACTTGCGGCTCCTTTTCTCCAGCGCTTCAAGCAACTTCCTCGTGTTCCGCGGTCAACGCCTGCGCGGACCAGCGTTCAACAACGCCGCGTCACGGACCACATCGGACGTCCGCATCGCCGCTGGGTCCAATTCATAGGCTAGCATCTCGAGTTCGCCCTCGCCGACCGGGAACTTGTCCACGCGCCAGCGCACCGCACGGATCCATTTCATCAGGCTCGGGGGATCGGCGAGCGTATCGAACAGCCGCGCCTCTCCCTCGGCCGCGGAACGGTAGAGTGTCTGAAGCTGCGGGATGAACTCTCCGCGTGGCCCAATCAACGCCGAATGGCTGTATTGGCCGCCCGACAGATAGACGGTTAGCGTCGTGACGTCAGTGATCACCGCATCGCCATAGGCCGCGCCTAAGCCGATGCCGTTGTTCAGAACCACAAGCGGTCGGATGACGAGTCCGTCGAGGTCGTCTGGCAGGCCGGCCAGGTGGGTGCGAAAGATTTCCCGGTTGGCGCGGAGCCACTCGGCTTTTCGGCTCGCCTGATCGGCCGCGGCCTCCAGCTTGCCAAGGTGGTGGTAGCGCTCCAAGGCCTCGGAGGGCACCAGCAGGCATTTGATCTCGCCGACCATGATCGTCCTGCCAACGCGAACCAGCAGGTCGATCTCCTCGCCCGCCTTGCCCCGCTTGACTGCGGTCGGGGCGACGCTGATGTCGTTCAGGAGGTCGTTGTCGGTTGCGGCGGAAGTCAGAATCCGGCGCACCTCGGCTTCATAGGCGATCCCCCGACTGCCCTTCGACAGGCCGTCAGCCTTGCCGCCGGCGACGAGCCAACGTTCAACCTGCCGGGTCGGCATGCCGCTCAGGGCGGCCGCCGCCAGCACATATAGCGCGTCACCGCCCTCGTGGCTAATGAGTGGACGATGCCAGACCCCCTCCTTGAATGCGCTGGCCACGTCGGCGGTGTCCGTCGTCAATCGGTTCAGCACCGCGTCGGCCACGTCCTCGCTGATCTCCAGAGCGCCGCGGAGCGCGACGCTGAGCGCATTGCGACTGATCGGAAGCGACAGGTCCCTCAGGTCGGCGGCGGTGTTGACTTCGCTATGTCGGCATTCGGCCAGAAGCAGTTCAGCCACGTCGCCTACGACGCACATCGCCTTCATCAGCAGCCGCGGCGTAACCTGCTGATCCCCAGACGGAATCGGTTCGTCCAAGAAGATCGCCAGATAGCTTTCCTCCAACACACGCAGCTTGCGATTCTGGCGGCGGCGCGACCCGCCGGTCGCCGGCCCAAGCTTGATCCGAACCGTGCGGCCGCCTCTCTGCAGGCCAACGGCCGACCGGACGATCGTCGCTGGCGGGATCCTCGGCAACTCGCCGCGCCGCACGGCCGCCGAGTCGGCGAGAAGCTCTTGGAAACTCAAGTCCTGCTGGCGAAATTCCCAGGCCGCCCAAAGGGTGTCCGTATCGGGGTCCCCGAGCACCAGGCGTGCCTGCTGGCCTTCCCAAGTAAGCCTCTGGTCCTCCCAAAGGATCGACAGCCACAGATTGCGCAGCCCCCGCTCGACCGACAGGATTCCCTCGACCCTCGCGCCGGCGTCGCGGAGCACCAGTGGGCCAACGTCGTGGTCGTTCATCCGTTCGGCGGCGTGGAACAGCCAGTGCGGCAATGCGTCCACAATCGTGGTGATGATCTCGTCCGCCGACATGTTGGGCTGCAGACGGGAGCCGCCGATGCGCGCCAGCGCCTGCATGTCGTAGATACCGTCCGCCCCTAGCTTGGCCGCCACTTGCGCCTTGGCGATGCGGCCGCGGGCGATGAGCAAGGCCCGATTGGCCTGGGCCAGAGCCAAGCGCAGGAGTGTGTAGCCGCCGAGATTCGCGACGGCGGGCCTGAGCAGGTCCTGCCGCAGGCTGCGAAATTGGCGGCCAAAATACAGAGCGCCCGTGGCCAGGGTGCGATCCCGGTCAGTCGCCGCCTCGTCCTCCAAGACCGCAAACCAGGGCGCGGGGTCGAAGGCGTTGGCGGTCGGATGAGCCAAGGGAGGCGGCGTCCGGTCCGTCACTCGGTCGAAGGCGGCGGACCTGAACGCCGCTTGGTTCAAGCGCACGCGCGCCGTCTCCACCGGGTGTGACCGAGGGTGATTCTGATGTTCACGCCACTAAGCGCGCACGATCGTCCTGCAGCCGGTCGAACGCATTGTGGATGGCCAGCGAGACGTTGATCCGGACCCGAGTCACCGCGTTCTCCCGGGCCGCCCCGGACGCTTGGGTTTCTCGCCCCGCCCAAGGCCGTCCTTCAACGGCGGAATGGAGGAGTTCGACGAGGTCTTGCGCGGCTTGCCCACCAACCCCGAACGGGCGAGGTCAGAAAGCATAGATCGCGTCTCGTTCCGCGCCCGGCCGAACGAAGGGTTTCAACTGGCGGCGATTGGCCACGTCCACGCGGGCTGTGAACAGATCCTCAATGAAATGGACGATATCGATGTAGGCGAACAGGTCTATGTGGGCGTCAGGCTCGATCTCGACCAGAATGTCGATGTCGCTATCGGCCCCCTGATCGCCGCGGGCCACCGAGCCGAATAGCGCGGCATGCGCCACCCCACGAGCCCGCAGCGCCGTTTCTCGGCCTCTGAGCGTGGCAATGACCTCTTCACGGTTCATAGCTGGAAAATAGCACAAGGCGGGGGCGCCGTCAGCGCCACTATTCCACGTAGACCCAACGGCCAGAAACCGCCGGGCTTCGCGCGCGGCCGAAGGCCGTGACGATTGCGGGAAGAATCCGAGCAGACGCCGCCGCCCGGTGAGTAACCCCATCACTATCGCCCGTTTTCCGGCCTCATGAAGGATTGGAGCCCCGAGCGCCTGGCGCGCGGCGAGGCGCGTATGGCGAAGCTGGCCGGCGAACTGGTCAGCCTCGAACAACTGCGCGAAGGGCTCGGCAATTTCACAGCCTCACCGGTTTGAACCGAGCCGATAAAATTCGGCCGCCTTAAGGAACCCCAGGTAAACCACCGGTTCAATTGACGACACTGTCACCGGAATTCCAATGCACTATCGCGGACTGGCCCGGCCGCTCAACTCGTCGAACCATTGGCGAATGAGCGGGGCGGCGCGCAGGGCGGTCCCGCTGTGATCGTAGGGACCGACTGAGATCGCCTCGATGTTGCCGCCTAACGGCTTGGACTCGGCGACCAAGGTCCTGGCGTCGGCCGGCGAGACGTCGACATCCTTTTCGCCGTAGTAGGCTCTGAAAGGCGACCTTGGCGCCCAGCCGCCGATCTCGTTCTGACGCAGAGCATCGACGAACCAACTGGGCGCGTTCACATCGAACGCGGCCAGGATCGCCGGCGCGAACATCGCCCGGGGGTTCGAAGGCATGGCCTTGGAGATCTCTTCCAAGGTGTGATCACCGTCGAAAAGGCGCGCGACAATCCCCGCGTAGGGCTGGACCAGCACCTCATCCAGAGGCCGATGATAGTAGGTTGCGTAGGACAGCGCCGCGGTCGCCAGATAATCCGAATCCTGCGGTGAATGGCCGTTCAAGGCGAAGGGTATTGAAATGTCGGCCAATTTGTAGGCGCCCGCGATGCCGGCCCCGGCCCTGATCCGCCATTCGGGACTGGGGCGCCGCTCAAGCTCCTGCTGCAGGACCGCCGCCGAGTGCCCGCCTTGCGAGAAGCCCGCAACGTAGATGTTCGGGTTCCAGGGCCGCCCCAGGTCCCGCGTCACCGTTTTCGCCGCGCGCAGGAAGTCCAGCGTCACATCGATGGTGCTCGGATTGAAGTAGTAGGCCTGCCGGCCCTTGGACACGCCTAACCCGAAAAGGTCCGGCGCCAGCAACAGATAGCCACCGCCCGCGAACACGCCGGAGGCCGCCACCGCTTCCTCGGAGCGCGCGTTCGAAATCGAGTCGCCTCGATTGTCCTGGGTGCCGTGCATCCACAGGACCGTCCCGCGCGGTGCGCCCCGGCCGGGGACGCTCATCAGGCCGGAGACCAGCACTGGCTTGCCGTCGGTTATCGACCAGTAGCTTACCCGGTAGAGATCGATCCCGTTCGCGACCGGCACAGACGCCTTCGCCTGTAACAACAGGACCCACATCCTGAGCGCCGAATAGGCGCCGACGGGCTCGACCGCGGCGACCGAACCCCGAACCCCCGGATCGCCGTGATAGACCGGCGGCGCGGCTTGGCCCGAGGCGCAGGCGCTAAGCCCAAGCGCAACGGCGAGCAAGCCAACCGTGCGCCGCAGGGCGCGGAGGACCTCAAAATTCAGATCGCGCATGGGCGGCGCCCCTTGCAAACTCGACCAGGTGAATTAACATCGTTCACAAAATTAACAATGTTAATTCTTTAGGACGGGCGCCCGTGCCGCATCTCCACCGTTCACAGATCGCGCCGCCGGCGCGCAGGCGCCGAACCTTTCTTTCGCGCGAAGAGATCATCGTCGCCGCGGCGACGATCCTGAATCGAGATGGCTATGACGCCGTGAACATGCGGTCGATCGGCGCTGAGCTCGGCGTGCAGGCCGCCGCGCTCTACCGCTATGTGGCGAGCCGGGAACAGCTGGACGATCTGCTGTTCGACCACCTGATGGCCGGCTGCACGCCAGTTGTCGCCGGCCGGGATTGGCGTGAGGATTTGCGGTCGATTACCGGCGCGTGGCGCGCACGCCTGCTCGACAGGCGCGACATCACCCGGATCGCGCTTGGCCAGATCTCAATCGGGCCGAACGTGGCGCCGTTGATGGAAGCCTGCCTAAGTGCGCTTCGCCGGTCTGGACTGAACGACGATGGGGTCCTCGACCCTTACGAGACCTGCATTCTGTTCGTCCACGGATTGGCTCGGTCCGAGGCGATCCAGCGCGGGCTTACAAAGCGAGGTGGCGACGCGCAGCCTCGCGACGAGGCTTTGGAGGCTGAAAACTGCGGTTCCTATCCGACTCTGGTGGCCCTGGCGTCCCGCTTGGCCGTCCCTACTGATTTCGACGCGGCGTTCGCCTTCGGGATGGACGCGTTGATCGCCGGTATCGAGCGGCGCGCGCTGATAGTCTGAGGCTACACAAGAACGGAGGCAAGGCGGCGCGGTTCGGACTGTGGTTAGCTCGTGATGTGTCCGGAGTTCGTAGCTCGTGAAGTGACCGGTCCTATGTCGCCTGGGAACAGGAGAGGCGGATGGACCGGGCACGGATCAACGAGGGCGTACGACGGATGCGATTTGAGGATTTACTGGG
>JBBRPO010000026.1:0-70430 GCA_038227865.1 Caulobacterales bacterium
ATCATCGACACCACCAAAATCGCCGCATGACACACTTCCATGACAGCATTTTTTCCTGGGCATGCCCAGGAACACAGACAGAACGAAGCGGACAGATCACGAGCTACAAAAACCGGACATCTTTACCAGCTAGCGACAGGCCGCCGTGACGCCGCCGGAGGCATTAAGCTGAACCTCGATTCGCATTTTCATTTCATGAATTGATTTTGTGAAACGAAAATGCTAGCATCTCGTCCGGCTCGCTACGACTCGGAGGTTCGTCTGGTTCGCCTTCGCGACGCCCCTGCGGATTTGAATGAGACCGGAGCTGTCGATTTGCGATCGCGTGCGGTCGGCTTCCGGGGTGGTGCGAAGGCCGTAGGCGCAAGTGTTGGGACATTAAATATGGCAAGCGTAGTAGCAACAATCATAAACGATCTAAGGGAGCGCGGCGGCCTCAAGGGAACTGACGTTGCCAATGTCGCCGCTGTATCCCCGGCCACGGTGTCCCGCTGGACGTCCGGCGCATCCTTTCCGCACCCGAAAACCCAACTGCTCATTTCCGACCTGCGGTATTTGGTCGATCGACTTGCGGAACTTTACGACCCCGAGGAAACCCGTGTTTGGCTCTACTCCAAACACCGGCTGCTCGAGGGCGAACGCGCTATCGATCTGATCCATGCGGGGCGTGCGGGTGAGGTGCTGACCGTCATCGAGAGCCTTGATGAGGGATCCTACACCTAGTCATGGCCGGTTCGGGGCGCGTTCACGACAGCAGCCTATTGGACGCGCTGGAGAGGATCGACCCGATCCCAATAAATGCCTCGGTATGGCGTATCACCCGGGTGGGGCGCGATCCGACTCGAGGCTCATCGGCGAATGGCCGATGGACTCCCGGCGAGGCTGTAGAGGTGCTGTACACCAGCCTTGACCGCGATGGCGCGCTGGCTGAAATTGGTTTTCGGCTTTCGCTCGAACCGGTCTGGCCCAGCCGAATTCGTCATGAAATCCACGAAATCGAAGTCCAGACAACCAAAACGCTACATTTCGCGGACGTCGCTAGCCTGACGAACCTTGGCGTGGACGCGGCGCGCTACGAGTCGTTCGACTACACGGCCACTCAGGCTCTCGCCGCCGCCGCGCACTTCATGGAGTACGATGGCCTTCTCGTTCCAAGCGCTCGGCACAGCTCTCAGAATCTGGTGATCTTCATGGATCGGGATGGTGCGGCGTCGCTCGAAACCCTGACGAGCGAGCCCGTCGATTGGCGCAAATGGCGACGCCGACGGTAGTTTGCGGCTCTCTTACGACAGCAAGAGATCATTGGGCGCTACAAACGCGCTCCATCAAACCGGCGCCTAAGGATTACGCATCATGATGCGCACCGTCGTGTCGCCTTCGCCGGCGGTGAACTTCACTTGGCCGACCGAGGGCGGACCCATGAACAGGTGAGGGTTGCGGGAGAACCCGTAGGGCTCGCTGGCGGTGAACACGCCGTGATCGAAGCGATGGTTGCCGTTTGTGTCCTGATAGACCGCCATCGCATAGGTCCCCGGTCCCGACAGCCAAACGCACATCTCCTGGGTCGGCGGTGTGGCCGGTTCGCGCCACACCTTCAGCTCGCCGCGACCTCTGAGAAACAGCAACGGGTCATCGCCATACAGGGTGTAGGTTATCTCGCCCTTGTCGCTATGCACGCCCTCGACGATCACGCGCAGCTTCGTCCCTGTGGGTTCGCCGCGGCATTCGCCTCCGCCCTGGGCCATCGCCGTCCCCGGCGCTCCGCTCAGAGCCACGCCGCTCAGGGAAAGCGTCGCCATCAGGGCGGCCGCGGATCGGGCGGTCAACCTTGTATTTCGGGTCATGGTTTGGAAGTTCCGACGCCCGTTCCGGGCCATGGTCGCCCCAAACCATCCAAATATGGCCTTGGGGCGACACTGTTTATGTCAGGCCCGCAAGATCGGATCAAATCCCGGGCCGCCTGTCTCAAGCGGCGAGCGCCATCGCCCCATGCGCCGCCGCCACGATCTCGAAGCTCTTCAGCCGCGCGGCGTGGTCGAAGATCGAGGCGGTGACCATCACCTCGTCGGCCCCGGTGCGCCGGACGAACGCCTCCAGCCCGGCCTTCACCGTCGCCGGCCCGCCGATCACCGCGCAGCTCAGCGCCTGGCTCAGCATGTGCTTGGCCTGGGGGTCCACGCGGCTGTCCATGTCGTCGACCGGCGGGGGCAGGGGGCCGGGCATGCCGGTGCGCAGCGACACGAACGACTGCTGCAGCGAGCTGAACAGCCGCCGGGCCTCGGCGTCGGTGTCGGCCGCGATCACGGTCGCCGCCGCCATCACATGCGGCCGCGCCAGCCGCACGCTGGGCTGGAACCGCTCGCGATAGATCGCCAGCGCCTGGTCCAGATCGGTCGGCGCGAAGTGCGAGGCGAAGGCGTAGGGCAGGCCCAGCATCGCCGCCAGCTGCGCCCCGAACGTGCTCGACCCCAGGATCCACACATCGACATCGAGCCCCGCGCCGGGCACGGCCCGCACCGCCTGGCCGGGCTTGGCCGGCTGGAAATAGTGCAGCAGCTCGACCACGTCGTTGGGAAAGGTGTCCGCCCCACCGGTCAGGTGCCGCCGCAGAGCCTGGGCGGTCAGCTGGTCGGTGCCCGGCGCCCGGCCCAGACCCAGGTCGACTCGCCCGGGAAACAGCGACGCCAGAGTGCCGAACTGCTCGGCGATCATCAGCGGCGCGTGGTTGGGCAGCATGATCCCGCCCGCCCCGATCCGGATCGTGCTGGTGCCGCCGCCGATATGCGCCAGCGCCACAGCCGTCGCCGCGCTGGCGATGCCCGGCATGTTGTGATGTTCGGCCAGCCAATAGCGCCGATACCCCAACCGTTCGGCCTGCCGCGCCAGGTCCAGGCTGCACTTGAACGAGAGCGACGCGTCGCCCCCCTGAACGATCGGCGAAAGGTCGAGAACGGAAAGCTGGGTCATGGAGGGGATATAGGGGCGAGCACGGCGATTTCTTTCCTTGGGTTGTCTGCTAGCGCTTAGCGATGAGGGAGATATCAAGGCTCAGAAGCGCTGGGGCAAGGGCTGGCAATACGATCAATGAATGGACAGGGCCGGCCGTCAGTTTGTGGATCGCCCGGTCATAGACGGCGATGCAGTCTTTCTTCACATGGCGGGAGTTGTACAAGACGCCGTCGACGAACGGGAACTGATCGTAAAGCGATTTGCTCAGTCGTCGCCCCGCGGCCTGATTGCGGGCAAGCAGGGCGTCGGTCGGCACGCTGAGACGGGTTGGACCCATGCCCCGGAGATCGACCAACGACAGAGTCTGAGTGCTGGCCACTTCCGTCGCCCCCCAACTCTCAATTTCAACTTCCGTAAGCACCCGTCGGCTGCGATCGACAAATCGATCACGAATGATCGTCTCGGCGACGCTCGTGACGAGTTCATATCCCAAATAGAGCACTTGGAACGATCGGTCCGGGCTGGCCAAACGGGTTTTTCCAAACCCTGTGCCGAGGGGCGTAGTAGCGTAGCGAAGGGGCGTGACCCGGATTTGGTGGGTCAGCGAACGGTCGATCACAAGGCTTCGAAGGATGGCCTCGTCAAGCTTCACGGCTGACCGTGGTCGGCGCGCGCCAATTCGAACACCTCATCCGTGGAGCCGCGTTTCAGGCGATCTAGTGGCTGCGCCCCATTCAATTCCGGATGCGGCGTGATCAGCCAAAGCCAAGCCATCCTTGGGTCGCCAATGACCTCCAGCAGTTGCGCTAGTCCCCTGACCGGTCGAGCATCGATAAACTGCGCGAGCGGAAAGACTTCCTTTTTCAGGCCAGCCAGCAATCCAATCACGGCGCGCTGTTGGCGCCACGCCTGAAGGGTTGACCGAGCGATCCCCAACTCGCGTTGCAGTCCCGTGGAGCCGGCGACGGGGCCTGCCCATTGTTCGATCCTGCAGGGCTCGACGACCACCTGGAGGCGTCGAGAACCATCCTCCAGGCTGAGAAGCGGGCCAAGTCCGTCGCCTTGAATTGTGTCGAGGGCCCGGTGCTCCGCGCGCTGCCCGTGTCGCGGATTCGGGACGTCCAATGCCTGAGCCACGGCGTCTTTCACAAGCGCTTCAAGCGTTGCGTCATCAACAAGCCGTCGCCGTTGCTCGCTTGAAAGCTTCAGGCCAACACGGGTCAGTGCCGCGGTCGCCTTTCCAGCGAGTTCAATATCGTTACGCCCCGCACCCGGGTTACCCTCCGCCAGGATGCTACTCATTCGATCAGCGTTTGGACCGCGCAGCGGGTTGGTAGCCCTATTGGGTGAGAACGGACTAGAGTCGGTCATATCAGCTCCACGAACAGGAAACTACATTTTGTACGTATTGAACGAAATGTCCAGGATGTACGTCGATTTTTTACGCCTAACCGCGATCCGCACTTGTTTTCAGGAGACACTGTTTTCCAGCACTTTTTTCCAGGGACACTATTTTCCAGGGACACTATATCTATTTGACTAATCGCATCCACAGAGATAGCGTTTCCCCATGGCGCGCTTGGCGAGAGTGGTGGTGGAAGGAGTCCCTCACCACGTGACGCAGCGCGGCAACCGGCGCCAGACGGTGTTCTTTTCCGATGACGACTACACCGCCTATAAGGCGCTGCTGGCCGAAGGCTGCCGGGCCGCCGGCGTCGGGATCTGGGCCTACTGCCTGATGCCCAATCACGTGCACCTGATCCTGACGCCTGGCGACGCCGATGGTCTGCGCGCCGCGCTGTCTGACGCCCACCGGCGGTACTCTCGGCGCGTGAATTTCCGGGAGGGCTGGCGAGGCTATCTCTGGCAGGGGCGCTTCGCCTCGGCGCCGATGGACGACGGCCACCTGATGGTGGCGGCGCGCTACGTCGAGCTCAACCCGGTGAGGGCGAAGTTGGCGGCGCGGCCGAGCGACTGGCCCTGGTCGAGCGCCCGGGCGCACCTTGGGGGCAAGGACGATGGGGTGGTCAGTGTGGCGCCGTTGCTGGCGCGGGAACCCGACTGGGCGAATTTCCTGGCCGGAGGCCTCGCGCCCTCCGAGGGGGCCGCGATCCGGGCCGCGGAGCGCACCGGCCGCCCACTCGGCGACGACGCCTTCACCGCCAGGCTGGAAAAGAGCCTCGACCGGACGCTGGCGCGCCAGAAACCGGGCCGCAAGCCGCGGCGGATCGCCGATGATCAGGAGTCGCTGCCGTGATGGAGGATCGGCCCGCGGATTCCATTAGATATGGTGTCTCCGGATATGTTGCATTCTATGATGTCGATGCCCGGGGTGATCCGTTTCTTGAGGATTATGAACGTGCGAGAGACTTGCTACAGACATCGAATTAGCGACTTGGACTACAAGAGCTGGAGCAACTCGCCTACCGTGGATCGCTCATGAGTATGCTCCTCGTATCCGACGCCATGCGGGTCGGCTGGATGTACGATCGAGACCTTCCTGGCGCGGAGGCATGGTATCGGGTGGCGGCTGAGTCAGGGTCGGCGCGCGGGTTCTTCGGCCTGGGCCTCACTCATCTGGAAATGAGTCGGTTCAGTGACGTAGTCCAAGACCTGGAAGCCGCCATCGCCAGACATTATCCTCCGGCGTACAACGCATTGGCTGGCATGTACTCCCGTGGAGACGGAGTTCCAGTTAATCGGCAGCGGGCGTTGGACCTTTGGCGCAAGGGCGCATCTCTTGGTCACCTGCCTGCCAAGCGAAATCTAGTTCTGCAATCTCTTTGGGGGCGCTAAGGCTTTTGGGGGCGCTTTGAAGGGGCACTTAAACTTCTACCCGTTGCCATTGAGATCGCGACAGTTCGAGCGACGAATCGATACACTGATCGCCTGCGCTGAGGGATGAATCACTCACAATTGCGGTCACAATTGCGGGATTGCGGTGACAGTGCATTTGGGGATTGCGATGACAGTGCATTTAATTGAGCTCCCGCAGCGGATCGGGATGTCTTATTGAATGCACTGTCACTGTAGTCGCACTAGTCGAGTTTTTACGCCTAACCGCGATCCTCACTTGGATCTATAGGCCTGGACTCCTCCACTTGAGGCTCGTCATTTGGATCGCCAGTCGACCCGCGCTGTCCCGCCGGACGCCTTACCGCCCGACACAAAGCCCTTCGACTGCCCGCATTTCGGACAGATACGACCACTCCGGTGTAGGGCTCTGCTGACGAGAAAGACCTGTTTGCAAGTTTTGATAGGGCATGTGAAGGCGGCATTGTTACCGACCCAATCCTCGCCTCTAACTAAAATGCTGGCATCAAGTTTGCGCGTTTCCATTCGCTCTTACCCAGTTGTTCGATCCACTAGTCGCTCGCTTCAATTAATTTGCAATGATTATGTGATTCGCTTCTGTCCACAGGTAAATAGCGGAGGCGATCATGGCGGCGAGAGAAGTTACGGTAAAGCGATACGTGGTGAAGCTGAGCGCCGACGAGCGCGAACGGCTTGAGGGTCTGATTGGAACGGGTCAGAGCCCTGCACAGCGGCTGACGAAGGCGCGGATTTTGCTGAAGGCGGACGTTTCTCCGGCGGGTCCGGGCTGGAGCGATAGCCAAATCGTTGAGGCGCTGGAAACCAGCCTTTCGATGGTCGGTCGCGCTAGAAAACAGTTGGTCGAGGAAGGCCTGGACGCGGTTCTGAGCCGCAAGCAACGGGCGACGCCGCCGGTCGCTCGGATTTTTGACGGCGAGAGGGAAGCCCGGCTGATCGCCCTGGCCTGCTCCAGTCCGCCCGAGGGCTACGCCCGGTGGAGCTTGCGCCTATTGGAAGAGCGGATCGTGGAACTGAATATCGCTCACGCCAGCGACAGTACGATCGGGCGGGTGCTTAAAAAAACGCTCTGCAGCCCCACCGCCGGCAGTGCTGGGTCATTCCACCGAAGGCCAACGCCGCCTTCGTAGCGGCGATGGAGGACGTATTGGCCGTCTACACGAGGCCCCATGACCCCGATTATCCGCTGGTGTGCGTGGACGAAACCTCAAAGCAGCTCATCGTCGAGACGCGCGTGACGATCCCGATGAAGTCAGGCCGCCCAGCCCGCCACGACTATGAATACACGCGAAACGGCGGCGCCAATCTGTTCATGATGTTCGCTCCACTCGAAGGCTGGCGGCACGTCAAGGTCACCGACCGTCATGCCGCAGCCGACTACGCCAAGGTCTTGAAGGACTTGTCCGACACCCACTTCCCTGGCGCCAAAAAGATCATCCTCGTCCAGGACAATCTCAGCACCCATACCCCAGCGTCCCTATACCAAGCCTTCCGTCCAGAAGAGGCGCGGCGTCTGGTTGAGCGCTTCGAATGGCACTACACCCCAAAACACGGCAGTTGGCTCGATCTGGCCGAGTCCGAGCTGGGCGTCATCGCCTCGCAGTGTCTGGATCGACGGATACCCGACAAATCAACTTTAACCAAAGAGGTCGACGCATGGGTCCAAAACAGAAACGCCCACCATGCCAAGGCTAACTGGCACTTCACAACGGACAATGCCCGCGTCAAACTCAAACACCTGTACCCGGCAATTTAGGTGAATCGGGCGACTAGTTCTTCAAGCGACCCAAGCCGGTCGTTCACCCCCGCCGCCATAGCGGGCGTAACACACAAAGTAAGTTAGACGCGCACGAAGTTGTAGTGCGCAAATTGCAACGGGGTCGTGTCCCAACAAGCGTTGACCCACAGCTGAGATCACTCGACGTCCCGCTCAGATGACCATATATCTGTCTATAATCCGGAGCGCCCCATGAGCACCTACAGTGTCGCCGAGGCCAAGTCGGGTCTGACTGCCCTGATCAATCGCGCCATGGCGGGCGAGGAGGTCATCATCACGCGCCACGGCACGCCGGTGGTGGAGATAAGACCCACGGTGGCCGCCATGTTGGCGCCGGAAGAAAGATTGGCCGCTTTCGCTCGGCTGCAAGCGCATCGGATCAGATTACCGCCCGGCGCCCCGACCTCGGTGGAATTGCTCAACATGATCTACGACGAACCGAACATTTGACGCTCTACCTGGACGCCAGAGCAATCGTTCCGATACTGATCGAGGAGGCGTCGGCCGCCGCGGTGGACAACTTTCTCACGGCGGCGGAGGTGGCCTCGGCGGTGTCGCGCGCGACGCTCTTCACACGACGATCTGTCGATGCGCTGATCTCACCCTCGTGACCCTCGATCAGAAACTGGCCGACGCCGCCAGGGCGCTCGGTCTTCAGCAACCGACCATCTGGGGCATCATCCAGACTATGACGGCTTGTGGCAGACCTTATCCTTGGCGATGCAGTCCGTGCCGCAGGGTTTGCCGACCTTGCAGGCAGGGGCGCCGGTGACGCTGGGCATACCGTTCTCCCTAACGTCGGCTTCCGCGTCGCTCTTCGCATTGGCCATCCCGTTTCCCGTGGCCTCGACTTTCGCGGGCGTAACGGTCGCCGGGGGGCATTTGATTGACTTACCGGTCCGTGGGGCGTGGCACGGCTTCGCCATAGCTCCCGAGGCGATGCCTAGAGCTACGGCTACGGCTACGGCTACGGCAAAGGCGCGATACATCGGCGTGTTGTCCGCGCGGTTAAAGCGCTCGTCGGCCTGTGATCAGCTGATAAACTATGACCACGGCCGCGATTACCAAAAGCAGATGGATCAGACCGCCGCCGATATGGAAGGCGAAAAATCCGAGCAGCCACAGAACAAGAAGGATCACTGCGACGGTGTAGAGCATGGGTTCAGTCCTCGGTTTCGAGCGGGAGAGGGTTCCCATCGCAAAACCACCGGCGCCCTGATTTGTTCCCGTGGAAGGTCTGGACAAGCTGCACGCCGACGCGTTTGCGGCGGGACGGTTGCGCTACAGCGGCGACCAAGGCTTGGTTGACGCTGGGCCGGCTCGCGGTTAGACTGACCAGACCATCGACTGGTTTTATTTCATGACTCACACCGAGGTCGGCGCGTACGACGCCAAGACAGCTGGGTGAGATGCTTCGAGAGGTCGAGAATGGCCATCGCTTCACCATCACCCATCGCGGCCGCCCCATAGCGGACCTCGTTCCCACCGCGACGGCCACGCCCGACCCAAAGGCCGCCATCGCCGCCATGCTGGCCTTCGAACCGGTGCTGGGCGTCGCGGACGAAACCGAGGCCGAATGGATCGCCGAAGGGCGTCGGTGACGATCGTCCTGGACGCCTCGGCCACCTTGGCCTGGATCTTCCCGCGCGCCGATGTCGAAGAGGCGCTGGAGACAGGCGCGTCACTGGCGACATTCGACAGCAGGCTGGCCGCCGCCGGAGACCGGGCCGGCCTGCGGGCGGCCCACCTTAGATGACCATCTGGGACATCAGCCAGACCCTGCGCCCAACCCTGCCGGTCTGGCCGGGCGATACACCGTTTTCCCATCGCCCGCGCTGGACGATCGGCGAGGGGGGATCGCCGGTCAATGTCGCGGCCTTCGAAACCACCACCCACGCCGGAACCCACGCCGACGCGCCGCTGCACTATGATCCCGCGGGCCAGGGCGCCGGGGCGGTAGACCTGGCTGCCTATATCGGCCCCTGTCGCGTGGTCGACGCGCGCGGCGCCGGCGCGGTGGTCACCCGGGCTTTCCTCGCCGAGCGGCTGGCGAACCCGCCGCCGCGTGTGCTGCTGCGTACCTACCACGCCTTTCCCCATGATCAATGGGTGTCCGATTTCACGGCCATCGCCGCCGAAACCATCCATTGGCTGGCGTCGCTCGGCGTTGTGCTGATCGGCGTCGACGCCCCGTCGCTGGATCCGCAAACCTCCCGGACCATGGACGCCCACCACGCCGTCCGTGAACGGAACATGCGCATACTCGAGGGCCTGGTCCTCGACGCCGTGCCGCCGGGAGACTACGAGCTCGTCGCCCTGCCGTTGAAGCTGGAGAGCCTGGATTCGTCGCCAGTCCGCGCGGTGCTGAGGCGGCCAGAGCCCTCTCCACCGCCATGAATATCTACTTCCTCGGTATCGCCGGCGCGGGGATGAGCGCGCTGGCCTCTATCCTGGCCGGCGAAGGCCATGCGGTCTCGGGATCCGACGATGGTGTTTTCCCGCCGGTCAGCACCTATCTGCGGTCGCTGAACATTCCCTTCCACGTCGGCTGGGACGCGGCCGAAATCCCGCCCGACCTCGACGCCGCCGTGATCGGCTCCAGCGCCAAGCTGGACCTGGCCCACAACCCCGAACTGGCCGAGCTCACCCGCCGGGGCGTGCCGCTCTACAGCTTCCCGGCTTTCCTCGCCCGCCACCTCGCCGGCCGTGACACCGTTGTGGTGGCCGGCAGTTTCGGAAAA
This sequence comes from Caulobacterales bacterium, assembly GCA_038227865.1. Lineage (GTDB taxonomy): Bacteria > Pseudomonadota > Alphaproteobacteria > Caulobacterales > Caulobacteraceae > Acaudatibacter. The sequence goes on from JBBRPO010000026.1 coordinate 10,300, forward strand.
TCCACGGTCACCGCCTTGCTGGTCGTGATCCTGACCGAGGCGGGCGGTGATCCGGGCTATTTCATCGGTGCGGTGCCGCTCGATCTGGCCACCACCGGCGCCGCCGGCTCGGATCCGATCTTCGTGATGGAAGGCGACGAATATATCGTCGGCGGCGATGATCGGCGCTCGAAATTTTTGCTCTATGATGCGCGCTCGCTGCTGATCACCTCGCTGATCCATGACCACGTCAACGTCTTCCCGACCCTCATCGACTACGAGGCCCCGTTCGCCCAGTTGATCGACGGCCTGCCGTTGGACGCACCCCTGATCTGCGCCTATCCGTTCGAGGCGCTCCACCGCCTGACGATCGGCCGGCGCGTGGTCTGGTATGGCCGCGAACATTGTCCCGGCTACTGTTCGGAAAACCTGCGGATCGGAGAAATCACCCGCTTCGACCTCGTCACCCCGGCCGGCGCCCGCATCCCGCTCGAAACCGAGCTGCTGGGCCTGCACAATATCGAGAATATCGTCGGCGCCGCGGCCTTGCTGCTCGAACGCGGCGATGCGACTGTCGAGGCCCTGCAACGCGGCGTCCGCCGCTTCCGGGGTGTCGCCCGGCGCCTGGACAAGAAGACCACCGCCTCCACCGTCCCGGCTTATGAGGGCTTCGGCTCCTCCTATGAGAAAGCCCGCTCGGCGATCGAGGCGATCCTGCTGCATTTCCCCCATCGCCCCTGCGTGGTGGTGTTCGAGCCCCACACCTTCTCCTGGCGCGACCCCGCCGCCCTGGCCTGGTACGACACGGTATTCGACGGCGTCGCCCGCGTCCTGCTGCTGCCTCCGCCCCACCACGGCGCCGGCCCCGCCCAGTCGAGCCAGCGCGACATCGCCGGCCGTATCGCGCGCGCCGGAGTCTCCGTCACCGCCATCGCCGGCGCCGACAGGGTCCTGGAGAATTTCGACGCCACACTGACCGGCGACGAAATCATCCTGCTCCTCAGCTCCGGCCCACTGGACGATCTGCCGGCTCGCCTCCCCCCGGTTCTGGAAGCCAGGTTCCCACCCCTCGCGCCCTGACCTCGCCAACCTTTTCGCCTTCCCCCGCTGATCGGCCTGTGAAAAGGTCAGTTGGCGGCAATCGCCGCGTATGGACATCTCAAGGGGGGAAATATCCAATGGCGACGCTGGCCGATAAACTGCGGACAAGTAAGGAAAAGCTCTACGGAGGCGTCATGCTTGGCGCCGGCGTTATTCTATGGCCGATCTTCGCGCTACTGGTCATCGCTGGCTTGACCAATCCCAACCCGTCGGTTTCCGCCGTCTCCTGGACCTATTTCATCTATGGAGTCGCCATCGCGCTGTTCATCTGGCTGTCCGGTGGTTTCTATCGCGCCACCGCCTTCGGCAACATGGTGCTGCTGGGGCCGAACCAGTTCCCGGACCTTCACGCCATGGTCCTGGCCGGCGCGAAAGAGCTCGGCATGGGCGAGGCGCCCAGGGCGTTTCTTTATAACTCCAACGGCCTGTTCAACGCCTTCGCCCGTCGCCTGCTGGGCGGCCGCTTCGTGTTCCTGACTTCGGCCCTGGTCGAGGCCAGCAGCAATGAGCAGGTGCGCTTCGTCATCGGGCACGAACTGGGTCACCACGCCGCCGGTCACTGCAACCCCTGGATGAACCTGCTGAAACTGCCGGCTCACGCCTTGCCGTTCCTCGCGCCGGCCTATTCCCGCCAGAGGGAATTCACCTGTGACGCCACAGGCGCCCACATTTCCAACGACCTGCCGGTGTCGCGCGCCGCCCTGATGATGCTGGGCTGCGGCTGCGGGCGCCTGAACGGGACCATGAACCTCGAGGCCTTCATGGCCCAGGAGGCGATGATGCCGCCCACTTTCGGCTTCATCAACGAGAAATTCCGCTCCCATCCCCGGCTGACGCGCAGAATGGCCGCCCTCAAGACCCGGGGCGTGGACTTCAGCGCATGAACCTCGGCGGGCTTTCGCGGCTGTCGCACGCCAGAAGCCGGTCGATCAGTCCGGAGAACTTCACCGGCGAGAAGGGTGCGGGGGGCATGTCCACCGATGGGCCCGCCGCCCACATGGCCAGGGGTCTGGGTCAGGGGTGGAAGGTCTCGCCGTTCATCGTCATCGCGCCCGGAGAGCAACGGACGATCGCCGACATCGACGGTCCGGGCGCCATCCAGCAGATCTGGATGACCCTGGCCCGCGGCCGCTGGCGCCACACCATCCTGCGCATCTGGTGGGACGACCAGGAACACCCGTCGGTGGAATGCCCTATCGGCGACTTCTTCGCCTGCGGCTGGGAGAAGTTCGCCCAGGTCTCGTCCCTGGCGGTTTGCGTCAATCCGGGCCGGGGCTTCAACTGTTACTGGGAAATGCCGTTCCGCCGCCGCGCCCGCGTGACCCTGACCAACCTCTCCGACGAGGCGGTGTATTGCTACTACCAGATCAACTACGAGCTGGCGCCGGTCGAACCCGAGGCCGCCTATTTCCATGCCCAGTTCCGGCGAGCCAACCCGCTACCCTACAAGGATGTCTATACGATCCTCGACGGCGTGGCGGGCCAGGGTCACTATGTCGGGACCTACATGGCCTGGGGCGTCAACAACGCCGGCTGGTGGGGCGAGGGCGAGATCAAATTCTTCATGGACGGCGACACCGAGTTCCCGACCATCTGCGGCACCGGCACCGAGGACTATTTCGGCGGCGCCTATGACTTCGATCCAGGCGTGGTCGAGCGCGACCGCAAGAGCGCCTATGTCGAGTTCACCACCCCCTACGCCGGCCTGCCCCAGGTGATCCGCCCCGACGGCGTCTACCAGTCGCAACAGCGCTTCGGCATGTATCGCTGGCACATCACCGATCCGGTCCGCTTCGAGACCGACCTGCGCGTCACCATCCAGGCGCTCGGCTGGCGCACCGACAAGGATCGCCGCTACCTGCCGCTTCAGGACGATATCGCCTCGGTGGCTTTCTGGTATCAGACCCTTCCGACGGCCCCGTTCCCGACCTTGCCGGACCGCGACTATCTTGAGGTGATCTGAAGCCCGTGAGCCCCCTGTTTCGTCTGTCTCCGGCCGCCGCGTTGTTGGCGGCATGCGCCGCCGTATCGTCGGGCTGTGTTTCGCTGACCAGCGCCGACATTCCCTATGCTGCGCTCGACGCCAGATACGCCTCGCCCCAGTCCCATTTTCTGAACATGCCGGACGGCGTGCGGCTGCACTACCGAGATGAAGGCCCGCGCGGCGCGCCGGTCCTGGTCATGGTCCACGGATTTTCCGCGTCGCTCCAGGCCTGGGAGCCTTGGGTCGCACGCCTCTCGGCCGACTACCGAATCATCACCCTCGATCTGCCGGGCCACGGCCTGACCGAGGCGCCGGCCAGCTACGCCCCCTCGATCGACGGTTACGCCGACCTGGTCGATGCCGTGGCGGGCCGGCTTGGCGTGAGCTCCTATGCGGCTGTCGGCAATTCGATGGGCGGCGCCGTGGCCTGGGACGAGGCCTTGCGCCATCCGGGTCACGTGCGGGCGCTGGTTCTGGTCGACGCCGCCGGTTGGCCGCTCAGCAAGGCCAAGGGCGTCCCGCCGGTGATGTATACGCTGATGCGCAGCGGTGTCGGCCGCGCCACGCTTAGTCACGTCGACACCCGCCCGATGGCGACCTCGGGCCTGAAGAGCGCCTATGTCGATCCCGCTCTGGTAACCCCCGCCCTGATCGACCGCTATGTCGATCTGTCCCGCGCCCCCGGCCATCGCGACATGCTTCTGCGCATTCAGAGCCGCCCGGCCGCGCGCGTGACGCCTGACACCTTCAAGACCATCGCCGCCCCGACCCTGGTCATGCATGGTGAAGCCGACGCCCTGATCCCGGTCGCCGACGGCCGCGCCTTCGCCGCCGCCATCCCGGGCGCCCGGCTGGTGACCTATCCCGGCGTCGGCCACGTCCCGATGGAACAGATCCCAGACCAATCCGCCCAGGACCTCCGCGCGTTCCTGAAGTCCCTGCCTTGAGGGCCATGATCCGCCTTAAGGGTGGCGGAGAGACGGTGATCTTCCTCACCGCCACCGAGGGCGCGCCGCGCCTTGCGTATTGGGGTCCGGCCCTCGGCGCCGCCGACCCGGGTCCCGCCCTGGCGGCGCTGCGCGACCGGCCACTGGGTGGCGGCATGCTGGACAACGGCGAGGCCCTGACTTGGGCGCCGCAGGCGGGGGAGGGATTCACCGCTCATCCCGCCTTGATCGGTCATCGCGGCGGCCGTGCCTTGATCGTCCAGCTTTCCGAGGTTGGCCGGGATGTTTCGGCCCACGCGGCCACGATCCGGCTTGCCGACACTCTGGCCAGCGTCGAAATGACCCTGAGCCTGAGTCTCGACTCCGCCACCGGCGTGCTCTCCAGCCAAACCCGCCTGACCAATCTCGGCGTGGAGCCGCTGACGCTCGACTGGCTGGCCGCCGGCGCCTTCGAGTCGCCCCACGCCGAACTGATGATCTTCGACGGCCGCTGGGCGCGGGAATATATCCCGGTCCGCCAGACCCTTACGACGGGCCAGATCGTCAAGGAAAACCGCACCGGCCGAACCTCGCACCACGCCCCGCCGTTCCTGATCGCCGGCGAGGCGGGTTTCGGCGAGGCGCGGGGCGAGGCCTTCGCCCTTCATCTGGCCTGGAGCGGCGACCATCGCCTGTTGGCTGAGCGCCTGCGCGACGGCAGGATCCAGATCCAGGCCGGCGAACTGATCGGCCCCGGCGAGATCATCCTGGGTCACGGAGAGAGCTACGATACCCCAACCCTCTACGTCACCCGCTCGGACACCGGTCTGAACGGCCTGTCCGACCGCCTCCACCCGTTCGTGCGGAATGTCATTCTGGGTGGGCGCCTGAAGGCCAAACCCCGTCCGGTCCACTACAATACCTGGGAGGCGGTATATTTCGATCACGATCGGGAAAAGCTCGAAACCCTGGCCCGCCTGGCCGCCGAGATCGGGGTCGAACGCTTCGTGCTCGACGACGGCTGGTTCAAGGGCCGGACCGGCGACCACGCCGCCCTCGGCGACTGGACCGCCGATCCGGTCAAATACCCCGATGGCCTTGGCCCCTTGATCGATCACGTCCGGGGCCTCGGCATGGAGTTCGGCCTGTGGGTCGAGCCTGAAATGGCCAATGCCGATTCGGACCTGCTGCGCGCCCACCCGGACTGGATCCTCGGCGATGTCGCGCGTCGTCAGCCCCTGGGTCGGGGGCAATATGTGCTCGACCTGACCCGGCCTGAAGTGGCCCAGGCGATCTTCGCCCAGATCGACGCGCTGCTGGCGGCCCATGCCATCGCCTATCTGAAGTGGGACATGAACCGCGACCTGACCCATGGAGTCAGCGCCGGCCGCGCCGCCGTCCATCGTCAGACCCTGGCCGTTTACGCCCTGATCGATCGCCTGCGCGCCGCCCACCCCTTGGTGGAGATCGAAAGCTGCGCCTCCGGCGGCGGCCGGGCCGACTACGGGATACTGCGCCGAACCGACCGGGTCTGGACCAGCGACTGCAACGATCCGATCGAGCGCCAGCACATCCAGCGCGCGTTCTCGATCTTCTTCCCGCCTGAAGTGATGGGCGCCCATGTCGGCCCCCGCGCCGCCCACACCACCGCCCGCTCGGCCAGCCTGCGCCTGCGGATCATGACCGCCCTGGTCGGGCACATGGGCGTCGAGGCCGACATTTCGGCCATGACGCCGGAGGAGCGAGCGACGCTGACCGCCGGCATCGCCCGCCACAAGACCCTGCGCGCCGGCCTGCACGCCGGCCGAACCGTCCGTCTCGAACATCCGGACCCCGGCTGCCTCGCCGTCTCCATTCATTCCGACGGCCAGGTCCTGGTTACCGCCGCCCAGGTCGAAACCCCGCGCGCCGCGACTCTGGCCCCCCTGCGCATTGCCCGCCTGCAGCCAAGGCGGCGCTACCGCGTCGAAACGCTCGATCCGCCGAGCCGCCCACGTCGTACCCAGGCCGCCGCGCCATTTCTGGCCAAGGGCGAGCCGCTGGTCGCCGTCGGCGCCCTGCTGATCCACGCGGGCCTGCCCCTGCCGATCCTCCACGCCGGCGAGATCGCCGCGTTCCTGCTTAGCCCAGTGGTCGTCTGATGGCCGAGGGCGCATTCCTGGCCGCTGACTGGGGCACCACCAACCTGCGCGCCTGGAGGGTCGGGTCCGATGGCGCGGTGCGACAGAGCGCCGATTTTCCCCTCGGCGTTTCCCGTCTCGCGCCCGGCGAAGCCGCCGCCCGCTTCGAGGCGGAGGTCCGCCCCGCCCTCGGCGCCGAGGGCTTGCCGGCGCTGCTCTGCGGCATGATCGGCTCGGCCCTCGGCTGGACCGTCGCTCCCTACATCGATTGCCCCGCCTCCCCCGAGACCCTGGCCGTTGGCCTGATCGAGGCCGCGCCCGGGATCCGCATCGTCCCCGGCCTGCGCTGCGCCGGCCTCGCCGGACCGGACGTCATGCGCGGCGAGGAAACCCAGGTCCTCGGCTGGCTCGCCGCCGATCCCGCCCGCCCCCACGGCCGTCACCTGCTTTGCCTGCCCGGCACCCACTGCAAATGGGTGCGGATCGAGGACGGCGCCGTGACCCGCTTCGCCACCGCCATGACCGGCGAACTCTACGCGCTGCTCGGCGCCCAAAGCGTACTGCGGTTCGGCCCGGACCAGGCCGAGGACCTTGAAGCCTTCGATCGCGGCGCGGCGGCGGCCGGCGACGGCGGCGCCCTCGCGGCCCGATTGTTCAGCCTGCGTGGACTGACCCTCGCGGGCCGGGTGTCGGCGGCCTCGGCCTCTTCCTGGTTGTCGGGCCTGCTGATCGGGGCCGAAATCGCCGGCCTTTGGCCGCTGATCGCCGATGACGCGACCACTTCGGTCGAGTTTGTCGGCGAACCGGCGCTTTGCGCGCTCTACTCGCGCGCGGTTGTCTCGAAATGTTCACATTTTGGCATCACCGATGGCCAGGCGGCAGCCCTTGACGGGCTCAAGGCAATTTGGAAAGCCGCCCCATGACCCTCGAACAGGCCCTCGGCCAATGCCCCCTGATCGCCATCCTGCGCGGCGTCGAACCGGGGGAAATCGTCGCCATCGGCGAGGCCCTCCACGCGGCCGGAATCCGGGCCATGGAAATCCCCCTGAACTCGCCGCGTCCGCTGGACAGCATCGCCCGCGCGGCCGGCCTGCTCGCCGGGCGCATTGCGGTAGGCGCGGGCACGGTGCTGACCCATGAGGAGGTCGACGCCGTCAGCGCCGCCGGCGGGGTTTTCATCGTCTCGCCCAACGTCGATCCGGCCGTCATCGCCCGCGCGATCCAGTTGGGCCTGACCCCTCTGCCGGGCTTCGCCACCGCCACCGAAGCCTTCGCCGCCATCGCCGCCGGGGCGAGGACCCTGAAGCTGTTTCCCGCCGCCACCTATGGCCCCAGCCACCTGAAGGCGCTGAGCGCGGTTCTCCCTGGGGATGTCCGTATTTTCCCGGTCGGAGGCGTCGGCCCCGCCCAGATGGCCGACTGGCGCGCGGCCGGCGCGGCCGGTTTTGGCCTCGGCTCCGAGCTCTACAGGCCCGGCCAGACGGCGGCCGAGACCTTTGAAAAAGCTAACTTTTGTGTCGCAGCCGTGTCGAATTAGGCTGCCGCAAGACCCAGACCGTCGATCCGCGTCTGCAGGTCGGTGGGCAGCGGTCCCGCCGCTTCGGCCTCCAGACACTGGGCCAGTTCGGCGCGATTCTTGACCCCCAGGATCACCGTATCGACCCCTTCCAGGTCCAGCGCATAGCGATGCGCCAGCAAGGCCGGATCGACGCCCAGTTCGGCGCACAGCGCCCGAAAAGGCGCCGCCCGCCGATAGTCGGTCGCCTCCGGATGACTGTCCTTGACGGCTCGATCGATCGCCGCGGTCAGCGCACCGGCCTGCACCGCGCGGATACCCAGCACCCCGATCCCCCGCGCCTTGGCCGCCGCGATGATCTCCCGCGGCCGGGCCGGTTCGGCGTAGTTGCGCATGCCGCCGGCGCTATCGAGCAGATTGGCGATGGCCTGAACGGCGTCCGGCTTGGGATCGTGGGCGATGGCCTTCAGGATAGTCTCCGGGATTCCTACCCCGGTGATCCCCCACGCCCCGATCCGGCCCCGCGCCTTCAGCGCCTCCATGGCCGGAACCACCTCGTTTACATACAGGCTCCAGGGCGTCGCAAACCCGACCCGGCGGTTGTCGTGGCGCTCATAGACATAGTCGTCCGCGCATAAGTTACTGTGTAGAAAGAAGATATCGGCCCGCTCGACCCGCATCACCCTGAGGCTGGCGTCCAGCGAAGCCTCAAGAATGCCCGCCGCCTCGCCAGGCGCGGGCTGACCCAACTGGCACTTGGTGGTGATCCGCACGTGAGAGGGAAGAGCGCCCTGGAAAGCCTGGCCGATCACCTGCTCACAGTCGCGATACATCGGCGCGGTGTCGATCAGGGTGATCCCGGCCTCGACCGCGGCGTGAACCGTGGCCACCGCCTCTTCGAGCGTGGTCTCGCCCCAGCCTCGTCCCAGGCCTCCTCCTCCGAGGGTCAGGCGACTGACGTTGGCCAGCGGGCCAAGGGTGACGGTCTGCATGGGGCGGCCTCCGGACTTGCGTATTTTGGCGTCAGCCGTAGACCGCCGCGCGCCAGGCGGCAAACCGCTCCGCGCCTTCGTCGGCGCCGATCGTCGGCGACACCGGCTCATCAAAGCGGATCATCGCGCTCACGTCGGCTTCGGCAAGCAGCCCGGCCCCTCGCCCGGCGCTGATCGCCGCGCCCAGCAGGGTGGCTTCGGGCGTGGCATGCCGGCGGACGGGATGGCCGGTCAGATCGGCGAGAACTTGCAGGAAGAGAGGGTTGCGAGTCAGCCCGCCATCCACCCCCAGGACTTCAGGCCGCGCGGCTCCGGTCAGGTCGTAGATATGATCGACCACCTCCCGCGCCCGGAAGGCCAGACCCTCAAGGCCAGCTCGCGCCAGATGCGCCCGGGTGACTCCGGGCGTCAGGCCTGTCAGGCCTCCCCTGCGGCCGGGGTCGCCATGCGGCGCGCCAAGGCCTTGAAGCGCTGGGAGAAGGGCGGCGCCGCCAGCGTCCGGGACCGAGGCGGCCAAAGTCTCGAAAGGTCCATGACCCCCCAGGCCGCAGGTGGTTCTTAGCCAGTCGAGGGCGGAGCCCGCCGACAGCACCATGCCCTCGACGCACCAGCGGGTCTCGCCGCCCACCGAGGACACCAGAAGCGGGGGCGCGGTGGGCGCGACGAAGGTGAACGCCGCCGTGGCCAAGTCAAAGGTCGCCGACGTGCCCCAGGTGAACTTCGCCGTCCCCGGCTTGTCGCCATGAGCGATCAATGCGCTCTGTTGATCGGCGACGTCGGCGGTGATCGGGACGGCGGCGCCGAACGCCGATTTGGTGGTCGCGCCGATCACGCCCCAGCTATCGACGAGGCTCGGAAACCAAACTGGGTCCAGGCCCTGATGCTCGATCAGGCGGTCGTTCCAGGCCAGATCGGGCAGGCTCAGATAGCCGCTTGGCCAGGCTTGGCTTCGGTCGGTGACATGGGCGGCCCCACCGCTAAGCTTCCAGATCACGAAGCTGTCGATATTGCCCCAGGCGATCCGGTCCCGAGGTGCGTTGACCTCCGCCAGGATCAAATCCAGTTTCGTCGCCGACTGCTGCGGCGCCACCAGGAACCCGGCTTTCTGAAGTTCGATCGCCCGCGCCGCGCCGCGTAGGTCGCTCCAGATCACCATTGGGGACAGCGGCTTTCCCGTCGCCTTGTCCCACACCACGGCGCTGGCTCGCTGGGTGGTGACACCTATGGCGGCGATATCGCCCGGGCCGCGGCCGGCCTTGGCCAGGGCGCCGGCGATCACCCGCCGGGTGGCGGCCCATACCCGTCCGGCGTCTTGTTCGACCCAGCCCGGCCGGGGGGCCAGGGATTTCAGCGGCGCCGCGTCGATCCCCGCTATTCGACCATCCGGTCCCACCACGGCCGCGCGAGTCGAGGTTGTGCCGACATCGATGGCCAGGATCAGTTCAGGCATCGGGAATCAGCACGCCGGGGTTCATGATTCCCTTGGGATCCAGGGCCGCCTTGACCTTGCGCAGCATAGCCAGGGCGCCGCTTCCCAATTCTCGCTCTAGCCAGCCGCGTCGTACGCGCCCGATACCGTGATGGTGCGACAGGCTGCCGCCATGGCGATCGGTGGCCTCCATGATCCGCCGCCATCCGTCCAGATAGACCGCCTCCATTTCGTTCGGATCGGACGTCTGAACCGCGAAGGTGAAGTAGAGGTTGAGACCGCTGCGATAGACGTGGGAGCTGTGGGCCGAGCCCGCCAGACAGCCGGGGATCTCCTTCAGCGAGGCCACAGCGTCATCGTAGATCAGCCCGATCCGGCTCCAGTCCGCCGATACCTCCACCGTGTCCAGCACGATGCCACGCTTCAGGAATACGTCCCAACTGGGCACAGTGTTGCGGTGACCCAGCCAATGATCGACGATATCGGATGGCGCGGTCGCCACGCCCATCCGCTCGGCGATGGCCGCGACCGCGGCGGTTTCGGTGGCCACCAGGGCCACGGGACCCTCATGCACCATCAGGATCAGACAGGCCTTAGCCCGACCGTCCAGCCGCAGGCTCTCGCGCTCGTCGTACTGACGCACCACTGGCGGGCGCCAGCCGGTCTGGATCAGCTCGCGCTGAAAGGCGAAACCAGCGGCCATGTCCGGCGCCTCGAAGGCCGACACCGCCCGCGCCTCGGCCGCGCGCCGCAGCGACAGCGTGACCCCGGTGATTACTCCCAGCGTACCCTCGCCGCCCAGAATCAACTGGCGCAGGTCCGGCCCGGATGAGGCGCGCGGCCCCTTGCCGAGGGTGACAAGCTCGCCGTCCGGCAGCACGGCTTCGATGGAATGGACGATATCCTCGATATTGCCGTAGGCGCTGGAGAACTGGCCCGACGCCCGGGTGGCGACCCACCCGCCGACGCTGCTCACGGCCACCGACTGCGGCCAGTGGCCGATCGTCAGGCCCTGTTCGGCGACCGCCCGTTCGGCTTCCAGACCGTTTTTCCCGGCGTCGAAACTGGCCAGCAGATTGACCGGGTCGATCGATCGAACCGCGTTCATCGCACCCATGTCCAGTAGGATCGCATCAGGCGAAGCGACCACCCCGCCGACCACGCCGCTGCCAAGTCCGAACGGAATCACCGCCGTCCCGGTCTGATGGGCCAGCCGCAAGGTAGTCTGGACATCGGTCACGGTCGCCGGGCGCACGACGCAGGCGGCCGACGGCCCGGGGGCGCCCAGATGGTCCCGAACGTGACTTAGCATCCAGTAGTCGTGACGCCGGGCTTCGAGCGTGGCTTGGTCGGCGAGGACCTTGGCTTCCCCGAGCGCCTCGCGAAGCGCGATCGCGATCGATTGGGTCATCCGGCCATCCCTCGTTCGCGCTCCGGCGCTCTTGGCGTTTGCTTGTGCATGGCGGCCGCCGGACAATCAATGGAGCGGCGGCCTCCTCAGTCGCCCGGCGCTTGGCGGCGCGCGTGTTCGGTTCTACACGCGGCGCCTGCGAATCCGCTCCGGTATGAGAGTCTGCATATGAAATTCGCCCCCCTCGTGGATCGTATCGCCGGTGGCGGCGCCGACACCTGGAAGGTCCATGACAAGGCCGTGGCCATGAAATTCGCGGGACGGGACATCACCTTCCTGACCATCGGCGATCCGGACCAGGCGCCGGCCGATCTGGTGATCGAGGGCGCCCGCGCGTCCCTGGCCGCGCATCACAAGGGCTATGCGCCGATCGGCGGTCAGCCAGCGATCCGGGCCGCGATCGCCGAGCGGATCGCGCGCCGGTCGGGTTCGCCCTGCGCGCCCGAAAATATCGCCGTCACCCAGGGCGCCCAGGCCGCGCTCTATTGCGCGATGCAGTGCGTCGCCGGCGACGGCGATGAGGTGATCGCCCTGGATCCGGTCTACGCCACCTATGGCGCGGTGGTCGCCGCCTCCGGCGCGACCATGGTCAAGGTTCCCTTGCGCGCCGACCTGGGTTTTCACCCCGACCTGGCGGCGATCGCCGCGGCGGTGACGCCCCGTACCCGGGCCATCCTGATCAACTCGCCCCACAACCCCACCGGGGCGGTATTCGACGAGGCGGAAAAGCGCGCCCTGGCCGAACTCTGCCGCCGGCATGACCTTTGGCTGATCTCGGACGAGGTCTACGAGGACATGGCCTTCGCCCGACCGCATGTCAGCGTCTGGTCGCTGACCCAGGCGACGGATCGCGCGATCGTGGTCTCCAGCCTGTCGAAGTCCCACGCCATTCCGGGATTCCGCCTGGGTTGGGTCGCCGGACCGCCCATGCTGGCGGCTCATGTCACCAACCTGTTGATGTGCATGGCCTTCGGCGGTCCGCCGTTCATACAGGAGGCGGTCTTGCCGGCCTTGAGCCGCGATCTGCCGGAAGTCGCTGAGCTGCGCGAAGACTACCGCCGGCGAGGCGAGGCGATGGCGAAGCTTTTAAGCCAGGCGCCCGGTTGCGAGGTCGCGCCGCCCGAGGGCGGGATGTTCCTGCTGCTGGATGTGCGGCAAACCGGCCTTGGCGCCACCGCCTTCGCCGAGGGACTGCTTGAAATCCAGGGGGTCGCGGTGCTGCCCTGCGACGCTTTCGGGGCCAATGTGGCCGGCCGTTTGAGAATTTCCCTCACCCTGCCCGACGCGGCCCTTCTTGACGCGGGACGGCGCATTGTCGCCTTCGCCGAAGGGTTGGGACGTCGGCCGGCCGCTTGACTTTTGGCGCCCGCCAAAGTGCTGTCGCCTCAAAGGATATGGGAGGACAGAGATCATGGCCGATGACGCTGGCGGCAAGGCCTATGGCTCACCCGTGGCGGTGGCCGCCGCCTTGGCCGATATGACCAAGGATGAGCGAGCGCTTTGGCGCACCGCCGACGTTTCCGGGCGTCCATCGGTCGCCGAGCGCAATCTCGATATCCCCTTTCCCTATGGCTGGTTTCCAGCCTTGCTGTCCGACGAACTCGACGTCGGCGCGGTCAGGCCACTGCGCTACTTCGGCCGGGACCTGGTGATCTGGCGAGGCGATGACGGTGTCGCGCGGATGCTCGACGCCCACTGCCGGCACCTGGGCGCCCATATGGGCCATGGCGGCCGGGTCTCGGGCTCCCACCTGGAGTGCCCGTTCCATGCCTGGCGCTATGATGGCGAGGGCGTGGTCCACGATATTCCCTATGCCCAGACCATCCCGCCGCGTCTGCACAAGCCATGCGATCATCAATGGCCGGTGATCGAGGCCAACCGGTTGATCTGGTTCTGGTATCATCCCGATGGCGCGCCGCCCGAATGGGAAGTCGAGGCCTTCCCCCAGGCCAACGACCCCGAGTGGACTGACTATGAAATCCACGAGTGGCGCGTGTTCGGCAGCCTGCAGAACATGGCGGAAAACGCCGTCGACGTGGCTCATTTCCGCTTCGTGCACGGCACGGCGACCTTCCCCACCTCGGAGATGATCTGGGACGGCCCGCGGCGCACATCGATCATCGACGCCGGCCTCGATACCCCCCAGGGCCGGGTGGAAGCGCGGATCGAAGCGCGGATGATCGGCCCCGGCCAGAGCGGCACCCGCTTCACCGGCGTCGCCGAGACCTTGCTGGTCGCCGCCGTCACCCCCGTGGAAAAGGACGAGGTCAGGGTGCGGTTCTGTTTCACCCAGCCGAGGATCCAGGCGACGCCAGTCGCCGCGATGGTGGCCCAGGGCTTCATCCACGAGGTCTGCCGTCAACTCGACCAGGACAAGGTGATCTGGGACCGACAGCGCTACTTGCCCAAGCCGATCATCTGCGACGGGGACGGCCCGATCCTGCGGTTCCGCCAATACTACAACCAGTTCTACGCGGAGTCGGCCGAGGGGAAGGTCAATCCAGGCGGCTGACCGGAACCCGCGCCAGTTCCGCTCCGATCGCCACGACCGCCTCGACCAAAATATCGAAATCCTCGTCGCGCGAGCGGTGGTTGGCGATGCAGACCCGGATCGCGAACCGGCCCCGCAACACGGTCTGGGATGGCACGGCTATACCCCGGCTTTGGAGCGCCACCAGGATCGCCTGATTGAGCGGGTTCAAAGCATCCTCGGCCATACCGTCCGGCGCATAGCGGAAACAGACGATGTTCAGCGACACCGGCGCCAGCAGCTCCAGGTCGGGGTGGGCGTCCACCAAGGCGCCTAGCCGCCTGGCTTGGTCGATATTCATCTGGATGGCGGTGGCGATCCGGTCGACCCCCTGTTGCTTCATCGACATCCACACCTTCAGGGCTCGAAAGCCCCGTGACAGCTGAAAGCCGCGATCGGCGAAATAGGTGGTGTCCACGGCGATACCCGCCTGGGCCGATCGCAGATAGGCCGGCGCCCCCGCGGAGGCGGTCTGGTAGGTGGCCGTCTGTGCTTCGGGTGAGCGCGACAGCGCCACCCCGACCTCATAGGGCATGTAGCCCCACTTGTGCAGATCGAAGGCCACCGAGTCGGCGCGCTCCAAGCCGGAGACGATGGCCCGGCTTTCGGTCCAGGCCGCCAACGCTCCGAAAGCGCCGTCGACATGCAGCCAGAGATCGAATTCGTCGGCCAGATCGCGCAGGGCGTTCAGGTCATCGGTAGCTCCGGTGCTGACCGTGCCCGCGTTGCCAATGATCGCGAACGGCCGATCGCCGGCGGCGATATCGGCCACGATCCGCGCCCGGCAAGCGGCCAGATCGACCCGATAGTCGGCGTCGACGGGCGACGCGCGGAACGCTTTTCGGCCCAGGCCCATGCTCTCGCAGGCCTTGTAGATCCAGCTGTGGGTCTCGGCGCCGCCATGGCAGGTCAGTTGTGGACCGGCCCTCAGCCCCTCCTGGCGAATATCGAACCCCGCCTTGGCTACCCGGGCGGCCATCAGGCCATTGAGATTGGCTTCGGTGCCGCCACTGACCAGAAGGCCGCTGGCGTCCTTGGGAAAGCCCATCAGTTCCACCAGCCACGCCACCACCCGACGTTCGATCAGGGCGGCGGACTGGTCATAGCCGGCCAGGTGGTTGTTCATGCCGGCGGCCAGAAAGTCGGCCAGTACGCCGGTGGTGGTGCCTGTGCCCATCACCCAGCCCCAGAACCGGGGATGCACATTGCCGGTGGGATAGGGCAGTACATCGCGCTTGAAGGCTTCGTAAACGTCGCCCAGCGGCGAACCAGCGTAGGGAATGGCTTCGTCCAGGCGCGCCTTGGCGTCGGTCGGCACGGAGGTCCAGGTCGGACGATCGCGCACCGTCTCCAGCCAGGTGAGCATATCGTCCATCATCTCGCGGCCGATCGCGCGGGTTTCATCCCAATCGGAGGGGTCGAGCGTCATTTTGTTTTCCCGGGCGTTTGTCTAAAAGCCTGACGCGGTTTTGGCCAACACTCGGCCGTCACTCAAGGCCGTGAGGTGAAAAGGCGCGCAACGACGCCATGTCCCGCCGATGCCGGTCACGGCAGCCGGCGATCTCCTGGGCGACACGGTCCGCCGACCAGTCCAGCAACGGCGCCATGGCCCCGGCCGCCACCGCCAGCGCGCCCATACCGGCGTCGGGATCGAACCAGGCGCGGGCGCTTCGACGCGCCCAATAGTCTTCCAGGGTCAGGGCGCCTTCACACAGGACAGCGCGCGCCGCCTCGACGGCGGGTCCGCTCCCGGCGGTCGTGGTCGCGCGGACTTCGGACCCATAGAGGCCGATCAGCCGGTCGATGTCGATCTCCTCAAGGCCAGCGGCCAGAAGTTCGGCGCGCAGGGTGGCCGGGGCGATATCGCCGCCGGGCAGAGGGTCCAAGGCGGTTCCGCAGCCGGCCGTGGTCCGACCCAAAAAGGTCGCCACCTCGTCCACCACCCGTTCGGCCATCCGCCGATAGGCGGTCAGCTTGCCCCCGGCGATGGAGAGAATGCCGCCTGGACCTGTCCACAGCTCGTCCTTGCGGGAGATATCCGAAGCCGACTTTCCCGCCTGGTCCACCAAAGGGCGGACACCGGACCAGACCGAGACGATGTCGTCGACGGTCAGCCGGGGCGTGCTGAACCGGGCCGCCGCGGCCGACAGCAGATAGTCCACATCGTCGGGCGTCACCGGTGGCCAGGCCTCCGCCACCGGATGAAAGGTGTCGGTGGTGCCGATATAGGTCACCGCCCCCTTGGGTACGGCGAACACGCTGCGCCGGTCGGCCGCCGACATGATCACCGTGCGCCTGACCGGTAGGGCGGCATGGGGAACCACCAGATGCACGCCCCGCGCCAGGGCTAGCCGGCCGGGCGCACCGGCCGATTCCAGAGCCCGAACCGCGTCGACCCAGGGCCCGGCGGCGTTGACGATCACCCGCGCCCGGACCCTGGTGCGCCGCGCTTCCCCGCCTGGCAGGGTGTCGGTGACATCAAGCGCCGTGGCGCGGCCGTTCTCCAGAATCACCGCCTCGACCCTGGCGTAGCTTGCTACCATAGCGCCGGCGCGCGCGGCGCTGCGGATATTGGCCAGGGTGAGACGAGCGTCGTCGGTCAGGTATTCGGGATAGACGACCGCGCCAGCGGCGTCGGTCACATCGACGGCCGGCTCGCGCGCCGCCAGTTCAGATCGGCTCCAAACCTCGTGGCGTCGTTGCTTGGGCACGTCGCCCAGCTTCTCGAACGTCCACAGGCCCGCGCGCAGCTTGGCCTCGGCGGCGGCGTTGCGAAACGGCATGACGAAGGGGGTCCGCCGGGTCAGATGCGGCGCGATCGCCTCCACCGCCTTGCGCTCCGAGGCGGCTTCTCGCACCAGATTCAGGTCGCCCTGGGCCAGATAGCGCAGGCCGCCGTGGATCATTTTCGATGATCGGCTGGACGTGCCCGAGGCGAAATCCCGCGCTTCCACCAGCGCCACGGTCAGGCCGCGCATCGCGGCGTCGCGCGCTATGCCCGCGCCGGTGATGCCTCCGCCGATGATCGCCAGATCGAACACTTCGCGGCCCAGGGCGTCGAAAATCGCGTCGCGGTCACGCAGGTCCAGGGCGTCTGCGGGCAGGGGAACGAGGGTCATGGGCCTTGGCGCTTCGCGGAAACTGTCCTTAGGTTACAGCCAACCATCGGGAGGGGACCAGACATGACCACGCCTATTCGCATCGGCCTGCTGGGCGCCTCGAAGATCGCGCGGGGCGCGGTGATCGCGCCGGTCAAGGGCGACGCGCGGTTCCAGCTTACTGTCGTCGCGGCTCGGGACCCGGCCCGCGCCCAGGCCTATGCGGCCGAACACGGCGTCGCGGCGGTGGCGGCCGACTATGCCGAACTGGTCCGGCGCGAGGATGTGGACGTGGTCTATAACGCCCTGCCGCCGGCTGGCCACGCGCAGTGGACCATCGCGGCCCTCGAGGCGGGCAAGGCGGTGCTGTGTGAGAAACCCTTCGCCCGTGACGCCGGTGAGGCCGGGACCATGGTCGCGGCGGCCGAGCGAACCGGCGGGCTGTTGATCGAGGCCTTCCACTATCGCTTCCACAACGTGATGCGCCGGGCCGAGGGGCTGTTGGCGGCCGGCGTGATCGGCGCCGTCACCGGTGGTGCGGCGGAGTTTCACGTGCCGATCAAGCGAACCCCGGGAGAGCTGCGCTGGAGCGCGGAGCAAGGCGGGGGCGGGTTGATGGATCTCGGCTGCTATCCGCTTCACGCGCTGCGGACGCTTCTGAAGGCCGAACCCCTGGTCGCCGGCGCACGGGCGGTGTTCGAGGAGGGGGTGGATTCCGACCTTTCCGCCGACCTGCTCTTCCCAGGCGGAGTCAAGGCCAGGATCGCCTGTTCGATGACCCCGCCGAACTTCTCGGCCTGGTTGCGTCTGGAGGGAGAAGCCGGCGTCCTAGAGATTCAGAACTTTCTGGCCCCGCAGATGGGTTGCCGTTTCACCACCACCGTGGAGGGCCGTGTGACCCAACATCCCACCGAAGGTAAACCTAGCTATGCCGCCCAGCTCGACCATCTGTACGCCGTGATCACCGCCGCCGGCACGCCTCTGACCGGCGGCGCCGACGCCATCGCCAACATGGCCGCCATCGATGCCATCTACCTCGCCGCCGGGCGTATCTGACACCGACTCTCCCGCTTCATCGGGGGGTAAGACGCTCATACCTTCGCCAGCACGGGGCGCCACATGAACATGTAGGCGCCGTAGATTCCCACACCCGTGGCGATGGCCAAAACCAACAGCGCGGCGGCCATGGCGCTCTTTCCGCTGGCGCCGGCGTGGTCCCTGGCGCGCCGGTAGAGCTCGAAGACGGCAAGCGGAAACAGGAACGCGCCGAACCCCCAGATGATGTCGAACGGCCCGTCCATGCGGTCGCCGATCCCGACCGGGCCTTGGTTGAGGATGATCCAGAAGTTGTATCCCAACCGCTGAAACCAGACGCCGTTCACCAGCAGGAAGGTGTGCATCGCCCAGCGTTGATGGGCGTCGATCCGCCCGGCCATTGCCGAGCGCAGGGTCAAGGCGGCGCATATCATGATCATCGCGCCGAGCAGTGTGCTTCCCGCCGCGCCAAAGATCGTGAGGAAGGTCCCACGAACCCAGATCATCCATAGACCGCCGGTCGCCATCAGAAAGGCGGCCAGGATATAGATGCGGCCGTTCCAGCGATGAAACGACGGCGCGCGCGCCCGAATTCGTGGAAAAAGCTGAAATGCGCCGCTGGTGGTGATCAGCGCCGCGATCAACACATGCGCGGCGAAATAGAGATTGCCAACCCCGTCGCCGGCCACATATCCCTTGATCAAACTGATGTTTCTGCTCCAGGCCTCGAAATGCCCGCGTAGCGTCGGGCCAGCGTAGAAGCCCACAATATAGTAGACGAACGCCCATTGACCGGCGATGGCGACCAGAAACCAGACCTGCGCCGCCGCCTTCAGGGTGGCATCCGCCGACGGCAGCCTCCATTGGGCGCCAGAGACCGTGGCTTCGACCATGGTTCGTCCCTCATCGATCATTGATGTGAGGCTTCGAGACTAGGGGCCGGCGTCTGGTCTTCCCATGATCCCAGTGATCAATATGATGACCGGAGGCTTCAGAATGGGGTCTGGCATGTCCGAGCCCACGGTTTCGGCGGGCTATGTGAAGGCGTTGATGGATCTGGCGCTGTCGAAGGGCGCCGATCGATCCGTGCTGCTCGGACGCGCCGGGATCGCCGCCCAGGATATCCTCGACCAGGACAACCGCCTGCCGTTCGCGCGGTTCAAGGCGCTCATGCGCGCCGCCAAGGACCTATGTGGCGATCCGGCCCTGGCCCTGAAGTTTGGGGAAACATCGCTGTTCGCCGAAATGTCTATCGTCGGTCTGATCTCGGAGGCGGCCGAGACCATGGGCGAGGCGCTGGCGCAGCTGAATCGCTATGGCCGGCTGGTGGTCGAAGTGGCTGGTCTGGGTGAGGCGAACCGGTTCGGTGTCGTGCGCGGCCAGGGGGCGTTCTGGTTGGAGGACCGCCGCCGGGATCCCAATGACTTTCCGGAACTCACCGAGTCGACCTTCGCCCGATTTGTCTGTGGCGCCGCCCGCCAATTCGGCGGAGCGCCTTTGGCGAGCGCCGTGCATGTGACCCACGCCCGTCCAGCCCACCACGCCGAATACGACCGGATTTTCAAGGCGCCCGTGGTCTTCGGCAGCGACCGCAATGCACTGCTGATCGAAAACCAGTGGCTGAACCGCAAGACGGGCCGCTCGAACCGCTACGTATTCGGCATCTTCAGCGAACGGGCCGAGGCGCTGTTGGCCAGCTTAAAGACCTGCAAAACCACACGGGGACGAGTGGAGGGCGTGCTTATCCCAATTCTCCATACGGGCGAGGCCAGCATGAATCTGATCGCCCGTACGATGGGCGTCAGTCGTCCGACACTCTATCGGCAGCTCAAGGCCGAGGGTGTCAGCTATGAAGCCTTGCTCGACGACCTGCGTCACCGCATGGCTCTTCACTACCTGAACGGGCGGAAGGTCTCGGTGAGCCAGACGGCCTATCTGGTTGGCTTCTCCGACCCCAGCGCCTTTTCGCGCGCCTTCAAGCGTTGGACTGGCAGTCCCCCGGCCCAGCGCGGCGCGGCGTGATCGGGTGCGTCGACGACCGATACGCGCCCTAACGCCCAATGAACCTCGCCGGCCGCCGCTCCAGGAACGAGGCCACGCCTTCCTTGTGATCCGCGGATTTGAACGCGGCCGACATGGTCTCGACGTGGACAGCCATGTGCTCGGCGAGGTTGCGCTCCAAGCCGCGCCAGACCAGCGATTTGATGTGGCGGATCGAGAACGGTGAGGAATTGAGGTAGCGGCGGGCTTCGGTCAGCGCGGCCTCAGCGAGGGCTTCTGGGGCGACCATCTCGGCGGTGTAGCCGATGGCGTAAGCCTCGGCGGCGGGCAGGAAGTCGCCACTATAAAGCAAGCGCAGCGCCCGGTGTGGGCCGATGATGCGTGGCAGTAGCCAGCTGCCGGCCCCGGTGTCCGGCACCAGGCCGCGGTGGGCGAAGTTCCAGGCGAACCGGGCGCGATCGCTGATGATCCTCACGTCGCACTGGCTGGTGAATTCCGCGCCCATGCCCACCGCGCTGCCGTCGATGGCGCCGATCACCGGCTTGGGGCAAGAGACCAGCGGCCACCACTTGTCGGCCTCGTGGGCCGTGCCGCGCACGCCGCGCGTCTCGCCGGGGATGGTGGCGAGGTCGGCCAAGTCGGTGCCGGCGCAGAAGCTGCCGCCCGAACCGGTGACGATCAAAACCCGCACCTTGTCGTCGGCGCCGGCCTCGCGGACCTTGTCGATGAAGGCGCCCAGCATCGCATAGGTCATGGCGTTGCGTTTTTCGGCGCGGTCGATGGTCAGGGTGGCGATCCCGTCGGGATCGACTTCATAGCGGATGTGGTGAGCGGTCATGATTTCCTCCGGTCAACGTCGATTTCAACGCACAGATGAGGCAGATGACGCAGAGGGAGACAAGTTCCAAAGGCTGGTGGCCGGGGTAGAATGGGTTGGGAACAGGTCGTACCGGCCGACAAGCTCGACCACGATCACGCTATTCTCGCCGCCAGCCCCAGATTTTGGGCTACGTCCAAAAGCCGTCTGTCGCGTGTCCATAGTGTCGCCGACGCCGAGAGGCGGGTCGCCGCGAGCAGGTGCACGTCCACATAACCTACGCCAAGGCCCACCAGACTATTGCGGTCGATAAACTCCAACACTTCATAGTCCGTGGCCACGGTTGCCCGCGGAAGTCCGCGCAACGACGACAGAATCACCTCGCGCTGGGCGAGGCGGCCGAGCGCCAGTTCGCCGATCACCCAGGGATGGCTGAGGATTTCGCCCGCATTGAGCAAGGCCTTCAATGCTTCGTCGCCCGATCGCAAATGATCGATCCAGACCGACGTGTCGACAAGGATCATGCAGGTTGACGCCGACGACGGGGAGGGGCTTCAAGATTGGGTTCGCTACCTCCCAGACGCGCCAATCGGCGCGCGCTTTCACGTTCGATCAGGGCTTTGAGCGCCTCGCGCACCAACGCAGACTTTTCCTTTAGGCCGGTATAGGCATGCGCCTCAGCCATCAGGTCATCATCCAGGGCGAGGGTCGTACGCAATAGCTGGTCTCCAATTCAGGCATGAATTTAGCATCGAATGATGTTACTGGATAGCCCATGTTTTTCTACGTTGGTAACTGCAACACCCTCCAATGACGCGCGGACAACTAGTCGGTGGAACGGCAGGATGGCGGCCAGATGGCTCCGGCCGGGCAGATTGTGCACCCGGGCAATCGTGGTGACACCCGAGTTCCCTGCGCCGAACCGGAACGGTCGCGCCCGCCGGGGGTTTAACAAGTTCCTTGCGGAGGAAACGACCATGACCGACATCGACAAGCGTGAACGCCATCCCGGCATGATGGGTGATGGAACCGAGGAGCAAAACCTGGGGCAGCCAGGTAACCCCGCGAATCGTATCTCGGAGGACGACGTCAAGGCGGCGTTCGACACCGGCGAAGGGCCGGGCGCCGTTCCCGCCGAGCTCCTGGCCAAGAATGAGATCTTCGATCAACTCGCCGACCGCGAGAAAACCGCCGAGGATCGTCAGGAAGCTTTGATCGACGAAAGCCTGAACGAGAGCTTCCCCGCCAGCGACCCGCCGAGCGCCAAGCACATCACCTGAGCATCCGCGGCTATCGCCCCTTCCAGACCGGTGAGCGTTTTTCGGCGAAGGCGGCGGGGCCTTCCTTGGCGTCTTCGCTCTCGCGCCAGGCGGCGTAGGCAGGGTAGTTTGGCTGGTGGCGCATCGCCGCTTCGACGTCGGTCTCGCCCAGGCCGCGCATCACGGTTTCCTTCGAGGCGCGGATCGACATCGGCGAGGCGCGCAGAATGTCGCCGCACCAGCGATCCACGGTGGCCTGCAGTTGTCCGGCCGGCGCCACCTCATTGACGAACCCCAGTCTTAGCCCCTCTGCGGCGCTCACTCTTCGGGAGCTCAAAATCAACCCCATCGCCTGTTTCAGCCCGATCTGGCGCGACAGCCGATGCAGGCCCCCGCCCAAGGCCACGGCGCCGACCAGAGGTTCGGGCAGGCCGAAGCTGGCGGTGTCGGCGGCGATGATGATGTCGCAGGCCAGGGCGACCTCGAACCCGCCGCCAAGCGCCAGGCCGTTCACCGCCGCGATCAGCGGCTTGTTCAGGTCGAACCGTTCGATCAGGCCAGCGTAGCCGTTCTTCGGATAGCGGCCGTGGCGATCGAGGACTTTCAGATCGCTGCCGGCGCAGAACGCCCGTTCGCCCACACCGGTGACGATGCAGACAAACTGCTCGGGATCGGCCGCGAAATCGTCGAAGGCGACCTGCAGCTCGGCGTGCATGGCCGGATTGATCGCGTTCATCACGTCCGGGCGGTTGAGGGTGACGGTGGTGACGCGCGCCGCCTTGGCGACCGTGATGAAATCCATGGCGTTTCCCTATTCACTTGGCATTCCGTTTATGCAATCTTTTGGGCGGGTCGACCCGTCATTTTGCAAGGAATTCCTTATGGCCGAAGGTCCGCGGGCGGCGCTCTCCGTAGGCGAGGAGACCGAAAACCTCCTCGATAGATTGGAATCCAAGCAAGCTCCGTTGGTCCGGGCCGACTTTCGCAAACAAATCCGGTGGTTGATCTCCGACCGCCGCGCGACCGCGGCCGAGAGGGACAATCTTTTGAATCTCTACTACTACCTTATGGACCACCTGGAGCTCCGCGTCCAGGATGACAGATCGCAACGTGTCTATCTGCAGTCTGGGCGAACCGCCGACGGCATCCTCTTTGCGATCGCTGAGACCATGGCTACGGGTCGGCATTTCGATACCGACCTTTTCCGAACCGTGCTTGCCCGAGAAGTAGAGACTGGCCGCCTGATCATGGATGGCCGTTTCCAGTGTATCCTGGCCAGGCTCTATCGATTTGGTCATTAACTGGGGGCTTGTGGCTCAGTTGCACGCAACCGCGCGGCCACGGCGTCTTGGCTTGTACCCCAGCCACCGCGATCAATGACTCCACGCAGTCCCGGATCGATTCGTCCAAAGGCCGGAACGTGACGCCGGTCGCGGCGCGGACCCGCTCGTTCTTCAGGTCACTGAGCGCCCAGATGGCGCGGAACTCCGCTTCGCGCGCCTTGATCCGGTCGGGAAACGCATCGACGGGGGCGGTGTAGGCATGGTTCAACTCCGGCAGCAGCCGGCCGATGTCGGCGCAGATATCCTCGACCTTTCGGGTGTCGGTCGACCAGGCGATATATCGCTCGCCATTCTTTACCGACAGGCTTTCCAGAAGGCCGATATGACAGGCGGCGTCATCGCGCACATCCACCGTCATCCAGGGTCGATAGACCCCGTTCTGGTCATAGCGGCCCAACAGCATGCCCTCGATATGGTGCTGCCACGGCCCCATGTCCTTCTGGTGCGCCGACTGGATCGGGCCGACGTTGTCTCCCGGACAACAGGTGATCGCATCCCAGAAGCCGTTGGTCTCGGCCGCCTCGGCAAAGGCGCGTTCGGCGATCAGCTTGCCCATTGAATAACCCTGGCCGCGCTCGGGGGTGCGCTTGGGGTTCATCTCGTCGGGATATCGGTCTTCATAGAACACCGGCCTGCGCACCACCTCCTGCAGGTCCATTTCCGAGATAATGGCGGCGACGGAAGAGGTGACGATCACTCGCGTCACGCTGCGCGAGGCGTTTACGCTGGCGATGATGTGATCGCAGGTGCGCTTCACATAGGCCTGGTCGTTGTAGTCGCTGATATGGGCCACATGGCAAACGCCGTGACAGCCGGCGAAGATCTCGTCGAAGCAGCCTTCGCGATCCAGGTCGGCGGCGTGCAAGGTCAGCCGGCTGGACGCATGGCCGGGCATCGCTTTGAGGAAGTCGACGCGCGCGGCGTCATCGACATTCCGTACGCAGGCCCGGACGCGGTACCCCTTGTCCAGCAGCTGACTGACCACCCAGCCGCCAAGGAAACCAGCGGCGCCGGTGACGGCGACGACGCCGTGATGTGGGACGGGGGCCATCGATCAGCCTCCGACGCGCCAACCGGTCTTCGCGGCCAGTTCGGCGAAGAACGCCGGTTCATAGGCGGATTCCGGATTGGCCCGCACCATGCTGTCCAGGGCGAGCGCGTCGTCGCCCACCAGAATGCGCCAACGCTCGGCCTTGACCCCGTCCAGGATCACGGTCGCGGCGGCGGCGGCGGTCATCGGCGCGTCGTCCCGGAACCGCCGGGCCGCCTCGGCCATGAAGGCCTGGATCTGTTCGTCGCTGACGCTCGAGCCATCGGATCCCACCGCGCCCAGCAGTTCCGCCATGCGGGTCCGGGCCTGGGCGATGGCGCCGGCGCTCAGGGTCTCGTCGTCCGACCCGGTCAGCACCTTGCGTGAATTGGCGACGATATCGGTGCCGATATGGCCCGGCATCACCACCGAGCATTTGATGTGCGGGGCGTTGAGCCGCAGATCGGTGATCAGGGCCTCCGTGAAACCCTTAACCGCGAACTTGGCGGCAGCGTAGGCGGTATGGGAGGTATGGGGTCCGAGAGAGGCCCAGAAGCCATTGACGCTGCTTGTGTTGACGATGTGGCCTTCGTCGGCGGCCATCAGCATCGGCAGGAAGGCGCGGCAACCGTTGTAGACGCCACCCCAGCAGATGGCGAAGGTGCGGTCCCAGCCTTCCCGATCGCCGTTGACGAAACCACCGCCGCCGCCGATGCCGGCGTTGTTAAACAACAGATGGATCTTGTCGGTGTCCTGGTCCTTTGCCACGGCGGCCTTGAACGCCATCATCGCCGCCTCATCGGACACATCGGCCACGAAGGTGGTCACCCGCGTGCCCTGCGGCGCGTCGGCCTCGCACAGTGTTCTGGTCACGGCCATATTGGCCGCGGAGACATCGCACATCGCCACGTTGCAGCCTTCCGCCACCAGCTGGCGGGCCAGCTCCCGACCCATGCCCGTGCCGCCGCCGGTGATCACCGCGAACTTGCCGGTAAAATCCTTCATCGAAACCTCCCGATCATTTTCAACCGCCCTCTCGTTCCCGGAGGGTCTCGACGGCGCCGCGTCCGCCCGGGCGTCATACGACGGTCGGTGCGGGCCTTTCCATCGATAAGACGCCTCCCACGTGACAATAGAGCCATGCACGCCGGCTTTTCGGTGATCGGCGGCCCGCTCGCGTGACGAAGGTTCGGCGCGTGGCTTCGTTCAGACCGGTTCGCCGATGACGTCGAAGCGGCTGATGGTGGTGGGTCCGAAGGCGGTGCTGATGGCCGTATCCGTGGCGTCCCGACCGTGGGCCATCAGGATCCGTCCGATGCGTGGGTGGGGGTGGCGGGCGTCGGCGGTGTGCCAGCGGCCGCCCAGATAGACTTCGAACCAGGCGCTGAAATCCATCGGCAGTTCGACCGGCACGCCGATGTCCGGCAGATAACCGGTGCAGTAGCGGGCCGGGATGTTCATGCAGCGGCACAGGGTCACGGCCAGATGGGCGAAATCCCGGCACACCCCGACCCGCTCGTTGAAGGCTTCGAAGGCGGTTCGCGTGTTACGGGCGTAGGGATAGCCGAAAGTGATCCGCTCGTTGACCCACTCGACGATGGCCTGGACTCGCTTCCAACCCGGCGCCACGCCGCCGAACAGCGACCACGCGGCGGTGGTCAGCTGATCGGTCTCGCAATAGCGGCTGCCCAGCAGGAAGACCAACAGGTCGCTGGGCAAAGCGTCCACCTCATGTTGGATGGCGTCGAAGGCCGGCTGGTCGGGTAAGCCGGAATCCGAGACGACATAGTCGGCGGTGAAACGGATCGGACCCCGCGGCGCCATCACCCGTGTGCAGAGATTGCCGAACCGATCCACATAGGTCCGCGTCGGCACGTTGGGGGAGACCGTCATCAGCTGCGGCGTCACCAGATCGTCGGTCCGCTCCGGCCTCAGGCTCAGCAGCAACATCATCGGCGTCGGGCCGGCGCAGTCATATATGATGTCGTAACCCACGCGGATGTGCATAGAGGTCCTGGCCTTTAATGAGAACGTCTGGAGGTCCACCCTAACGCCCTGGCGGCGGAGCCGGTTCCTTGGGCGCGGCGGGTCGCTTCGAATGTATGGGAGTAGAGCCATTAAACCATCGCCGTCCATGGGGCTTCTGGAAGCGGGCGACCCCACGCCCGCGGTCGCCGAAAATAGCGGCGCCGAATCGCCGTTTGTCTTGGTCTGCGATCATGGCGGCCGCGCGGTTCCGCGCCGTCTGGGCCGGCTTGGCCTGCCGGAGGCCGCGTTCGATGCGCATATCGCCTGGGACATCGGCGCCCTGGACCTGGCCCGTCGCCTGGCCGGCGCCCTGGGCGCGGTTCTGATCCACCAAGCCTATTCGCGGCTGGTCATCGACTGCAACCGCTCGCCAGACCATCCTCAGTCGATCGTGACCGAGGGCGATGGCTGGATGGTTCGCGGCAATCGTGATCTCTCGTCAGACTGGAAAGCGGCGCGGCGCCAGGCGATCTTCGAGCCCTATCATGCGCTGATCGGCGCGGAACTGGATGCACGCCGCCCGCGGAGGGCGGACTCCGTGCTGATCTGCGTCCATAGCTTCACGCCCAGCCTCGGCGGCGTGGCCCGGCCCTGGGATGTCGGGGTATTGCATATGGGCAATTCCGCCGCTTCGACCGCGTTGCTGACGCTGTTACGACGAGAGTCTAGTCTGGTGGTCGGCGACAACGAGCCCTACGCGATGGACGGAACCGACTACACCGCGCCGTTTCACGCCCACCGACGCGGACTGGACGCGGTGGAATTGGAGGTGCGACAGGACCACCTTCAACGCCAAGGTGGGTTGGAGGCCATGGCCGATCTGTTCACGCGGCTTCTACCGATCGCGTGTGGCCCCAAGGCAGGGCCGTCCTGAACTAGAACGGCCCTGGAAGGTTCTTGAGTCGAGTTCGTCAGGCTTAGACAGCGAGGAAACCGTTCTTCGCGGCCCGACGGCGCAGGGCGCCGCCAAGTACGCCAAAGCCCACCAGCATCATCGCCCAGGAAGCGGGCTCCGGTACGGCGGCTGTCAGAGTGCCGCCGGCCACTTCGTTATTGGCGGTGATCACGTCGACTTCGACATAGTAATCGCCAGCCTTTGGCGTGAAGGCGATGGTCGGCGAGAAGTCAAGGCTGGACTGGGATTGGAACGTCCCGCTTCCGGGGGTACCGCTGTAGAGGCTGTACTGGATCAGCTCGGGCGTGGAACCTCCGTGCGCCAGCAACTGAGCCTGGACCTGGGTCGACGAGATCGAACCCAGGGGGTCTTCCAGGGTAAAGGTGTAGTCATAGATATTGCCGATCTTCATCTTCGTGGCTGGCAGGGTGCCGAGCGGGTTGTTCAGCGAGAACGGGCCACTGGAGAAGGGCGTGATCACCGTCACCGCCGAGGCGGAAGACGTGATGGCCAGCACCGATATGACGGCGGCTCCGGCGAAAAGAAATTTACTATTGAATATCATTAGATGCGCCTCCTAAGCTTTGGCAAATGCAATGTCATGAGACGTTATTGCCTCACTTAACGAAAATTAACATTATGACAGCGAAGAGGCAAGAGGTCGTTTGCAGGGTGGTGTCACTTGGTTAAATTGTCGCGGAACGTGGTTGAATAGGAGTGTGGCGGGCCAATCCGATCAAAAACAAGGCGCAAACGCGTCTGGGATCCTACTCGCGAGGTGATCTGAAGAAAGGGGGCCGCCATTGGCGACCCCCTCAAGTCTTTGGATTTCCGGAGCCTAAGCCGTGATGGTCGCACTTTTGGTGGCCCTGCGACGCAGGGCGACACCCAGGGCGCCGAAGCCCACAAGCATCATCGCCCAGGAGGCGGGTTCCGGGACGGACGTGGTGAAGGTGCCGCCGGCGACTTCGTTATTGGCGCTGATCACGTCGACCTTGACATAGTAAGGGCTCACCTCCGGCTTGAAAGCGATGGTCGGCGAGAAGTCGAGGCTTGACTGGGCCAGGAAGACACCACCGGTCGGCACGCCCTCGTAGAGGCTGAACTGGATAGGCTCCGGTATGGAGGCTCCCTTGGTCAGCAGCTGGGCAAGGACCTGAACACTGGCAAAAGAGCCCGGATCGTTCACCAGACTGAAGGTGAAATCATAAGTGTTCTTCTTCGACAGCTTGATGGCCGCAATCGTACCCAACGGATTGGCCAGCGAGAATGGCCCACCGATGAACGGCTTGATCACGGTCATAGCCGAAACCGGCGTGGTGGCGACGATAGCCGAAAGCACAATGCCTCCGACGGAAAGTGCCCTAAATTCTAAAGACATAGTAATTGTCTCCTAATCTCGATTTTGTCCCCGTTATGAGGCGTGATTGCCCCATTTTATCAGGATAACTTTGTGAAGACACCATGACAATACACTAATTAATGTTGCTCGTTGTGACATGTTGTCTTATGGTCGATAGATCAATCTTGGATCACCATTGGCAAAACTATTGACGCGACCCCTTGGCGCGCGGCGCGCAGGGTCAGGCCCAGTCCGCCGAAGCCAACGAGCATCAGCAGCCAGGCGCCGGGTTCGGGCACACCAGGGCTTGGAGTCGGCGGACCCGACGGGGTGGGACCCGGTGGTGTCGGGCCTGGTGGATTTGAGCCAGGCGGCCCCGGCGATGTCGGCGGAGGCTGAACCGCGGCGCTGACATTGGTGAACACAAAGCTCTCGTCATTATAGTCATAGTCCGAGTGGCCGGACCGGAGGTCTTCGAATGATACGAAGGTGCCGGAAGGCGTGCCGGATAGCGCGGGGTTGGACCCGTCGTAGAACGTCGAATAGATGTGGTTGGCGCCCGTCAGGGACTTCGAGCCGAAGTCATAGAGGCCGTTCATCGTTGCGTCCGACTAGATCTGGTTCTGGCTGGAGCCCACAATGCTGAGGACAAACACAAGCTTGTCCCCCGCTTTCACCGATCCGAGATCGATGCTCTGGCCGATCGAGGACGAATGGTTGTCGAACCCGTAGACGCCGGTGTCCACCCCGTTTACCAGAATGCTGATCCGACTATCGTAAGCGGCCGAAGCGCCGGTGAAGTAGGCGACGATGTCGCCGGTATTCTGAGCCTGGAATGTATAGGTGAGGGCGTTGTAGGCGCCCGTCTTGGCATAGGACATCTTGGTCGCACCCATGGCGGGATTTGACAGTATCGACGCGGCGACGGCCAATGTGAGCGGGATGAAATCGCCGAGCGCCTTGTTCATAGAGAGTCTCCAGCTTGGGCAGGACGTCAGTGATGTTCGTATTTGGAACTAGGGCAGCAAACAAAGTTTAGTAAGGCTGACGACGTGGATCCGATCTCCGCGCGCGTACTGACCATCTCGCGTCCCGTGTGGGCGCAAGTCTTTCCTCATCCAGATGAGCGTTGGCGCCCGCCAGGATCAGGTATTCCGAATTTTTTATTCCCCGTATCCGCCTGCGGCCGAAAGTCGGCGTGACAGATATTAAGAGACTATCACGTACATATTGCGGCGCAATACGGAAAGATCAGCATTTTACATATTGTTATATACTGCCGTGGCAGCGGTTATCGGCGGGCTGGCCATCCATGGCGGCGCATCGATTTGCCATTCGCGGTGGAAGTTGGGGCGGACCCGCTCGAGTCCCACTCCGGACGAGCATGGTCGAGGCGTACGAACGCCGAAAAGGAACGACCTGAGGGCGCCCTGGATGTTTCTGGAGGTTGTAAGGTTTAGACGGCGAGGCAGCGGGCTTGGCGACCCGGCGACGCAAGGCAACACCCAGGCGTCCGAAGCCAACCGGCGCCAAGACACAAAAAAGGGCCGCCTTGCGGCGACCCCTTCAAGCAACGATATTCTATAAGGCTTAGACCGAGGCGGAAACGGCCTTGGCGGCCCGGCGGCGCAGAGCGACGCCCAGAGCGCCGAAGCCGACCAGCATCATCGCCCAGGAAGCAGGTTCCGGAACGGAGGCGGTCAGGGTGCCACCTGCAACTTCACCGCTCGCCGCGATGTAGTTCACTTCAACATAGTAGTCGCCAACGGTGGGGGTGAAGGCGATCGTGGGCGAGAAGTCCAGGCTCGACTGCGAGATAAACGTTCCCGAGCCAGAAACGCCGCTGTAGAGGCTATACTGGATCAGTTCCGGTGTAGAGCCACCGCCCTTAAGAAGCTGGGAGGAAAGCTGAACAGAGGTGGATGAACCAGTCGGCATGTCCAACGTAAAGCTGAAATCGTAGACATTGCCAGTCTGCAGCTTGGTCGCCGGGATCGTGCCGAGCGGATTGTTCAGATCGAACGGGCCGGTCGAGAAAGGCGTGACGATCGTCACCGCGGAGGCCGGAGCGGCCATGGCGAGAGCCGAGAGAACGGCGGCTCCAGCGAAAAGGGTCTTTAGCGTGGTCGTCATTTTACGTTACTCCTGCGCTTCGCCACGATCATCGCGGTGAAGTGGCCGACGGCCGATTGCGGACTAATAGCATTCCGACCAAAATGGGGCAAGGGGTTGGCGGAGAAAAATGACGCGCCGCGATAAAACCCTGCGAAAAGGCTGAAAGGGGTCAATAGAGCCCTGAAATAACCCCAAGGCGCCTGGAAATGCGGCGGATGGGTGTCGAAAAACGAAAAGGGGCCGCCCTGCGGCGACCCCTTTAAGCAACGATGTTTTATAAGGCTTAGGCCGCGACGGTAGCGGTCTTGGCGGCCCGGCGACGCAGGGCGACGCCCAGAGCGCCAAAGCCAACCAGCATCATCGCCCAGGAAGCGGGTTCCGGAACGGCGGTGGTCAAAGTGCCGCCGGCCACTTCGCCGTTGGCGGCGATGTAGTTCACTTCAACATAGTAGTCACCCGCGGCCGGCGTGAAGGAGATCGTGGGCGAGAAGTCCAGGCTCGACTGCGAGACGAACGTTCCCGAGCCAGGGTCACCGGTATAGAGACTGTACTGGATCAGCTCAGGCGTCGAACCACCGTGAGCGAGAAGCTGAGCCGATACCTGGGTCGAAGAGCTGCTGCCCAGCGGATCCACCAGGGTAAAGGTGTAGTCATAAGTATTGCCGTTCGACATCTTCGTGGCCGGCAAGGTGCCGAGCGGGTTGGCGAGAGAGAACGGACCGCCCGTGAACGCTGTAACAACCGTAACGGCCGAAGCGGCCGTGCTCAGGGCGAGGACCGAAATGAGAGCGGCCCCGGCGAAGAGCGTCTTAGCACTGATCGTCATGTTGGTATCCCCGTTACGTCCTCCCGACCTTCGGGACAACGCGGCGCAAGGCCGATGAAGAACTGATTAGCATTCGGGCTGAAATAGGGCAAGGGGGACTCTGCGAAAAAGGCGTCGTACGATCAGAATTTTCACCGACCAAAGTTAAAAGTTTAAGAATATTGAAAAACAACAGGAAATCAGGCGTCCCCATTCGCTTGGTGCCTACCCGGTGTCGTCCAGCCAACGTCCTTAGGTTTCGAATGAGTCGACGATGAGTCAAATCGGTGTCGTGTCGGCATGACCATCGGCCTAGATCGTGTTGCATGGCGCCGCCCACGTACCTCTTGCCTCGGAGGGCGCGAAGGGATGAATATCGGAATTGAGTTATTGGACAGATTCATGAGCGCCCAGCATCTGGTCTATTTCGCCGATCCCATGTGCTCTTGGTGCTGGGGTTTCGCTTCGGTCATGGATGCGGTGGGCGAGGTCTGGGGCGATAGTTTGCCGGTCCGGCTGGTGATGGGTGGCCTGCGGCCTGGCGTGACCGACCCGATGGCGGACGCCGCCAAGGCCGAGCTGCGGGGCCACTGGCGCCATGTGACGGAGGCGTCCGGCCAACCCTTCGGTCCCAGCGGTCTGGATGAACCCGGTTTTGTTTATGATACCGACCCGGCGGCGCGAGCGGTGGTTCTGATGCGCCGGAACGATCCCCGCCAAGCGCTTGGCTTCCTGCACACGGTTCAGCGGGCCTTCTACGCCGGTGGCGTCAACGTCACCAGTGTCGCCTCGCTGGCGAATCTCGCGGTCCAATTTGGTCAGGATGCTGAAGCCTTCGCCGCCGGTCTCGTGTCCGAGGAAGTCAAGCAGGAAACCTGGCGGGACTATGCGGTATCCAGGGGCGCGGGCGTCAGCGGCTTTCCAGCCTTGATCCTGGGTCCGCAGGCCGATGGGACCTACGTGGCGATCGCCCGCGGGTTCCAGCCGGTCGCCGCCGTATTGCCGGCCATCGCCGGACAATTGACCATGGCGGCCTGAGTCCGGATGGCCGCGCCGCTCGGCGGGCTCGGCCTGATCGAAGGCTACTATGGCAGGCCTTGGTCGTGGGAAGCGCGAACGGCCACCGCGACCTTCCTGGCCGGCCATGGCTACGACTTCTTTCTCTATGCGCCCAAGGCCGACCCGTATCTTCGCCGCCGATGGCGGGATCCGCATCCATCCGCGGTCGCAGAATCGATCAAGGCGTTCGCCACCCACTGCGCCGCGATCGGCGTGACCTTCGGAGTCGGCCTGAGCCCATTTGAGATCTACCGCGACTTCGACGCCGAGGCGAAGGCGGCCCTGACCGACAAGCTGGCGCATCTTGACGGCCTGGGCGTCCGCCACCTGGCGATCCTGTTCGACGACATGCGCGGCGACCTGCCGGGGCTGGCGGCCGCCCAGGCCGATATTCTGCACTGGATCGGCGCGCGCACCCGGGCCGACCGACTGATCGTTTGTCCGACATATTATAGTGACGATCCCGCCCTCGACCGATTCTTCGGCGCCCGGCCGCCGGCCTATCTTGAGGATTTCGGAGCCGCTCTCGATCCGGCCATCGACGTGTTCTGGACGGGGCCGGAAGTGTGTTCGCGGGAGCTGCGGGCCGGGCACCTTGCCAGGGTCGCGGACCAGATCGGGCGCAAGCCTCTGCTCTGGGACAACTATCCGGTCAATGACGGACCG
Organism: Caulobacterales bacterium; assembly: GCA_038227865.1. Taxonomy (GTDB): domain Bacteria; phylum Pseudomonadota; class Alphaproteobacteria; order Caulobacterales; family Caulobacteraceae; genus Acaudatibacter. The sequence continues at coordinate 43,781 of JBBRPO010000026.1, forward strand.
CGGATGTCGCCATTTCTGCACTTACGCGCTTTCACCGGCCGCTCGGCCGCCATAGCGGACCAGGTCGCGGGCCATGCGATCAACCCGGCGCTGCAACCGGTGCTGTCCCGAATTCCCGCCCTGACCCTTGCCGACAACTACCGGCTCGGCGAGGCTTATGATTATGGCGAGGCGTTCACCCGGGCGGCTATCCAGGTTCTCGGGCCGGACCTCGCCGGGCTTGTGCAAAGCCGACTCTCGGCATTCCAGGACGTTGGTCTCGAGCATCTCGGTGATGGGGCCGCCCGCCTGAAGGCGCGATTTTCGTCGATCGATCACCCTGGCGCGCGGGAAATCGCCGCCTGGCTGGCCGGAGCCTGGAGGATCACCCGCGAGGAACTCGAAGCGTCCTGAACCCGCCCCATCGACGTTTGCCGATCAGTGTCCGCCGAACAGCCGCCCCACCCTCAGGGTGATCCGTTGCAACTCCGAACCCACCGAAAAGGCGGCGTCCTGGAAACGCGGCCCACGCAGATGCACGCGCGCGTCATTGGAAAAGCCGATTTTCTCACGGGGAATCCCCAAGAGATTCTGGTGGATGACGCCCTGATCGGTTTCGTCGTGGAACACCTGGGCGGCGTATTCGCCCGGAGGCACCTCGGCGATCTTGACCACGGTCGCGCCCACGGTCGCGGGCGCCTCGCCCTGATAGGGGCACGACGATGTGAGGAAGGTGTCTTTGGTGCACAGCTCGACGCGCACATGACCCCGGGCCTCGGTGACGCCAGTCACCGCGATCTCGACCGGGGCAGTGCGCGCCGGGACGGCGGTCAAGGCCGCCGACAACATGGCGAACGTGGCCAGCCATTCGCTCAGAGTGGCGCGAGCCCTGCCGTCCCTGTTTGGCGCTCTATCGAGCATGACGGGAATCCTCTTGCGGCGCGCCCCCCGGCGCCAAAGCAGGTGTCGTGAAAAGACATCGAACACCCTCGCAAGCGGGCAGATAGGATGACTATTGCCGAATTGAAATACCCATTCCGACTTAAATTTCCGACAGGATGCGGCGTTGAACCCTCACCAACAGGAGTACGGGCTTGAACAACGCCTTGTATGTCATCTCGATTTTTCTGGTTCTGGCGCCGGCGAGCCACCTCCTCGCCGCGCCTGAGGCCTGGGTTCAGATGACGGCGGGTGGGGCGGAGGCGCGCTTGGTGACGGAGGCGGCGGCGTGCCCGGCGATTACCGTCGACGGTTCGGCCCGTCCGATGACCCAGCGCGTGGGACCGGGCGCCGCGTTTCCCGGTCGGGTCTGCGCCGCCGTCCTCGGTTCCACCGATCGCCGCCTTATCGTGGAAGGCCAGCCCCTGAGGGCGCCGGTTCGCGCGCCCGGCAGGATCGTGATCATTGGCGACACGGGATGTCGGATCAAGGGTCTGGGCCTGCAGCGTTGCAACGACCCCCGTGGCTGGCCGTTCGCCCGTATCGCCGCCCTGGCGGCGGCGAAAAAGCCTGATCTGGTAATCCATGTGGGCGACTACTATTACCGCGAGACGCCGTGCCCGCCGGGGAACACCGGTTGCGCGGGAAGTCCCTACGGCGACAGATGGGCGACCTGGAAGGCCGAGCTGTTCGACCCTGCCCGGCCGCTGCTGACCGCCGCGCCATGGGTGTTCGCGCGCGGCAACCACGAGGATTGCAAGCGTGGCTGGGCCGGCTGGTTTCGCCAACTGGACGCGGCGCCGGTGGTGAAAGCCTGCCCGGCCAACAGCGATAGCTTCACGGTCGATATCGGCGGAGCGCGGCTTCTGGTGGTCGATAGCGCCGATGCCGAGGATGTGTTCCCGACCGCGGATCTAATCGCCGCTTTCGGCGCGCGCCTGGACAGTCTCAAGGCCATGCCACTCGGGGCGCCGGTATGGATCGTCACCCATCGGCCGATCTGGAACTCATCGCGCCTTGGCGACTTGGTGGCCGACGGCCTGATCAACGCCACCGAGCGTAAGGCGGTCAAAGGCCGCGATCTCTCCGCCGTGGCCCTGATTCTCAGCGGCCATATCCACAATTTCGCCAGCCTGGGATTCGGCGGGGCGCGGCCGTCTCAGCTTGTGGCCGGGGCCGGTGGCGACAGCCTGGATATGGACGGCACCCCGCCGCCAGCCGTGGGGCGAGCCAGTGTCGATGGCCTAGCGGCCGATATCTTCACCATGGGCCGCTTCGGCTATTTCGTTTTCGATCGCAACGGCGAGGACTGGAACGGGCGTTTCCACGACCTCGATGACCGCGTCTCCGCTATCTGCCGCCTGCACGCCCGAAATCTGGTCTGCTCGACGCCCAAGGCATGAGCGTCGCCCAGGCGTCAGGGCAGGTCCTGACCACCGTCGGGCAGGGTGATTGGCAGGTGGTCTTCCGGCGGTATGGTCACCGGCGAAACTCCGGCCTCGGTCAGGGACGTGTTGAGGGCCGGGAGGTCGCGGTCGCGCAGGGCGGACCAGGCTGACCAGAGATCGTCGAGCTGGGCGCGAGTCTCCTTGCGGGTGACCAGCTGAGGCTCGGTCGGGGCCAGGTCCGAGCCCTCGAGATCGGTCTCGACGCCGGCGAGGACCTTGGAGATCTTCAGAAAGCTCGGACCGGTCTTTGGCGGTTCGGTCGCCTTAACAAACGTGGCTACCCGCGCGATCAACGCCTGCCCGTCGACTACGGCGCTGGTCGATTTCGCCTTCAGCGCGGCCTGCGCCGCCACCACGCCGCCGTGAGCGGCCTGCATCTCGCCGTGCCCCCGCCGGGCCAGCTTCAGATCTTCGGCGATCGTTTTGGACAGGGCCAGCGAAGCGGTGAGGTCCGGGTCGCTGGTCTGGGCGCGGGGGTCCTGGATCAGTTTCAGCGGCGCGCGCGCGGTGACCCCATCTACGGTCAGGACCAACTGATACACGCCGGGCATCGCCAAAGGTCCTTGTGGGCTGATCGGGGTGTCGGTCCCCGCCGCCGTGCCGATCGAATAGTCGAACGCCAGGGCCGCCGGACGCCGCCAGCGCAGGTTCCAGATTGCGCGGTGAAGTCCTGGCGCCGTGGACAGAGGATGGGGTGGACCGATCCAGGCTTTCTGAAAATAAGCCTCCGCGTCGATATCGGCGGCCGGAGCGCTGGTCAGCCGCTGGACGCGGGTTCCGGTCGAATCGATCACATCCAGGGTGACCGGACCCTTGGCGGCCGCCGGCAGCCAATAGTCGATCACCGCGCCCGCGGGCGGGTTGCGGCCGGTTGGCTCTTCCGCCGGGGATGGTGTGTCGCGATTGGCGTTGGCCCGCACCCGGACCGCGTCGGCGGGTGAGAACAGGTGGGGACCGGCCAGCGCCAGGCCGGGCTCCGCTTGACGCAGCAGGGCCAGGTCGCCGAGGTCCCAGATCGCCCGGCCCTGGGTGCCCACCACCAGATCGTCGCCATGCACCAGCAGGTCCCGCGCCCACGCCGTCGGCAGGTTGCCCTGCAGCGTTCGCCAGTGGATGCCATCGTCCCAGGAGGCGAACACCCCGATGTCGGTCCCGCCGAAGATCAGGCCGGGCCTTACGGTGTCGGCTCGCACTGTCGAGACGAAGTGGTCGCGCGGCAGATCGCCCGCCGCGTCCCGCCAGGTGGCGCCGTAGTCGTGGGTCACATAGGCGTGGGGCTGGCGGTCGGATTGGCGCTGGTTGTCCACCGCCAAATAGGCGACGCCATCCGCGATGGACGAGACGTCGACGGTGGCTATCTTGGCCCATTCCGGAACCTGGGGCGGGGTGACGTTGATCCAATGGGCGCCGCCGTCGCGGGTCAGCTGCACCAGGCCGTCATCGGTTCCGACCCAGATCTCTCCAGCGTGGCGCGGAGAGGGCGTCAGGCTCCAGATACCGCCATAGCCGCAGGCCTTGGCGTCGGCCACCGCCACATCGCCGTCGCAGCCCCTGGCCCCGGCGGTCTTGCCGGTCAGGTCCGGGCTGATCGTCGACCAATGGACGCCTCGGTCCGTGGAGGCGAACACCACCTCGCCGCCAAGATAAAGTGTCACCGGCCCAGTCCTGGAAACCGCCATCGGCGTCACCCAGACGAAGTGGTGCGGGGTCGTGGTCTGGCGCTGTCCGTAGGTTGAGATCGGAACCGGTGTGATATTGGCCGACTGGCCGGTCCGGGCGTCATAGCGGCTCAGATGGCCGCCGAGTCCCGAGGCATAGACGATATTGGGGTCTTCCGGGTCTGGGATGTCATAATCGCGCTCGTCGCCGCCCACCGACGTCCAGTCACGATAGCCGATCGCCCCATAGTCCGAGCGGCTGGCGATGCCCACGGTGCCGCTGTCCTGCTGGCCCGAATAGACGTGGAAAGGGAACCGATCGTCGGCGGCAAGGTGATAGAACTGGCCGGTGGGTTGATTGAACCAGCTGGACCAGGTCTTGCCGCCATTGACGCTGACCTGGGCGCCCTGGTCGCTGGCCACGGCCATGTGATCGGGATGGGCCGGATTGATCCACACGAAGTGATAGTCGTCGCCGCCGGGCGCCCCCTTGACGATCTCGCAGGTCTTGCCGCCCTGCGCGCAGCGGCGGATCGACTGGCCGACCAGCCACACCACGTCGGGATCGGTGGGGTCGACGGTGACATGGCTGGCGTAATAGCTGGTGAAGGCCGGTTCGCTGTTGACCCGCAGCCAGTTCGCGCCGCCGTCGTCGGAGCGATAGAGGCCGCCGGCAGCCTCCGAGTCCGCCACCGCATAGAGACGAAGCCCGGCGGCGGTGCGCGTCGCCGCCACGCTGATCCTGCCAAGTGGGCCGGTGGGCCAGCCGGCGCCGCCGAGCCGGCTCCAGGTCACGCCGCCGTCGATGGACTTATAGATGGCGCTGCCAGGACCCGCGACCGGGGTGAAATAGCTCTGCCAGGGATATTGCCGCGCCTGCCAGGCGGTGGCGAAGATCGTGTCGGGCTTGTTTGGATCAGCGGCCAGGTCCACCGCGCCGGTGTCGTCGTTGATCGCCAGGGTGTGGGCCCAGGTCTGACCGCCGTCGATGGAGCGAAACACGCCGCGTTCCGCATTGGGGCCAAAGAAATCCCCCACCGCCGCCACCAGCACCTTTTTGGCGTCCGCTGGGCTGATCCAGATGCGGCCGATATGAGCGGTGTTTTCCAGGCCTATCGACCGCCAGGTCTTGCCGCCATCGGTGGAGCGGAAGGCGCCGGTTCCGGCCGCCACGTCATAGCGCGGCTCTGGCTGTCCCGACCCTAAGTATAGAGTGTCGGGATCGGAGGGCGCGATCGCCACCGCCCCGATCGGTGCGGTGGGACCCTTGTCGAACAGCGAAGTCCAGGTACGGCCGGCGTCGTCGGTGCGCCAGGCCCCGCCGCCGGAGGCGCCGAACACGAAGGTGTCCGGCCGGTTGGCGACGCCCTCCACCATCTCCGCCCAGCCGCCTCGAAACGGACCCAGGAGCCGCCATTCCGGTTTGATCTCCAGCGCGGGTCCGGCCGCAGCCGCGTGGGGTGGTCCGATCAGCGCGCCGGCCAGCAGTCCGATGCAGAGGGCCGGGGTGGCGAGCGCGCGGCGGATGGAGACCATGTTCAGGACCCTAAGAGGACGGAGCGTCACCTTCTGCGGCCCTCCATCGCGGATCGCAAGCTCGGCCACCATTTTGCGGCAAACAGGCTTATATGTCCGTCATGACCATCCGCCGCCTGCCGCCGGACCTTATCAACCGCATCGCCGCCGGCGAGGTGGTCGAACGGCCCGCGAGCGTCATCAAGGAACTGATGGAGAACGCCCTCGACGCCGGCGCGCTGCGCATCGAGGTTCAGGCCGATGGCGGCGGGCTTACGCGCATGCTGGTGGCCGACGACGGCAAGGGCATTGCCGCCGACGAACTGCCCCTGGCCATCGAGCGGCACGCCACCTCCAAGCTGGTCGCCGACGCCGACGGCGGCTACGACCTGCTGCGCATCGCCACCCTGGGGTTTCGCGGCGAGGCCCTGCCGTCGATCGGCTCGGTGGCGCGGCTCTCGATCGCCTCCCGGGCGCGTGGCGTCGCGGGGGCTCACGTCATCGTCGTCGATGGCGGCAAGGTCGGCGAGGTGGCGCCGGCCGCGTTCGATCAGGCTCATGGCGCGCGGGTCGAGGTGAGGGATCTGTTCCACGCCACGCCGGCGCGGCTGAAATTCATGAAATCGGCCCGGGCTGAAGCCATGGCCATCGCCGAGGCGGTCAAGCGACAGGCCATGGCCGATGAGTCGGTGGCTTTCAGCCTCGACCTGGATGGCCGACGGACCCTGCGCCTGCCGTCCGAAACGGCCGGACCTGAGGGGCGACTGGCCAGGCTGTCGGCGGTTCTGGGCCGAGAGTTCGCGGACAATGCGCTGGCCATCGACCAGGAACGCGAAGGCGTCCGCCTGACCGGCTATGCGGGTCTGCCGACCTACAACCGGGGCAGCGCGGCGCATCAGTATCTGTTCGTCAACGGCCGCGCGGTCCGCGACCGACTGCTGCACGGCGCTTTGCGCGCGGCGTATGCCGACTTTCTGGCCCGGGACCGACATCCGGCCGCCGTGCTCTATCTGACCCTCGATCCGACCCTGGTGGATGTGAACGTCCATCCGGCCAAGGCCGAGGTGCGGTTCCGCGATCCAGGCCTGGCCCGGGGCCTGATCATCGGCGCCCTGCGCCACGTCCTGGCCGGCGCCGGGCACCGGGCCTCCACGACGGTCTCCGCCGCCGCCCTGGGCAGCTTCCGGTCGGAGCCGAGCGCGGCGGGCTTTTCAGCATGGGCGGCCGGAGGCTGGGCGCCCACCGCCAGCGGCCACTTGCCCGGCTTCAGCGGGGTGTCGGCCAGGTCCGAATCGTGGACACCGCCTGCCGCCACGGATGCCGCCGCCACGCCGGCCATGCGGGTCGAGGAGGCCGAGCCCGACTATCCGCTGGGCGCCGCGCGAGCCCAGGTTCACGCCACCTACATCGTCGCCCAGACCCGCGACGGGGTCGTGATCGTCGATCAGCACGCGGCGCATGAACGGTTGGTCTATGAGCGGATGAAGGCGCAGATGGCCAAGGGCGGTGTGGCGCGCCAGACCCTGCTGCTGCCGGAGGTGGTCGAGCTAGATCCGGCGGAGGCGGAACGCGTCTGCGCCCGCATCGACGAACTGGCGGCGCTTGGCCTGGGCCTGGAGCCGTTTGGCCCCGGCGCGGTGCTGGTGCGGGAGACGCCGGCCCTGTTGGGCGACACCGACGTGGCCGGGCTGGTGCGCGACATCGCCGACGACCTGGCCGAGAACGGCGCGCCGCTGGCGCTGGGCGAACGCCTGGCCGAGGTCTGCTCCACCATGGCCTGTCATGGGTCGGTGCGAGCAGGCCGCCAGCTCTCGGCGCCGGAGATGAACGCCCTGCTGCGCGAAATGGAGGTCACGCCGCATTCGGGCCAGTGCAACCACGGCCGCCCCACCTATGTGGAGCTCAAGCTGGCCGATATCGAGCGGCTTTTCGGCCGCCGCTGACGGGTTCAAGTCGCCAAACCGGGCCGCAGAAACCACACTCGCGCCGCGCCCCACGACCGGGTGTCCAGAACTGCGAAACCAGGCGCTTCCAGATCAGGCTCGCCGGCCCCCCGCTCCACCACGACCAAGGCCTCGTCGGCCAACCAACGACCGCTCGCCAACCCCGCGAGCGCCGGCTCCGCGAGGCTCTTCGCATAGGGTGGATCCAGGAACACCAGATCGAATGGCGGCGCTTCGGCTTCCAGCGGCGCGAGCCGCGCGGCGTCAGCCTGTCCGACCTCCGCGCGATCCCCCAGCCGCAGCGTCGCGATATTGTCGCCGATCGCCGACATCGCCTCTGGATCGGTGTCGATGAACCGGCAGAAGGTTGCGCCGCGGGAAAGCGCTTCCAGGCCCAGCGCCCCGGAGCCGGCGAACAGATCGGCCACGCGGGCGTCCTCCAGACCCGGACTCCAGGTGGCGTGTTCGAGCACGTTAAACAGGGCCTGACGGGTGCGATCGGCGGTTGGGCGGGTGGAGTGTCCCTTCGGCGCCACAAGGGTGCGCCCTCGATGCGCACCGGCCACAATTCGCATCGAATCTCCTTTGGTTTCCACCCGGGTTGACGGAAGATTAATCGGCAAGGAGGGTGGAGTCTTCATGAGCGCGCAGGGCATCTGGGCTGGGTTGGGGGACTCGGTCTTTTTGGCCGGGGTGGAGGATCGCGAGCGCGATCCCGCGCGCCTGGTCACCGGCCTGCTGAGCGGCGTGGTGCTCGGCCTCGTGGCGGCCTTCTGCGGCCTGCTGCTGATCATGGTCGGCTATGCGATCCTGACCGGCGACGGCCCGCGCGGACTGGAGGGCCTGTTGGACGACCTGCGCCTTCTGCGCGACCCACAGACCGCCACCCCCGGACTGATTGTGCTCCGCCTGGTGGTCGCCACCGCGATCGACGGCGGGGCCTTGCTGGTGTTCGTGGCCGCGGTCGCGGCGATCATCCGCCAGCCCCTGTGGGTCTATGTGGCCGCCGCCGGACGGGTGCGCTGGCGCCTGTTCGGCGTGGCCATGGCGCTTTCCGCCGCGGCCATCGCGCCGGTCGTGGTCGCCGAACGGATTCTGAACGGCGGCGGCGGCGGCCTGGCGTTCCTGGCGATATCGCCGGGCGCCTTCGACCGGATCGTCTATTGCCTGTTGTCCCTGCTGCTGATCCCGGCGGCGGCGGCCGAGGAGTTGTTCTTTCGCGGCTGGCTTCTGCGCCAGGCCGGAGTCTTCCTGCGCCGGCCGCTGACGCTGATCGCCGCGACCGCCCTGCTGTTTTCCGCCGCGCATCTGGACTTCACCCCGGAAGCCTTTCTGACCCGCGCGCTGATGGGGGGCGCGTTCGCCTACATGACCCTGAGGCTGGGCGGCATCGAATTCGCCGCCGGGGCGCATGCTGTCAACAACCTGATGATCGTCCTGTTCCTTCAGCCGCTGAGCCTTCAGCAAACGCCCACCCCCGAATTCTCCGCCTTTTCCCTGGTCGAATACGTGGCGTTGATCGGCGGCTATGTGCTGATCACCGAACTGTTGGCGCGCCTCCCGACCCTGAGGCGCTGGGCGGGGGTAAAGACCGAGGACATCAGCCCGTCGCGCGATGTGACGGCGCATTTCAGCTGATCGAGTTCAGGGCTTCGTGGGTTTGGCGGTCTTTGGCCCGCGCATGCGAGGACCCTTGGGCGCGCCGGTTCCGATCACCTTCTTTTTTTTGGGTCGCGCCCAGCCGGGCTTGTAGGTGATCGGCGGTAGCGGGTCGCCGGCCGTGCGGTTGCCGGCGAAGGCCTTGCCTTGCGGTGCACGGCGGTTCTGGCCGCCGGCGGCCTTGAACAGCGCCCGATCGCCGGTGGGCATGTTGGCCGGCGAGACCAGCCCGACCAGTTGCTCGCGGATCACCCGCGGCCCGACCTCTTCCACCCCGCCGACCTCGAGCGTGCCGAGGGCGAAGGGTCCATAGGCCAGGCGGATCAACCGGTTGACGGTCAGCCCCAGGGCCTCGAGCACCCGCCTCACTTCGCGGTTCTTGCCTTCGGCTAGGGTCAGGGTGAGCCACAGATTGGCGCCCGTCACGCCCTCCTTGGCCTTATCGAGCCGGGCGTCGATCGGGCCATAGTTGACGCCCTCGACGGTGACGCCGTCTTTTAGCGTATCCAGCCGGGCCTGGTCGATCCGCCCCCAGGCCCGAGCGCGATAGCGCCGTGGCCAGCCGCTGGAGGGCAGTTCCAGCGCCCGCGACAGGCCGCCGTCGTTGGTCAGCAGCAGCAGGCCTTCGGAATTGAGGTCCAGCCGGCCGACCGAGATCAGCCGGGGCAGCTCGGGCGGCAGGGCGTCGAACACCGTTGGCCGACCCCGGGGATCGTTGTGACTGGTCACCAGGCCGGCGGGCTTGTGATAGCGGAACACCCGGGTGGCCTCGGCGGCCCCCACCACCTTGCCCTCTACGGCCAGCACATCCCCGGCCTGGACGTTGACCGCCGGCGAGGTCAGGATCTGGCCGTTGAGGGCGACCTTGCCGTCCTCGATCAGCCGCTCCACTTCGCGACGCGACGCGACGCCGGCCCGGGCCAGCGCCTTGGCCACGCGGTCGCCGGCCGCCGCTTCGGAGATCTCGACGGGCCTGGCCGGGGCCGGGGCTGGGGGGCGGCGAGAGGCGGCTTGACCTGGGGGCTTAGGGTCTCTTCGGTGTTTCGGATGGCCGACCATGATCTTCCCACCATGCGCATCGCGCTCGCACAGGCGCAAGCCGCCGCCGAGGCTGGAGAGGTGCCGGTCGGCGCCGTGATCATCGACACCGTCACCGGCAAGGTGGTGGCCCAGGCGGCCAACGCGCCGATCGCCGGCCACGATCCAACCGCCCACGCCGAGATCAGGGTGCTGCGCGCCGCGGGCGCCGCGTTGGGAACCTACCGGCTGACCGGCCTGACCATGGTCGTCACCCTGGAGCCCTGTGCGATGTGCGCCGGCGCCATCAGTCATGCCCGGATCGGGCGGCTGGTCTATGGCGCCGAGGACCCGAAGGGCGGGGCGGTGGCGCATGGGCCACGTCTGTTCGAACAGCCGACCTGCCATTGGCGTCCCGAGGTGACCGGCGGCGTTCTGGCCGACGACTGCGGCGAAATCCTGCGCGCGTTTTTTCGAGCCCGCCGCCGTCCTTCTGGCTGATCCCTTGCTCCGGAAGCTCGTTGGTCGGATGGTGCGGCCAAGGACGTCGACCTGAAGGTCGTCCAGCCATGGAGGAACGCGATATGGGTTTGCTCGAGGGGAAGGTCGCCATCATCACCGGCGCCGGCAACGGACTTGGCGAGGCCTACGCCAAGTTGTTCGCCCGCGAGGGCGCGGCGGTGGTGGTCAACGACCTGGGCGGGGCCCGCGACGGAACGGGTGGCGACATCTCGGCGGCCCAGAAGGTGGTCAACGCCATCGAGGCCGAAGGCGGCCGGGCGGTGGCCAACGGCGAAGACGTCTCTTCGGTGACTGGCGGCGAGAACATCCTCAAGGCGGCCCTCGACAATTTCGGTCGGGTCGACATCCTGATCAGCAACGCCGGCATATTGCGCGACAAGACCTTCGCCAACACGTCGGAGGCCGATTGGGACGCGGTGGTCAAGGTTCACCTGAAGGGCGCCTATTGCATCACCCTGCCGGTGTGGCGGTGGATGAAGGACAATGCGGTCAAGGGCGTGATCGTCCAGACCAGCTCGACCTCGGGTCTGTTCGGCAACTTCGGCCAGGCCAACTATGGGGCGGCCAAGGCGGGGCTGTATGGGTTCATGCGGGTGCTGTCGATCGAGGGCCGCAAATACGGCATTCGGGTGTGGGGCCTGGCGCCGGGCGCTTTCACCCGGCTGACCAGCGACCTGCCGGGGATGCGCGACCGCGAACCCGATCCGCTGTCGCTGCCCGACGCTATCGCGCCGGCGCTGCTCTATATGTGCAGCGACCTTTCGGGCGACCGGACGGGAATCATGCTTGGCGTTTCTCAGCGCGGGGTGCGCGAAATCCGCATGCGCTCGGCCAAGGGCTTTTCGCCGAAGGGGTCGTGGACGGCCCAGGACGTGGCCGACCACGCCGAGGAGGTGTTCTTTCCAGGAGATCCTGTCACGGCGATCGGGTGAGAGCAGCGCGGCGCCTTTATTCCGGGACCACACACCTATTGTTGGCGGGACCATAAAATTGAACTCTATCCCTCCGTAAGCGCGGCCAGTATCTCGCTTGAGGACTTGTCGGCCGGCAGGAAGGTCTCAAGCACTATCTCTGACAGGGTCACGTCCTGGGCGGCGTCGAACACCATGGTGGTGCTCCATAGCGACAACAGGCCCGCTTGGGTGCGGAGCCGGAGCGAAATGGCGATCTGGTCGTCGGAGCCTTGGTCGGCGCGCCCAGGCTTGGGCGCCGGATAGGCGGACAACTCTTCCAGCAGGTTGACCAGCTCGGGGTCGGCGGTGTCGTCGACCTGACGGCTGAGCCGGCTCAGCAGGTAGGATCGCCATTGGCCAAGGTTCTCGATCCGCGGCGCCATGCCGTCGGGATGGAGAGTGAGGCGCAATACGTTGCAGGGCGCCTTCAGCAGCGCTGGCGAAGCGCCCATGGTGAGTGGGGCGACCGCGCGATTGGCCGCCAACAGGTTCCAGCCACGGTCCACGGCCAGCGCGGGAAAAGGTTCGTGGGCGCCGAGCAGCGTGTTCAGCGCTGCCCGCGCCTTGTCGAGCGCGGGGTCGGCTAGCGGGCGCTCCGGGAAGGTCGGCGCGAAGCCAGCCGCCAGCAGCAGGCGGTTGCGAGCGCGCAACGGCGCCTCCAGCCTCTCGGCCAGTCGCAGCACCATGTCCCGGCTAGGTGTGCTGCGCCCGGTCTCAAGAAAACTCAGGTGACGGGTGGAGATGTCCGCCTCGCAGGCGAGGTCCAATTGGCTCATGCGCCGCCGCTGTCGCCAGTCGCGAATGATTACGCCGAAATTGGAATCCGCTGTCTGCATGCCGCTCATTCTAGGGCGTGGCCGATCCGCGGGCCATTACCTCCGATGTAATCGACAGCCGGCCGATCGCGGGGATGATTGGGACAGCCGAATGGCCGGCGACCAACCCTCGGAGCGACCATGACCAACCCTCAAGAAACAGCCGAACGCTATATCTCCACCTGGAACGAGACCGATCCCCACCGCCGCCTGGAACTGCTGCGGACCGGTTGGACGGCGGACGCCAGCTATGTCGACCCGTTGGCCGGCGTCGCCGGGACCGATCAGATCAACACCCTGATCGGCGGCGCCCAGGCGCAATTCCCGGATTTTCGCTTCTCATTGCGGGGGACGCCCGACGGATACGGCGACCATGTCCGCCTGTTGTGGGCGCTTGGTCCCGAGGGCGTCGAGGCTCCCATCGAGGGCAGCGACGTCATCGTCACCGCCGGAGACCGGATCACTCGGGTGATCGGTTTTCTCGACAAGGTCCCGCCGGGCGCCTGAGTCGCCCGCGACGATTATCCGGTAGGCGGTCTCCCGTTCGGCGCGCCCGCTTGGGCCGGACGGGAGGCCGTCGTCGAGACGCTCTTGCCGGCGGCGCCTGAGTGAATGGGCAAACCGGTTGTAAAATGCGACCGTGAAATCCCACGCCCATCTCAGGCAAGAAGTCGGCCACGCAACAGTCCAAGGTTGCGCGCCGCGACGATTAGGGCGCGACCCGCGTCGCCTGGACGGGCGCGCGGGGTCAAGCCAGCCTTCGTCCCCATGCCTTCAATCCGCCGCTCTGACCTCCAGCGTGATCCAACGGCGCGGCCAGCGCCAGCCCAGGGAGCGGACTTCGCCGGCCTTGAGCGCCAGGGCGTTCGTCGTCTTGGCCGTAAGCTCGCTGACCATGTGAACGGGCTCCAGGCCCCCGACCGGGCGGGTGGCTATTCTGCCGATCAGCGTGGCCCGGTCGATCGCGGTCCACTCGGCCTTGGCGCGGTCGTTGTGACCGACGGCGAAGAAATGGCGCAGAGGCGCCGGCTCGCCGGTCACCTCCACCATCACACCAATCAGCCAGCCGCTCGCCATGGAAGACGCACCTATCACAGTCGCGTCCCTTGATCAGCCTGTCGGCAGCGCCGGCGCCGGTAAAAAATCTATGCGGAGCACGTCCTCAAGACCGCCATTTCCGGCTTCAGATTCAATTGAAGATGAGCCGCGCTTCCCGCACTGGCTCAGGCGGCGTGGCCGGCCCCCGAGGCGACCAGCCGCGCGGCGCCCACGGTCAGCGCGTCCTCCACCAGGCCGGTCCGCTTTTGGCCGAACCGGCGTGCGGCGCTAATGCGCGCGCCGAAGGTCAGATAGGCGGCTATCACGGCGGCGGTCCCGCCGAGCAAAGCTCCGGCGAGTACGCGCTGGCGCGGGGCCAGCGCGGCGCCGGCCAGGCCGCCGCTGACGAGGCGGGCGGCGATCCCCGCGGCGCCGATCCGGTCGGGGGCGGAGTCCAGCTTATCGCCCCAAAGCTCGCCGGCCGCGAGCACCGTCAAGCCGGCCGCCACCAGCGGATGGCCGAGCCACGCCGGCGCGCCGCTGTGCCTTGCAAGTGCGCCGCGCCGCGCGGCGTCGCTGACGGCGGCTAGCGGGGTCAGCGCCCGGGCGCCGGCGACAAGGCCGATCAGAAAAGAGCGGATCATGCGGGCGTTCCTTGGCTGGTTTGATGTGCGTCAGGCTGTCAGCACGACGCCGCCGGCGATCGCGCCGAAATGCAGCGCCGCCCCGGCGCAGACGAAGCCGTGCCAGATGGCGCGCCGAAACGGGACGCGGGGATTAAGGAACACCAGCGAACCGGCGGTGTAGGTGAGGCCGCCCGCGATCAATAGACCTAAGGCGCCGAGGGAAAGGGCCACGCTGAAGGGGCCCAACGCGATCACCGCCACCCAACCAAACAAAACATAGACGGCGGTCCAGATCCGTTCGGGGATTTTCGGGAAAGCCAGTTTCGCGATGATGCCGGCCAAGGCGATACCCCAAACCAGGGTGGTCATGCCGACGGCCCACGGGCCGGCCAGCCGCTGGGTCGTGAAGGGCGTGTAGGATCCGGCGATCATCAGGAAGATCCCCGCCTCGTCCAGCCGGCGCAGAAAAGGTCGGGCGGGAGACACACGGCCCAGATTATAGATCGCCGAGAACACCAGCATACAGATCAGCGCCGCGCCGTAGACACAGGCGGCGAAAACCAGCCCCGTTCTCTGAGTGGACAGCGCCCTTTCAATGAGCCAAGCCGCCCCGAGGCCAGCCACCGCTATGGCGATGATATGCAGCCACCGATCCGCCGCTCGCTCCAGGGCGTTGGGATAGTGTTCCACGAGATATTCATCGGGAATTTCGTACCGCATAACGGTTCAAAGCAAAAAATGCCCAATGGTTCCCGCCTAGGACAGCCGGTCGCGAAAGTCCGCGTAGGCGAACCGCCGGACCAGCCTCAGGGCGTCGGTGTCGCTGTTCCAAAGCGCGATCGACGGCAGAGGCACGCCGTTGAAGGTGTTGGTTTTGACCATCGAATAGTGGGCCTGGTCGAGAAAGGCGATGCGGTCGCCCGGCGCCGGGGGCCGGCGAAAGACGTAGTCGCCGATGATGTCTCCGGCCAGGCAAGAGGGACCCCCGAGCCTGACCGCGACGCCGTTTTCGCTCTCGTTGAGCATCGCCGGGCGATAAGGCGCCTCGATGACATCGGGCATGTGGCAGGTCGCCGAGATGTCGGTGACGGCGACGGTCAATGAATTGTCGAAGGTGTCGAGGATTTCGCCGACCAGGATGCCGGCGTCGAGGGCGATCGCTTCGCCGGGTTCGAGATAAACCTTCAGTGCGTGACGATCGGAGATCCGGCGAAGCAGGGCGATCAGGTTCTCGCGTTGATAGTCGGCCCGGGTGATGTGGTGGCCGCCGCCGAGATTGAGCCACTTCAACCGTGGCAATAGCCCCTCGAGCTTGGGCTCCAGCGAGTCCCAGATCCGGCGCAGCGGTTCAAAACCCTGCTCGCACAGAGCGTGGATATGCAGGCCGTCGACGTTTTCGAGATGTTCCGGACGAAGTTGCGAAACCGGAAAACCGAGCCGCGAACCGGTCTGGCATGGGTCGTATCGGGCCACATCGCACTCGCTGTGCTCGGGGTTCAGGCGCAATCCGATCTCGAACCGCTCGCCCCGATCGCGCGCGCTGGAGATCACGCCGCCGAACCGCGCCAGCTGGGCCGGTGAGTTGAAGATCACCGTGTCGGACAGCCGCAGCAGCTCGGGCAGGTCCTCGACCCGGTAGGCCGGCGAATAGCTCGTTAATTCGCCGCGGTAGTGCTCCCGGCCGAGCCTCGCCTCCCAAAGGCCGGACGCGCAGACGCCGTCAAGGTATTCGCCCACGAGGTCGGCCAGCGCCCACATCGAGAAAGCCTTGAGCGCGAGCAGGACCCTGGCGTCGGCCCGATCGCCCACGTCCTTGAGCACGGCCAGATTGCGCCGCACCGCGACCTCATCGACCACGAAACAGGGAGAGGGCACGCGGCTCAGGTCGAACCGAGCGAATGTACCCGGGCCGGCGGCTTGGGTTTGCATGTGCCCGCGACCGATCAGAAAGCCAGCGGGGAGCGCAGTTCCCGGACCTGCCAGGGCAGCCCGTGCCGGTTGAGCCTGTCCATGAACGGGTCGGGATCGAGCTGCTCGATGTTGAAGACGCCTGCGCCCCGCCACTGGCCGGTCAGCATCAGCGCGGCGCCGATCATCGCCGGCACGCCAGTGGTGTAACTGACGGCCTGGCTGCCCGTTTCGACATAGGCGGTCTCATGATCGCAGATGTTCAGGACGTAGACCGTCTTTGGCACGCCGTTCTTCTCGCCGGTGGCGATGACCCCGATGTTGGTCTTGCCCCGGGTCACCGCGCCCAAGGACGACGGCTCGGGCAGAAGCGCCTTGAGGAATTGCAGCGGGATGATCTCCCGGCCCTCGAACATCACCGGATCGATCCGGGTCATGCCGACATTGCGCAGCACCTCGAGGTGCCTGAGGTAGGACTCGCCGAAGGTCATCCAGAAGCGGATGCGCTTGATCTCCGGGTAGAACCTGGCCAGGGATTCGAGTTCCTCATGGTACATCAGGTACATGCTCCGCGGGCCCACTTCTTCGAAGTCGAAGACTTGCTTTTGGGCGAGCGCGGGGCCCTCCACCCATCCGCCGTTCTCCCAGTGCCGGGAGGGCGCGGTCACTTCGCGGATGTTGATCTCGGGGTTGAAGTTGGTGGCGAACGGAAGACCATTGTCGCCGCCGTTGCAGTCCAGGATGTCCAGGCTGTCGATCCGGTCGAGCAGGTGCTTGTGCGCGTGGGCGGTAAACACCGAGGTCACGCCCGGGTCGAAACCGCAGCCGAGCAACGCCATCAATCCGGCCGACTTGAACCGTTCCTGATAGGCCCACTGCCAATGATACGCGAACCGGGCCTCGTCGCGAGGCTCGTAGTTGGCGGTGTCGAGATAGTTCACGCCCGCCGCGAGGCAAGCTTGCATGATGGCGAGGTCCTGATAGGGCAGGGCGAGATTGACCACGAGCAGCGGCTTGACCGCGTCGATCAGCGCCACGGTCGCTCCGATGTCGTCTGCGTTAAGCTCCGCCGTGGCGATGGTCACGCCAGTTCGATGCTTGACGGAGGCGGCGACTGCTTCGCATTTGTGGATTCGACGGCTGGCCAGGGTGATGTGCGAGAACACCTCTTGGCACATCGCCATCTTGTGGACCGCGACCGAACCGACGCCGCCGGCGCCGATAACAAGCACTCTGCTCATCCGTGCCTCTCCTGACGCCGAAGGCGTCCGCCGCATAGCCGCCCGCGCGCGGCGACACGGGTCCTATCACGACGACGGCGAGCCCCCTAAATACCGCGGACAGAAGTTTAGGGCGCCGCCGGGCGCTTGTGGCCCCAGGTGCTGGGCGCGTCGTGGCGGCCGACACGCCAGGTGGCCTCGTCGACTTCGATGGCGCCGAAGCCGAACTCTACCTCGAAGCCGCCCGGCGTTCGCGCATAGAACGACACCATATGATCGTTGGTGTGGCGCCCGAGGGTGGCGGTGATCGGCGCGCCGGCCGCCTGAGCCCGTTCCATCGCGAAGCCCACCGCGTCCAGGGTCGGGGTCTGGATCATGAAGTGGTGCAGGCGTCTGGGCATCGGGACCGGGATCAGCGCCAGGGTGTGGTGGCGGCGATTGCAGTGGTAGAACTCCATGTCGAAGCTGACCTTCGGAGCCGGCCGCATGCGGATGGTGTCCGACAGCCGAAAGCCAAGCAGGTCCTGGTAGAAGCGCCGCGCCGCCGCCATGTCCCGGGTCGACAGCACCACATGGCCCAGACCCTGTTCCCCGGTGACGAAGGCGCCGACGCCGACCGGCGAGGCGAAGGGCGTCTCTGTTCGCATTGTCGGACCGTAAAATATCTCCACATTCAGGCCGTCGGGATCGAGGCAGGAGATCAATCCCAGCACTCCCCGTTCGGCGAGCCGGTCCGGGTCTCCATTGCCGATCGTCAGGCCGGCGTCGGCCAGTCGGGTCCGCAGGGCCTCAAGCTCGGCCAGCCCCGCGACCTCGAAACCGAGGTAGCTGAGGTCGTCGGCGTCTCCCTGTTCGACCGCGATGCGCCACGCCAGGTCATCGAGACGAAACCGGCGTTTGTCGCCTGCCGGCTCGGCGGGCATCAGGCCGAGTACGCCGGTGGCGAAGGCGCTCCAGGCGTCTGGGTCCCTCACCTGGAGACCGATATAACCGAGCGATCCGATGGTCATGGAATGGCCTTCTCCTGGGTTGGGTTGGCTGCCTGGCCGTGGTCGCCCGCGCCGTATTTGACCTTGAGCCCGCCGCCGCCCGAGACGCGGCCGATGCCGCGCACGGCGATGCCGGTGTCCAGCTTCAGGACCCCGCCGGTGGCCGGGCGGCTGTCACGCCGCGAGGCCAGGAACACATAGCCGCCGGCATAGTCGGCGGGTGTGGGCACATGGCCGAGGGGCACGTTCGGGCCGGCGACGGCGGCGAGGTTGAGGCTGCCGATCGACCTGTCCGCCATGCCGAGCGCGCCGGGACCGCGAAGGTCGGTCTCGATCGGTCCGGGAGCCACGCCGTTGACCCGCACGGCCGGCGCGAACTCATAGGCGAGCTGGCGGATCAGGCCGACCAGCGCGTGCTTGGAGGCGGTGTAGAGCGGCCCGCCGCCGGCCGGATCGAACCCGGCGTTGGAGACCGTGAAGATCAGCGAGCCCGCCGAGCGGACCAGGGCCGGGAGCGCGGCCTTGGCGAGGTTGAGACCGCCTTTGACGTTGACGTGGAACAGCTCGTCGAAGGCCGCGTCGATCCGCTCGGCGGGCAGGTCGTCCAGCGAGAGCGAATAGTCCCAGATGCCGGCGTTGCCGATCGCGCAGTCGAGCTTGCCGAACCGCTCGACCGTCATCTCCACCGCGCGCTGGTTGTCGGCGATGGCGCGCACGTCTCCGGGCGTGACCATGAGCCGATCGGCATGGGTGGCGGCGAGATCGGCCAGACGGTCCGGCGTCCGGTCGAGCACCGCCACCGCGGCCCCCTCCTCGAGGAAGCGTTCGACGATGGCCCTACCGAGGCCGGAGGCGCCGCCGGTAACGAGTACGACCTGATCCTGGAGAGCAGCCATCCGCATCCGCCGTTAAAAAATCGTGCTCATGTTGGTCGATTGGATCACTGTCTGGTCGAGGAACAGATGGCGTTTGGCGAGCCGGAACCCCGCCTCCGTCCGGCGCAACGTGTCGACGCGTCGGCCGACCCAACTGTCGATGTCGGCCTCCAGCCGGGTGCGATAGAGGTGGAAACAGGCTTCGACGGTGATCTCGTCGCCGGCGATCTCCAGGATTCGCACGTTCGACACGAAGTGCCGTGAGCGAGACGGCGGATCCTCGGACCAGGCGGACCCGGCCTCCAGCTTCCTGACCCGCACCTCCAGCAATGTGCGGTCGTCGTCGAAATAGGCCATGTCGCCCAGTTTGGTGAACTCGCGGTCGATATCGGCAAGAGTCACAGTGCGGCGGATCGGCATCCAATAATGGATATCGTCGGCCAGCAGCCCCAGCCATTGGCGATATTGGCGAGCGTCGAGCAGCGCGGCTTCGGCATAGAGGAACTGCTCCACCTCATATTGCAGGATGACCCGCTTCGGGAGCAGCCTCTCTGGCGCCATCAGATGGGCCCCGTGGGCGGCGGCGTGTGATTGGCCTTCAGCTCGGTCCAGTCGCGGGCCGCCATCCATTCGGTCCACGCGCGATAGAGCCACCTCTGGCCATGCTCGCCGACACAGGATTCGATGTAGTGCTCGCCATGATCGCCGGCCACGGCCTGGTCGTGGCCCAGGCCCATGCCGATATATTGCCCCAGACCGCGGCTTGAGAAGCCACGTGCCGAGCGTGTGCTCTGGCTCCAGTTTTCGCCATCGTCCTGCTCCAGAATACCGGCTGGCCCGAAGACGTGATTGGCCTGAGTGACCATGCCCCGCCGAAGCGCCGGCGGCGACCCTTTGGGCACGAAGGTGAACCACCACAGTTCGGTCTTCGACGGCCCGCGCGGCAGTCGCAGGCAGACCTGCAGCCCGCTCATGGTAATCCAGAGATTGGGGAAGATGTTCGGATGTCCTTCGCTGCGCACACCGACCGGGCCCATCAGATCCGTGGCCCCGCGCGGCCGGATGCGCGGCGTATTGGGCGGCGCGGCGCGGGAAATCGCGTCGCGTTCGTCGTCCGACATCGCGTCGATGCGGTCCTGCTTTTCGCGCGGGGCGCCGGGGCCGCCGATCGCGTGGCCGTATTCTCCCAGCATGACCATCTGGTTGTTGGGGTGCTGGATGGCGGCGATGTCGAAGAAGCCGGCGGTATGGGCCGAGGCGTGGCTGTAGGGCACGTGATACCAGTCGAACAGGTTGTCGACCGCGATCTTCCAGTTGCAGCTGATGATGTTCTTCTGGATGCCGTCGACGACCTCCACCTCGCCATGGGCGCAAATCATGCCTAGGCCCGTGCGGCCGACATCGCCCAGGAAGTCGTGCAGGGTCGGGGCGTCGGGGGCCAGGGTCGCGAACCAGAAGCCCAGATAATTCTCGGCCCGAGCCCGGGCGAGGCCGAGCCGGCTTCGGTCGATATCATTATGGTAGAAGGCCTTCAGGCCCGGGACGCCGATCAGCCGCCCGTCAAGAGCATAGTTCCAGCCGTGATAGCTGCAGACGAACGACTTGGCGCGGCCCTGTTCGGCGCGGCACAGGGCGTTGCCGCGATGGCGGCAGGTGTTGAGCAGGACGTTCACACCGCCTTCCTCATCGCGCACGACGATGACCTGATCCTCGCCGATGTAACTTATGAAGTAGTCGCCGGGCTCCGGGATCTGGGAGTCGTGGCACATGAAGTTCCAGCCGCGCGCGAAGACCCGCTCGAGTTCCAGCTGGTAGAGCGCTTCGTCCGAAAGCACCCGGCGATCGAGGATGCCCGTGGCGGGATCAAAGAGCGAAAGCAACTCGGTCCTGTCCCAAGCTCGTGGGTCTTGCCCGCCGTCCGCCATCCGCAGCTCCCGGTAAGGGAAGTTCTATCGCTTCCCCAAGGACCGGGAGCCTAGCGCAGAGCGACGGTTTGTATGAGATCAAATCGTTCGCCGAAATTGATATTTCGTCCAGCAATGTGAAGTGCGAACGCCGCTACCGAACCCGCGCTAGCATCACGCCGTCACCGATCGTCGCCAGGGCCATGTCGACCCGCTCGTCGTTGTGGATCTTCTCGTTCAACGCTCGCAGTGCGGTGGTGTCGGGGTCAGTGACGGTGGGGTCGGCGACGGCGCCGCTCCACAGCATGTTGTCGAAGGCGATCAGCGCGCCCGGGCGCGTCAACTTCAGCGAGCGCTCGTAGTAGTTGTCGTAATTGCTCTTGTCGGCGTCGATGAAGACGAAATCGAATGGGTCTTCCCCGGCCGCGATCATCGCATCCAGCGTATCGACGCCGGGGCCCAGGCGCAGGTCGATGCTGTCTTCGACGCCGGCCTCGCGCCAGTAGCCGCGCGCCTTGTCGGTGAAGTCCTTGCTGACGTCGAGCGCGACAACCCGCCCGCCCGACGGCAGGGCCAGGGCGACGCTCAGGGCGCTGTAACCGGTGAAAGTTCCGATCTCCAGGTAGCGCCGCGCGCCGATCAGCTTGGCTGCCAGGGCCAGGAACGCGCCTTGCTCCGGCGCGATCTGCATCCCGGACAGGCGGCCGAGCGCCAGCGTTTCCTCCCGGCACCGGGTCTGCGCCGGATGCTCTCGCGCGCCGACGCGTGAGAGATAGTCCATCAAGGCGTCGGTCGCCTGTACGAAACGTCCCATGTATCACTCCCTGGCTTGAGACCGACGGGTCTCTCGGTTGACTACAACAGACTGTTATTTGATATATCTAAACAGATCGAAGTCAACTGGATTGGCAGCCCTTTTTCGCGGGGGTCGTTCAGGGCTTCAGCGAAGCCAGATAGGCCGTGACATCGACGATGCCGGCGGGGCCGCCATCGGTTGCATGGTCGCGGCGGACGGATCGTGGCGCGCACCGGGCCAAGGGAACCTACGCTGACGGACGCCCATC
Organism: Caulobacterales bacterium; assembly: GCA_038227865.1. Taxonomy (GTDB): domain Bacteria; phylum Pseudomonadota; class Alphaproteobacteria; order Caulobacterales; family Caulobacteraceae; genus Acaudatibacter. The sequence goes on from JBBRPO010000026.1 coordinate 65,853, forward strand.
CACTGACCGGGCTCTCAGAACCGGGCCTGCAACTCGACGGTGACGGTGCGCGGATCGCCCCAGCTGTGGGTGAACAGGGCCGGCGTGGCCGCGCCGGGATAGACGTCGTTGGTCAGGTTCCGCGCCGAGACCACCAGGCGGTAGAAGCCTTGGCTGTAGCTGACCGACAGATCGACCAGGCCGACGGCGGGGCGGTAGTCCGGCTGACCGGCCAGGTCGCCGAGAACCAGGCGGTCGGTCCAGCGGTAGCCGAGGTTCACATCGATCAGGCCCGGACCGACCCTGCGCACATAGTCGGCCCGCAGCGAGACGTTGAAACGTGGCGCGCGCTGCAGCGATGTTCCGGTGAGGTCATAGGTCGAGCCGGGCGGACCGGCGGTGAGGCCGGCGGGGACCTCCACACCTGGGACACCGCCGTCGACGATGCGCGCATCCTGCCAGCCGCCGGAGCCGGCCAGGGTCAGGTCCGGGACCAACGCCGGGCGGTAACCGACTTCCAGCTCGACGCCCTTGATCCGCGCCTTCGGAAGATTGACGATGTAGGTGTTGAAGCCGGGGCCATAGCCGGGTGTCGTGACGACCTCCGCGAGCTGGTGGCCGGAGACCTCGTTGACGAAGCCGGCGAGGTTCACGGTCAGCCGATCTCGCAGGAACCGGGTCTTGGCGCCGATCTCGTAGGTCGTGTCGGTCTCGGGACCGTAGGTCGAATGGGTCGTCGTAGGATCGGCGTCGGCCGGGAGCCCGCCCGGCCGAAAGCCGGTGGCGCGATCGGCATAGACCCGGGCGTCGTCAGAGAGCCGGTAGTCGAGGGTGAACTTCGTCAGCACATGGTCGGACGCCACGCGGCCGGAGGTCTGGGTCGCGGCGACGCCCAGGCGATAGTCGGTCTGCTCGGCGACATAGCGCAGGCCGCCGCTGACGCTCAGCTTGCGGGTCAGAGCAAGCGTGAGGTCGGCGAAGGCCGAGCGGCTCAGGGTTTCCTCGCTGGAGCGCTGGAGGGTGGCGGCGTCGTGGTGATGGTAGAAAAGTCCGGCCGCGAGGGAGACGCGTTCGCCGAAATCCCGGGTGAGCCGCAGGTCCTCGGTGAACTGGTCGTAGGTCCGCGGCCAAGCGACGTGAAGGACGCCGGCCAGCGGATTGGCCAACATCGGGCAGGGCCTGCCGCCGAGGTCGGAGACGCCGCAGCCGCCGTCGAGGTCCCGCCGGGTGTCGTCATGTTCGCGGATGTAGGCGGTGATCGAGCGCAGCCGGCCGATCGGCGAGGCCCAGGTCAGGCCCAGGCTATAGACCTGGGCGACCAAGCTGTCGCGATCTGCATAGTCGTTGGCGACCTGGAACGCGCCGAGCGGTGTGGTCAAGCCGCCGATATAGGGCGAGCCGTAGGCGTTGAAGCGCAGTCCCGGATGAGCGGCCTGGAGCATCGGTCCCAGCAGTCGCGCCGCCAGCGTGTCGCCGAGCGCGACCGGCGCGCCAGCGCCGTCCTGATGCGTGAGGGTAAGGCCGAAGTCGACGTCGAGGGCGGGGGTCGCGGTCCAGTCGAACTGCAGGTTTCCTGTGGTTACCTCGTCACGGCCGTAGAGGCCGTCGCCGGTGTAGATGTTGTTCAGGTAGCCGCCGCGCCGCTGGTGCGACGCCGAGACCTTGAGGCCGGCTACGCCGCCGACGGGCATGTTGAAGAGCAGCTTTTGACTGTCGGCGTGGTAGCCCTGCTGCAGGCCGTAGTCGAGATCGAGGCCCCAGCGGCGGGTGGGGCGGGTGCGATGGACGTCGATGACGCCGCCGAGGCCGTCGCGGCCGGCTTCCACGCCCTGCGGGCCCCGTCGCACCTCGATCTCAGCGAGGTCGAAGCTGTCCAGGAGCTGGCCGAGGACGGCGCCGATCGGCACGTCGTCGACCACCAGGCCGACGCCGGGGGTGTGGCCCATCTCCAGATCCGAACCGCCTAGGCCACGGATCGAGATCGCCGCGGTGGCCGGGCCGGTCGCCATCCGCTCGATATCGACGTTGGGCGCGAAGCCGCTCACCTCGTCCAGGGCCAAGGGTTCGAGCACGCCCGGGCCTCGCAGCGCGACGACGGTGGTCGCGACCGGCGCGTCCCGCCGACCTGGCAGGGTCGGACCGGTGGCGATCGCCTCCGGCAGGGCGGCCCGCGCGCCATCGGATCGGCTGGCCTCCCGCGGGTCCCAGGCGTCGGCCTCGCGCGTCGCGTCGCCCGCCGCCCGCTGGAAGGTCAGGGGCACGACCACGTCGACGCCGACGGTGGCCTGGTCCCGCGACGTTCCGGGCGAGGAGCCGAACGGCTTGCCGCCCCCGAGCGCCCGATCATAGCGGATCTCGGGCCGCACGGTCAGGCCGTGGATCAGCCAGGGCAGGTGGGCCGGGGTGACGCTGAGGCCGAGCGTCAGGGCGCCGTAGGTGGCCGGACCACCGGCGTAGGACCCGTTCGGGCGGCCTTCCTCGGCGTTGATGTAGTCGAGATTGCCCGGATAGCCGGCGACGAAGCGGCCTTGCGCATCGCGCCAGACCTCGGCCCGCAGGCTGGCGGCGACGATCGGGCTCAAGCGCCAAGTTAGATATTCGGCGACCCCGCCGCCCTCGGCTTTCAGGCCGTCGTCGCGGACATAGTTGAGCTCAGTGACCGAGGTCAGCCTTTCTGAGACCTTCCAGCTGACGACCACGTCGTTCAGGTAGCGAAGCTGCGCGTGGGGGGCGACGCCGGCCAGGAGCACAGAAGGCGGGTCCTCCGGCCCGATATGGGTCAGGGCTCGCACGGCCACCCTCCCCAGGGTCAGGCCGAAGCCGCCCAGGATATGTGGCTGCTGGTCGTTGTAGCCGCCGCCGTCCGCCGCCGTGGTGTTCACCCCGGTGGTGTAGCCGAGGAAGAGGTCGACGCCCCGTCCGACGTGAGTGGTGGTCAGCACCCCCAGGTGTTTCCGCGGCAGGCCGAAGTTGAAGATGTAGGACTTGGAATAGAACACATCGCGGGTGGGATCGGAGCTCTCGTATCCCAGTGGCGTCTCGAACAAGCCGATCCTCACTTCGAGGCCCCGGCGGGTGAGGACCGGCGCGTGGGCGAGCAGGCTGGCTTCGCGCAGGTCGAAGGCGTTACGGCTGGTCCCAGGTTGGTCGCCAAGTCCGATCGAATGGGTGAACTGGGAGTCAAACCCGTAAGCGCCCGCCAGCCTGAATCCGAGATCGAGCCTCGTGGCGGCCGGGTCGGGGTCGCGCTCCGCCGCCAGGGCGAACTGGTTCAGAACCGCCTGGTTGGCCCTGTCGGTGAACAAATGACCGAAGTTGACGCCATTGTCCGGCGTGGTCGGGTTCAACGTCGCGCCGGCCTCGATGTAGCCGGTGAACCTGACTGAACCGGTCGGGCGGTCCGCGGAAGAATCCGGCGCCGCCGCATTCGCGCTCGCGGCGAAACCGGCCAGACACAGACCCAGGATAGAGAAATGTCCCACGCGCACTCCATTTGCCGACCCTTCTGACCGGCGATGGTCAACGGCGACATCGTGGACGGCAAGGCGTCCTGTGTCCCGATTTTTAAGCCCGGCGCTACGCGCGTGCCTTGACGCCGCCTAGGGACAGCCCTATTTGCCCGTTGGCACTCGAGAGCGGTGGCTGCTAACGGCCGTCGCCCGAAGCCTTAGATTCTTAAACCCCAGTTAGAAAACTACGGAGAAAACATCCATGGCGTTTCGTCCGCTTGGCGACCGCGTCCTCGTCCGCCGCGTCGAGGAAGAAACAAAGACCAAGGGGGGCATCATCATCCCCGACACCGCGAAGGAAAAGCCGCAAGAAGGTTCGGTGGTCGCCGTCGGCCCCGGCGCGCGCGACGACTCCGGCAAGATCCAACCCCTGGACCTGAAGGCCGGCGATCGCATCCTGTTCGGCAAATGGTCGGGCAGCGAGATCAAGCTCGAAGGCGAAGATCTGCTGATCATGAAGGAAAGCGACGTCCTGGGCGTCCTCGACTAATCCCGGTCCGATCCAAGCCGATCCCAACTCACCCATTTTCCGAAAGAGAGAGCCGACACCATGGCTGCTAAAGACGTTTATTTCTCCACCGATGCGCGCGACAAGATGCTGCGCGGCGTCAATATCCTCGCTAACGCCGTCAAGGTGACCCTCGGCCCCAAGGGTCGTAACGTGGTCATCGAAAAGTCGTTCGGCGCCCCGCGCTCGACCAAGGACGGTGTCACCGTCGCCAAGGAAATCGAACTCGCCGACAAGTTCGAGAACCTCGGCGCCCAGATGATCCGTGAAGTCGCCTCCAAGACCAACGACAAGGCCGGCGACGGCACCACCACCGCCACGGTTCTGGCCCAGGCCATCGTCGTCGAGGGCACCAAGTCGGTGGCCGCCGGCATGAACCCGATGGATCTGAAGCGCGGCGTCGAAAAGGCCGTCCTCAAGGTCGTCGAGGAAATCAAGAACACCTCCAAGAAAGTCACCACCAACCAGGAAATCGCCCAGGTCGGCGCGATCTCGGCCAATGGCGACAAGGAAATCGGCGACATGATCGCCCGGGCCATGGAAAAGGTCGGCAACGAGGGCGTGATCACGGTTGAAGAGGCC
>JBBRPO010000027.1:0-69491 GCA_038227865.1 Caulobacterales bacterium
CATCATCGACACCACCAAAATCGCCGCATGACACACTTCCATGACAGCATTTTTTCCTGGGCATGCCCAGGAACACAGACAGAACGAAGCGGACAGATCACGAGCTACAAAAACCGGACATCTTTACCAGCTAGCGACACCAGGCGGGGAAGCCGTCTGACAGGATGAAAGTGACAGAGGGAACGCTGAACGAAAATTGCCAAAATTGGGGAAGCTGCTAAACGATAATAGGTGAACTCTGAGCCGGACTAGAACCTCTATCGAACCTTCCTGGCGGTGACGCGGGAGGGGTCGCTGTCGGGCGCCGCCCGGCGGCTGGGGCTCACGCAGCCGACCGTGGCCCGTCACATCCAGGCCTTGGAGAGCGCGGTCGGTGCGGACCTGTTCGTGCGCTCGCAGCGGGGACTGACGCCGACCGAGATGGGGCTGGAGCTCGCGCCTCACGCCGAGGCCCTGGCCCTTGACGCTGCGACGCTGTGGCGAGCCGCCAGCGGACGCACCGGCGAGGCGCGGGGGGCCGTCCGGGTCAGCGCCAGCGAGGTCGTGGGCGTCGAACATCTGCCGCCGATCCTCGCCTCCCTGCGGCGCCAGCACCCCGCGCTGGTGATCGAACTGGTTCTCGCCAACACCCTGGACGATCTGCTGAGACGGGAGTCCGACATCGCCCTGCGCATGGTCGAGCCGGCCCAGGAGGCCTTGATCGCGCGGCGGATGCCGTCGATCGAGTTGGGACTGCACGCCCGCCGCGACTATCTGGATCGGCGCGGAAGACCACGGACGCTTACCGATCTAACCCTGCACGACGTGATCGGCTTCGACCGGGAAACCCCGGCGACCCGGGCCATCGTGGCCCGCCAGTCGGTGCTGAGCCGCGCCAGTTTCGCCCTGCGCGCCGACAGCGATCTGGCGCAGCTGGCCGCCATCCGCGCGGGCTTCGGGATCGGCATGTGCCAAGTCTCTATCGCCAAGCGGGACGGCCGTCTCGAGCGGGTGCTGGAAGCGGAAGTCGCCGTCGAGCTTGGTCTTTGGGTGGTGATGCACGAGGATCTGAGGACCAGTGTTCGATGCCGGGTGGTGTTCGATGCGCTGGTGGAAGGGCTGATGCGGGTGGGGGGACACTGATGGGGCAAAGCTTCAGGCGTCCTCGAAATCGGACGCGCGATCCCCCAGCAGGAACCGCGGGCCCGCCCCGGCGCGCGCGGCGCGGTCGCCCGGGTTGTAGAGGGCGCAACGGTCCAGGGACAGGCAACCGCAGCCGATGCAGCCGTCCAGCATATCGCGCGTCCGCTCGAGCATTGCGATCCTCGCCTCCAGGGCGCCGCGCAGCCGCACGCTCATCGCCCGCCAGTCGTCCCGCGTCGGGGTTCGGCCCTGGGGGAGGGCCGAGAGTTCGGCCTCGATCTCCGAGAGGGTCAAGCCCAGGCGCTGGGCGATCAGGGCGAAGGACAGGCGCCGGATGTCCGACCGCAAAAATCGCCGCTGATTGCCGCCGCTGTGCAGGGCGCTGACCAGACCCCGCGCCTCATAGAAGCGGATCGCGGACACCGACAGGCCGGTCCGGCGGGCCAGATCGCCGATCGAGAGGGTGGGCGGCAGGGTCATGCAGGGTTCCAAAATAAAGCTTGATCTCAGGTTAGCTTGAGGTGTTACGAAGCGCGAATCCAGCGCGATCCCGCGCCGCACAACTGGATGAGCCAGGATGTCCGCGCCGCGCATCGAACATGTAAACGTGACCGTCACCGACCCCGAGCGGGCCGCCAGGCTTATGGAGGCGGTGTTCGGCTGGCGGGTCCGCTGGCGTGGCTCGGCGCGGGACGGCGGTCACACCATCCACGTGGGATCGCCCAGCGACTATATCGCGCTCTACAGCAGCCGGGAGGCGGACTACACGCCCGATGACTTCGCCAAGGGTCGGCCGCTGAACCACATAGGCGTGGAGGTGGACGACCTGGACGCCAGCGAAGCGCGGGTCATCGCCGCGGGTCTCGCTCCGTTCAACCATGGCGACTACGAGCCCGGCCGCCGGTTCTATTTCCTCGACCCGGACGGCATCGAATATGAGGTCGTCAGCTATAATGGGGGGTCGGTTCAACCGGGACGTTGAATCGGGTAACCTGCCGGAACGTCGCACATGACGGGTGTTCTGGGCTGGTGGGTTTGGGCATGAAGGCTTCGACGGCGCTGACCTCGGTGGCGACCCAGTCTCCGGAGGAGCGCCGGAAAATCGGCGTAAAGCTGAGACACGCGACGCCCCGGAGCGCTCACGCCGAGTGGCGGCCGCCGGCCGATCGGCCGGACCCGGTCGCGATCCTGGTCGAACAGGACAGGACGCGGATTCCCGCCCTACTGCCCATTCGCTACGCCCGAATGCGGGCCGATCCGTTCGCCTTCCTTCGTGGCGCGGCGGCGATCATGGCGCGCGATCTGGCCGGGACACCGGCGACCGGGTATCGCGTCCAGTCCGGCGGCGACGCGCATCTGGCCAACTTCGGCGCCTACGCCAGCCCCGAAGGCGTGCCGGTCTTCGATATCAATGATTTCGACGAATCGACGCCCGCTCCGTTTGAATGGGACGTCAAACGGCTGGCCGCCAGCCTGGTGGTCTGCGGAAGGGTCGAGCACTATTCGGCCAGGGCGGCCCGGGATCTCGCCCGCCTCGCGGTTCATGCCTATCGCACGCACATGGCCGTCCTGGCGCCGTTGTCTCCGATGGCGGCCTGGAATAGCCGCATCGACCTGCGGGGCGCGGTGGCGGATATCGAACCAGCGAAGGCGCGCGCCGCGGTGGAACGCCGCCTCGCTCGCACGCTTGGCGGCGGCGCGGCGCATTTCAGTCTGGTCGACCGAAATGCGGGCATTCTGCGCATCAGCGACAAGCCCCCGCTGGTCTATCGCCTGGACGAGCACGAACCCGTGATCCGCAAGGCCTTCACCTCCTACGCGGAAACGCTCCAAGAGGATCGTAAGGTACTGCTGCGGCGCTACGCCTTGCGCGATGTGGTGTTCAAAGCGGTGGGGGTCGGCAGCGTTGGCACCTTCTGCGCGATCGCGCTGCTTGAGGCGGGCGACGGATCGCCGCTGCTGCTGCAGATCAAGGAGGCGCTGGAGTCGGTGCTCGCACCCTTCGCCGGTCCCTCCGTCCATGCCAATCCCGGCGAGCGGGTAGTGGTGGGCCAGCACATGATGCAGGCGGTCACCGACATCCTGCTGGGTTGGACACGCGCGCCGATCGGCGGACGCTACTTCTATGTCCGTAAGGTCAAGGATCCCAAGCTGGCGGATCTGGGCGAGCGGCTGGAGACGGCGTTGCCATTCTATGCGGCCCTTTGCGGACGCACCCTGGCGCGCGCCCACGCCCGGGCCGGCGATCCGGCCCTGATCTCCGGCTATCTGGGCAAAAGCGCAAGCTTCGACGAGGCGGTCGCCGACTTCGCGGTCGCTTACGCCGGTCAGACCGAAGCCGACTGGCGCACCTTCAAGGCGGCGATCAAGGCCGGGCGACTTATCGCCGGCGCCAGTCGAATGCCCTAGAACACGCCCTTGGCGGTCAGCGCCTCGATCTCGTCGTCTGTCAGCCCCAGCACCCCGCCCCAGATCTCGGCGTTGTCCTGGCCCACGGTCTGGGGGGCTATGGAGCGGACGGAGCCGGGGGTTCGGGAGAGCTTGGGGAAGACGTTCTGCATCGCCACCTCGCCCCAACGCGGATGGGGCATCCTGACGATTGCCTCGCGGGCCGCGAAATGCGGGTCTTCGAGCATCTCGGGGGCCCGGTAGACCTTGCCGGCTGGCACGCCGTTTTCAATCAGCAGCGACTCCACCTCGGCAATATCGCGGGTCCCCGTCCAGCCGTTGATCAGCTCGTCCAGTTCGGCCTGATTGGCGCCTCTGGCGGCGTGGGTGGCGTAGCGCGGATCGTCGGCCAGTTCGGGGCGATCCATGGCGTGACAGAGGCGCCGGAAGATGCCGTCCTGATTGGCGCCAATCAGGTAGTCGCCATCCCTGCACGCGTAGACGTTCGAGGGCGCGATACCTGGCAGGAAAGCGCCGGAGCGCTCGCGGGTCATTCCGGCGATGGTGTATTCCGGGATCAGGCTCTCCATCACTTGGAGCACGGCCTCATAGAGGGCCGAATCGACGATCTGGCCCAGGCCGGTGCGCTCGCGCTCGTGCAGGGCCGACAGGGCCCCCAGGCAACCATAGGTGGCGGCCAACGAATCGCCGATCGAGACTCCCATGCGCGACGGTGGCCGGTCCGGCTCTCCGACGATGTGTCGCCAGCCGCCCATCGCCTCGCCGACCAGGCCGAAGCTGGTGCGCTCGGCGTAGGGGCCGGTCTGGCCATAGCCGGACATCCGCACGACGATCAGGCGCGGATTGTCAGCCATCAGGCTTTCCGGCGACAGGTTCCAGCCCTCCAGGGTTCCCGGCCGGAAGTTCTCGATCAGGATGTCGGCGGTGGCGATCAACCGCCGCGCCAGCGCCTGACCCTCGGGCGTTCGCAGATTGAGCGAGGCGGATTGCTTGTTGCGGGCGATCACTTCCCACCACACCGGCTGGCCGCGACCCCATTGGCGCATCGGATCGCCGGCGCCGGGCGGCTCCAGCTTGATCACCCGAGCGCCCATGTCGCCCATCAGCTGGCCACAGAATGGACCGGCGATCAGCTGCCCCATCTCCACGACCCTCAGATCGGCGAGAGGACCCGTGGCGGCTGGCGCGATCATGCGGCCGAGGCCGAGTCCCCGTACAGCTCGTCGTGGGCGAGGTTTTCACTGAGTTTCGCCAACACGCGGCGCAGGTTGGCCATGTCCTCGGGGTCTATGCCGCGGGTGGCGATTTCGTTGACCTCGGCGACGCTGGACATCATTTCCGTTCGCAGGGCATGCCCCTTGGGGGTCAGGAAGATATGAATCTTGCGTCTGTCCTCGCGGCTCGGCTCTCGGCGGACGAGGCCGCTTTTTTCGAGGGAATTGAGAGCCGAGACGGTGGTGGGCTCCTGCATGCCAACCCGGCGGGAGAGTTCCCTCTGGCTCATGCCTTCCTGATTCCACAGCACCCGCAAAAACGGCCATTGACCGGACGAGACGCCCGCCAACTGGGTGCGCCGCTCCAACTGCCGGGAGAAGGCCCGATGAGCGATACGGGTCAGATAACCCAGGCTATTGGCGGGATCGTCATAGAAATCCGTCGGCGTAAAGCTGTTCGAATTGGCGGGCATCGGGGTTCCAGATCGAAACGTGGCGGCGCTGGCCGGTGCGACGAGAAGCGGGGTGGACCGACGCCGAGGGTTATCATCGTTTACGTAGCCTAGACCTGGGCGGACCACCATCGTTTGGTGCGCGAACACAAAAAACGGCGCCGACCCTGCCACGGCGAGAGGCGGCCGGACCCGCCCGAGCCCGAGAAGTGTACAGACCTCGAGCTTCCAGAGGCGCTCCACGCGCGGCGGTTTACTCCGCCGGCATCAGGACGGGTTGGGTGACCGACGCCTGGCCGGTAATCAGGCCTTCCGCCTTGGTTCCGTCGGCTGTCATCGGATCGTGGGCCACATCGGTGGCGTCGAAGACTTTGGTCCAGGAGGCGAACTCCAGGCAGATGCCGTCGGGATCGAAGAAATACACCGATCGCACGAACACGTTTGGCGTGACCGTCCGACTGACCTGCATGGGCGAGTCGTCGTGGTTGAGCACCGGACTGACCGCGACGCCCTTGGCCTGGAGCCGCGCGACATAATCATCGAACTTCTCCGCCGGCACGTTGAAAGCGATGTGGTTCATCGATCCGTGGGCGGTGATCATCGAGCCCTGGGTCGGCAGGGACCGTGGGCTGGAGATCCCGGGAGTGGCTTCGGGGGCGCCCGGAAACCAGAAGAAGGCCAGCGAGTCGCCGTTGCCGATATCGAAAAAGAAATGCTGGCCCATGCCCTGCGGCAGGTCGATGGTCTTGGTCAGCGGCATGCCCAGGACGTCGCGATAGAACTTCACCGTTTCGGCCATGTCCTTGCAGACCAGGGCCAGATGGTTGACGCCCCGGATATCAAACTCGGTGTTTTTGGCCGCCGGCATGGTTCGTCTCCCAAATATGAACGTTCGTTTTCGAATTGAAGCCCGCGCCGCCCGCCTCGTCAATCACCTACACGGTCGCGGCAGGGCGGGACGGGAAGCCGGCGAAGGCGAATCCTTCCTCCTCCAGCCGCAGCAACTGGTTGTATTTGGCCATCCGCTCGGATGTGCGCGCCGAACCGATCTTGATCTGGCCGCCCGCCACGCCGACCGCCAGATCGGCGATGAAGGCGTCTTCGGTTTCGCCGGAGCGAGCGGATATCACCGTCGCGAAGCCGCCGCTCCAAGCGGCGGCGATGGCGTCCAGCGTGCCGCTGAGCATGCCGTTCTGGTTGATCTTGATCAGGGCCGCGTTGCCGGCGCCTTCGCGCACGCCCCGGTCGATCCGATCGGCCTGGGTGGCGAACAGATCGTCGCCGACCAGCTGGACGTGACCCAGCCGCCGGGTGAGCCGAGGCCAGGCGGCCCAGTCTTCCTCGCCAAGTCCGTCCTCGATCGAGACAATCGGAAAACGGCTGGTCCAGTCGGCCAGAAGGTCGATCATCGCCGCTGAGTCCAGAACCCGGTCCGCGCGCTCGAAGACATAGCCGCCCTCGGCGTCGATGAGCGAGCTGGCGGCGATGTCCAGGGCGATGGCGACATCCTCGCCCGGCCGCAGTCCGGCGCGCTCAAAGGCCCGGACCATCAGGGTCAGGGCGTCCGCGCTATCGGCGAACCCCGGCGCCAGGCCGCCTTCGTCGGCGAGCAGGGTGGGAAGGCCCGCCTCTTGGCACAGGTTGCCGGCGGCGGCGCGCACCCGCAGCGTCCACTCCAGCGCCTGGCCATAGGTCTCCGCCCCAACCGGGATCATCAGGAAATCCTGCACATCCATGCCGCGCGAGGCGTGCAACCCGCCGCTGAGGATATTGACCATCGGCATCGGCAGGGTCGGCGCCGTGACCCCGGCGAGGTCCGCCAGGCGCCAGTGCAGCGGCTGACCCAGAGCGGTGGCGCTGGCCCGAACGGTGGCCAGGGATACGGCCAATATGGCGTTGGCGCCCAGCCGCGACAGCTCCGGCGTGCCGTCAAGGTCCCGCATCAGGCTGTCCAGGCCCCGCTGGTCCACGGCGCCGTGGCCGACCACGGCGGCGCTGATCTCGCCGTTCACGGCGGCGACGGCGCCCAGCACGCCACGGCCTCCGAATCGATCCGGATCGCCGTCGCGGCGCTCGAACGCCTCCGCCGCGCCGCGCGATGCGCCCGAGGGAACGGAGGCGCGGCCACTGGCGCCGTTGGCCAGGCTGACTTCGGCCTCGACCGTCGGCCGGCCGCGGGAATCCAGGATCTGGCGAGCGAGAACGCTCCGGATAGCCGTCGGGCGCAACACCATCGTCTCTCCTGCCTCATCTCCCGCCAGGCCCTCGCTTAGCGCTCGGCGAGCCAGTAGACCTCACGCCACAGACCGCATGCCCGCCGTCGCTTCACCTTTTAGCCCAGAAGTCCAACCTCATGCACATAGACGAGGCCCTGACGAAGCGCCGCTCCGCGCGTGCTTTCCGCCCCGACCCCGTTTCCCGCGAGTTGATGGAGGAAATCCTCCAGATGGCGTCCAAGGCGCCGTCGGGCACCAATATCCAGCCCTGGAAGATCCATGTGGTGGCCGGGGAGGTGAGGGCGCGGCTGGAGCGTGAGGTTCTGGCCCACCGCGAGACCGATCCCGCCGACTCCGGTGCCGAGTTCGAGCGGACCAGCAAACGCAAGGAGCCCTACACCTCGCGCATGCGAAAGCTGGGCAAGGCCATGTACGGCCTGATCGGCATTCCCAAGGGCGACAAGGCGGCGGGCTGGCTCCAGTGGGGCCGCAACTACCAGTTCTTCGACGCGCCGGTCGGTCTGATCCTGACCATCGACAAGGACCTGGACGCGATGAGTTTCGTCGACGTGGGCATGTTCGCCATGGCGATCATGCTGGCGGCCAAGGCCCGAGGCCTCGACACCTGCGCCCAGGGCGCCTGGAACAACTATTGGACCGTGACCCGGCGGGTGCTGAAGGTGCCGGAGGACGAATACATCATCTTCGGCATCTCACTGGGCTACGCCGACGACGACCACCCGGTGAACACCCTGGTGGCGGATCGCGAACCGGTGGAAAACTTCGCAACATTTCACGGGTTTTGAGGGCCTGGCTCAGAGCCCAAGCACCGCCTTGGCCATGATGTTGCGCTGGATTTCGTTGGTCCCGGCGTAGATCGAGCCGGCGCGGTCGTTGAAATATTTCGCGGTGACGGTCCAGCTGTAGTCGGGGCCGGCCGGCGGGTCGTTGGATTTGGTGGGGGCGCCGGGGACCGGGCCGCCCGGCGAGGCGGCGTGGGGTTGCCAGGGCGCCGCGTAGAGGCCCACGGCCTCGACGGCCAGTTCGGTCAGATGCTGGCTGAGTTCGGTGGCCACGGTCTTCATCATCGAGGATTCGGGGCCGGGCGCGGCGCCGCCCGAGAGTTTCGACATGATGCGGAGTTCGACCGCCTCCAGGGCCTCGACGCGGATCGCCGCGGCCGCCAGCTTGGCGGCGAAGGCGTCGGCTTCGGGCGCGTCTAGGGCGCCGGCGTTGCGCTCCGCGGCGGCCATGGCCCGGATCTTGTCCAGCCGGACGCTCAGGCCGGGCGCGCTGACCCCACCGCCACGCTCGAACTCCATCAGGTATTTGGCCACCGTCCAGCCCTCGCCGACCCGGCCGACGACATTGGCTTTGGGAACGCGTACGTCGGTGAAGAACACCTCGTTCTGGATGTGCTCGCCGGACAGGGAAACGATCGGCCGCGTCTCGACCCCCGGCGTCTTCATGTCGATCAGCAGGAATGTGATGCCGCGCTGGCGGATCGCCTCGTCGGAGGTGCGGACCAGGCAGAAGATCCAATCGGCGTAGTTGGCGTGGGTGGTCCAGATCTTGTGGCCGTTGCAGACGAAGGCGTCGCCATCGTCGCGGGCGCTCATCCGCAGGGAGGCCAGGTCCGAGCCCGACCCGGGCTCGGAATAACCCTGGCACCAGAATTCCTCGCCCGATAGCATCGGCGGCAGGAACCTTGCCCGCTGTTCGGGCGTGCCGTGGCCGATCAGCACCGGGCCGCACATGCCCACACCCATCGGCGACACCGGCGGCGTTTCGGCGCGCGCGGTCTCGGTGGCCCAGATATAGCGCCGCGTCACCGACCACGCCTGGCCGCCGAATTCCACCGGCCAGGCTGGCGCCACCCAGCCCTTGCGATGCAGGATGCGCTGCCAGGCCATCGACGGGACGAAATCGGCATAGACACTGGTCAGGCTGCGGCCCACCCGGCGCAGGTCGTCGGTCAGTTCGGCGTCAAGGAAGGCCCGCACCTCATCCCGAAACCGCGCGTCGTCGTCGCTCCAGGCGATCTGCATCAGTTCAGCGCGCAGATCGCGCCGGCGGCGACGTCGGTGTAGGCGCCCGCCGTCCAGGCCACCTGACCGTTGACCACTACCGTGTCGATGCCGATGGCGTCGCGGACATAGCGCATGCCGTCGCCCGGCATGTCGAACACCGGGCGCTCCTCTCCTCGAGCGATAGTTTCAGCGTCGAACACCACCACGTCGCCGGCCCAGCCCTCGCGCAGCCGGCCCCGGTCCTTCAGGCCCCAGATTTCGGCGGTGTCGGCGGTGATCTTCTTCACGGCCGCCTCCAGGCTCATCGATCCAGACTTGCGGACATATTCGCTGAACAGGTAGCCGGTGTCGCCATAGGTGGCGAACGAGGCCAGATGCGCGCCGCCGTCGCTGGCCCCGATGTGGACCAGGGGATTGGCCAGCATCGGACCGATCCGATCGGTCGCGTCGTGGCCGCGATTGGCGGCCAGGAAGGCGATATCCAGGTCGTGTTCCAATGAGAGACTGATCAGGGCGCGGGCCGGGGTCTCGCCCCGTTCGACCGCGATCTCGCCCAGGGTGCGGCCGACCATGGCCTCGGGCGCGCGATCGCCGCCGCGCACGATCAGATCGCCCATATAGCGCAAGCCGCCGTCGGGACCGGCGTCGGCGACCATCTTTTCCAGCGTTTCCGGATCGGTCAGCACGGCCAGGCGCTCGGCTAGCGGCAGACGAAGGATACGAACCCACCGGGGCAGGCGGGCGAAGAACAGGCTGGGACGCAGCAGGGAGAAGCTGATGTCGATAGGCCGGGTTTGCATCTGCGGCCAAACCCGCGCGCCGCGGGCGAACTGTTCGGCGATCCGGGCCAGGGCGCGCGGGGCGTTGTCCGGCGTGGCCAGGCTGTCGAATACCGGCGACAGCGTCGTAGGGATGCCGTGCTTGACGGACAGTTCGGCCAGTTGGTCGATCCGGGCGATGGTGAGGTCGACGTCGTAGAATTCGGGCACGATCTGCAACATCCGGCCAAATTCACCCAACACAGCGCACAGGCCGTCCAGTTCCTCGAAAGCGGCGAAGCGGCTGGGGACGGGCCGGCCGTTTTCATCGACGTCGACGAAGCTGGTGGACAGGCCCACGGCGCCGGCGTCGAGACATTCCCCCAGCAGATCGCCCATCGCGGCGATTTCATCCGGCGTGGCCGCCCGCCGGGCGGCTTCCGCGCCCATCACCCACAGGCGGATGACGCTGTGGCCGACCAGGGGCGCGACGTTGATCGCCAGGTTCTTCTCCAGCGCGGCGCGATAGCCGGCGAAATCCTCCCAGGTCCAGTCGAAGGCCTGGGTGAAGGCCTCAGGCGGCATTTCCTCGATCTGCTGGAACATGCCCACCACCGAAGCCCGATCGCCGGCGCGCAGCGGCGCCAGGGAGAGCGAGCAATTGCCAGGCACGATAGAGGTGATCCCATGTTCCAGAGCCGGCTTCGCGGCGCCGTCCCACAGTAGCTGAACGTCGAAATGGGTGTGCGGGTCGATGAAGCCGGGCGCGACCACGCGGCCCCGGGCTTCGACTACATGGTGGGCGTCACCGGCAAGTCCCGGCCCGATGCCGACGATCTGGCCGTCCTTCAGCGCGACGTCGGCCAGGTAGCCAGGTGTCCCGGAGCCGTCAACCACCAGGCCGTTCTTGATCAGGATGTCGAACATGTCAGGAGCCTCCAAAAACCGTTTCCGCCAGAATTCGCCGCCAAGACTGGCCCACCAGCGCTTCAAGCCCGCCGCCGCCAGACCCGGCCATCAGACGCAGGCCGGTGTCGCGGTCGAGCGTCAACGTGGCGATCACGCCGTTCTCATGACGGACCCGCACCACCAGTTCCGCCTCACCGTCATGACCGGCC
The DNA here is from genome assembly GCA_038227865.1 of Caulobacterales bacterium. GTDB lineage: Bacteria > Pseudomonadota > Alphaproteobacteria > Caulobacterales > Caulobacteraceae > Acaudatibacter. Next base: position 11,320 of record JBBRPO010000027.1, read on the forward strand.
GCGATTTCCGCGCCCACGATCACCGCTTCGGAGGGTTCCGTCAGGCGAGTCAAATCAACCTTCGGGAGGCTCGACAAATACGACGTCGCTGCCCAGCAGCAGGCCGCGCGGCCGACGCATGGCGAAGATGTGCAGGTTCCAGCTCTTGATCCGCTCCACCGCGCTGTCGAGTGGCTCCTCCGGCAGAGCCCGTACGGCGATCTGCTCGACGGTCTCGCCGATGGCCGGGGTCACGAACCGACGTTGGGTGGTCAAGGGCATCTGAAGACAGCGCCGTCCTGTTCTGGTTTCCAAACTTTGAAGTGTCAGGAAATACCGCGCCGATCAACTGGCGCGGAACCTTTCACGTTGGCCGGGCTTGATACAGGTGAAGGCCCCGTCTCGCGATCCCTCGCACACGGCCTGTACGCCCGGACTTTTCCGGCATGATGTCTTCAGGACAAAACAATGTTCCAGCGATGGTTCGATCGGGCCTCTGTCCCCGCGCTCGTTATCTTGGCCGCTGGGCTAGTGCTCGGAGCGTCGGCCGAGGCGGGCGACGCGGGTCATGGCAAATCCGTTTTCGCCGCCCAATGTGGGACCTGCCATTCAGCGGCGAAGGGTGGACCGAATATTCTGGGCCCGAACCTCTATGGCCTGGTTGGCCGAGCGGCGGGAAGCGTCAATGGTTACAGCTACTCGAAGGGCATGAAGGCCGCCGGCTTTGTCTGGACCGATGCCCGGCTGGAAACCTATCTGCCCGCTCCCCGCGCCACCGTACCGGGCACGAAGATGTCCTACGGCGGTTTGAAGGATCCGGCCAAGCGAGCCGATCTGATCGCCTATCTCGACACCTTGAAATAAGTGGATCGGAAACGGTGCGATGAAGATCCAATGCGCGAATTTTGTCTTCGACCGTTGGAGAATCGCCCGGGCGTGGTTTCTCGCGGCGGCGTTGCAGACGCTTCTGGCGTCCTCGGCCCATGCCGTGCCCAGCTTCGCGGTGCAAACCGGCCAAACTTGCGAGGCTTGCCATGTGGGGGGCTTCGGCCCGCAGCTCACACCCTTTGGACGCAACTTCAAGTTGAACGGCTATACCAGCCGGGCGGGCGGGTTCACCCTGCCGCTGTCGGCGATGGTGGTGTCTTCCTACAATCGCACCGCCAAGGGCCAGCCTGGCGGCGCGGCTCCTGGCTACGGCGAAAACGACAACTTCGGTCTCGACCAGGCCAGCCTGTTCATCGCCGGCGGCGCCGGTCATTTCGGCGCGTTCATCCAGGCGACCTATGACGGCGTGGCCAAGGCTTTCTCATGGGACAATCTGGATGTCCGCGCCACCACGGCGACCACGATCAAGGGCATGAATGCGGTGTTCGGGCTCGGTCTGAACAATTCGCCGACCACCCAGGACGTGTTCAACACGCTGCCCGCGTGGGGCTACCCCTATACCTCGTCAGGTCTCGCTCCGACGCCGGGCGCCGCTCCTCTGATCGGCAATCTGGCGCAAACCACGCTCGGGATCACCGGCTACGCCTGGCTCGACAGTCAGTTCTACATCGAAGTTGGTGGCTATCAGTCGCCCAGCGCCGGGTTCCTGGTCCACGCCGGCGCCGATCCGACCTCGCCCGGCTCGATCAAGGGAACGGCCCCTTATGCGCGGATCGCCTGGCAGAAGAGCTACGCCGACCGAAACTTCGAGATCGGCGCGTTCCTGCTGGACGCGGATATCTATCCGGGTCTCGACCGCACCACCGGCTACGCCGACCACTATCTCGACCTTGGTCTGGACGCATCGTACCAACTGTTCGCCAGCCACGGAAATACCCTGACGATGAATGCGCGCTATACGCATGAGCATCAGAATCTGAGGGCGTCACAGGCGCTGGCGACAGCCACAAACGCCCGGCAAACACTAGAGGACTTCCGGATTGACGCGTCCTACTACTGGCGCAACAAGATCGGCCTGACGCTCGGGGCTTTCGACACCTGGGGATCAAATGATCCTCTGTTTTATGGCTCCAGTTCGATCACCCAGCCCGATAGTTCAGGCTTCATGGTTCAACTCGACGGCACGCCGTTTGGGGCCGGAAAATCACCGCTGGGACCTCGGTTCAATATAAGAGTCGGCGTGCAATATACCGACTACCTGAGCTTCGATGGCGCCGGCCGCAACTATGACGGGTTTGGACGGAGCGCGTCGGACAACAACACCTTCCGGGTCTTCAGCTGGATCGCATATTAGGTCGCGCGACCCCTTCGAATCCTCGTCGACAGGCCTTAAGGCCCTGGGTTGGTGAGAGAGCCTCCGAACACAGATGATGGCCAGGTCGGACTGGCCCCGGAAATCGATGCATGGCTTCGTGCCGGCGCCGGCGGCGTCGCCCCTTGCGAGGGCGTGATCGAGACCTCGATCTCATGGATTTTCCTGTTCGGAGACCGCGCGCTGAAGCTTAAGAAACCGGTCGATCTGGGGTTTCTCGATTTCACTTCTGCGCCGAAGCGCCGGTGGGCCTGCGACCGCGAACTGACCTTCAACCTGGCCACGGCGCCGGATATCTATCGTCGCGTCCATGCGATCACCCGAGACGACACGGGCGCCCTTGCCTTCGACGGCGCCGGCGAAACCGTGGAATGGGCGCTGGAGATGCGCCGGTTCGACGAGTCGGCGGTTCTCGCCAACCGGCTGGCCGTGGTGGACGGAGCCTTCGCCGAGGCTCTGGGGCGCGACGTGGCCCGCTTCCACGCCCGGTCTTCCCCGGCCCCGAACGGCGGCGGCGCGGAGGGCTTGGCCTATGTCTTGCGATCGAACGCGAATTTGCTTCGGTCGGAGGTCGCCGATCTCGGGGCGGAGCCGGTGGAGCGGCTTCTGGCGGCCACGGACGCGGCGTTCGCGCCGGTGGCGTCGCTGCTGGACCGGCGCCTGAGCCAAGGTTTCGTCCGCGGTTGCCATGGCGATCTTCACCTGGGCAACATTCTGTTGGAGTCGGGTGCGCCCATTCTGTTCGATTGTATCGAGTTTAATGACGGCCTGCGCGAGATCGACGTTCTTTACGATATCGCCTTCCTGTTGATGGACCTGAGCTTTCGCGGCGCGCCGGAGGCCGCAAACCGGGTTCTCAACGGCTGGCTCGACGAGGCCGCGCGGGGCTTCGACGCCGCGCTCTGGGAAGGCCTGGCGGCTTTGCCGCTGTTTCAGTCCGTGCGGGCCGCGGTTCGCGCCCACGTCAACGCCCTGGAGGGCCGGCGCCAGGAATCTGCGCGCTATCTCACGGCCGCTCAGGCCTATCTGGACCCTTCCCCGCCCGTGCTGATCGCCGTGGGCGGCCTGTCCGGCTCGGGAAAGTCGACGCTTGCCCGAGCGCTGGCGCCGTCGCTCGGCTCGCCGCCGGGCGCGATCGTGCTGCGCAGCGACGAGGTGCGCAAACGCCTGTGGGGACGGGACCCCACCGATCGACTGCCGACGCCCGCCTACACCCGGGAGGCGAGCGACGCCGTCTACGACGAACTGTTCGCCACCGCCCGGACCAGTCTCGCGGCCGGCCGCGCCGTGATCGTCGACGCGGTATTTCTTAGAGCCGACGAGCGGTCGCGTATCGAGGCGCTTGCGGCGCGGGCGGGGGCCGGGTTTCATGGCGTCTGGCTGGAGGCCCCGCCCGAAACGCTGCGGGAGCGGATCGCGGGCCGTCAGGGCGACGCCTCCGACGCCGACGCCCGGGTCTTGGGTCTGCAGCTGGAACAAAACCCAGGTCCCATCGCGTGGCTGCGACAAGCTGATGTCAATACGTCAGGTGACGTAGCGAGACTTCGGCGTCGGCTGGGCTTAGCCTCGGACCCGTCGGCGCTGTGATATTTCCTAAGGACTGCTCCTGTATTAGGCCTCGAGACATGGGCACTATTGTGGGTCTGAGACGTTGATAGAGTACAATGTGCAAAATCATCGTTCTGGAACGGAATTCATGACCTATTCAGGCATCATCACCCACGTCCAGTCTGGCCCGGACGCCGCGCCCAGGCTTACTTGCGCCCGCGATCTCGCCATCCGCTTTGGCGCGCGATTGATCGGCGTGGCCGCCGAGATGATCCCACCCCTGGCCTTCGACAACGGCTTCTATTCGGTGGATGCGGAGTGGTCGGTCGCCATGCGTGAGGGCATCGAGGTGCAACTGGCCCTGGCCCACGAGGTGTTCAAACGCGAGGCCGCCTCTCTCCCGGCATCCGACGCCGTCTGGCTCAGCGGCATAGATTCGCCGACGCCGGTTCTGGCCGCCGCCTCGCGCGCGGCCGATTTGATCGTGGTCGGCGGCGCGCCCCGGCATGAGGACAGCGCCTATCGCGATGTCTCGTCGGCGGCTTTGACAATTCAGGCGGGCCGGCCGGTGCTGGTGGTCCCACCCGCGGCTCACGACCTGAGCGCGCGGAAAATCGTACTGGCTTGGCGCGACAAGCGGGAAGCCCGGCGCGCGCTGTCCGACGCCCTGCCATTCCTGGAAGCCGCGGAGGGAGTGCTGGTGCTTGAGGTCTGTGATCCGGAAGACACCGCCGATGCGCGCATCCGCACCGCTGATGTCGTGGCGGCGCTGATCAGGCGAGGCGTCCCCGCCGAGGCGAGGGTGACGGTTCACGATCACGCCGCCGCCGCCCAGCGCATTCTCGAGGCCGCCACGGCCTACGGCGCCGATCTGATCGTTCTTGGCTGCTATGGTCACACCCGGCTTGGCGAGTGGGTGTTCGGCGGTGTCACCCGCGACCTCCTTGCCCAGGACGAGATCTATCTGTTGCTCAGCCACTAATCAAACCTCCCGAGGTTTGCTTACATCAAACATTCCTTAGCAGCATTGATTTTGCTTAGAAAAAGCAAAATCAATCGTGGCGTTCGCCACGCAAGGCTGCTTAGGCGCGGGCCGGCTACGGCTTTGGGGCCGGACCCTTTCCCACCGTCCCATCCGAGGCGCCGGCGCCTTCATCCCGTCTCGTCGCGAAGGGTTCGATCCCGAATTTCGGATAGACCTCGGCCGGATAGTAGAAAACGCCGTCCTTGACGACCAGGCCGATGGTCTTGATCGCCTTCAGGTCTTTGGTCGGATCGCCCGGCACAAGGAAGAAATCCGCCAGCTTACCCTTCTCGATCGACCCCATGGTCTGGTCCTGGCCGACATAGCGCGCCGTGTCGTAGGTCGCCCGCTTAAGGATTTCGGCGGGAGTCATGCCCGCTCTCTGATAGAGTTCGAGCTCCCGGTGATAGGTGAACGAGCCGCCCGTATCGGTGCCGAACACCATGAACACGCCCCGGTCATGCAGCAGTCGCACGGTGTCGATGATCTTATCGAACGCCGCCCGGTAGGCGGCGTCGTCGGCCGGCGCCGTCGCGTCGATCCAGGCCTTCATGGCGTCGCGCCGCGCGCCGATGGGCAGGTGCTGGTAATAGTCGGCCGCGCCCGGGGGAACCTGCCCGTCGCGGTTCAGGGTCAGATTCTCATGAATGCCCAGGGTAGGGTCGATAGCGATCTTGCGGTCTACCATCATGCCGATGGTGTGCTGGACCGCCGGGCTGTTCAGGTCGATGCCGGGGAAGCGCCTGAGCACATGCAGCCGGAACAGGGTGCGCGTGTCCTCGCCTGGCTTGATCACCCAACCGATCATGAACTGGTTGATGTGGGTCATCTCGTCATAGCCGGCCTCGATCATCTGGTCGGCGGTCGAAAAGGCGGGCACGTGGCCGGCCACCCGCATGCCCAGCCGGTGCGCTTCCTTGGTCATGGCCGGGACCCAGGCGGGGTTCATGCTGTTATAGATCTTGATCTGCCAGTAGCCGCGGGCGCCGTACCAGCGCACGGCGTCGATCGCCTGCTCCTGGCTGTCGACCAGGATGCCGTTGTTGGCGCTGAACGGGCTTTTGCCCTCGATGAAGCCCGATCGGATGACGTGCGGTCCCCCGATCACCCCATCGTCGATGCGCTTGATCAGGCCGTCCAGGACCGCGTTGTCATTGCCCATGTCGCGCACGGTCGTGATGCCCGCCATAAGATTGAGCAGGGCTCCGTCCTGGTCCAGGTGCGCGTGCATCTCATAAAAGCCCGCGACCAGCGTGCCGCCCGCGCCGTCGATGGTCTGCTCGCCGGGAGTGGCGGGGCTGTCGATCGGTTCGATCCCGGCGATATGCTTGCCCATCACCAGCACCGACACCGGCGCGGTCAGGGCCGACGTGCGGGGATCGAAAAGGCGAACGTTCCGGATCCGGACCGGACTCGGATAGCGGTGGGCGACGGACTTTTCGATGTCGGCGAATCTCTGGGTGGACCAGTTGGCCGCCAACCCGCGAAGCCGCGCCTCCTCGCCCTCATAGCCCTGGCGAATCAGGATGAAGTTCGGTGTGACCTCGGCGAACAGGGCGCCGTCCGGATCCAGCAGCAGGGTCTCCGGAGTCAGATCGATGCCGCCAAGCGTATAGCGCGTAACCTGGCGTGGGCCTTCAGCGCCGTTCACCGTCAGGGTGTCGCCCTTTTCGAGGTGTAGCGACCCGCCAGGCAGCGCCGCGGACGACAGGGCCGGGCGCGTCAGTAGGACGCGGGCATAGAGGCCGTCCGACCATGGGCTGGCGCTCTGGGCGACATAGAGCCCGGGGGCGGCGAGCGACACTTCGCCCTTGCCGGTCGAGTCGGCCCATTCGGCCCGCGCGCCCGACTGGGTGAAATGCTCGTCGATCTTGCCGCCGAAGGTGGATGCGCCTTTGATCGACCAGACCATTGGCAAGCCGCCGGGCGAAACGCGCAGAGTCTCGGCGATCGTTGGGCCGCGACCGTTGTTCTTGACGTCGAAGTCGATCGTGGTCTGGTCGCCCCGGGTGTCGGCGATCAGATGCCCGACGTTCTTCCCGCCCGTGATGGCCGTGAAACGCTCGACGCCCGCCCGGGCCAAGGCCGGCGCCGCCGCCAGTGTCAGGATGCAGATCAACAGGGTCTTGTTCATGCCGGTTTTAGACCACCGGCCAAGGGTAGGGTAAAGCCGCCGCATCCGGAGGAGGGCGTATTGCCGAGATGGTCGATCCTGGCGTGGGCGGCGATTCGCTACGCGTGGGCTTTGGTTCGATCTGGATCACCGACTATCACGCCGGAACCCTGGCCAGCGTCCGGCTGTGGGAAACCCGGCGACCTTAGTGCGCTACGACCGCTATCGCATCCAGCTGGGCGTGCCCGTGCCGGTCTGCATGAAGCCCACCAGCAGGAAGCCCAGCAGCACCAGCCCCATGACCGCGATGCCGATACCCAGGTACGACTCGAGTTTTTCGGCGATGTGCCTGGGTTTGCGATGTGTCGCCAAAGGCTTGTGGTCCTCCGGATGAAGCGCGTCCTGTTTCATGACTGTCCCTCTCCTCGACGATCTCGCCATTCGCGTCCAGATCGTTTGTTACCTAACTGAAATAGTCTTCGGTTCTATCGACGTCAATCGTCATGCGGAATTGGTCCTGGAGGTGGGTCGTTGTCGGCTTGCGAATCGCGAAATCGATGATCAGCGTCGGAGTTTTCGCCCGCCGCCCTGAAAGATCCCACGCCCGTGTCATCTATCCTTGAACCAGACCAAAGCTTGGCGCCGGGGCTGAAGCTTGAGTTCAGGTCACCGCCGCGCGCTTTGAAAAGCGGGGTTCCAGATATTCGCCAGTTTCAAGCACCGTCTTGAGAATCTCGATCGCGTCCCAGATATCGGTGAACCGAAGATAGAGCGGCGTCATGCCGAACCTCAAGATATCGGGCTCCCGGAAATCGCCGATCACGCCCCTGGCGATCAGCGCCTGCATGATGGCGTAGCCGTCGGGGTGGCGCAGTGAGACGTGGGAGCCGCGCCGGTCCGCCGCCTTGGGGCTCGCCAGTTCCAAGCCAAGGGCGCCCAGCCTCCCCTCCGCGAGGGCGATGAATGCATCGCCCAGGGCCAGGCCCTTGGCCTCCACGGCGGTCATGTCGAGATCCGCGAACACGTCGATTCCCGCCTCCAGCGCGGCCAGGCCCAACATGCCGGGAGTGCCGCACAGCTGCCGGCGGATGCCCGAGGCGGGTCGATAGTCGTCGTCGAACGCGAAAGGATCGGCGTGACCGAACCAGCCCGACAGCGGCGAGGCCAGCTGGTCCTGCCATCGAGTGGCGACGAAGGCGAAGCTCGGCGCGCCGGGACCCCCATTCAGATATTTATAGCCGCAACCCAGCGCCAGATCGGCGTCGGCCGCGTTGAGGTCGATGGCCAGGGCGCCGGCGCTGTGGCTGAGATCCCAGACTGTCACCGCGCCGTGCCGGTGGGCGAGGGCGGTGATTTCGGCCATCAGCCAGCGCTCGGCGGTCTTGTAGTGGACGTGGGTCAAAACCACCGCCGCCGTGTCATCGTCGATCGCGTCGGCCAGGGCGCCGCGCGCCACGGTCCGCACCTGGACCCGATCGCCCAGCCAAGCCTCGATCCCCTGAAGGATATAGAGATCAGTGGGGAAATTCCCTGGTTCCGTCAGAATGGTTCTTCGGTCCGGGCGAAGCGTCAAAGCCCCGCATACCAGCTTGAACAGATTCACCGAGGTCGAATCGGCGACGATCACCTCGCCCGGCGCCGCCCCGATCAGCGGCGCGATCTTGTCTCCGATCCGCGCCGCCGCGCCGATCCAGTCATGGGTGTTCCAACTGCGGATCAGGCCCACGCCCCATTGGCGGTTGACCACATCCTGAACCCGCGCCGCCGTGGCCTTGGGCAGGGCGCCTAGGGAGTTGCCGTCCAGATAGATCACGCCATCGGGCAGGCTGAAGCCGTCGCGGATTTTCGCCAGCCCGTCGGCCCGGTCCAGCGCCTGGAAGTGCGCGCGCGTCTTAGCCCCCGGCCCTGATAAATCCACGCAACGCCTCCAGTCGCTAGATCCCGCTCTTCATGCCCGCCATCGCCCTGGCTTGGAAGGGCCTCGATCGGATGCGAGTGCGGCGCAAACGGGCTCGCTAATTCTGAGGCTCCGACCTCCAGCGTAAACCCAGCGACCAATAGTAGCTTAAAGTTTAGGCGTTCGGCGGGACCCCTGCGTCATCTTTTTGCGCGGGTTCGGTAGTTCGCAACCGCGGCGCCGTCGTGCTTGGCCGATACGCCCGGCGCATGGAACGATCTTTTTCATGAGCTAGACGCCGCCAGGGGGCGCGATCTCCATTCTCAACGCCAACCTACGCATCACGCCGAGTCTCAACTCAAATATGTGACGAAAGAGTGTCGTTGCGGGATTGAAATAAATTCCGACCGGTAGTCCTAGTTGATGCGACGCTAGATAAAATACAGATAAGTAAAAAAAGTTCTGAACAAAACAACATCAAAGGGGATAAATACATGAAGAAACTTCTCTCTGGCGCCAGTATCATCGCGCTGCTCGCCTCGGCGGGCGTGGTCTATGCGGCGGATGACGCCGCGGATGTTGGTAGTGCTCCAAGTGAACTGATCGTCACCGGCACCCGTCAGGTCGGGGTCAAGGCCGCCGACAGCGCCGCCCCGATCGAAGTGATCGGCGCCCAACAGCTGCTGAAGACCGGCGCTCAGGATCTGGCCGCCTCGCTCCAGACCAGCGTGCCGTCACTGAACATTCAGACCAACGGCGGAGACGCCGCCGCTATCCAGGTGCTGGCGGCCCTGCGCGGTCTCAGCCCCAATGACACCCTGATCCTGGTGGATGGAAAACGCCGCCACACTACTTCCAACCTCGCCGTCGACAGCGGCAGCCCCTATTCCGGTTCGGCGACCACCGACCTCAGCTTTATTCCCATTGGCGCTATCGATCACGTCGAAGTACTGACCGACGGCGCCGCGGCGCAGTACGGCACCGACGCCATCGCCGGGGTGGTGAACATCATCCTGAAAAAGAACGCCAGCGGTGGTGTTCTGACCGCCACCGGCGGTGAATATTACAACGGGCAAGGCACGTCCGCCGCCATATCGGTCAACAAGGGTTTCAGCCTTGGCGACAAGGGCTTCGTCAATATCACGCTCGAAGAGCGCTACCACGATTTCAGCACCCTGGGCATCGGAGACAATCGGATTACGAACCCCGATGGAACTTTGAGATCAGGTCTGACATTCCCGAGATCAAATGCACCGAAGGACCCCGATTTTCCGCACATTAACCGTTTGAATGGTGATCCACAGTTCAATCTATACAATGGATTTGTCAACGCCGGCTATAAGATTACCGATAATATCGAGGCTTATGGCTTCGGCAACTATAGCTACAGATCGGCTCAACACTACGAAAACTATCGTGTCCCGGATAAGGTGCAGGGTGTAACTTCCACTGGTGTTACGGTCTATCCGTTCCCCAACGGTTTTGATCCACGCGAGAAATTCGACGAGAAGGATTATTCCTTCACGGGTGGGGTGCGTGGTGATCTGGACGGGTGGCACTGGGATCTGGCCAGTACTTATGGCGATAACAACACCAGGGTCTTCGTCGTCAATTCCGGCAACGCCCAGCTGTTCCCCGCGCTCCAGGCCCTGTCGCCGACGCCCATCACCGCGCAGACCAACTTCTACAACGGCGCCTTCGATGCGACCCAGTGGACCACCAACCTTGATGTCGACAACAGCTTTGCTATCGGCCTGGCCGCGCCGCTGAACGTCGCCGTCGGCGGAGAAATTCGCCGGGAGACCTTTGAGATCACGGCGGGCGAGCCTTCCTCCTATTTCGGAGCCGGCGCTCAGTCCTTCGATGGCTATACGCCGCTTGACCAGGCGGCTTTCCACCGCACCAGCGAAGCGGCCTACATCGACCTGGCCACCGATCCGATCAAGAACCTGCATGTCGATCTCGCCGGCCGCTATGAGCACTACAGCGATTTTGGCGACACCGAGGTCGGCAAGGCGACCGTGCGCTACGACTTCAACCCGATGTTCGCGATCCGCGGCACGATCAGCACAGGTTTCCGGGCCCCGACCCTGGCCGAGGAACACTACTCCGGCACAAACGTCAGCCCGACTTCCGCCAATGTCATTCTGCCTCCAAACTCGGCGCCGGCCCTCTCGGCCGGGTTCCAGCCGCTTAAGCCCGAGAAGTCGGATAACTACAGCATCGGTTTCGTTGCTCACCCGGCGCCAGGCCTCCAGATCACCGCTGATTTCTATGAAATCAGGATCCGGGATCGTATCCTGGAGAGTGGATTCCTGTATGGCACCTGCTGCAGCATACCCGAGGGCGCCACCAGTGCTCCGGTGATTTCACAGGGTGTTCTGAATGCGATCGCCAACAAGGGCGTCTCTATCGACAACGGCCTGAGCTATACGGGCATCTCGCTGTTCGCCAACGCCGCCAATACGCGGACCGATGGCGTCGAGGTCACCGCCAACTATGCGTCCGACTTTGGCGAATATGGCCATATCGATTGGTCCGTGGGTTTCAATTACAATAAGACGGTGATCTCAAAGGTTTTCGCCCTGCCTAGCCAGACAGCAAATACCCCAGCTCAATGCGCGGCGCTTCCGGTCTGCAATACCGATTTCTTGACCGCGAACGCCTCTAGCGCCCTGACCACCGCCACCCCGCGGGAAAAAGTTATCCTGCAGGCGAATTGGACCCTGCAGAAACTGGCGGTCAATCTGCGCGAGACCATATACGGCCCCGTCAGCCAATTCACGGCTACCGGCACGCCGTTCCTGTTGAAGATCGGGACGACAGCGATCACCGATCTTGATGTCGCCTACAGCATCACGCCCAGTCTGCGGGTATCTGTCGGGGCCAACAATCTTTTCAACCAGATTCCACCGCTCGTTCCCAATCTGAACGGCAAGCCCATCAACGGTGGCCGGGTGTTCGGTGTGCCGGACGGCAACGCCGCCTGGGGTCAGAACGGCGGCTACTACTACGGTCGGGTGTCGGTGAACTTCTGATCACCACGGGGGCCGGGGGCGTGGCGAAAGTCGCGTCCCCGTCGCCGATCTGAGTCGCCTGGATAGGCGGATGGGCCTTCCCTTTGCCGGGAAGGCCTTTTTGCGTCGACATCATCCAAGGCGGACGGCCAGTATCTCACCTGTGACACTATGGTAACAGGCCTGGGTCTTTTCGTCAGGACGCCTTCCAACTCCGATCACGCAGGTCTATGCCCGCCAAATAGGCTCAATTGCCTTAAAAAACGTCAAAAGACAGCTGTGGGGTTCACAATAATGAAACGTCTGATGGCAGGCACTAGCGTGCTTGCGCTGATCGCCGCCGCCAGCGGCGCCTATGCCGCCGAGGCCACGGACTCCGCTTCGGCTCCGTCCGAACTTATCGTCACCGGCACTCGTCAGGTCGGGGTCAAAGCCGCCGACAGCGCCGCTCCGATTGAAGTGATTGGCGCGCAGCAGCTGCTGAAAACCGGCGCGACCGACTTGGCCGCTTCGCTGCAAACCAGCGTCCCGTCGTTGAACATCCAGACCAACGGCGGCGATGCCGCGGCGGTCCAGGTTCTGGCGGCTCTTCGCGGTCTCAGCCCCAATGACACCCTGATCCTGGTCGACGGGAAGCGACGCCACACGACGTCCAACCTCGCGATCGACACCGGCAGCCCCTATTCGGGTTCGGCGACCACCGATCTCAGCTTCATTCCGGTCGGCGCGATCGACCACGTCGAGGTGCTGACCGACGGCGCCGCTGCGCAGTACGGCACCGACGCGATCGCCGGGGTGGTGAACATCATCCTGAAGAAGAACAACAGCGGAGGGTCGATTACCGCCACCGGTGGCGAGTATTACAGCGGACAGGGCGCCTCGGCCGATATCTCCCTCAACCACGGCTTCAATCTGGGCGACAAGGGCTTCGTCAATATCACCCTGGAAGAGCGCTATCACGATTTCAGCACTCTTGGTATTGGCGACAATCGCATCACGACCCCAAACGGCGCTCTACGAACAGACATTACGGCGATCAGAATGAACGCCGCGAAAGACCCTGATTTCCCGCATATCAACCGGCTGAACGGCGACCCCCAGTTCAACCTCTACAACGGCTTCGTCAACGCCGGTTACAATATCACGGACAACATCGAGGCGTATGCATTCGGCAACTACAGCTATCGTTCCGCGCAACACTACGAGAACTATCGTGTTCCCGATAAGGTTCAGGGTCAGACATCGACGGGAACGGTCGTCTTTCCATTCCCCAACGGCTTTGATCCGCGCGAAAAATTTGATGAGAAAGACTACTCGTTCACCGGCGGCCTGAGAGGCACACTGTCCGGCTGGCACTGGGATCTGTCGAGCACCTACGGCGACAACAATACCCAAGTCTATGTGGTGAACTCGGGCAACGCACAGCTGTTCCCTGTGCTACAGGCCCTCTCGCCCACCCCGATCGTTCCACAGACTCAATTCTACAATGGCGCGTTCGACTCGACGCAATGGACCAGCAATCTCGACATTGACAACAGCTTCGCGGTTGGACTGGCCGCTCCGCTCAATGTCGCTTTGGGCGGAGAAATTCGCCGTGAAACCTTTGAAATCACCCAAGGCGAACCTTCCTCCTACTACGGCGCTGGGGCCCAGTCGTTCGATGGCTATACCCCGCTCGACCAGGGCGCCTACCATCGCACCAGCGAGGCGGCCTACATCGACCTGGCCACCGACCCGATCAGGAATCTACATGTCGATCTTGCTGGCCGCTATGAGCACTACACCGATTTCGGCGACACCGAGGTCGGCAAGGCTACCGTGCGCTACGACTTCAACCCGATGTTCGCTATCCGCGGCACGATCAGCACCGGCTTCCGGGCGCCGACCCTGGCGGAGGAACATTATTCCGGCACCAACGTCGCGCCGAGTTTCGCGATCGTCGTCCTGCCGCCCAACTCGGCTCCGGCCCAGGTTGCCGGGTTCCAGCCGCTGAAGCCAGAAAAGTCCGACAACTACAGCGTCGGCTTCGTCGCCCATCCCCTGCCCAACCTGCAGGTCACCGCCGACTTCTACGAGATCAGAATTCGCGACCGTATTCTGGAAAGTGGCAATATCTACGGAACCTGCTGCACGGCTGGTTCGGCGTCCCTGATCTCCCCGGGCGTGCTCAACGCGATAGCCAAGAAGGGGATCACGCTTGATTCTGGGCTTAGCTATACCGCCATCGCCCTTTTCGCCAACGCAGCTAATACTCGTACCGATGGCGTTGAAGTCACCGCCAACTATGCGTCCGACTTTGGCGAGTATGGCCACGTCGACTGGTCGGTGGGCTTCAACTACAACAAGACCACGATCACCAAGGTCCAGCCACTGCCTAGCCAAGTGCTTTCAAGCGCACAGGACTGCGCGACCCTGCCGGCTTGCAATACCAGTTTCCTGGATCTCTACGCCTCGACGGCCCTGACCAGCGCCACGCCCCGGGAAAAAGTCATCCTTCAGGCCAATTGGACGTGGCAAAAGCTGGCGGTTAACCTGCGGGAGACGGTGTATGGCCCTACCAGCCAATATACGCCCAACGACGCATTTTTGTTAAAGATCGGTACGACCGGGATCACCGACCTCGACGTGTCCTATAACATATTGTCGAATGTGAAGGTCGCCGTCGGGGCCAACAATCTATTCGACCAGATTCCGGCCCGCGTTCCTAACGGCGCCAACGGATCGCCGGTCAACGGCGGCCGCGTGTTCAATGTTCCTATCGGGTTCGCGCCGTGGGGCGGTAACGGCGGCTACTACTACGGCCGCGTGACGGTGAACTTCTAGATCGTCTGGGCGGGCCGGCTTCAACCGGCTCGCCCGACAAACGCCAGCGCGCGATCGTTCTCCCCCGACCAGATCGGCTTGGCCGCGTCGATCGCCGCGGCGTGGATACGCCATTTGTCGGCGTTGGGCGCCGAGACGGTGTGGCGGGCAAGGGGGAGACTGTCGCCCAGGCGCCGGTCCCAGCCGATGTCCAGCGACGCGCAGAGCCGCGCGACCTCGTCCTGCGGCGCGGCCAGAAAGGCCTCGTAGCGTATCGTCCGCCAGCGGTCCGGCGGCAGGCCGGCCAGGTCGTCGAGCAGGATTCGGGTGGTGGTCGCCCATTGCCCCGCGACAATTCGGTTGAGGGGCTGTCCAACCAGATCCCGCCACCCCGGGGTAAGCAGGAACGACCAGTCCAGGCCGGTCCAGCCGGGCAGGGCGGGGTAGGTGCGAAAACCGCCTGACGTCCAGCCTTCGATCATACTGGCCAGGGTCGGCCGGGGATCGCGATACAGATAGATGAAGCGCGCCTCCGGAAAAGCCGCCGCGAGGAATGGGATCCGCAGCGCGTTCTTCGGCGTCTTCTCCAGCATGCGAACCGGACCCGCCACCGGTGGCGCGCCGTCGCGGTCGCGAAGCGCCGCGCGAAATCGCTCGCGCAACAGCCGGATGGTCGAGGCGTCGACGTCGGCCGCGCCCAGGCGATTGGAACGCCAGTCGCGCGCCGCCGGGCTTACGGTCGGGATCGACTCCATCAAGGCGTGCGATTCTCCGCCGATCGTGACCAGGCCCGGCGCGGTCATCAGGGTTTCAAACAGCAAGGTCGAGCCCGATCTCGGCGGACTGACGATAAAGATCGGCCGATAGAACACCGGGTCTCGGCCCGGTTGAACCCTGGGCGCGCGAACCGGCGCGGCAGGGGGTGTTGCACCAGCGGCCCCCACGGGCGCGGCCCGGGATTCGGCATCCATCGTTCGTGATGGCCCGCCGAGCGCGGCCTCGAAGATCAGCGCCCTGAGGCAGCGGCCAAGGCCCATGCCGTTGTTCAGCGGCAGACTGTTCACCCCTAGCGCCTCCAGGCGTGGCCAGGTCGAGGCCAGCAGCGCGGCGTATTCGGGCCACGCCGCCTCGTCGTCGCCCGATCGCGCCCACAGCGCGTGCCAGTTGGCGCGCAGGCGGTTCAACACCTGCCCGGCGGCGCCGGCCTGGGGATGGCCGGGCGCGACCTCGCTCATCAGGAAACCGAGGTGATCGCGCAGCTCCCACGGCGTCATCACCTTGGGGACGTTGCGGCTTTCGTAGGCCAGCATGGGCAAGGGGCGGTCGCGCGCCGGCGCCCGTCGCGGCGCCCAGCCCGGCCGGGTTTCGCGTGGCGATCGGCCCTGTTCCATCAGGGTCAGCAGACCGTCCCCGCCGACGGTGTCGGCGACCAGGTGGATGCGGGCGCGGGTCGCGTCATTGTGCACGCTGTGCAGGCTCCAGGTATCGAACACCCAGCATTCCCCCGCCGCCATGTTCACCTCTTCGCCGCCGCACCGGAAGCGCACGGTGGGCTGGGTGACGATCGGCACATGAACGCGCATGTGATCACGCCAATAGTAGTCGGTGTCGACATGAGGGGTGACCTCGGCGTCGCCCGACAGCCGCATCAGTCGCGAGCGGCCCCAGGTGGCGCCCAGGGCGTCCAGCACCTGCATCAGGTAGGGACAGGCGAGCAGGTGTGGCGTCGGACCCATCGCCCCGTCCCGCGCGTCGCTCAGCGGATCGCCGTTCGTGGTGATCAGCGCCAGGGCGTCGTTGCCGGGATAGCCTTGCGGGTGGGGCCGCCAGGCGCCGGGTTCGAGGGCCGCGACTTCCCTGGCGAGCCGCTCGGCGTCGAACAGGATGGGCAGCTGCAAGAACCTGACCCTAAGCTTCATCGACTGTCCTCGACCGTTCCCCGCGCCGGAACTTCCTGATAGCCGCCGGGGGCGGTTTTGGCGAATACCCTGGCCTTCGGGCTCGCCGTGCCAATAAAGGGGACGGATATCGGTTTTGTGGAGACAACGGTCGTGGCGGCAGGAAGTCCAGCGTCCGCCAGTGCGCTGAACGCCGCCGTGGAGCGCGCTTCGGCGCGCCTTGGCCAGGACCCCGCGGCGGCCCGCGCCGAGGCCGCGGCGATCCTGAGAGCGGCCCCCGGGGATCCCCGCGCAAGGCTGATTCTGGCTTCGGCCCATCGGCGGCTGGGCGATCCGGCCGCCGCCCTGGCCATCCTCGTCCCCTTGGCCAAGGCCTATCCTCGGGCGGCGCACACGCAATATGAACTCGGCGCGTCGCGGGCCGCGCGCGGACAGACCGCCGCCGCGATCGAAGCCCTGCGCCTGGCGGTCTCGCTGAATCGGGACCTTATGGAGGCCTGGCGGGTCTTGGGCGATCAGCTGTTCATCGATGGCGATGGACCCGGCGCCGAACGCGCCTTCGCCGAACACCATCGCGCCACGATCCGTGACCCCGCTCTGAAACCGGCGGCCGAGGATCTTGTGGCGGGACGCCTGTCGTCGGCCCAGGAGCGTTTGCGGGCGCATTTGCGGGCTCGCCCTAACGACGTGGCGGCTCTACGGCTGATGGCGGAGATCCTGGCGCGGCTCGAACGCCACGGCGACGCCGAGACGCTTCTGGCTCAAGCCCTGGCGCTCGATCCCGCCCATGACGGCGCGCGCTTCGCCTATGCCACCGCTCTGTTCCATCAGCAGAAGGCGGCCGAGGCCCTGCCGCATGTGGAGCGGCTGCTGGCTCTCGACCCCGAAAGCGTCGCCTACCGGAATCTGCTGGCCGCCTGTCTGTCGCTGACCGGGGACCTCAACCGGGTGATCGAGACCAATGACGGCCTGCTGGCCGAGTTCCCCAAACAGGCGGCGATCTGGCTGAACCAGGGACACGCGCTGCGGGCCGTGGGCCGTCGGCAGGATGCGGTCAGGGCCTACCGTCGCGCCCTCGAACTCGCCCCCAACCTCGGCGACGCCTATTGGAGCCTGGCCAACCTGAAGGTCGAACCCCTGTCGGCGCGAGACGAGGCCATGATCGAGAGCCAGCTTAGGCGCGCCGATCTGGCGCCGATGGATCGGCTGCACCTGCGCTATGCTCTGGGCAAGGCGCTGGAGGATCGGGGCGACCATCAAGGCGCGTTCGAAAACTACGCCGCCGCGGCCAGCCTGCGCCGCCAGAGTCTGGCCTATGATCCCAACGACTTGACCGATTTCGTGGCCCGTTCGGAGGCGCTGTTCACCGGCCCGTTCTTCGCCGCCAGGCCGGGCGTTGGATCGTCGGCCACGGACCCGATCTTCATCGTAGGCCTGCCGAGGTCTGGTTCGACGTTGATTGAGCAGATTCTGGCGAGTCATTCGGCGGTCGAGGGCACGATGGAGCTGTCCGACATCGGCATCATGGCGGGCGGGCTCTCCGGCGCAGGCGGCGGCCTGTATCCTGAAACGGTGATTGACCTGGATCCGGTCGCGCTGGCGTCGCTCGGCGCGGTATTCCTGGATCGCACCAGGATCCAGCGCCGCCTGGGCCGCCGGCATTTCATCGACAAGATGCCCAACAACTTCCGGCATATCGGCTTCATTCACCTGATCCTGCCCAACGCCCGGATTATCGATGCGCGCCGCCACCCTCTGGGAGCGTGCTTTTCCGCGTTCAAGCAGCACTTCGCCCAGGGACAGGCGTTCTCCTATGATCTCGACGACCTGGGCCGCTACTACCGCGACTATGTGGAGCTGATGGCGCATTTCGACGCGGTGCTTCCGGGCCGCGTGCATAGGGTGATCTATGAGGATCTGGTTGAGAACACCGAGGTTGAGATCCGCCGCCTGCTGGAGCACTGCGGCCTGCCGTTCGAGGCCGGCTGCCTGAACTTCCATCAGAACGATCGCGCGGTCCGCACCGTCAGCTCCGAACAGGTTCGCCGTCCGATCTTTCGCGAAGGCCTTGACCAGTGGCGTTCCTATGAACCGTGGCTGGGTCCGCTCAAACGCGCCCTAGGTCCCGCGCTCGAAGATTGGCGCTCGGGTTGACAGCCTGGCGCGCGACCTGATCAATCAGCCGCGCGGCGCGCCGAGGGGGCGCTGTCCGCGCAACCCTTCCGGGAGTTACCCATGACAAACCGCAGCCTTCTGATCCTCGCGACCCTGGCCGCCGCCGCCAGCCTGGCCGGATCGGCGTGCGCCGCGCCCGAAATCGTTCGGGCCAGCGCGGGCGCCTTTCCAATTTCCAACGTTGTCGTGGTCAAGGGTGTGGGCGGCGTCGATATCGCCTATGCCAGCGGCGTTCCCGGCGCGGCCGCGGCCGGCGACACCAAGGCCCAGACGGTCGACTCCCTGACCAAGCTGGCCGCCAATCTGAAGGCCCAGGGTTTTGGCCTCGGCGACGTGGTGATGATGCGCGTGTTTTTGGTGGGCGATCCGGCCATGGCCGGCAAGATGGACTTCGCCGGCATGATGGGGGGCTATACGCAGTTCTTCGGCACGGCCGATCAGCCCAACAAGCCCGCCCGCACCACGGTGCAGATCTCCGGCCTGGCGTCGCCCGGGTCCCTGGTGGAAATCGAAGCCCAGGCGGTGCGACTGCATCCGTGACGCTGTCCCATCGGCTTACGCTTGAGGCGGACCTGCCGGCGCTGAAGGCCCTGATGGCGCTGGCCATCGACACCCTGCAGGCCGGATTCCTTAACCCCGCGCAGATCGCCGCGAGCCACGCGGTGATGGGTCTCGACACGCAGCTGGTGGCCGATCGCACCTATTTCCTGGTGGAAGAGGGGGGCGTCCTGGCCGGTTGCGGAGGCTGGAGCCGACGCGCCACGCTCTATGGCGGCGACCACAGTACGGCCCTGCGCGATGAGGTCCTGCTCGACCCAGCCCGGGACTCCGCCCGGGTGCGCGCCATGTATACGCATCCCAACTTCGCGCGCCGGGGCGTGGGCCGCCTGATCCTGCGGCTATGCGAGGCGGCGGCCGCGGCCGAGGGATTTGCCCGCGTCCAGCTGATGGCCACCCTATCGGGCGAGCCGCTTTACAAGGCGTGCGGCTACCGGGAGATCGAACGCACCGCCGCGGCGCCGGTCGGCGGCGTGGTGGTGCCGTTGATCCTCATGGGCAAGCCAGTAGGCCCGCCGCGAACGTCGAAACCATAGACGATCGCGGCGGGCGACGTTCAGCGGCGCTGGTTGTAATAGTCGGAGCCGGAGTCGCGCCGATCATCATACCCGCCCCCATAGGTTTGACCGTAGCGATAGTCTTGTCCCGCGCCATAGTAACCCTGCCGGTCATGACCCCGATCGTGGACGGCGTGGATCCGCTCGTGCAGTTGCTCAAGCTGCGCCTGCGCTTCGCCTGAATTGTAGCCACCCCGGCGTTGCTCCCAATAGGCGCGCGCCTGGATCGAGCGGAGTTCACTTGAAAAGCGCCAGGCCTGCCGGCGGCTCAAGGAGCCATCGTTCAGGCCGTGTTGAATACCTTGCCAGATGTGCTGGTACTCCTGGTTGAACTCGGCGTAGTTATCGCCGCCGTTGTTCCAGTTGTCGTTCGCCCAGCCACCTTGGCTATATCCCTGGTTTTCGTATTCGTGAGCCTGAGCCAGCGAGGGCAGGGCGGCGGCCAGGGTGGAGCTGGCCAGCAGCGCGATCAGCAGCGTTTTCATTGTGGGTCTCCTGGTTGGCCCCCGTTCTGGAGACCGTGATCTTCAAAGACCACGGCCGCCCTGATCCATCCCTGAATGGCTCGTTTATCTCCGGTTCACTCGATGTCGCCCCCCACCTGATGTCGCCAATGTTGCCGCGTGCGCCATTCAGGGCGATAGCTGACGTCCATTTCCCAGGACGCCCCATGCGGATCCTTGTCACCGGCAGCGCCGGGTTCATCGGCTTTCATCTGGCGCGCCGGCTGCTGGCCCTGGATCATGAGGTCATCGGTCTGGACGGGATGACGCCCTACTACGACGTGGGACTGAAACGCGACCGTCACGAGATCCTGAAGACCGCTCCGGGGTTCATCGAGACGGTCCAGATGCTGGAGGATACCGAAGCCCTTGGCGCCTTGTGTGAGCGCCATCGTCCGGAGCTGATCATCCATCTCGCCGCTCAGGCCGGGGTTCGCTACAGCCTTGAGGCTCCGCGCTCGTATGTCGATGCGAACCTGATCGGCACATTCAATGTCATGGAGGCGGCGCGGCTTGGCCGGGTTGGTCATCTGATGGTCGCCTCCACCAGCTCGGTCTATGGCGCGAATCAAAAGACGCCGTTCGTGGAAACCGACCGCGCCGACGAACCCATGACCATCTACGCGGCCACCAAAAAGGGCGCCGAGCTGCTGACCCACACCTACAGCCACCTGTGGAAGATCCCGACCACGGTGGTCCGATTCTTCACCGTCTATGGCCCCTGGGGCCGGCCCGACATGGCCCTGTTCAAGTTCGTGCGGGCCATCGTCGAGGGGCGGCCGATCGAGGTCTACAACCACGGCGAGATGAGCCGCGATTTCACCTATGTTTCCGATCTGGTGATGGCCATCGACCTGTTGTCCCGCCGCCCACCGGTCGAGGGCGCTTCAGTGGCGGGCGACTCTCTAAGCTTCGTGGCGCCCTGGCGCGTGGTCAATATCGGCGCCGGCGCGCCGTGCCGGCTGCTGGATTTCATCGCCGAGATTGAAACCTGCCTCGGGCGAAAGGCGATACGTCACTATCTGCCGATGCAGGCGGGGGACGTGCCGGCCACCTTCGCGGACGTCTCTCTGCTAAGCGCCCTGACCGGCTACACCCCCCATACGCCGCTGGCCGTTGGAGTGCGGGCTTTCTGCGATTGGTATGATGACTACCACGCACCGCGCGCGGCGGCCTTGGGGCCGCAGCATGGCGAGCTCTAGGATGGTCGACGCTCCGCTCGTCGCGCCGCGTTCGCCGCTGCGACGGTTTCTGTTCGCGTTCGCGATCCTCTCGCTGCTCTGCCTGTTCAGCGCGCCGCTGTATGTCAACACGGTCGATTTCAAAGCGCCGGCTCCCAGCCAGGGCGCGGTCTCCTATGCCGGTTGGAAGTCGTGGAGCCGCCCCATGTCACTGGCCGGCGGCTGGCGCCTGATCTGGCGCGCGCCGTCGTCGCTGGGAGGAATCCAGCCGGGCGATGCGATCGTGACGCGCGTCCCGGGAGTCTGGGAAGGCCTGCCGACCCAGACGGCCCGGCGCGCAAGGCTGCCGAAATTCGGCCTCGCCACCTATGAATTGACCCTGCATAGCGTGCCGCCCGGCCGCTACACCCTGTTCGTCCCCACCCTTACCCACGCCAGCCGCGTGTGGGTGAACGGCCGCGTCGCCGGCCAGATGGGGCAGGTGGGCGAGAGCGCCCAGACCACGCGCTATGTGTCGCGGGCTCAGCCAATTGCCATCGAGGCCGACGGCTCCGATCTACACCTCGCCATCGATGTGGCGGCCTTCCTGCACAACAGCGACGGCATCGACTCCGCGCCGGTGCTCGGCCTTGCCGAAGTCATGGAAGGCGAGCTGACTAAGGGCATCGCCCAGCAACTGTTCTTTATCGTCACGCTGATCATCTTGTTCTTCTACGGAGCGATCGTGTTCGCCTTCCGATCGAAGGACTATGCATCGCTGTGCTTTGCGCTGTCGTGTATTCTGTTGGTCCCGACGTCGATGGTCATCGGCCATGACGATCTTCTGACCCTGCTCTATCCGGCCCTGTCCTACCGCGGCCACATGGCGGTCGAGTATCTGACCTGCATCATCGCCTTCATGTTCCTGGTAGCCTACCCGACCCTGCTGTTCCCGAGGGAGAGTTCGCGGCGCGTGTTCTGGATCTTCGAGGCGCTGTTCAGTGTCGGCCTGCTGGTGGTCGGCGTTGTCATCGCCACTGGCGACACCTTGCTGGCGTCGGACCTGGATCGCTATCCGATGTTCCTGGCCGCGATCGAGCTGCTCTACATCATCGGCGTGGTGCTTCTGGCGACCCTTCGCGGCCGCGACGGCGCGGCGGTGTTCCTGCTGGGCGTCAGCGTCTTCGCCGCTTCAATCTTTGAAGCGATCATCGCGCAATATGACTTCGTGCCCAGGGACAAGCTGATCGGCTATGACTATGCAGCGATGGGGCTGCTGGTGTTCGCGGTCTCCCACATCATCATCCTGGCCGAGCGCTGGTCCCTGGCCATGGGGGCCACCGAAGCCATGGCGCTCGATCTCCAGCGCCTGATGGAGGTCAGTTCATCGATCACCTCGGAAGTTCGCCTCGACGCCCTGCTGAAGAAGGTGATCGAGGCGACCAGCAAGTTCCTGCAGGCTGACCGCAGCACCCTGTTCCTGCACGATCCCAAGGCCGATCAGCTATGGTCAATGGTGGCCGAGGGCATCGAGACTCGGGAGATTCGCATTCCTTCCGACACCGGCATCGCCGGCGCCAGTTTCACGTCGGGCCACGAGAGCATCGTCAACGAACCCTATGCCGATCCGAGGTTCAACCGGGGCGTCGACGAGGCCACCGGCTATCGCACCAAGGCCATACTGACCTTGCCGATACTGACCCGCGACGGCCGGCGTTTGGGCGTGATGCAGGCGCTGAACCGCCGCGACGGCCATCCGTTCGAACCGGCCGACGTGCAGCGCATGAAGGCCTTCGCCGCCCATGCCGCGGTGGCGATCGACAACGCCTCGCTGTTTTCCGACATTGTCGCGGCGCGCAACTACAACGACAGCATCCTCGCCTCGATGTCCGGCGGGGTGATCACCCTCAACGCCGAGGGCCATGTCGAAACGATCAACGCGGCGGCCGCCTCCATTCTCGACGTCGATCCTGAACGGGTCCATGGCCTGCCGGCCGCCGATGTGCTGACACAGGCTAACGCCTGGCTGCTGAGCGAGTTCGACGCGGTCCGCGCGGACAATGAGGCGCGCGCCATGCTGGACGTCGAGGTCTACATCGGCGGCGGCCGGGTCATTTCGGTGAACCTCTCGATCGTGCCTCTGCTCAACGACCAGGTTTCGGCCGGACTGCTGGTGCTGTTCGAGGACATCAGCCAGGAAAAGCGCCTGAAGGGGGTCATGCGGCGGTTCATGACTCAGCGAGTCGTCGACCAGGTTCTCGGCCGCGAGGACGAGCTGCAGTTCGGCTCGGCCTGCGTGGCCAGCGTACTGTTCGCCGACATCCGCGGCTTCACCTCGATGGCCGAGAGCCTGAAGGCCCGCGAGACCGTCGACATGCTCAACGAGGTGTTCACCGATCTGGTCGAGGCGGTGTCGTCTAACGACGGGGTGGTGGACAAGTTCATGGGCGACGCGGTGATGGCGGTGTTCGGGGCGCCGATCTCCAGCGGCCGCGATCCCCAGAACGCCGTGGAAAGCGCCAACGCCATGATGGGCCTGGTGGCCGCGCTCAACCAACGCCGCCAAGCGCGCGGCGATCCGCCCCTGAGGCTGGGTATCGGCGTCGCCACCGGCGAACTGATCGCCGGCGCCATCGGCTCTCCCAAGCGCATGGACTATACGGTGATCGGCGACAGCGTGAACCTGGCCGCCCGGGTCCAGGACCTGACCAAGACCTACGGCGTCGGGGTGATCGTCTGCGAGACCACCGCCCTGGCCAACGCCGAAACCCAGATTCTACGCCATCTCGACACCGTCAATGTGCGCGGCCGCAAGCGCCCCGAGCGGCTCTATCAGCTGCTGACCTACCACACCGCCGCCTCGTTTCCCCACTTGGCCGAGGTAGTCACCGCCTATGGCCGCGGCATGGCCTGCCAGGCATGCGGTGACTGGCCGGGCGCGGTGGACGCCTTCGCCGAGGCCCTGGCGCTCAACCCCGATGATCGTCCCTCGGAGATGATGCTGGCCCGCGCCCGCGCGGCGGTGGCGGAGGTCGCGGTGGCTTCCTGAAAGGCTAAACCTTGTCCGACGAATGCTCTAGATATCGGCAATGAACCCTCTTCTTCACATCGCCGCCGCGGCTGTTCTCCTCGCCGGTTCCGCCATCGCCGCGCCAGCCGCGTCGCCGTCGATCGATCCCGGCGCTCCCGACCCCTTCGCCTGGCTGGAGGATATCCATTCGCCTCGGTCCATGGACTGGGTGAACGCGGAAAACACCCGCTCCGCCGCGCGGCTCGAGACCGATCCGCGCTACGCGACCTTCCACGGCCAGGCCCTGGCTATTTTTACCGCCGAGGATCGCATCCCCTGGCCGGACTTCCTGGGCGGCCGGATCGACAACCTCTGGCAGGACGGGACCCACGTTAAGGGTCTTTGGCGGGTGACCGACACCGCCGCCTATCGCGGCGCTGACCCGGCCTGGGAGACGCTGATCGACCTCGACGCCCTTTCCAAGGCCCAGGGCCGGAACTGGATCTTCAAGGGCGCCGACTGCCTGCCGCCGCAAGACCGGCTGTGTCTGGTGCGCCTCTCCGACGGCGGCGGCGACGCGGTGGAGATTCGCGAATTCGACACCGTGGCCAGGGCGTTCGTGGCCGGCGGCTTCCATTTCGAGGCCGGCAAGCAGGACGCCGAATGGCTGAGCGCCGATGTCGTGCTCGTCGCCCGCGATTGGGGACCCGGAACGATGTCGAGTTCGGGTTATCCGCTGGTGATCAAGCGGGTCGCGCGCGGCGAAGGGCTCGACCGGGCCAAGGAAATTTACCGCGGCCAATCGACCGATGTGCGGGCGTTCTCCCGGGTGTTGCGCGGGCCGGACGGCGCCGTCGGAAGGGTCCTGATCGGCCGCAATGTCAGTTTCTTTCAGACCGACTATCTGGACCTCGCCCACGAGGGCGGGATGAAAGCCCTGGCTCTGCCCCGCAAGATCGATTTGCACGGCTATCTGGCCGGCCGCCTGATTCTTGGCGTCAATGAAGACTGGCCGGCTGGAACCGGCCACGATGCTTTCAGGGCCGGCGCCCTGGTCGCCTATGATCCGGCGACGGGCTCCGCCGAGCTGATCACCCAGCCCACGCCCACCCAGACCATCGACGCGGTCGAGGTCACCAGGAGCCGGGTGCTGGTTTCGGTGCTCGACAATGTCAGCGGCGCCATCGATGTCTATGCGCCGGGGACCGGCGGCTGGACCGCTCGCCGCCTGGCGTTGCCGGCCGGATCCGCCCTTACCCTTCGCGCCGCCGATCACGGCTCGGACAAGGCCTATGTCGCCTCCGAGAGCTTCCTTGAACCCACCACCCTCTGGGAAGTGGACGCCGCCGCCGGCTTGGCGACCGCGGTCAGGCATCTCAGCCCTCGCTTCGACGCCTCCGGCGATGTTGTGGAGCAACACTTCGCCACGTCGACCGACGGGACCAAAATCCCCTATTTCCTGGTCCGCCCAAAGGCGATCAAGGCCGATGGCTCGACCCCCACGGTGATGTTCGGCTATGGCGGCTTCCAGATCTCCGAGACGCCGTCCTATCGCCCGGAGCTCGGCAAGCTGTGGCTGGAACGCGGCGGCGCCTATGTGCTGGCCAATATCCGCGGTGGCGGCGAATTTGGTCCCGCCTGGCACGAGGCCGCCCTGCGCGAGCACCGCCAGCGGGCTTTCGACGACTTCGCCGCCATCGCCCGCGACCTGATCGCCACCGGCGTCACCTCGCCCCGGCGGCTGGGAATCTATGGCCGCTCCAACGGCGGGGTCCTGACCAGCGTCTCGATCACCCAGCATCCGGAGCTGTTCAACGCCGCGGTGATCGAAAGCCCGCTGATCGATATGCTGCGCTACAGCCACCTGTCGGCCGGCGCCTCGTGGATCGGCGAATATGGCGACCCGGACGTTCCCGCCGACCGGGCCTTCATCACCGCCTATTCGGCCTACACCCGGCTCAAACCCGGCGTGAAATACCCCGAGCCCTACATCACCACCAACACCGAGGACGACCGCGTCCACCCGGGCCACCCGCGCAAGTTCGCGGCGGCGCTAAAGGCCCTGGGCGACCCCTACCTCTATTACGAAAACACCTTCGGCGGCCACGCCAACGACGCCGACCCGGAACTCAACGCGAGGCGCTGGGCGAGGCACTATGTGTATCTGGCCCAGAAACTGATGGACTGAGGGACTGTCTCGTCTATTGCGCCGCGCGCTAAGTTATAGCCATACCCATAGCTATGGAGAGACGTTCATGTATGTCCTGAACCTGCGCGCTGTCGGCACATCGACCGGCGCGACCATCCCAAAGGAACTTCTCGCCAAGCTGCGGGTCGGCGCCGGCGACACTGTCTATGTCACCGAGGCTCCCGACGGCGGCTTTCGGTTGACGCCCTATAATCCGGAATTCGCCGCTCAGATGGAACTTGCTGAAGGGATCATGCGCGAGGACCGTGATGTTCTGCGCGCCCTCGCCAAGTGATCGCGCCCTGGATTTGGGTCGCGGCGGACGTGGTCGCGGCGATCCATGACCGGCAGATTTCCGAACACGGCGGCGGCCAGGGGACCAGGGACGCCGGCCTGCTCGCCTCCGCCCTGGCCCGGCCCGAGAACCTCGCCGCCTACGGCAAACCGGACGCCGCCGATCTCGCCGCCGCCTATGCGTTCGGGATCGCCAGGAATCATGCCTTCACCGACGGGAACAAACGCACGGCCTGGGTCGTGGCGCGATTGTTTCTGACCCTGAACGGCGTCTCGCTCCGGTTCGCGCCGACCGAGGCGATCTCTACCGTCGAGGACCTCGCCGCCGGAAAGCTGGACGAGGCAAGCCTCGGCGCCTGGTTTCGATCGCGATCCGTAGTGATCGACGGATGACCTCACCCCGGTATCCGCACCGGCATCTTCGTGTAGCCCAGGATGAAGTTCGACACCGCCCGCTCGGGTTCACCAACCAGCTCGATGCGCGGGAACCGCTTGAGGATCTCCTCCCACAGGATCTTCAGCTGCAGCTCCGCCGCGCGATTGCCCATGCAGCGGTGGATGCCGAAGCCGAAGGCGACGTGGTGTCGGGACCGGGGGCGGTCGATGATGAACTCGTCCGGCCGGTCGATCACCGTCTCGTCGCGGTTGCCGGAGACGTACCACATCACCACCCGCTCGCCCTTGCGGATCTGCTTGCCGCCGATCTCGACATCCTCCAGCGCGGTGCGCCGCATATGGGCGACCGGCGACTGGAAGCGGATGATCTCCGGGATCATGTTTGTCACCAGCGTCGGGTCGGCGCGCAGCCTGTCCCACTCGCCCGGGAACTGGTTGAGGAACAGCACCCCGCCGCTCATCGAATTGCGGGTGGTGTCGTTGCCGCCCACCACCAGCAGCAGGATGTTGCCAAGGAACTCCATCGGATCGTTGATCAAGTCCCGCGTTCCCGGGTTGTGGGCCATCAGCGACAGGAAATCGAACTTCGGTGGCAGGGCGGCGCGTTCGGTCCACAGCCTGGCGAAATAGCCATGGCACTCCATCATGATCCGCTCGCGTTCCGCCTGCGGCAGCGAGGTGTTGCCGGTGGACTCGCTGGTGGTGGTGATGTCCGACCAATAGGGCAGCAGGCGCCGGTCCTCCCAGGGGAAGTCGAACAGCGCGGCCAGGAACTGGGTGGTCAGTTCGATCGACACCCGGTCGACCCAGTCGAAGGTCTCGTTGCGGGGCAGGGCGTCGAGCACCGCGGCGGTGCGCTGGCGCATCAGCACCTCCAGGTCGGCCAGCCGCGCCGGGGCCACGGCGGGCGACACCGACTTGCGCTGCACGTCGTGAACGGGCGGGTCGGCCGAGATGAAGTTCCGGATCGCGAAGTCTTCCGGCTGGTCGCCAACCACAATGTCGCGGTCGGAAGAAAACGCCCGGTGATTACTATCGACCGCCACGATGTCGTCGAACCTGGTGATCGACCAGTATCCGCCGGTCGGCCCGGTCGGCGACCAGTGCACCGGGTCTTCCTCGCGCAGGCGCTGGAGATAGTCTAGCAGCACGCCCCTGTGCCACAGCATGCCGTCGCTGACATCGAGGCTCTCCAGCGGCAGAACCCAAGGCTCGCCCGATCTTTCACCCTTTAGGGCGCCCGCCATGGCCGTCATCGTGGTCTCCTCCGCCGAATTTCCCGGATCATGATCTCGATGAGTGCGGGCCGCAATGCACGAGCAAATTGGGACACGACTCCATCAGCTGACCAGCCGGTGGATCTCTATCCGCGCCGCGCCCGCTTCAATCGTGAGCCCGTAGTGATCCGTCTGGGCGACGTTGGGGGCGGCGCGACCGAGGCGAATCTTGCGAATTTCTGAAACGACATTGATGTCGAGAACGAACATCAGGCCAGATCAATGGCCCGCGCTTCGATCACTGCTTTGGGAGGATCGAATTCGAAATCGGCGCTCTCCGGCGCAGCCCGAATCTCCAGAACGAGGCCGGCGGCGGCGGCGAGATTGACAAGTGCGTCCAGTGAAAACTTGCCGAGTTTGCCACACATCAGGTGGCTCAAGCGGGGGCGCATGATGCCCAACCGGACCGCCGCCGCGTGTTGTGGCAAGCCCCAGGATTTCACCTGTTGCACCAACAGGCTAAGCAGATCTGCTCGCGCCTTCATATTGGCGGCCTCGGCCGGAGTGTCGGCCAGAGCGTCAAACACATCGTCGAATGTCTGCATTTCCATGATTTAGCTTCTCCAGGCCCTTAGGCGACTCGCCGCCAAGTCGATGTCTTTTTGTGGCGTCTGCTAAGTTTTCTTCTGAAACGCATGAAGGACGACAGACTGTCGCGAAGGAATACGATCGACTTCACAAAAACGAATGTATCGATTTCGATACCCGATGACAAAGGAAAGCCGGAGCCCCGCGCGTCGCCTTGACAAGGCGCCAGCCGCCACTGACCGTCCTTCGGGGCGCGAGGGGAGACGACCATGGATCGCAAATTCTGGGCTGCAGTGGCTCTCGGCTGCGTTGTCCTGGCGACCGCGCCCCTCGCCGGAGCCGCCGCGACCCCGCCGCTCCCCGCCGACCTCGTGCTACTGCATGGCAAGGTGATCACCGTTGATCCTGCCGATCGCCTGGTTCAGGCATTGGCGGTGCGGGATGGCCGGATCGTCGCGGTGGGGTCTGACGCGCAGGTCGATGCCTTGATCGGGCCGAGAACCCGGGTGATCGATCTCCACGGCCGCGCCGCCACCCCTGGCCTGATCGACGCCCACGCCCATGTGCTGGAGACCGGGACCGGCGAACTGTTCGAGGT
Organism: Caulobacterales bacterium; assembly: GCA_038227865.1. GTDB lineage: Bacteria > Pseudomonadota > Alphaproteobacteria > Caulobacterales > Caulobacteraceae > Acaudatibacter. The sequence goes on from JBBRPO010000027.1 coordinate 41,102, forward strand.
CAATCTGTCCGCCGCCGCAGGCATCGCCGACATCACCGGCGCGGTGGCCAGACAGGCCGCCAAGACCCCGCCCGGCCAATGGATCGTCGGCGGCGGCTGGGACGAGGGCAAGCTGGCCGAACGCCGCTATCCCACCGCCGCCGAGCTCGACGCGGTCGCGCCGAACAATCCGGTCTGGCTAATGCAGACCACCGGCCACTATGGCGTGGCTAATTCCGCCGCCCTGCGGTTGGCCGGCATCGACGCCGCCACCCCGGCTCCGCCGGCCGGCACGATCGAGCATAGCCCGGACGGCCGGCCCGCCGGCGTGCTGAAGGAAACCGCCGACGAGCCGGTATTGAACCTGCTTCCGACCTACACTCTCGCCCAGCGCCGCGAGGCACTGGCGCACATGGTCGATCAGCTCCATTCGGAGGGCATGACCGGGTTCAAGGACCCGGCGATCGGTTCGGAGGACTGGGCCGCCTATCGATCGCTGGCGGCCGAGGGACGCCTGACCGTCAACGCCTGCGTGCTGTTCGTCACCGGCCGCTCGATGGACGCCGCCCACGACACCCTGAACCTGATCCGCGCCGCCGAGGCCGATGTCGCCGCCTTGCCGAACACTACGCTGCGGGTCTGCGGCGCCAAGATCTTCATGGACGGCAGCGGCGGCGCCCCGACCGCCTGGATGTATCAGGACTGGAACCGTAACCGCACTCAGGTGGCGGTCGGCAACCACGGCTATCCGCGCCTCGACCCCGACCTGTTCCGCGCCCAGGTCGATATGTTCGTCAGCCAGGGCGTTGGCATCGGCGTCCACGCCATCGGCGACCGCGCCATCGACTGGACCGTCGACAGTTTCGCCGCCGCCCTGGCCGCCCATCCGGTCCAGGGCCTGCGCCTCAGCATCATCCACGCCAACACGCCCACCGACCACGCCATCGCGGTGATGGCCGACCTGCAGAAGCGCTATGACGCCGGCTATCCCGAGAGCCAGGGCGGCTTCGCCTGGTGGCTGGGCGACATCTATGCCGCCAATCTGGGTCCCGAACGCAGCCTGAGGCTCAATCCGTTCCATAGTTATCTGAAGCGTGGAATCATCTGGGCCGGCGGTTCGGATTCCCCGGTCACGCCCATCGCCGCACGTCATGGCCTCTGGGCCTCGGTCGCCCGCCAAACCCTGAAGGGAACCTTCGGCGCCACCCCGTTCGGGACCGACGAGGCGGTCGACGTCCACGCCGCCCTGCGCTCCTACACCGCCTGGGCGGCGCGCCAGATCAAGGCCGACCAGCGGTCGGGAACGCTGGAGGTCGGCAAATCCGCCGACATCGCCGTCTGGGACCGCGACCCCTATACGGTCCCTACATCCGCCCTCGACAGCATGGTCTGCGACCTTACCCTGTTTCAGGGGAAGGTGGTTTTTGAGAGGGGCAAAAGCGCGTTCTCTCGCTGACGTCTGTTACGCTGCCGTAAGCAGTACCTCTGGCTGTCGCGCGGGGCATGACCATGTCGAGGTTCACCCGACGACCTCAAGAGTAAACTCCCGAGGGGTCGACGTCTCAGCGTCATTGGCAGCGGGAGGGAAGCCACGGTAGGCCAAGTCGGTAGTCACAGCCAATCGAGTCCTATTTGACTTCTGACCGGCTTGCTCCACATAATCGTTTTCCCTCTAAAGATGGGGTGGCCGCTTGAACTGGCAGAGTTGGCTTCCGAACAAGACACCCGATTTCGTTTTGGTGTTGGCCGTATCGATTGGCGCCCCGCTGTGCGCTATCGCCATACGTTTGGCGTTGCGCGGAGTGCTTGGGGACGAACTTCCTTTCATCACCTTTTTCCCGTTGCTGTTGCTCGCGGGCATCTGGGGGGGCTTTGGTGGCGGCCTGGCGGCGGTCGCAATATCTACATTGCTGGCCGCCGTTTTCTTGCTGCCGCATGACGGTAATACTCGCAAGGCCCTTTGGAGCGCCGCCTCGTTCATTATGTCGGGTGGATTGCTGTCGGTGGCTGGATCGATGCTTTCCCACACGGTCCGTGAACTGAAAAACAACGAAAGGCGATTGAACCGGACGAGCGAAGAGTTGCGCCTGCTTGTCAAGGAGTTGAACCACCGCTCCAAAAACGGCCTGGCCGTAGTCATGTCTATTGTCAGCCAGAGCGCGCGCAAGGCAATCTCGGCGGCCGACGCGGCGAATATCATCAATGGCCGCCTAAACGCCATGGCTAATGCGCAGGATGAATTGACCGCGTCTCAGGCTGGAGCGGTCCGGATTCAGAAATTAATTGTCAAAACCTTAGATCCTTTTGGTCTGGAACGCTTTGATATTTCGGCCAATGCTCCCGGCGCGCGGATAGAATCCGACGCTGCCCCGGGTTTGGCGCTGTTAATCCACGAGCTGGCGACCAACGCGGTAAAATATGGCGCGCTGTCCGTTGTGGAGGGTCGCGTCACGATAGTTCTGGCGGTAGAGGGCGCGGAAGCCAAGCTTTCGTGGGTTGAACAAGGCGGACCCAGCACCGGCGCGGTGACTCAATCGGGGTTTGGCACGAGGCTGTTGGGGGCCGCGCTTGCAAACTGTGGTGGAAGCGCCTCGCGTCGGTTCGAACCAACGGGGGTTATCTGCGAGATGAGCTTTCCGCTCGCAATCGCCAGTGAACCGACGGCCCCCATCGCCAAAAGGTCCGTCGGGACGAAAACCGACGGTCGGGTTGCCAGCCTCCAATAGCGCGAACCAATCTCCGCGGTTTTTCAAAGTGTCCAGGAAGAAGAAGCCTTTTCGCGTCGCGCGCTTTACACCTCATGGGGTCCGAGGGTGCGAATAGTTGCCGGCATGAACGCGTAAGGGCCGCACCAGGAAGGCGCGGCCCTTAGCTTGCTGGTGACAACTCCAGCCGGTCTGCTTTTTTCAGATGGTGGGCACGTAGGTTTTTCGTTCTTCTGCAACCTGCTCGGCGGTGTAGGCCGGTGCATTAGGGTCGTGCGCCGTCCATCCGTTTGCCCGGAAGGCCGCGCCTCGGGTTGCCGCGTCCGTGGCTTTGAAGCGGCCGAGGATTTCCAGAGCCTTGGGTTCAGTCGCGTCGTCCACCTTGACGCTGACCAGCGTTCCGCCTCGGCGAACGCCCTCGGAGTAGACATGCGCGTCGGCTTCGCTCACGCCGGCGTGCTTAAGGGAGCCCACCAGACCGCCGGTGGCGCCACCGGCGACAGCGCCACCCACAACGCCGGCCAATGTGGATACGAGCCAGCCTGCCGCAACGACAGGGCCAAGACCCGGCACCGCCAGGATACCTAGCCCGGCGAGCAGGCCCGCTCCGCCGCCCAGGACGCCGCCGACCGATGCACCCTTACCGGCCCCACGGGACGCCGCATCGCCGTCGACGGCGTGGGTTCCATGGTGGTCGTGCGCACCGTCGGCGTTATTGGCGACGATGCTGATATCGGAATGGGGAATGCCGCTCTTCTCAAGTTCCGCGACAGCCGCCTGGGCAGCAGAATAATTGTCGATAAGTCTAGTGATGGTTTTGGTCATCGAATTTACCTCTTTGTTTTAGTTGGTGACTACATTGCCTTTGAAGTCCAGAGCGACATTGAAGGTTTGGCCGCCCTTCATCGCTTTGCCGTGCCAAACACCATTTTCGTCCTGCGTGAGGTCCGTCACGCCGGTGAAGCCAGAGTGTTCAATGTGCTTGATCGCCTGGCCTTTGGTGAATGAATTGGCCCCGGCCGCCAGCGGACCCGCGTTTTGCGGATGGCTGTCCTTCATCGCCGCATTGCCCATGGCGGTGGGATCGGCATGAGGCGCGGCGGTTGAAGTGGTCGTTGTTGTTGTGGATGACGACCCTGCCATCGCGGGGTCGGTCTGGGCGGGCGCGCCCAGAGATACGGCGACCGCGGAAAGCGCAGCGGCAGCTACTAAGTGTAAACGCATGGTTTCCTCCGAGTTGTTATTCGGATCACGCTCCGAACGATACTGAATTAACAAATATAATCGTCAACCGTTCCTCAAAATTTTGATTATCGTTAAAATTGGCTACGGACCCCTTGGGGGAAGCCACTTGATAGTTGGGGAACGAGTCTACGCAAGCTTTATGCCAGTCCCCAGGCTCCAGGTCCGACGGCCAAGAGTGACCTGAAGTTGCCGTGGCCGACTTTGGCCGGCCACGGCGTTCAGCAGGGGTGCGTCAGACTCTGCGACGCACAATCATATGGTAGATCAGCAGGACGACGATCGCGCCGATGACGAACATGCTGTAGAGATTGAAACCGGTCACACCGGCCACGCCGAAAAACTGGTTGAAGACGAAGCCGCCGACCACCGCCCCGACGATGCCCAGGATGATATCCATCACCAGGCCCTCGCCAGTTTTGTTTACTATCTTACTTGCGATAAAGCCTGATATTAGACCAAGAACCAGCCACGCTATGATGCCCATGTTATCCTCCAGAGGTTTTGCTGGTGGGTTAAACGTTGCGGTCGGGCGTAGGTTCCGCTCGCTGGGGACATGGTCGCGGGCCTGGACCCGATTAAGCTATGCCGTGGGCGAGGCCGGGGATGGCCGCAACCACCATCCGCATGCCCGGGCATTCGCCATAGCGCGGACCCAGCTGTGTTGTCGCCATCAAAAGCAATTCGACGGTCGCTCGAGAAACTCCGCCGACATCGCCATTGGGGACCGGGACTGTACACCGTCTCCACCGCCACCCACGCCGGCATGATCGGCAGTCTGATCCTGCCTATTCAGTATAGGACCGCGGTTCGCGGGATTTGAATACCTCGATATATTCAGGACGCCCGGATATAAGTCTTCTTAAACGCTCGATTATCCAGTCCCATCATTCTTGACGTTTTTTTGACGACCGCTGACGCTGCAATCGTGTTAATCCAATGACACACAATCGAACAGCCGGCCCCTTCAATCAACCGGCGGTCGCTCACATGGGAGTAAAGTAAGATGAGCACGGTCAGCAATTCGGGTACGGCGGGAACGACGGGCGCCAGCGGTGGGTCCCCTGGAGCGTCGGGCGGGAACGGCGGGGCCGGAGGGGCGATCGGCGCCACCGCCAACACCGCCGCCGACGCGTCTAACCTCGCCTATGCTTATGGCGGCGGCGGCGGTGGCGGCGGCAACGGCGCCAACGGGCCCGTTAACAAACTCAATCAATACATAGGCGCGGGCGGCAACGGTGGGGCTGGCGGCAAGGGCGGCTCGGCGACCGCGACCGCGACGACGACCCTGAACTCCGCGAGCGCGACCAACGCCGGGGCCAATGCCTATGGCGGCGGCGGCGGCTCGTCGGGTGGCGGCGCGGCCGGCGCGCCGAACGGGGTCGGCAATAGTGGCGGCGCCGGAGGTGGCGCCACGGCGACGGCCAGCGACAGCAACGCTGGCGGCGGCGCCTCGGCGTCGGCGACGAGCTATGGCGGCAGCGGCGGCTCGGCGTACGATCCGGGACACGTGGGCGGAGCGGGCGCCACGTCCGGGGCCACGGCCACGGCGTCCAGCGCCTTCTTGGGCGCATCGGCGGGCGCTAGCGCCAACCAGACCGCCGGCGGCGGCGGAACCGGATATAGCGGGGCGAACGGTGGGGCAGGCGCCGCCAGTACCGCCACCGACATCGTCGGCGGGTCCACCAACGGTGGGACGCTGACGCTAAGCCAGTACGCTGCCGGAGGAACGGGCGGCTACAGCTATGGCGGGGCGGCTGGCGCGGCTGGCGCGGCGACATCGTCGCTGACCTTCAATGACAGCGTCAACACCAATAAGAGCGCGTCGATCTCCGGGGCGTCGACCGCTCAGGGCGGCGGCGGTGGTTCCGGCCAGAACGGCACGGCCGGGGTGGTCGGCGGCACGGCGAGCGCCACGTCGAAGATCACCGGCACGAAAGCTGTCGGCTCCACGGCGTCGGCAAGTGGCGGGACGGGCGGATCGGGCGCCAATACGGCGAGCGGCGCCGCGGGAGGAACCGCCAACGCCTTGGCATTGGCGTCCGGCGCGACCGCGACGGCCAATGCGACGGCCAACGGCGGGTCTGGGAATTCAGGCGACGGCGGCGGCTTCAGCGGCGGGGCGGGAGCGACCGCCACCGCCTCGGCGACCGCGATCGGCTCCGGGTCAGGGTCGACTTCGGCATCGGCCAGCCAGACCGGGGGGGGTGGCGGAACCGGTTACAACGCAGCCAGCGGCGGCTCGGGCGCGTCCAGCAGCTTGACCGATGGGGTCACCGGCTCGACCAACCTGGGCAACCTCTACTTGTATCAGACCGCCGGCGGCGGAAGCGGCGGCTACAGCTATGGTGGAACGGCCGGCAAGGCGGGGGCCGGAACATCGAATCTGACCTTCGACGATACCCTCAACGCGACCCAGAGCGCCTATCTCCAAGTCAACAACAGCGCGACCGGGGGAACCGGCGGCGGTGGAACCAACGCCACCAACGGCGTCGCCGGCGGCGCGGCGACCGCTTCAACCACGCTCTCCGGCGCTTATACCGCGACTGGAACCACGTCCGCGTCCGGTGGGGCCGGCGGGGCGGCCGGTAGCGGCGGCGTGGGCGGGGCGGCGACCGCGACCAACACGGTCACCAGCCAAGGCGCCGCGTCGGCGACCGCTTACGGCTATGGGGGCGCCGCCGGGGCGGCCGGTGCGGCGCTTTCCGGCGCGGCGGGCGGAAACGGCTCGGCCAACGCTGCGGCGACCGGCGACAGCGCCTATGCATCAGCCACGAGCTATGGCGGGGCCGGAGGCACGGTCACCGGCGTCGGCGCCACGGCGGGGGCCGGGGCAGTCGGCGCCTCGAACGCCTCGGCGACGAGCACAGGCGCGGGCGCGGCCAACGCCACCGCTTCACAGACCGGTGGGGCCGGGGGCACTGGCTATAGCGGCGCGAACGGCGGCTCCGGCTCGGCCAGTTCGATAGCCAATCAAGTGTCGGGCTCGACCCCGGGCAATACCTTGTCGCTCAGTCAATATGCGAACGGCGGCGCCGGTGGCTACAGCTATGGCGGAACGGCGGGTGCTGCAGGCTCAGGGTCATCCAGCCTGACTTTCAACGACACGCTGAACGCCAACCAAAGCTTGGCGGTCAACGCAACTATTACGGCGAGCGGCGGAACCGGCGGGGCCGGTAGTGGCTCGACAAACGGCACGGCGGGTGGCGCGGCCACCGCTTCCGGCGCGATCACCGGCGCCTATGGCGTCTCCACCAGCGTCACCGCCAGCGGGGGCGCCGGCGGCTCGGGCGCCGCGGGCGGGGTGGGCGGAGGGGCGAGCGCCTCGGCCGCTTCCACCGGACTGAATGTCAACACGACAGCGGCGGCAAACGGCGGCGGTGGCGGCTCAGCGACGGGCGTGGGCTTCACCGGCGGCGCTGGCGGCGTGGTTTCGGCGGTCACCGCTTCGGGTGTCGCTGGGGGATCGGGCACATCGTCGATCGGCGCGACCGCCAGTGGCGGCGCTGGCGGAACCGGCTATGGCGGCGCGAACGGCGGCGGGGGCGCGGCCGGCGGCCTTACCAACGCGGTCACCGGTTCGACGGCCGGCGGTATTCTCTACCTGACGCAGACAGCCAATGGCGGAGCCGGCGGATACAGCTACGGTGGCCTGGCGGGATCGGGTGGAACGGCGTCATCAAGCCTGACGTTCAACGACGCCGCGACGATCAAGAGCACCAGTCTGACCGCCTATAACTACGCCACCGGCGGCGGCGGCGGCTCGGGCGCCAGCGGAACCGACGGAGTGGCCGGGGCTGCGGCGACCGCCGCCTCGACGATCACCGGCGTTCAGACCGTCAGCAGTACGACGTCGGCCAGCGGCGGATCAGGGGGATCGGGCGCCGGCGGCGGGGCCGGCGGATCGGCCGGCGCCACGGGCGGCGTGACGGCGTCGACCGGCACAACCACCGTGTACGCCTATGGCGGCGGCGGCGGCGGCGCGACCGGTATCGGCAAGATCGGCGGGGCCGGCGGCGGTATCACCACCACCACCGCGACGGTGAAGGCCAGCGGCTCGGGCTCCAGCTCGGCCAGTCTGACGGCCAACGGCGGCGTGGGCGGCGGCGGAACGGGCGGGGCCGACGGCGGCGGCGGGGCGAGCGTGTCGATCACCAACGGGGTCACCGGCTCGACCGTTTTCGGAACCCTGGCCCTGGCTCAGACTGTCAACGCCGGCGGCGGTGGCGGCAGCGCCGGCGGAACTGCCGGCCTTGGCGGCGCGGCCACCTCCAATCTGACCTTCAAGGACACCAAGAGCACCAGCGTCACCAGCTATGCCTCCGCCGCCGGTGGAGCCGGCGGGGCCGGATCGGCGGGGTCGAACGGCGTGGCCGGCGGCGCGGCGACGGCCTTGTCCGCGCTGACGGGTCCGCAGTCGGCCACCAGTAGCGCCAACGCCTACGGAGGCGCGGGTGGCACGGGCAGTGGCGCCGGCGGGGTCGGTGGCGACGTCAGCGCCACCGCCACCGCGACGGGTCTGACCGTCAACGCCGCGGCGACGGCAAACGCGGGCAGCGGCGGTTACGCCCAGGGAGCCGGCAAGGTCGGCGGCGCGGGGGGCGCGGTGACCAAGGCCTCCGCCACCGGCAAGGCCTCGGGATCAGGATACAGCAGCGTCACCGCGACGGCCAATGGCGGCGTGGGCGGCACGGGTTACTCCGGCGCGGACGGCGGCGCGGGCGCGGCGGTCACCCTGACCAACGCGGTCGGCGGATCGACCAAATCCGGAACGCTGAACCTGGCCCAGACCGCCGCCGGCGGCGGTGGCGGCTATACCTATGGCGGGACAGCCGGCAAGGGCGGCGCCGGCACCTCGAACCTGACCTACGCCGACACCGCCACGATCAAGAGCGTGATACTTTACGGCGCATCGACCGCCAACGGCGGCGCGGGCGGCAGTGGAACCAGCGGATCGGCGGGCGGGAACGGGGCCGCCGCGACGGCGTCGACCAAGCTGACCGGCGCCAACGCGGTGACGGCCTATACCTACGCGACCGGCGGAAGTGGCGGAAGCGGATCGAGCACCGGGATCGGCGGCGCTGCTACAGCCACCACTACGGCGACCGCGCAAACATCGGTTCAGGCCGGCGCCTACGCCTACGGTGGAACGGGTGGGGCCTCGACCGGACCAGCGACTGCCACGGTCACCGCCACCGGCGCCTCGGGAGGCTACACGGCCACGGCCACCGATACGCTCGTCGCCGGCCAGCTGGTGCAATACGATTCGGCCACCACGACGGGCGTGGTCAAGGGAACCGCGACGGGCAAATCGATGGCCTCGATTTCCGGAGCCTCTCCGGCTTTCGCCACGACCGGCGGCGTGGCGTTCATCACCGCGGCGCCCAATGCGGCCAGCACCAATACGGTGCTGACGGCCAATAATGCGATCGCCGCGGCGTTCGGCGCCACGCCCAGCTTCTTCGCCATCGGCGAACTCGGCGGCGCGCATTCCAGCCTCGGTAACACCAACCAGACGGTCACCAGTACGATCAACGAGACCGTTGACCTGACCAAGCTGGCGGTTCGCGGCAATCTGATCGTCGGCCTCTACAACGGCGCGGCGGTCGGTTCCGGGGTCACCAATGTCACCTTCGACCTCTATGCCGACAACATCCTGCAGATCCACCAGGTGTTCGCGACGGCGGCGGCCGCGACCACCTATTTCACCAACAATGCGATCACCCTCGGATCGCTTGCCTCGGGTCCCTTGGGCGCCAACACCCTGACCCTGCAAGCCACCCTTCAAGTGACCAGCAACACCGCGCTGGGCGGCTTCTACGGCGATCTGATTATAGGCGATCCCCCGGCGAAAAGCGGCGGCGCCAGCAGCCTGTTCGCCCAGGCCATGGCCGGCTTCGGCGCCTCGGGGTCGGGGGAGATCGCCTCCCACTGGGCGTCGGCGGTGATCAGCCACCCGATGCTGGCCGTGGGCGGACTGGCCGCACAGGCCTGATGTCGACGCAACGGACCCGGCCACGAGGTCGGGTCCGGACAACGCATCAGAAAACCAGTTCGGCAGAGCTATCGATGTCCCAGCGAAACACGGGATGTGGGCTTCGTCGTGTCATGATGATCGACACCGGACTCGCTCCCGGCTTCGTGCGTCCCGAGGGCGGCCATGGCGGCGGCGCGATCCATGTCGGTCTCCGTAGCAGATTTGGGGTTAGGCGACACGGGAGACCTATCGGTTCGAGATCGTGATGCAAATCGACCCTGTCTCTTGATTTGCAATACGCAATAATCTATCTCCACCGACATGTCTTGTGCCGCAATCTATTCCTCCCTGCTCGATAGGACCCCGACCGAGAAAAAGGCCACCGTATCTACGGTGATTAACGGTGATATTAGCGTTTTCCCAAAGACTCTCGCTTCGAAACCGTCGCGCCGCCGCCCGCCAGACCGCGCAGAGCGAGGCGCGACATAACCCTGAAATCCTCTTTTCCGCCGGTCGCCGACGCCGCGACACGCCTGCTCATTTTGGGCAGCCTGCCGGGCGAGGTGTCGCTGGCGCGGGCGCAGTACTATGCCCATCCCCAGAACCAGTTCTGGCGGCTGATGGAGACGGTGATCGAGGCCGATCTTGTGGGTTTGGGCTATGAGGCGCGGCTCGCCGCGCTGCTTGAACACGGTATCGGCCTCTGGGACGTCGTCGGCCAGGCTCGGCGGATCGGCAGCCTCGACGGCGCCCTCCGCGAGGTCACGCCCAACGCCCTGGCCGAGTTCGCCGCCACGCTCCCGGCCCTGCGGGCGATCGCGTTCAACGGTCTCAAGGCCGACGCCATCGGCCGCAAGCAATTGCCCGCCGACTTCGCACCGACCCCGATCTCCCTGCCGTCCAGCAGCCCGGCCCACACCATGGCCTTTGCGCGCAAAGCCGGGGCCTGGGCGGCGCTGCGGGGATTTTCCAACCGGGCGGCGAACGGCTAAAGCCAGTCGCGACTCTAGCGCACTCGCCGCCAAAGTGGGAACTGGTTTGGCGATGAGCGAGTGCGCCAGGCACATAGTCCTATCCAGGGAGACGGCGATGCAGGTGACGGCGGCGGTGGCCAGGACGGCGGGGGCGGACTTCGCCCTGGAGAGTGTCGAGCTCGATGATCCCCGGACCGACGAGATCCTGGTGCGGATCGCCGCGGTCGGCGTCTGCCACACCGATATCGTGGCGCGCGAGGGCGCCATGCCCTTCAGCCTCCCGGCCGTGCTCGGCCATGAGGGCGCCGGCGTGGTCGAGGTGGTGGGTTCGGCGGTGACCAAAGTCGCGCCCGGCGACCGGGTGGCGATCACCTTCCGCTCCTGCGGCGCCTGCGCGCGGTGCCTGAGCGGCGACCCGGCCTATTGCTACACGATGCCGGCGCTCAACTACATCGGCATGCGCCCGGATGGCTCCAAGGCGATCCGCCAGGACGGCGAGCCGGTCTCGTCCAACTTTTTCGGCCAGTCGTCGTTCGCCACCTACGCCCTGGCCTATGAACGCAATGTGCTGAAACTGCCGGCTGACATCCCGTTCGCCATCGCCGCGCCGCTGGGCTGCGGAGTCCAGACCGGGGCGGGCGGGGTGATGCTGGCCCTGGCCGCCAAGGCCGGCTCGTCGATCCTGATCACCGGCGGCGGGGCGGTGGGCCTGTCGGCGGTGATGGGCGCGGCGATCCAGGGCTGCGGGACGATCATCGTGCTAGAGCCCCACGCTGTCCGCCGGGCGCTGGCGCTGGAGCTGGGCGCCACCCAGGCCATCGACCCAGCCGCCTCGCCCGACCTCGCCGCCGCCGTCCGCGCCATTTTGCCCAATGGTGTCGACCACGCCTTCGACACCACCGGGCGCCCGGACGTGCTGACCGCCATCATGGCCTGCCTGGCGCCCAAGGGTGTGCTGGGCATCGTCGGCATCCCGCCGGCCGGAGCCACTCTGCCGGGCGACCTAGGAACGGTGCTGACTTTCGGCCAGACCGTCCGCGGCATCATCGAGGGCGACAGCGACCCCGACGTGTTCATCCCCGCCCTGATCAGCCACTGGCGCGCCGGCCGCCTGCCGCTGGAAAAGCTGGTCAAGACCTACCCGTTCGCCCAGATCAACGCCGCCATCGCCGCCCAGCACCACGGCGACTGCGTCAAGGTGGTGCTGACCCTGGACGGCCAGGATGGATGACTGGGTCGCGCGGGGTGGCCTGAAGGCGGTTCCGCGCGACCGGCTGCGCGCCTTGAGCATTCGTAGCGATCTGAAGGGCGCCGTTCAGACCCTGGGGCACCTTGCCGCGCTCGGACTGACCACCTTCGCGCTGGTAGTGGCGCGGGATGCGCCGCTTTGGGTCGGTTTTGTTCTCTTGCTGGCACAGGGCGTGCTGCTGAACTGCCTTTACGCGGCTCAGCATGAGCTCAGCCACTGGACGGTGTTCCGCACCAAATGGCTGAACGATCGGGTAGGGGAGGTATTCGGGTTCCTGACCCTCAACCCGTTCCACACCGACCGCTGGGCCCACTTCGCCCATCACCGCGAGACCCAGAATCCCGAGCGGGATTCCGAGCTGATGGGCATGAAGCCGTTCACCACCTCAAGCTACGCCCTGAACCTGATCGGCCTGGATTTCTGGCGCCGCCGGATCCTGACCATTGTCCGCGCCGCCGCCGCCGCCGGCCTCGAAGCGGACTATTGGCTTAGCCCGCAAGAGGCCCGGGCCGTGATCTGGGAGGCGCGGAGCTATGTCACGCTATGGATTGTAATCCTTGTGGTTTCGGTGGCCGCCCGATCCTGGTTGGCGGCCGAACTTTGGGTGGTTCCGCTGCTGCTGACCAAGGGTTTCCACCAGCTTCAGAACACCGGCGAACACACCGGCATGCCCAATACGCCGGATATCTTCAGCAACACCCGCACCCTCGTGGGGCCGGCGCCGATGCGGTGGGTGATGTGGAACATGTCTTATCACACCGCCCACCACGCCTTTCCCGGCGTGCCCTTCCACGCCCTGCCGGCCCTGCACCGCGAGATTGTCGCTGGTCTCGGCCGTCCGGTCATCGAGCGCGGCTACATCGAGGCCCAGAGGGAGATCTTCGGCTGGCTGGCCACCGAGGATCGGGCGCGCCGGCGGCCGGCTTGATGGTTCAGAAACTCGAGTTTTATCAATCGCTTTGGGCGATGGAGCAGCGCCGGCCGGGCGAGGCCGAGGCGGCGCTGGAGACCATGCTCGATCAGATCGCGGGCGCCGGCTTCACGGGGGTGTGCCTCGATCTGGCGATGGACGACATCCCTTTGGCCGAGGCTGCCCAACCGTTGCTCGAAGCTCGGGGATTAAAAAGCCTTTTCAATGGCTTTCCCAGAAGTGATGACGAACTTCGGACCATGCTCGCCTTGGCCCGCGACCACGGCGCGCCCTATCTGAGCGTGATCGGCCAGATCATGCCCCCGGATGTGGTCGGGATGATCGCGGTGGCCCGGCGCTGGATCGACATCGCCGCCGAAGCCGGCCTGCCGCTGTTGTTCGAAACCCATCGCCACGGCCTACTCAACGACCTCTATCCGACCCTGGAGCTAGTCGACGCCATCCCCGAACTTCGCCTCAACGCCGATCTCAGCCATTTCGTCGTTGATCGCGAGTTTGCGTTACCGATCAATGGTCTGGACGATGAACTTGTCACGCGCGTGCTGGATCGATCCTGGGCGTTCCAGGGCCGGATCGCCTCCAACCAGCAGATCCAGATCCAGCTCGCTTTTCCGCGCCATCGGCCATGGGTCGAACAGTTTCACGCTTGGTGGAAACGCGGCTTGCGCTGCTGGCGCGCTCGCGCGCCGTCCGACGCCACGCTGACGTTCCTGTGCGAACTGGGGCCGCCGCCTTATGCGATCACCGGCGCCGACGGCCGGGAACTCTCCGATCGATGGCTCGAGGCGCTTGAGATCCGAAGCTCGATCAATGACATCTGGCGGAATCTGGAGGTAGCCACATGACCCTCGATCCGCTCAAATTCGCCGGCCAGGGACCTCTGGCGCGGACCCGGGTGCGCGATCTCGCGGCCTCGAAAGTGCGGGAGGTGGCCAACGCCGGCTTCGGCATCCCCGACATCAAGCGTTTCTGGTTCGGCGAGGGTGACCAGCCGACGCCGCTGTTCATCCGCGAGGCGGCCATGGCGGCCCTGGCCGACGGCCGGACCTTCTACACGCACAACCACGGAACCGCCGAGCTGAGGGCGGCATTGAGCGTCTATCTGGGGCGGCTTCATGGCCGCCCGTTCGACGCCGAGGCGGCGTCGGTGACCAGCGCCGGCGTCTCGGCCCTGATGGTGGCTATGCAGGGCATCCTCGATCCCGGCGACCGGGTGGTGGCGGTGACGCCGGTGTGGCCCAACCTGGTGGAAATCCCCAGGATACTCGGGGCCGAGGTCACGCGGGTGGGGCTTGAGCCCACAGGTGGGCGCTGGACCCTCGATCTCGACCGGCTGCTGGCGGCTATAACGCCTAAGACGCGGTTGTTGCTGATCAATTCACCCAACAACCCCACCGGCTGGACCCTGCCGGAGGAAGCGCGGGACGCGATCCTCGACCACTGCCGGCGGCTCGGTGTCTGGATCCTGACCGACGATGTCTATGAGCGGTTGGTTTTCGGCGACGCCGTGGACGGCGGGCCCGTGGTCACCGCCCCGTCGTTCCTGACCCTCGCCGACCCCGACGACCGGGTGGTCAGCACCAATAGCTTCTCCAAGGCCTGGCGGATGACCGGCTGGCGCCTGGGCTGGATCGTCGCCCCAGCGGCATTGCGAGAAGACCTTGGTAAGCTTTTGGAATACAACACTTCCTGCGCGCCGGACTTCGTTCAGGCGGCGGGCGTTGCGGCTCTGGAGCAAGGCGAGCTTTCGGTAGAGATTCTGCGCCTGGAGATGATCGCCCGGCGCGACCAGGTGCTGGCGGGGCTGCGCGCTCTGCCGGGGGTGGAGACCACCACGGCCGACGGCGGCCTCTACGCCTTCTTCCGCATCGCCGGCCAGACCGACTCGGTCGCCATCGCCAAGCGCCTGATCGCCGAGGCCAAACTTGGCCTCGCCCCCGGCGCGGCCTTTGGCCCCGAGGGCGAAGGCTGGCTGAGGTGGTGCTTCGCCACCAGCCCCGAGGCGATCGACGATGGCTTGACGCGGCTGAGGCGGTGGATTGACCGCGCAGCCAGATTAGCTAAGTTAGCTATTTGATAGCGAGGCGTATCATGCGGCAAGTTACCATTCACGCGGCCAAGACCCAGCTCTCCCGCCTGATCGCGGCGGCGATGTCGGGTGAAGACGTGGTGATCGCCAAGGGAAACAAGCCGATCGTGAGGCTCGTGCCGATCCCGCAAGGCAAGTTCCGGATCGGTCTACTGGCCGGGCGTCTGGTTGGCCCAGGCCCTGACTTCCTGACGCCGATGCCCGAGGACGAACTGTCTCTCTGGGAGGGCGGGGCCTGAGCGCCGTCCTTCTGGACACCCACGCATGGGCTTGGAGTCTGATGGGAGACGACCGGCTGTCGGCCAGGGCCACGGCCGCGATCATCGCCACCGACACGGTTCTGGTCAGCGCGATCTCCTTCTTTGAAATCGGCCAGAAGGTTCGCCTGGGAAAGTGGTTGGAAATGGCCCCATTCGCCGACCGGTTGTCCGCCTTACTCGAAGAACAGGGTGGTGTTGTCGCGGGTCTGGACGCCGACATTTGTCTGACCGCCGGCCTGATGGCATGGCCTCACCGCGACCCCTTCGACCGCCTGCTCGCGGCCACGGCCCTGCGCCGCGACACGCCGCTGATCTCGGTCGACGCCATCTTTGACGGTCTGGTTCACAGAATCTGGTGATCGGCTAATCGATTTTTCGCCTCGTCCGGGAATAAAACCGCGCCGCTCGCGGTCTTGCTTGGGAACACCCCAACCCAAGGATTGTTCGATGGGCGACCAGGACGACGACGGCCACCACCGCCGGGACTTTCTGAAATGCGTGGCCTGGGCCGGGACGGGGGCGCTGTGGACTGTGAGCGGCGGCGTGGCCAGTTCGATTGGGCTGGACCAGGCCCTAGCGGCGCCGAGGCCGGCTAAGGGCTTCACCTTCCTGCAGATCAGCGACAGCCACATCGGTTTCGCCAAGCCCGCCAATCCCGACGCCCGGGCCACCTATCGCCAGGCGGTGGCCAAGGTGATCGCCATGCCGGTCAAGCCGGATTTCATCATCCACACCGGCGATATCAGCCAGCTTTCCCGCGACCAGGAATTCGACGACGCCGACCAGATCATCGGCGAGACCGGCTTGACGGTCTTCCATATTCCCGGCGAGCACGACATGCTCGATGACGAGAACGGCAAGGCCTATCTGGCCCGCTACGGCAAGGGCTCGCAAGGCGCCGGCTGGCACAGCTTCGACCACAAGGGTGTGCATTTCGTCGGCCTGATCAATGTGGCGAACTTGAAGGCCGGAGGCATGGGCAATCTCGGCGCCGACCAGATCGACTGGCTGGGAAAGGACTTGACCGGCCTGTCCGCATCGACGCCGATCGTGGTGTTCGCGCACATCCCCCTCTGGACGGTCTATGCCGACTGGGGCTGGGGCACGGAAGACGCCGGTCAGGCGCTGAGCCTGTTGAAGCGGTTCGGCTCGGTGACGGTGCTGAACGGCCATATTCACCAGATCACCCAGAAGGTGGAGGGTAATATTCGCTTCCACACCGCGCGCTCGACCGCCTTTCCGCAGCCCGTGGGGGGAACGGCGCCTTCGCCCGGCCCCCTGGAGGTTCCGACCGATCAGCTTCCTTCGATGTTGGGCCTCACCACGGCGACGATCATCCGCGGGCGCGAACCGCTGGCCCTGATCGACGCGACCCTGGCAGCCTGACGCCACCCCCTTTTTTGGAAGAACACTCATGTTCAAACTCGGAATTTACACGCTCGCCGGAGCGCTGACCCTTGGCCTGATCGTCCTATCGGGCGGTGCCGCCGCCCTGACGCCCGCTTCGATCGCGGTTCCCGCGCCGGCCGGACCGAAGGTGAATATCGACAATTTCACCTTCACCCCCGCCACCCTGACCGTTGGCGTCGGCACGACGGTGACCTGGACCAACCGGGACGATATTCCACACACCGTCATGGCCACTGACCGTTCGTTCAAGTCCAAGGTCATGGACACCGACGGCGTCTTTGCCTTCACCTTCACCAAGCCAGGGACCTATGGCTATTTCTGCTCACTTCATCCGCATATGGTCGGCACGGTGGTGGTTAAGGGAGCCTAGTCGCCGTGGCCGCGCGGACGGGATGTCGATGACGCAGGCAAAGCCCTTCTTCCGGCCGCGACTGGCATTCAGCCGGGGCGCGCGGACCCCCTTGTCGAGCCCGCCAAACGTGGTCGGCGGCGATGGCGCCCGGCGGTTTCGCGAGACGATCCTTCCCCACCTCGACGGCGCCTACAATCTGGCGCGATATCTGACTCGTGACGGCACGGCGGCCGAGGACATCGTGCAGGACGCCTTCCTACGCGCCTTTCGGGCATTCCCCACTTTTCGCGGGGAAGCGCCAAAGGCCTGGCTGTTCGCCATCGTGCGCAACTGCTGCCTCAACTGGGCGGCCTCGCGCAAGGCCACGGCGGAGATGGTGGTCACCGAGGGCGCGCTCTCGGAGCGCGAGTCCCTGGCGCTTTCCAACCTGGCCGATCCCGACCAGGACACACCCGAGACGGCGTTGTTGCGCCGCCGCCAGGCCGAGATGGTCCGCGCCGTGGTCGAGACCTTGCCCGAGCCGTTTCGCGAGGCCCTGGTGCTGCGGGAGATGCAAGAGATGTCCTACAAGGAGATCGCCGGCCTGACCGGCGTTCCGGTCGGAACGGTAATGTCGCGCCTGGCGCGCGCGCGACAGATGCTGGCCGATATACTGCTGGCCAACGGCGGCGAGAACGAGCGCGCTACCGACGGTGAAGCCAAGTGGGAGACCCGGCGATGAGCGCCTGCGCTGACCGGGAGATGCTGATCCAGGGGCTGCTGGATGGCGAACTCGATGCGGTCAACACATTGGCCTGCGAGGCGCATCTGAAGTCGTGCTCGGCGTGCAATGATCAATTCGTCCGGCTGAGGGCGCTGAGGGCGGCTATCACCGCGCCCGGCGTCGCGCACCCCGCGCCCGCGGGATTACAAGCTCGCATCGAGGCGGCGATGGAGGCGCCGTCTCGGCGCCCGATTCCGCCTCCGCGACGGATCGCGAACTGGGCCGCGCCCGGCGCCGTGGGAGCGGTCGGCGCCACCCTGGCCGCCGGTCTGGTGTTGATCGTCGCAATCCCGCGAATGGCCGACGATGGCGTGGATCGACAGCTTGTGGCCAGTCACGTCAGGTCGTTGCTGGCGAACCATCTGACCGATGTGGCGACCTCGAACCAGCACGTCGTGCGCCCCTGGTTCAACGGCAAGGCGGACGTGGCCCCGCCGGCTCCGGAACTTATCGACAAAGGCTTCCCGCTGGTCGGCGGCCGGCTCGACTATATAGAAGGCCGGGTGGTCCCGGCGATCGTCTACCGCCGCCGCCTGCACACGGTGAACGTGTTCGTCTGGCCGGCCGGCGGCAAGGGGTCGGGGTGGGAAAGAACCGCCCGCCGGGACGGCTACAGCCTGGTGGAATGGACCCAGGGCGGACTGAGGCTATCGGCGGTGTCGGACATCGACATGGGCGAACTCACGCAGTTCCGCCAGGCGTTTTCAGAGCGTTCGCCGAGATAGGGTCCTGAGGGAGCCTTAGAGTCCACAGGACCTAGACCACGCCCTGCTCGCGCAGGCTGGCGATGGCCGCCGCGTCGTAGCCGAGCTCGGCAAGGATGGCGTCAGTGTGTTCGCCGAGGGTCGGCGCCCTGTGTTTGATTGATCCAGGGGTATCCGACAGACCGACGGCCGCGCGGGCGATCGGCGCCGGCCTCGGCAGGCCCGGGTAGTCGACGGGCTGCAGGAAACCCATGGCCCGCACATGGGGGTCGTCGAGCACCTGCTGGGGCTTGAGCACCTGGCCGGCTGGGATCATCGCCTGGCCGAGGATATCGAGGGCCTCGGTCGAGGTCCGATCAGTGCACCACAGGCTCATGCGATCGGAGATCAGGACGCCGTTTTGGCCGCGCGAGATGTCATCCTTGAAGCGCGGATCGGTGAGCCAGCTGTCCTCGCCCATCAGCTTGGCCCAACGCCGAAACAGTGGCTGGCCGACCACTTGGATCAGAATCCATCCGTCGCGGGTCTTGAAGATGTCCACCGGCCCGGACGTCTGTCCGCGATTGCCCGTCGGAACGCGATCGATCCCCAGAACCTCCTGTTCGATCAGCAGGCCGTTGCCGACGGTGAGGGCGGTCGCCAACAACGCCCCTTCGACCACCTGGCCGCGACCGGTCTGTTGTCTGGCCATCAGAGCCAGCGCCGTTCCATAGGCGCAATGTAAGGCGGTGCCGAAGTCCACCCAGGGGGCCTGGAACCGGTAGGGGCGCTCGCCGTCACCCTCCGAGGTCATGTATGCGGCGCCCGACATGACCTGGCCGATACCATCGAAACCAACTCTGTCGCTGTAGGGGCCGCCGCGTCCGTAGGCGGTGGTCAGGGTCAGAATGATGTCCGGCTTGATCGCGGAGAGGCTCTCATAGTCGAGCTTCATGGCCGCCAGGGTCTGGGGGGGCAGATTGGCGATCACCACATCGGCCGTGGCCACCAGCCGGCGGACGACCTCCTGGCCGGCCGGCGTCATCGGATCGAGGGTCATGCCGCGCTTGTTGCGGTTCATCTGCATGAACAGGCCGCCCTCCTGAGCCTCGGTTAGAGGGGCCTGGAACCGATCCTCGCCGCCGGTGCGCTTTTCGACGCGGATCACCTCCGCCCCGAAATCGGCCAGCAGCATCGCGCAGTAGGGTCCGGCAATGTAGCGGCCGAAATCCAGGACGCGGACGCCCGATAAGACCCCGTTCATCAGCTGTTCCCTCCCGGGGCTATTTTCCCGAACGCGGCGGTTCCAGGTCGAAGGTCATTGGGGCGGCCTTGGCGTCGAGCGCCGCGACGACTTCGGGGGTCAGGTCGTTGGCCATGTTGCCCGAGAGCACCGTTTCGCGCGCCAGCAGCAGGCCGCAGGCGTGGGCGCCGTAGGCCTGGGTGATAAAGGGTTGGGCTTGCTGGATCACCTGGCCGAAGGCCTTGGTCTTGGTGGCGTCGATCTGAGCGGAACGTTCCGCGGCCTTGGCCTGGAGGGCCTGGGCGCTGGCGTTGATCGTCTGGCCCTGAGCCTGGATCTGCATCGGCGAGAGGGTGGCGCGCTTGGCCTCCAGCGCCTTGCCCCGGGCCTCCAGACGAGCCTTTTCGGCATTCAGATTAGCCTGGACCTGGGCGGCCAGTTCGCGCAAGCGAGCGGTGGTGGCCTGGCCGACCTTGGAGCGCGTGATCAGGGATTCCTGGCTGAGCAGGCAGATCCCGGCCACGAGGGAACCGTTCGGGGCGACGGTCGGCGCCGTCGCCGGGGCGGGAACGGGGGCGGGAGCCGCCGGAGGGGGCGCCGCCTGGGTGGCCTGGGCGGTCAGCAGGGTCAGGGCGGTGAGGCCCAGCAGGGTTGATTTGAACGAAGTCGCGAGCATGAAAATCCCTATGGGGCGCATGTCGCGCCCGGTTGGCGTCTCCATAACCCGTCAGCCGCGACCGATATAGGGCATCTTGGTGGCCATCACCGTCAGAAACGGGACATTGGCCGTCAGCGGCAGGTTCGCCATCATCAGCACCGCGTCGGCCACCGCCTGGACGTCCATCACCGGCTCGGGGATCACGCGGCCATCGGCTTGCGGCACGCCCTGGCTCATCCGGGCGGTGAGAGGTGTCTCGGCGTTGCCGATATCGATCTGGCCACAGGCGATGTCGAAAGCCCGGCCGTCCAGCGCCACCGACTTGGTCAGGCCGGTGATGGCGTGTTTCGTGGCGGTATAGGGCGCGGAGTTAGGGCGCGGCGCGTGGGCCGAGATCGAGCCGTTGTTGATGATCCGCCCGCCCATCGGCGTCTGGGTCTTCATCTGGCGAATAGCCGCTTGCGTGCAAAGAAACACACCGGTCAGGTTGACATCCACAACCGACCGCCAGGCGGCGAGGCTGAGGTCTTCCATGGGAACCGGCGCCGCGCCCCGGCCGGCGTTGTTGAACAGCACATCCAACCGGCCGAACCGGGCGGACGCCGCCTCGAACAGTGCCGCGACCCGCGCCTCGTCGGTCACGTCGGCGGGGAAGACCAGCGTTCGCTCCGGCGCGGCGGCCAAATCGGCGGTTTCCTTCAGCGCCGCTTCTCGCCGCCCGCTCAACGCGACGCTGTCGCCTTGCGCCAGAAAGGCCAGCGCCACGGCCCGGCCGATACCACTGCCGGCGCCGGTGACGAGGACGATTTTGGAGTGGGTGGTCGTCATCGATATCGGTCCTAAATCCTCGCCGCGCGTAGCGACGTCGAGATCGCGGCCAGGCCGCCGGCCAGTTCGTGCCGCGTCGGCCAGCCGTAGCCCAGGCGGAAATAGCGATCGGACTGCTCGAACCAGTGGCCGGGGCCGACATAGCAGCCGTAGTCGGCGTTGAGGATACGGTGGAAGGTTCCCACGTCGACGCCGGCGTCGGCGCGGATGCGGGGAAAGGCGACACAGCCGCCACCGGGCGCCACCCATTCCAGCAGGGGCTCGGAGGCCATCCAGTTCGACACGGCCTCGAAGGCGGCGCGCAGACGCTGGTCATTGCCCGCCAGCCAGGCGTCGGCGTCGGCATAGGCGGCCGCGGCGATCGCCTCGTCCACCACGCTGCCGCAGATGCCGATCTGTTCCTTGGCGCACAGGAAACGCAGGGCAAGGTCCGGATCGGCGGTGACGATCCAACCCGTGCGGATGCCGGGGATACCGAAGGCCTTCGACAGGGAGCAGACGCTGATCGCCCGGGGATCGAGGGTGGCCGCCACCGGCGGCGGCGGCGCGAAGCTCATGTCGCGATAGGTTTCGTCAACCAGCACCCGCGCGCCGACTCTCTCACCCAGGGCGATGACCGTGCGCAGGTCGGCCTCGGTCAGGGCGACGCCGGTCGGGTTGTGGGGAGCGGTGATGCTGATCAGCTTTGTGGTCGGGCGCACCAGCGCCGCCATCGCCTCGATATCCAGGGCGAACCCGCGATCGAAGTCGAGATCCAGATAGCTGATGTCGCAGCCTATCGCCCGGGGCGTCTCGATATTGGTGGCGTAGTTGGGCCGCACCACCACCAGGTGGTCGCCGGCCTCCAGCAGGGTCAGGGCGATGATGAACAGCGCCGCCGACGCCCCGGCGGTGATCAGCACGTCATCCGCCGTCAATCCCCCCCCCGCCCTGGCGGCGACCATCGCCCGAAGGTCCGCCCTGCCCAGATGATCGCCATAGCAGAGGGTCAGGGATTTCAGGTCGATATCGAACTCGGCCAGGTCCCGATCGCGCACCGAAGATTCGGTCAGATTGTAGCGTAGCCGGTCATAGCCGAGCTGCTCGGGGGACTCGGCCTCGATGGCCATTCGGGGAATGCGCATTCAGGTCTCCGCTCCGGATGACCCATACCCAATCCGGCGCTGGAGCGCTAAGAGCGAACGCTGAATCGCGCGGTGTTTTCCGATGCGTGAATTTGGAGGGAAGCACCATGGCGATCGGACCTGACGAACTGATCTTACACCAGTATGAGATCTCTCCGTTTTCGGAGAAGGTCAGGGTGGCGTTGGGGATCAAGCAGCTGGCCTGGCACGCGTGCAACCAGCCTTCGATCCTGCCCAAGCCTGAACTGACCCGCCTGACCGGCGGGTTTCGTCGCATCCCGGTGCTGCAGATCGGCGCGGACCTCTATTTCGACAGCCTCTTCATCATTGAAGAACTTGAGCGGCGCTTCCCCGCGGCCTCTGTGTTCGCCGGCGGCGGGCCGGGTCTGGCCGGCGCGGTGGCCCCATGGAGCGATGGCGAGCTGTTCACCACCGTCGTCGGCATGTTGTTCGGCGGCGACTGGGTCGTCAACGAAGCCTTCCTGAAGGATCGCAGCGAGCTGATGGGCCGCCCGTTCGACCCCGCCGCCATGGCCGCCGCCGCGCCTCAGATGACGATCGACCTTCGGCGCCATCTTGATCTGTTGGAGATTCAGCTGGGCGACGGACGCCAGTTCCTGACGGGGTCGCTGGCCGACGCCGTGGATGCGGCCGTCTATTGCCAGATACGCTTCATCCGCTGGGGCAGGGGTCGCTCCGAGACAGAGTTGAAGGACTTTCCCCGTCTGCTGGCCTGGGAGGCTCGCGTCGCCGCACTTGGCCACGGCGAGCGGCTAAGCGATGCGAGCCAGGAAGAGGCCGTCGCGATCGCCCGGGCCGCGAGCCCGGCGCCGTTGCGACCCGGCGGTGGTTCGGCCGAAGTCTCGCCAGGCGACAAGGTTCGTTTCAAATACCACGACGCCAATACGCCGGTGCTCGAGGGGACGGTGGTGCGGGTGGACGCCCGAAGCCTGACGGTTCGGCCTGAGGTGTCTGAAGTCGGAGAAATCCACCTGCATTTCCCACGTATGATCGGCGCGCTTGTTCAGCCCTGAGCCTTCGCCTTCTCGCGTTCGTTGATCGCCGCGCGCAGGTCCTCGCCCCAGCCCGCGGCGTCCGCGCCGAGGGCGACCTGGGGTGGGGCGATCTCCGGGCCGGCGCCAGGGGGCAGGGGCGGGCTGAAATAGCCAAGCGCGTAACTGCCCATGGCATAGCCAAGCAGACCCTGAAGTTTCTTATCCAGAGTGCGGGCGACAGCCGGCGGACAAGAGAGGTACTGGTTCTCCTCCTGACGCAGCCACCCCAGGCAATAGGTGATGTTGATCCCTATCCGATCGTGCTCAGCACTGTTCTCGCCGCCGGCGTGGATCACCGAGCCCGAATAGATCAACACCGACCCCGCCTTCATTTCGGCGTAGCCGATCTCGTGCGGCTGCGCCCGGCGGCCTTCCTCCCAGGTGGGGCTGCCTGGGACGACCTGGGTGGCGCCATTGGCCTGGGTGAAATCGGTCATCGCCCAAATGGTGTTGAGCTGGGGTTCGACGCCCTTGAGGAACCCGCCCCAGGCCAGGCGGTCGCGGTGCAGTGCCTGGCGCCCCTGGCCGGGTCTGATGCGGATCACCTGGGTCAGATGCAATTGGTAGCGATCGCAGGCGCGCAGCAGATAGGCGTCGCAGGCCGCCAATATGGCGGGGTGCATGACCAACTCGCGGCTGGCCGGCGAGCGGGCGACCAGGGCGCCGGTGCGGGTGGTGGCGAAACCAGTGAAGTCGTCGCGACCGACGGGAGTGGCCTCGATGTAGGGGGTCAGCTCCGTCATCACCGTGGCCACCTGTCCGGGCCGGATCACATCATCAAGGATCAGGGCGCCATCGATGTCCAGGATGGCGGCGATCACCTCGGACGGGGCGTCGGCGGGCAGGTGCTGGAGGCTGGGCATGGCGATCCATCCGGTGAGAGGTGGTCGCCAGCTTCGGCTTGCCTTCGGCCACCCGTCAAGAGTCCCGCTCGCTGTTTCAACTGTTCCTCAGTTCACCCGTCGCGCCCGGCCGGCCCAATATGGCTCCCGGAGGTCCTTGCGCAGAATCTTGCCCGAGGCGTTGCGCGGCAGGGAGTCAATGAAATCGACGCTCTTTGGGGCCTTGAAGGCGGCGATGCGTGTGCGGGCGAAGGCGATGATACTGGCCGGGTCGGGGGTTGCGCCTGGCTTGAGGGCGACGACAGCCTTGACCGCCTCGCCCCATTTTTCGTCCGGTATGCCGATCACCACCACCTCGGCCACGTCCGGATGACCATAGATCGCGCTCTCGACCTCGGCCGGATAGACGTTTTCGGCTCCGGTGATGATCATGTCCTTCACCCGGTCGTGGATATAGAGATAGCCGTCCTCGTCCAGATAGCCGGCGTCGCCGGTGCGTAGCCAGCCCTCGGTGTCGATAGTGGCGGCCGTGGCCTCGGGCAGATTCCAATAGCCGGCCATATTGGCTGACGAACGCGTGGCGACCTCGCCAACGGTCCCGGTCGGCAGGGGGCTTCCCGCTTCGTCGATGATCTTGAGCTCCACGCCCGGCATGGCCAAGCCGGCCGCTCTCATGCGTGGCGTCCCGGCCGGATCGTGATCCTCCGGCGGCAGATAGACGATGGTGCCGCACGTTTCGGTCATGCCGTACTGCTGGCAAAAGCCGCAACCGAATACGTCCATGCATTCGCGCAGCAGATCCAGCGGAATTGGCGACGCGCCATACAGGATGAACTTCAGCCGACTGAAATCGACCTCGCGGGCGCGGGGCTGCCCGACCACGATCTGCAGCGCCGCGGGCACCATGAACATCTTGGAGATTCGATCATTTTCGATGAAGTCCAGGACCTTGAACGCATCGAACTCGCGCGCCACCACGCCTTTGGCGCCGTTCAGCAGCCCGATCATGCCCCAGCCCGTGCCACCGATATGGGCCACCGGCATCGCCACCAGGCTGACATCGTCTGGCCCCCAGTCATTCCAGTCCATGCCGGCCTCGGCGGCGGCGCGGCGACCGCTGAGCAGATTGTGGTGGCTGAGCATGGCGCCCTTGGGCTTGCCGGTGGTGCCGGATGTATAGAGCTGCACGGCGATATCGGCGGGGCTGATGGTGACGGGCGCCGGTGTGGCCGCCGCTGCGTCGCGCCAGGCTTCATAGACCGGATAGGGGTGGTCGCCCGGCTCCATGGCGATGATCTTCAGGGGGTGGTCGGTCAGGGTCGCGGCGACCGCCTCGGCGTTGGCGATCACCTCGGGGCCGACGAACAGCAGCGGCGCCTTGGCGTCGTCGACGATATAGGCCGCCTCGGCCGCGGCCAGGCGCCAACCGATCGGCGTCATCACCGCGCCCATCTTCGCCGCGCCGAACAGCAGTTCGAAGTAGTAATCGCTGTTCTTGCCTAGATAAGTGATCCGCTGGCCCCTGGTCAGACCTTCGGCTAGCAGGGCGTTCGCCACATGGTCGCCATGGCGGTCGAAATCAGCAAAGCTGGTCTCCCGGCCCTCGAAGGTCAGGGCGACAGCGTCGGGTCGCTCGGTTGCGTGATAACGGGCGATGTCGCCGAGGGTCTGCATCCGGGCGAAGTCGATGGGCGCGGGGGTTTTGGTCATGATGCTTGATTGAAGAGACGAACCCTGCGTCAGGCAAGGGCCGGTTGAGAGGCGCCTATTTTGACGCCGAGGCGTCCCTGGCCTCCTGAGCCTCCGCTTCGGCCAAGTGCGCCGCTTTCCAATCCATCGCGGTTTGTACGCGATGGCGAACGCTGGGGTGGTCGTAGAACAGGAATTCCTCCAGCCCCGAAGGCGAGTCGGCGCGGTATTCGATGGTCTTGACCAGAGCCTTGGCCAGGCCGGTGGGTTCGTGCGCCACGCTCAGGGAAAAGGCGTCGGCGTCCGATTCCTGCAATCTGGTCACCGTGGAGATAAGCGGCGTGGCGATCAGGCCGAGCGTAGAGATGATGATCGAGAGCGTCGGCAGTCCGACCGGGTCGGCGATGGCCGCGGCGCCGCTCTTCACCCATCTGTCCACGACCGGGAACAGCCATTGGCCCAGGCCAAGGCCAATCAACGCCAGCAGGCTGAAGAACACGGCGCCATAGATCACGTGGCCACGTTTGTAGTGACCCATCTCATGGCCGACCACGCCGCGCACTTCGGCGATATCGGCGCCCCTCGCGGCCATGGTGTCGCTGATCGCCACCCGCGCCGCGCCGAACAGGCCCGAGACGTTGGCGGTGTAGCGATTGGACTGTTTGGAGCCGTTGTAGATGTAGATCTTGTCCGACGGCACGCCGGCCTGTTCGGCCAGGGCGACCACCGCGTCGCGGGTCGCACCCGGCGGGGCGGGGGTGTAGGTATTGAACAGCGGCTCGATCAACACCGGCCCGATGATCATCATGATCACGAACACTGCCGCCGCCAGGCCTCCGGCCCAGATCCACCATCGCCGGGGCGAGCGGCGCATCAGCGCGTAGAGGGCCATGAAGAACAGGCTGGTGAGCACCGCGCCGATGACCAGGCTGAGAATTTGTTCTCCGAACCAGTCACCATACGCCTGACTGGTCAAGCCGTAGGCCTTTTCGCGCGCCCAGTTGGCGTAGCTGTTCCAAGGCAGCTCAATGACGAAATCGGCCACGCCAAAGGCGGCGGCGGCGAGGAAGCTGAACAGCCAGGGGCGCGGGCGTTTGGCCTCCACTCCGCCTTTCAATCGCTTCAAAAGGCCCAGGCGCGCGATGATGATGCAGGCGACCACCGACACCAGCCATCCCCACAGCAACAGCCAGTGGCCGCCCTGGGTGTAGTGAATGGCCTTGATGTGAGCGGCCGCGGGCAGAGCGGCGAGCAGGCTTTCGGTGGCCGCGTTGGCGTCGAAGGTGGACATGGGAACCATGTCGTCACGCGGCGCGACGAGGGTCAAGGCGGATGACACTTACCCAACCCGGTGGCCTTTAAACGACGCTTACCGACGGTTCCAGGGCGCACGTTATGGCGATCCGCGCCGCCGATAGCGTGCTCGAGCGAAGCGCTAATCTCACCCTGATCGGCTGACTCGGCGACGGAACACCCTGAGTCGCCTCGGACATCGGTCTGGCGCAACTCTCGCCTTCAATTAATGTCCACGGCCCGCCAGATAGGAGAAGGCCCCGGGGGAGCCAGTGATCGGTAGGCTTCCCGATCCGTTACGCGCTAAGGCGACACCAGATGGGTTCGCCGTCTCCCTGGTTTCCCTGCACTTCGGTACAGTGTGGATGGTTGGGCTCCAGGGAGTGGTTGGCCGTTCCTACAACTACGGGGTCGAGAACCTCAAGCCATCGCTTGGTAGCGCTCAGATATTTCACGTATCCATCAGCCCAGATTTCGAATCGTAGACGGTGCATCGAGTCCAATGAGCGGGTGGAATGATTACGGATATTTTCGCACGCCGCTATCATGGCGTCTTATGGTTCAACGAGGCTGTGGCCGAGCATCTGCAGCCCCTATTCATGCAGTCGGCCCACTTGATTTTCGACGATTTACAGCACGCGCTGCAACCCGCCGACAGCTTCTACGAGAGCATACATAATCGGCTCGCCCGTGAACTTGGGCTATCGGTGCTGCCGGTCCAAGGGGACAACTACTATCGCCGTTGCGCGGCATTCCTAGCCCAGCCCTACGATCTTTGGAACGATCACCACGGGGACATCGACACCTTCGTGAAGCGGCGCTTCAGCATCCTGGAGATGCTACTCGCTGCCTTTGAGGAACGCGCGGAGCGATTGTCTGAGCCCTCACCGCCGGGCAACAAAAGGTAACTCCCAAGCACCCCTGAGGTGTGGGTCATTGTCGGTCTTGGGGTGAGTCCGATTTGCCATAGGCGGCGCTGTGGTTTTCGGTTTGGTCGGAATTTCGTGGTGCTGGGTCGAGACTTCTGAATCAATGATTGGGTGG
>JBBRPO010000028.1:0-67902 GCA_038227865.1 Caulobacterales bacterium
TCATCGACGATCACCCGCAGGCGCTCGCGATCGGTCGGGATCAGATAGACGGTGACGCCAGTACGCATCCCGCAGACTCGCACGACATCACGCCGGGGGGAATCCAAACTCGGACTCTTATGTCCCGATCAATCCACTAGAGATTTGTGAACATCATTTCCGATCTGGACCAATAGGCGGCCAACTCGCGCCATCTTCAGAATGGCCGGAAAACTGTGGTCGGTAACCTGACCCGAGCTAGCTTGCTGATCCAGCATCCGTGTCGCGCCGAAGCCGATCACGCCGGCAAACAGGACGGCCATGATCACCAAAGGGATCAGCGATTTGGTCCTCAGCTTGACGTTGTCCACACTCATTTGTTGCGCCCAATCTGTTGCTGACCGAAGACTATGGAGACTCGAGCAAAACCTGTCGGCCGTTCAAATCTCAAGGGCCGTCCATCGCCTCAAAGAGTGGTTAATGCATGGATCGATCGAGGTGACAGCGACGCGTACGGCGCTGACGCGCCTTCCATAACTAATTGTTTTCAGGCAAATTTCTTTGTTTCCATCGCCTCAGCCCTGCGGCGTTCGGCCGCCGCCAGGCTGAAGTTCGGTCCAGCCGCCGCTCGACACGCTCACATCCAAAAGCGACTACAACTGTAGTGCTACGCCTCCAGGATCGCCACGGCCGAGAGACCCGGTGCGCCATAGACTTGGCTGTAGCCGAGGCGCGCGGCCTCTACCTGGCGTCCCTCGGCTCGGCCGCGCAGCTGCTGGACGTTCTCATAGACCTGACGCAGGCCAGATGCGCCGATGGGCTCGCCACAAGCTAGGCAACCGCCATCGGTGTTGATCGGCAACCGGCCGCCCAGACGCGTCTCACCGTCGGCGATCAGGCGCTCCTGGTCGCCGTCAGCGCAAAAGCCGTTCTCGGCCATGTGCATGATCTCGGCTCCGCTCTCGGTGTCCTGGATCTGGGCGATGCTGATGTCGATCGGGTCGACGCCGCAGATCTCGAAGGCGGCCCTGGCGGCGATGGTCGTCGGCGAGGGGCCGCGCTCGATATCCAGTGATGGGGAGAACACTTCGAAAGAGCCATCCACGCGCGTCCGCACCGCCGCACCACGGACTTTGGGACCCTTCAAGCCCAGTTCTCGCATCTTGCGGTCCGAGGCCAGGATCAGAGCCGAGCCGCCTTCGGCCGGCGAGCAGAACATGAACTTGGTCAGGGGATCGGAGACCATCTGCGCGTCCAGGATATCCTGGGCCGCCATTGGCTGCTTACGCCAGGAATGGGGTGCGCGAGCCCCATTTTCGAAAGCTTTCTCGGCCACCCGTGCCAGGGTCATCGGGGTGATGCCGTGGAGACCCATGTACCGCGTGATCTTGTTGGCGAAGAACTGGGTGGTGAGCATCAGGCCGGTCTCGCCGTACCAGTCCGGCAGTCCCCAGTCGGCCGGCGCCGGGTTGAACGCCCCGCGCGGGTGCTTGTCGAAGCCCAGCACCACCCCGAGGTCGAACTCCCCGGACTTGATCGCCCAATAGCCCGACAGCAGCGCCGAGCCGCCGGTGGCGCAGCCGTTGGCGACATTGATGAACTGGACTCCGGTTAGCCCTAGACGCGGCAGTACGGCGTCGGCGTTGCCCGCGGCGGAGGAACCGCCGAAGGCGAACTGGATCGCTGACCACTCGACGCCGGCGTCAGCCAGGGCTTCGCGCACAGCGAACACGCCTTGGTCCAGGCCACTCATCTCGTCGTGGCGGCCGAAGGGATGAATGCCCGCGCCCACGATATGCACATCGGTCATGGTGTCGGCTTCCCGTCAGTCGGTTATGGGGGCGAAGGCGTAGCTGACGGCTTCGCCCCCGCTGGCCTTGGCGAAAGGGACTAGGACCAGGCGCATGGGCATGCCGATCGCCAGTGTGTCGAAGCGCTCAGTGGCCAGGCGGCTCTCGACGATTACCTGACCGGCCAATTCCACATAACCAAGAGCGAAGGGTTTGAAGGATCGGTCGTCGTCGGCGCCGGCATAGGGTGGCGATTTGGGTCGGAAGCGCTGGATGGTGAAGGACCAGAGCTTGCCCTCGCGCGCCAGAGCCACCGGTTCGTACAGCGCGCCCTCGGCGCCGGCGGGACAAGGGAAGACGATCTTGCCGGTGTCTTTTCGCCGGCCGCCGATCAGGCTTGGCTCCGGGTCCTGAGTAAACAGCCCCTCGGCAATGGCGGTTGCGCCCAAGCCGTCCTCCTCTCGTCTTTCGGGGTCGCCCTTGGCGACCGCGCTTGCGGCGAACTATAGCCAGGGGTTGGAAAAAGTCAGTATAGATTTATACCATCACACCAGATTGTTTTATGTGAGCCGCCGGAAAGGCGCCGCACCGGGAGGAGATCGCATGACCGACACTTCGAGCGCCCGCGCCCTGGGGGATATTCCCCGCATCCAGGCCGCCGCACGGGGTGGGCGCGTCGCCTTCGACTTCGAAGGCCGGCGCACCAGCTATGTCGAGTTCGACCGACATACGAACCAGGTCGCCAATGGCCTGATAGGCCTGGGCCTGAAGCCGCAGGACCGCATCGCCTACCTGGGCAAGAACAGTGACGCCTATTTCGAGATCCTGTTCGGCGCGGCCAAGGCCGGTGCGGTGATGGCGCCGATCAACTGGCGGCTGGCGCCGCCGGAGGTGCGCTACATCGTGCGCGACGCGGCCGCCAAGGTGCTGTTCGTCGGGCCGGAGTTCCTAGAGATGGCGCGCGGGCTGTTACCCGACTTCGAGCTGGCGACGGTGGTGATTGCGTCCGAGGGTGGCGCAGCGGAATGGCCGAGCTATCCCGACTGGCGCGACGGCCAAGACGATCACGACCCGGCTGTGGCCGTGGGCTGGGAGGACACCGCTCTGCAGCTCTATACCTCCGGCACGACCGGCAATCCGAAGGGCGCCATGCTGTCGCATCGCGCCATGCTCGGTCCGCGCGCCCTGCAACGGGCGGCGGACACCGCATGGAACCGCTGGAGCGAGGACGACGTCAGCCTAGTGGCGATGCCAGTGTTCCATATCGGCGGCACCGGCTGGGGGATCATGGGCCTCTACAACGGCGCCAAGGGTGTGATTGCCCGCGAATTCGATCCTAACCGGGTGCTGGATTTCATCACCCACGACCGGATTTCCAAGATGTTCATGGTGCCGGCCGCCATGCAGATCGTGGTGCGTCACCCCAAGGCGAGGGAGACCGACTTCTCCTGCCTTAAGTACCTTCTGTACGGCGCCTCACCGATCCCGCTGGACCTGCTGAAAGAGTGCATGGAGGTGTTCGGCTGCGGCTTCGTGCAGATGTACGGCATGACCGAGACCAGCGGCACCATCGTCGCCCTGCCGCCGGAAGACCATGACCCTGGCGGCAATCCGCGCATGCGCTCGGCGGGCAGGGCTCTGCCGGGGGTGGAGCTGGCCATTCTGGACGAGGCCGGCGCGCGCCTGCCGGCCGGCGAAGTGGGCGAGATCGCCACTCGCTCGGCCGCCAATATGTCCGGCTATTGGAACCTGCCGGAAGCCACTGCCCGGACCATCGACGCTGATGGCTGGTTGCGTACCGGCGACGCCGGCTATCTGGACGCCGACGGATATGTGTTCATCCACGACCGGGTGAAGGACATGATCATCTCCGGCGGAGAGAACATCTATCCGGCCGAGGTGGAGAACGCGATCTTCGGCCATCCGGGGGTCGCCGACGTCGCTGTGATCGGCGTGCCGGACGCCAAGTGGGGTGAGGCGGTGAAGGCGGTGGTGGTGCGCAAGGCCGGTGCGGAACCGACCCCGGCCGAGATCATCGCCTGGTCGCGCACGCGGATCGCCGCTTACAAGACGCCCAAGAGCATCGACTTCATCGACGCCCTTCCTCGCAACGCGTCGGGCAAGATTCTGCGCCGCGAGCTACGTGAACCCTATTGGGCAGGACAGGCGCGGCGGGTCAGTTGAGGCGGCGCAGGCGCACCGGGATGGCGCTCATGCGGGGCATGCCGGTGTAGCGATCGAAATCCCGGTCCACCGCCGTGAGGCGTCCGGTGTTGGCGCCGGCGATCCGAGGGTCGTCGTCTTCGCCCGGCGCGCCCCCCCAGGCGTGAGTCATGGAGACGCACCCCTGCCGCACATCCGGGGCCGCCTCGACCACGCCGCGGATCGCCGCGCGTGCGCTCTCGATCTCGACGATGTCGCCCGAGACAACTCCCAGTTCGGCCATGTCGGCGGGATTCATGAACGCTGGATTTGTGGCGTGCTGGCGCTTCAGCGGACCATGGTCGTGCCAGCTCGAATTGAGTACGTCGCGCATCCGGCGAGAGATGAGGCGGAAGGGATAGGGGTCGATGGACGATGTTGCCTCCGCCGCGATCGCCGCCAGTTCGGCCATCATCTCCGGCGCACCGATCTGCAGCCGGGTGGTCCATCCCTCCGGCTTGGGCTGAACCACGGTGGCGGGGCGGTCGAACACAGCGCCGCCGCTGGTCCTGCGCACCTCCTCGAACGGCGTCGGTGAGCCCCTGAGCAGCATTGCCCAAACCTCGTGCGACGTCATCGGCTGGCCCGGCGCGACCACCGTCGATAGCCGCGACGCTTCGGCCGGGTCGAGTTGGCTGGACGGGCTGATCGTCAGGGAAAGGCCCAGGCGGGCGGCCATGCGATGGAACGTCTGCCACTCCTCGGCCACGTCGGATCCTGCCGGCGGCGACATCAACGGCTCGGCCCATTGGGCGTAAGGCCGGTGGAAGCCCCAACCCGGCCCGAAGTTTCCGATCATCTCGTTCAGCGCGGTGGCGGCGCAGACTTCCAACGGCAGCGTCGGGGCGACGATATAATGAGCAAAGCGGCCTGTGGCCGACACCTGCGGGTCGAACGTAACCAGCAGTTCCAGCGCGCGCATCGCCTCCACGGTCTTGATCTGATCGGGCCAGGCAAGCACCGGGTTGCCGCCAAGCACGATCAAGGCCCGCACTTGGCCCTCCCCGGGGGTCAGGATCTCCTCTGCCAGGCCCGCCGTCGGCAGACCGGCGGCGCACTGTGTCAAGCCCCGCACGCGCAGATCGACGCCAAGGTTCCAGGCCCTGCCAGGCCCAGGCGATGCGGCGAGGGCCGGCGCCGGCTTGATCAGCACCCCGGGATTGGCCACCGGGTCCCCGGCGCGCCGCCAGAAGCCCTTGAGGCTGGTGAGCACCTTGACGAAATATTCCACCAGATTGCCGTGGCCGGCCATGTTCGGCCCGGTGCCGGCGCTGAACGCCCCTCGACGGGCGGCGCCGATGAGCGCCGCCGCGGCGCGGATCAGGTCCGGGTCCACCAGCGCGCGCTCGGCCGCGTACTCCGGAGTAAAGGGGTCCACGGCCTGGCGCAGAGCCTCGAAGCCATCAGCCTCCGCCGCCACGAAGGCTCCGTCGTGGAGTCCCGACGCGATCATCTCCCGGGCAATGGCGGCCAGCACGGGGACGTCTTCGCCAGGCTTCACTGCCAGGTGTATGTCGGCCTGGGCGGCGCACTCCGTGCGGCGTGGATCGATGACCACCAGCTTCATGCCCCGCAGGCGCGCTTGATGCAGCTGGCGCGCCGGATTCATGCCCAGGCCGCCGTTCATCGAAACGATAGGGTTGGAGCCGATCAGGGTCAGTACGTCCCAGTGCTCGATCGTCGGCGTGCCGGCCAACCAGGCGCCATGCAGCATTAGCGAGACGGCCTTGCCCGGCTGGTCGATGGTCACACTGGTGAACTTCATCGGCGAGCCGATGGCGTCCATGAAGGCGTTGGCGAAGGTAGCGGCGGCAAAGTTGTTGTAGCCGTGTGTGCCGATGTACAACGCCACCGCCCGAGGCCCGTGCCGCGAGACGATATCGGCGATGCGGTCGGCTAACTCGTCGGCCACGGCTTCCGAGGCGATCGGCGCCAGGGTCCCGTCGGCGCCGCGCTTCTGGGACCACGTCAGGCGGCTGGGCGCGCTGTGATACGCCGCCAGCTCTCGGCCCTTGATGCACGAGAATCCGGCGTAGATCGGGTTGTCCTTGTCGCCGTAGAGCTTCACCGGGACGCCGTCCTGCATCTCCGCGACCAGGGCGCATTGGGCATGACAGGCGCGGCAGATGGTGTGCCGGATTTCCGTGGCCATGGGAGGCTCCTTCAAGGACCGGCGCGGGCGGCTGGGGAAGCGGCCCAGGCAATGGCGTTGCGCACCAGCCGACGGTAGTTGGGGTCCGCGTAGGTCGTCGGTCCGTCTCCAGGCTGCAGATAGACCAGCGGGCTGTTGCGGGCGGTCTTGGTCCAGCCAATCAGGTCGGATCCAGGCGCGTGCTCCCAGCCCTCATTGGAGAACATCCGCCCGGCAACCGCTTGGGCGGCGGAAAAGAAGCCATCGCGCTCGAAAGCATGGCGCGCGCGCAGCAGCGGCTGGACCAGGTCCTCGAACACCTCGTAGAGGTAGAGTTCGTCCGTGAACGGGATCAAGGCCGGCAGGCCCGCAAGGATCGGATGGCCGACAGTCGCCGCTTCAGCCACGTAGGCTACATCGTGCCTGTAGCCGGAGTCCGGGCGTCGCCGGCCGCGAACGAATCCAGGCTTGTAGAGAAACCGACCGCCCAGCAATTCGCAGTATTGCGGCCATGCCGGCCAGCCGGCGATGGCGTGATGCAGAGCCACCACCGGCACCCCGGCACTGAACATGGCAAGCATCCCCGTGCGAACGCTCTCCGGGGGCTCCTTGAAGCCTGGCCCGTCGGTGGCGGCAAAATCCAGGCCCGGCATGTCGTAGAGCACCAGGGCGTCGAAGCCCGCCATGCCCGCCGGGGTCATGAGTCTGGCGGCGGCGGGCTGATCGACGATGGCCGCCGCGACGCCCTCCATCTCGTCAAAGATCGCGCCGAAGGCGGTGCGGTCGAAGGGATGGCCCTTGACCGCCACCAGCACGTTCAGCGGCTCGCCATGGCGGATCACCGGCATCGCGCGCCTCAAGCGACCTTGAGCAGTTGCTTACCGAAGTTCTCGCCCGCGAACAGGCGGCCAAGGGTGCGCGGCGCGTTTTCCAGGCCCTGCTGGACATCCTCCCGATAGAGCAGCCGTCCCTCGCGGATCCAGGCGGCCATCCTCTGGCGGGCCCAGGCGTATTCCGAAAGGTAGTCGAGGACGATCAGGCCCTCCATCCGCGCGCGCTTGAAGATCAGGTTGAAATAGTTCTCTGGCCCGGCCGGCATGTCGCCCAGTTCGTAGCGTGAAATGCCGCCGCAGACGACGACGCGCGCGTGCAGGGCCAACTGGCCCAGCAGATCGTTGAAGATCGGCCCACCGACATTGTCCCACAGCACATCGATACCGCCTGGCGCCAGAGCCGCAATCTGGGCGCGGACGTCGCCGGCTTTGTAGTCCACCGCTCCGTCAAAGCCGAGTTCATCCACCAGCCAGCGCCGCTTGGCCTCGCCGCCAGCCACGCCGATCACCTTGCAGCCGGCGATCTTGCCGATCTGGCCCACCACCGAACCCGTGGCGCCGGCCGCCCCGGTGATCACCAGGGTGTCACCCGCGAACGGCTTGCCGATCTTGTTGAGGCCGAAGAAAGCGGTCATGCCGGTGGTGCCAAGCACGCCGAGGTTGGCGGTCAACAGGTCGTCGTCAGCGACCTTGCTCAAGTCCTTGGCCGCCAGGGTGGCGTACGCCTGCCAGCCCAGCATGCCGGTAACTTTGTCGCCGATGGCCAGACCCGGCGACCGCGAGGCCACCACCTCACCAACGCCCGAGCCGCGCATCACCTCGCCGATTTCGGTGGGAGCGACGTAGCCGCCGATGTTCTCCATCCAGCCCTTCTGGGCGGGGTCGAACGATAGGACCTGGGTGCGCACGAGCACCTCGCCGTCGGCCGGCTCACGCGCCGGGCCCTCCACCCACTTGAAGTCATCGTCTCGAAGGCCGCGGCCGCGGGGCCGCCCATTGATCAGCCACTGGCGATTGTCGAACGTCATCGGGATCCTGATGTCTGCAAGGGGTTAAAGGGGGCCGGCCGCCGCCAGCCATCCGCCATCGGCGAGCAGTTCGGCGCCAGTCATGAAACTCGACTCGTTGCTGGCCAGGAACAGCGCGCAGGCGGCCATTTCCTCGGCGCTGGCCATGCGACCAAGCGGTTGCATGCCATCGAACATGGCGCGCATGGCCTCTGGGTCGCCGCTGGCGTCGAACGCCGCCTGGTTCATCGGCGTGTCGATGGTCCCGGGATGCAATGAGTTGCAGCGAATGGTCCGGTAGGTCCGGGCGCAATGGACGGCTACCGACTTGGTCAGCAGCCGCACGCCGCCCTTGGAAGCCGTGTAGGCCGCCGCGGACGCAAGGCCGATATAGCCGGTGATCGACGAGACGTTGACGATCGAACCAACCGGCCCGCCGGGGTTGACCTTCATAGCCTTGACCCCGTGCTTGCAGCCTAGCATCACGCCGGTGAGGTTGACCGCCAGCACCTTGTTCCAGACATCAAGGCTGGAGTCCTCGATGGTCTGGGGAATGAAGACACCGGCATTGTTGACCAGCACGTCCAGTCGTCCGTAGGCGGACAAACAGGTGGCCACAGCCTGTTCCCACTGAGCCTCGTCTGCCACATCGTGGGCCAGGAAGACGCCGCCCACTTCGGCCGCCACAGCCTGGCCCTTGTCGACCTGGACGTCGGTGACCAGCACCCTGGCGCCTTGGGCGGCGAAGGCGCGGGCGCAGGCCGCGCCGATACCCGATGCGCCGCCGGTGATCAGGGCAGCCTGCCCCTTCAGACGCCCACTCATCCCAACCTCCGCAGCGGATCGGCGCCGTCCCAGCCGCGCGCGGCGTCCCGCATCATGGCGAAGAACTCCCGGCCGCCCGGCGCCGGCTTCAGAATCTCCACCATGGTCCCCGGCCCACCGCCGGTATCGACGTAGATCACCTCGCCGCCGCCCGGCACCTGGGCTTCCTGCATCACGACGGCCCGCGCCTGGGCGCAGACGGCCCGCGCGGCGGCCATGTCGTCCACCAGGATGCAGACGTGGTGCAGGCCCTCGCGCCCCTCGTCCCGCCAGGTCTTGTAGATCGATGGCGAGGCGTTGTGCTGGCGGATCAGTTCGATCTGCAGATCGCCCCAGTATCCGAGCGCCATCGAAAAATCGATGTCGGCCGGCGCCCCTCGATATTTAACACCTTCCAGTTGGACATGATCCAGGGCGAAGAACGGCCCGGCGCCCATGGTTTTCGTCCAGAACGCCAAGGCCGCCTCGAAGTCGGCCGGCACATAGGCCAGTTGCATGATCTCGCCCAGGCTGGCGATATTGGCTCCGCTCATGACGCCACCGCCGGCAGGGGCATGCCGATGGCCTCGGCCAGCGCTCGGTGCTGATACTGCAGGGCGATCTCCTGGCGGCCATAGACCACCGTCGCCCCCTCCGGCAGGAAGGTGAGGTTCCGCCAGCCCTCCGCCGCGGTGACATAGTCCTCGGTGCGTACGACATGGGCGGTGGCGTCGAAGGCGTTTTCGACTTCGGCGCGGTGTTCGTCCGACTTCACGCCGCCGAAGGCGTAGATGGCTTTGTGGGTTCGCGTCTCACCCGGACTCGGGCCTGGGAAATGACGGAAGACGGTCAAGTAGCTCTTGCCCGGCGACACGCTGCCGGCGAACAGGATGGTGTTGGGGAACAGATAGTGGATGCCGGCCGCTTCCGGCCGCAGACCCCATTCCGACTCTGGTTTGTCGACCAGTTCGCTCCAGTCCTTCTGGGCGAAGGAGACCCGATGGTGGCGGCCGTATCGGTCGTAGACGGTGATATCGTTGCGGAAGTACGGCGCCAGGGTGTTCCGATGCAGCGCCGCGAAGTGATACCCCTCGCCATAGGTGTCCAGGGCGTATTTCCAGTTGGCGGCGACCGGCAGGACGTCGGCCTTGACCCGCTCAGTGTCGGCCAGCCGTAGGCCTGCCAGCACCGGGGCGAAGTCGCCGAGGTGCGCGTCAAGATCCAGCGTCAGACCCGGCGTTGGCATTACGAACACCAACCCATGCCGCTCCTCGCAGGCCAGAATCACAAGATGCTCGCGCCCGTCCATTCCCCCGCAGAACCGTTCCGGCTCGGTAGCGGCGATCAGCGCGCCGTCATTGGCGTAGGTCCAGCCGTGAAACCAGCAACTGAAGCGGCGAGCGGTTCCCGAGTCTTCGCGCACCAGCCGCGCGCCGCGGTGCATGCAGATGTTGAGGAAGGCGCGCACCTGCCCGTCCGCGCCGCGGGTCACCAGGATCGGCGGGCCGGCGTCGTCGAAGGTCCGGAACTGACCAGGGGCGCTCAGTTCCGACGACAGGCAGACCAGTTGCGGCGTCTCCCGGAAGAGCACTTGAAGCTCCCGCGCGTGCCGCGCCGGATCGGTATAGACCCTGGCCGAGTTGACCATCGGGGCGTCGGCCAGGTCGCTGGTTCCCTCGCGGATATGGTTCAGCACCCGCCGGAACATCTCCAGGCGGCCTTCGAGCACTTCAGCGTCGGTGACGGACATGGTCGTCCTCCCTTGCGGACGGTGATCAGTGGCTAAGCGGCGAGGACGGCGCGGGCGGCCGCCTCGATCCGGCGAGGATTGGGCAAGAACTCGTCTTCAAGATTAGGCGCGAACGGGACCGGCGTGTGCGGACAGGTCACGGCCTTGATCGGCGCTTTCAGGAAGCGGAAGCCCTTGTCGGCCACCAGGCCGGCAATGTCGGAGGCCATGGAGCACCGGGGCGGGCTCTCGTCGATCACCACCAGACGGCCGGTCTTCTCGACACTTTCCAAAATCGCGTCCTCGTCCAGCGGCGAGGTGGTGCGCGGATCGATGACTTCGACCGACACCCCATCCTTGGCTAGGGCTTCAGCCACCGCCAAGGCCCGAGGAACCATTGGACCGAATGCGACAAAGGTCAGGTCCCTACCCTCTCGCGCGACCCGCGCCTCCCCGAACGGGATGCGATAGGCCTCGTCGGGCACTTCCATCTCTGTGTCGTACAGAACCTTGGACTCCATGAAGATCACCGGGTCGTCGTCCCGGATCGCCTGGATCAGCAGCCCCTTGGCGTCATAGGCGTTGGACGGCATCACCACCTTCAGGCCAGGCACCATGGTGAACAGCGGATGCAGGGTCTGGCTGTGCTGCGCGCCGGCCCGGAATCCTGCGCCGATCATGGTGCGGATGACCATCGGTGTCGTGGCCTTCCCGCCGAACATGTAGCGGAACTTGGCCGCCTGATTGTAGATCTGGTCGAAACAGACCCCGACGAAATCCACGAACATGATCTCCGCCACCGGCCGCATGCCGGTGAGCGCCGCGCCAGAGGCCGCGCCGATGATGGCGCTCTCGCTGATCGGGGTGTCCAGCACGCGCCCGGGGCCGAATTCCTTGAACAGCCCCCCAGTGACGCCGAAGACGCCGCCCACCCCGCCTGCGTCGCCGGACGCGCCCTGGCCGCCTGCGACGTCCTCCCCAAGGATGATGACATTAGGATCACGCAGCATCTCCTGACGGAGCGCCTCGTTGATGGCTTGCCGATAGGATTTCTTGGACATGTCAGTACCGCACGTAGACGTCTTGTTCGAGGGATGAGAGGTCGGGCTGGGGCGCGGCAAGGCCCGCGGCGACAGCCTCTTCGATCAGGGCCAAAACCTGGGCCTCGATGGCGTCCAGCTCGGCCTGGCTCAGCAAGCTGGCTTCGGTGACCCCCAGCCGGAAGCGCGGCAACGGATCGTTCGCTCGCGCACGCGCCAGTTCCTCGGCGGTGCGGTAGGCCTGGGGATCCCCGACGAAGTGGCCCAGGAACCGTGAACAGACGATCTCGAGCGCGTAGGGGCCTTCCCCAGCCCGGCCTCGCTCCAGGGCGCGGCCCATGGCCTCGCGAACGGCAAAGAAGTCCGAGCCGTCCACCACCTCCGCCGGCATGCCGAAACTGTGGGCCCGCTCGGCGATGGACGGCGCCCCCACGGCGTAGCTGGACGCCGTATGCTCACCGTAGCCGTTGTTCTCGAAAGCGAAGATGGCCGGCACGCCCAGCACCACCGCCATGTTCAAGGCTTCGAAGGTGGTGCCCTGGTTGGAGGCGCCATCGCCGGAGAAGGCCACGGCTACCCGGCCGGTCTTGCGCAGCTTCTGTGTCAGGGCTGCCCCGACAGCGATGGGGGGCGAACCCCCGACAATCGCGTTGGCGCCCAACATCCCCTTGGTCATGTCGGCGATGTGCATAGAGCCGCCCTTGCCCCCGCACAGGCCGCCAGCCTTGCCCATGATTTCCAGCATCATGCCCTTCACATCGCAGCCCTTGGCGATGCAGTGGCCGTGGCCGCGGTGCGTTGAGCCGATGTAGTCGTCATCGCCAAGGTCGAAACAGACCCCGACGCCCGACGCTTCCTGGCCCAGGTAGACGTGGGCGAAGCCGGGGATGTTGCCCAGGGCGAACTCCTTGTCCACACGCTCCTCGAAGGCGCGGATGGTGAACATCCGCTCGTAAGCGCGTTTCAGATCCTCACGGCTCAACTGCATGACATGTCCTTCTCAATCCGCGCCCCGCCCGCCATCCACCGTCAGCTCCGCGCCCGTCACGAAGGCGCTGTCGTCGCTGATCAGATAGAGAACGGCTTCGGCCATATGTTCGGGCCGACCGACCATGCGCAGCGGTGTGTCGGCGGCAAAGGCGTCGGCCAGCGCCTGGCTGTCGCCGAACTGCCCGGTAATCATCTCGGTCCAGATCACCCCCGGATGCAGGGAGTTGACCCGTACCTTGGGGGTCATGCCGCCGCCATCGAGGGCGGCCGCCTTAGTCAGGCCGGTGACCGCGCCCTTGGTGGCGCAATAGGCTGTGGCGTTGGGGTAGCCGACCAGACCCATCAGGGACGAGACATTGACGATGGCGCCGGCCCGGCCGGCTTTCGCAAAGGCCTTGAACGCCTCGCGCACCCCCAGGAAGGTTCCCTCGACGTTGACGGCGTAGATGGCGTCAAAGTCGGCTTCGCTGGTCTCGGCCAAGGCTTTGACGAAGAACATTCCGGCGTTGTTCACTAGTCCGGCCAGTCCTCCGCGCGTTTCAGCTTCGACCATCACCCGCTGCCAGTCGGCCTCGCGCGTGACATCGTGCTGGACGAAGATCGCCTGGCCGCCGGCAGCGAGGATCCGCCGCTGCGTCTCCGCCCCGCCCTCCCGATCGCGGCCCGTGGCGATGACCACTGCGCCTTCGCCAGCCAGCCGCTCGGCGACGGCGCGCCCGATGCCCTTGGTGGCGCCAGTGACCACGATGACCCGACCGTCGAGCTTTCGGGTCATCGCACAGTCCACCCGCCGTCGATGACGATCTCGGCCCCGGTCATGAACGCCGAGCGAGCCGACGCCAGGAACAGCGCCGCCTCCGCCACCTCGCCGGGCTCTCCCATCCGCTGTAGCGGCGCGGTCTTGATCACAGCCTCGGGAAAGTCCGCCGACATCTCCGTGCGAATGAAGCCTGGATGGACGGTGTTCACGCGGATCTGTTCGGGGCCGAGTTCCAGCGCCGCGGCCTTGGCCAGCAGCCGAACGCCGGCTTTGGCGGCGGTATAGTGGATGTGGTCGGCGACGCCGATTTTGCCGGCGATCGAGGCGATCATGATCACCGATCCTCCCAATCCGCGTCGGCGCATGGCCGCCACCCCATGCTTGAGACCCAGGAACGGGCCTTTGAGATTGACCGCGTTGATCGCGCGGAAATCCTCCAGCGACAGGTCGACCGTTCTGGTCATGGCGGAGACACCGGCGTTGAGCACGACGATGTCGACGCCGCCAAAAGTTCGCTCGGCCAGGGCGATTGTTTGCGACCAGGCCTTGTCGTCGGCCTGGTCGGCCTGAACAAAGACGGCACGGCCGCCAGCGGCCCGAAGGGTGCGGGCGGCGGCCTCTCCCGCGCCCAGATCACGGCCGGTGAGAACGACGCCGGCGCCGGCGCGGGTGAACCGCTCGGCGATGGCGAAGCCGATGCCTCGGCTGCCCCCCGTAACGACCGCCGCTCGGCCCGACAGTTCCTGTTCTTCGGCCAACGCGACCCTCGGTAAGTTGAGCAAAAGAACGCCGCCCCGGGGGCCTTTCCCCGAGACGGCGCAAGTGTGACTAGAAGCGATAGCCGAGCTCGACGCCCCAGGTGCGCGGCGGGATTCCGGCGCCGAAGGTGAACAGT
This sequence comes from Caulobacterales bacterium, assembly GCA_038227865.1. Taxonomy (GTDB): domain Bacteria; phylum Pseudomonadota; class Alphaproteobacteria; order Caulobacterales; family Caulobacteraceae; genus Acaudatibacter. The sequence goes on from JBBRPO010000028.1 coordinate 14,161, forward strand.
CCCGCGACAGCCAGCGCGCCGGCCAGGTGGCGCTCGTCCAGCAGGTTTCTGACAAACACCGAGGCTCGGATTTCGCCGGTGGAGGCCGCGTGGGTCAGGCTGAGGCTAAGATCGACCAAGTTGGTGGCCACGGCATGCCCGCGGGGTTCATTCACCGCGGCGGTGTAGACGCAGGTGGCAGTGGCGCCGGTCGCTACGGCGCATCCCGTTCCGCTCCACACGCCGGTGCCCGGCGCCGGGGTAATCGTGGTCTCGTGTGCGCCGATGTACCGATAGTCGCCCGTCAGGGTCCAGGTCCCGTAGGACACCGGCGCCTTGAAGTCGAAACCCGCTCCCGCCGTGACACTGGGCGCCCGGCGCAGGGTGAGCGTCGACAGACTGTCGCGCAACTGTGGGAAGGCGGCGTCGACCTGGAAGAAGTTGCCGTACCGGGCATGCAGAAGGCCCAGGGTCGCCCTAAGGTTCAGATTGCGGGTGGCCGCGGCCTGCAGATCGAATTCAGCGCCGTAGATCCGCGCCTGTGCGGCGTTGGCGACCAAGGTCTCCTGAGGATCCGGCGAACCGGGCGGGGTCTTCAGAACCACCTCTTCCTGCTTGTTGTGATACTCGGTGTCGAAGATCGCCGCATTGAAGACCAGGCGACGGTCGAACCATTCTGTCTTGGCCCCGATTTCGTAGGCGTCGACGGTCTCTGGATTGTAGGGGGTCGTGCTGGAGTACACCGTCGAGGCGCGGCCATTGAACCCGCCGGACCGGAAGCCTCGGGAATAGGACGCATAGATCAGCACGTCCTGGGTCGCCTGGTAGTCGAGGGAGGCCTTGGGCGTGAACTCCGACCAATGGTTCTTGGCGAAAATATTGAAAGCGCCGACGAAGTCGTTCTGCAGGCTCTTCTCGTCGCGGGTGTATCGGCCGCCGACGCTCAGGCGCCATTTGTCGGCGAAACGCCAGTCCACGTCGGCAAAGGCAGCGTAGGACCGGGAATTGTGGTCGACATTCTGCCGCCCCGTCGCCGGCAGCCCGGCGAGCAGTTGCAGCAAAGGTCCATAGTTGGTGGTCTGGTTGAGGGTGTATTCGCTGTCGAAGTAGTAGACACCAACAACGTAATCGATCGCCTTGGTAATGTTGCCCGACGCCCTCAGTTCCTCGCTGATCTGATGGTAGTGCTGGTTGCGCACCGTATCGAAGAAGTTGATCGAGACAGCGTCGAAGTCCTGAGTCACGTGCTCGGTGTTTTCACGGTATCCGGTGACCGAGGTCAGGGTCACCGCGCCGAGGCGCCAGGTGGCCTGGGCCGTTACGTCGGTCTCGTCGTTATTCACCGCCCCAACCTTGTTTGAGAAGGTGGTGTAGAGGTCCGAGCCAGTGTGGCGGTTGCACTCGCTGGCGGGCGGCTGGTAGGGAGGGCCAAGGTAGATCAACGCGCCGCCAGGCCCCAGCGGCAGGGACGCGCAGATCAGGTCGCCGCTGCTGGACAGGCTCGCCTGGTCAGTCTGGCTGCGCTCGCGGGCGTGTTCGATGGTCAGGTTGATGTCGAAATTGTCCACCGGCTTGAACAGGAAGTCCACGCCGTAGCGCAGCACGTTCGACCTTGGTGAGTCGGCGGCGATGGTGGCGTTATGGAAGTACCCGCCGCTCTTGCGCTCAGACACGAAAAGCTTGGTGGAAAGCATGCCGCCCAACTCGGGCAAGTTCAGCACGCCCTTGTACTCCTTACGACCGTAGTCCCCGACGATGAGGTCGAAGTCGCCGCCAAAGTGGCCGGTCGGTCGGGTCCTTTGAAGGTTGACCACGCCGCCGATGGTGTTTCGCCCGAACAGAGTGCCCTGCGGCCCGCGCAGCACCTGCACCGATTGCAGGTCGAAGGTGTCGGTAAGCTGGCCGGTGTTGGTGCCCAGATAGACGTCGTCGATCAGCACGCCCACGGCGGGATCGAAGGACTTTTCGATATCCTCGAAGCTGATGCCTCGGATGGAGATGGCGGCGGCGGAGGGGCCGGCGTTCACCTGGTCGATGATCAGGTCCGGCGCGCGGCCAGCCAGATCACGGATGTCCGGCGCCGCGGCATTCTTCAACTGGGTTGGCGAAATTGCCGTCACCGAAACCGGTGTATTCTGGATATTCTCGTTGCGCCGACGGGCATTGACAATGACCGTCTCTACTTCGGTGGCCGGAGCCGCGGTAGTTTGTGTTGTCGCCATTTCGGCAGCGGCGGGCGTGAACAGCCCCGCTAGCAGATAAACTCCGAGCGACGCCACGAGTGGTCGCGCAGCACGACCCTTGAACGGACACGCCATCAGCCTCCCCCTTATGTTTGGAGGCTCGGGGGCGCTTGAAACGTCCCTACCGGCCTCTCTAGTGATGGCCTGATCTTCGATGAGCCTGAAAAAAAGTCAAGCGTGCTTGTTATAAGCAAGATTATCTGTTTCTTTTTTCGTGACAGATCACGCTGTGGCCGACAGCCTCGGCGTAATGACAACGGCGGCGCAAAACGACCGCTCGGGAGGCCCCTATAGCGATGCGTCTCAAAGATAAAACCGCCCTGATTTCAGGAGCCGCCAGCGGGATTGGCGCGGCCTCGGCAAAGCGATTCATCGAAGAGGGCGCCCGCGTCGTCTTGGGCGACGTTCAGGTGGAAAAAGGGCAAGCCTTGGCGAAGACCCTTGGCCCCAACGCACTGTTCGCCCGGCTGGATGTGACATCCGAGGCCGATTGGGCGGCGGCCGTCGCCGCCAGTCAGGCGCGATTCGGCGCGCTCACCACCTTCGTCAATTCGGCGGGTGTATCGATCCCCGCCAACATCGAGGAGGAGACCCTCGAAGGCTTCCGCCGCACGCTGGCGATCAACCTTGAGGGGGTGTTCCTCGGCTGCAAGTATGGCGTGGCGGCCCTGAAGGATGGCCGAGGCGGTTCGATCGTGAACCTGGCCTCGACCCTGGGAGTCCGCGCAGGGGCGATCTTTCCGTCCTACGCGTCGTCGAAAGCCGGCGTACGGCTGCTCTCGCGCTCAGTGGCTCTGCACTGCGCCGAGAAGGGATACGATATCCGCTGCAACACTGTCCTGCCCGGCGCCATCCACACCGAGATGGTTGATGGCTATATTGCCGCCGGCGAGGCGGCCGGGGCCAGCCGCGAGGCGGTGATCGAGGGCTTCGCGGCCGTCCACCCGATGAAACGCCTGGGTCGCCCGGACGAGCCGGCCGAGGCGGTTGTCTTTCTGGCGTCCGACGAAGCGAGTTTCACCACCGGCGCGGATCTGCCGGTGGATGGCGGCTATTTGGCCTGAACGGGAGACAGCTATGGCCCACGATGATCACCCCGCGGTCGCACCGGATATGCGGACCTGCCCCCTGTCCCAGATCAACGCCTTCGATCCGGAGTTGCTGCAGGATCCTTATCCCTACTTCGCCCGGCTGCGCGCCGAAGCGCCGGTCTACCGCGATCCCAATACCGGCATCGTCTCGGTCTCCACCTACGACCTGATCATGGAGGTCAACCGCCAGCCGCTGGTGTTCTCCAACGACTTCTCTGCCGCGCTGCGTTCGGGTTCGGCCTCGGGGGTCGATGCGGACGAGGCGGCGATCCTGTCCCAGGGCTGGCCGGTGGCCAACACCATGCTGACCGCCGATCCACCAGCCCACACCCGCTTTCGCAAGCTGGCCGCCAAGGCCTTCACCTTCAAGCGGGTCGAGGGGATGGGCGACTATGTGGCCACGGTGACCAACGACCTGATCGACGCTTTCGTCGCTGACGGTCAGTGCGAGTTCAAATCCGCCTTCGCCAATCACCTGCCGATGACGGTGATCGCCGACGCCCTTGGCGCGCCGCGGGCCGACATGGACCGTTTCCACGCCTGGTCCGAAGCCTTCGTCGTGCAACTGGGCGGGGTGGCCGACAAGGCCGCGCGTCTGGACGCCGCGCACAAGGTCGTCGCTTTCCAGCGCTACTTCGTCGACAAGATCGAGGAAAAGCGCGCCAAACCCACCGACGATATCATCTCCGATCTTGTGCATGCGGACCTCTCCGAGGAGGGCGACCCCCGCAAGATGGACTATTCGGAGCTGCTCTCGATCCTGCAGCAGTTGCTGGTAGCCGGCAACGAGACCACCGCCCACACCCTGACGGCCGGCCTCTACTATCTGATCAGCCATCCCGACCAGCTGGCCAGGGTGCGAACCGATCCGGAGCTGATCGGCGGCCTTGTCGAGGAGACGCTGCGCTACCTCACCCCGACCAACAATATGTGGCGCGTGGCCTCCCGCGACGCGGAGATCGGCGGGGTCCCGGTCAAGGCCGGCGAGATGATCCTGGTTCGCTACGGCGCGGCCAACCGCGACGGCGGCCAGTTCGCCGATCCGGACCGGTTCGACGTCGCCCGGGACAATGCCCGTTCGCACCTGGCCTTCGGCGCCGGCATCCACACCTGTATCGGCGCTTCCCTGGCCCGCAAGGAGATGGCGGTCGCCTTTCCGATACTGCTCGAGCGGCTAAAAAACCTGAGGTTCCAAGAGGGGGCTAACAGGTTCCGCTACAGCCCTAACATTCTGCTACGCGGGGTGACGGAGCTACATCTGGCTTTCGATTGAGGGGCCGAAATCCTCCAACTCCCACAGATCGGTCACCGTATTGAGCTTGCCGGTGCGTTGGACGAAGGCGCCGGCCAGTTTCCAGCCATGGTCCTCCAGGATGTCTACCGGCTGGCCCATCATCTCCGCGAAGCGCGCCGTTCCGGCGGCCTTCACCTCCAACGTCACATGCAGATCGGTGCTCACGAAGCCCCGTCCAACACCGGCGACTTGGCCCAAGCCAGGCCACGGCGCAGCAGGTCGTAGAACACCGGCAGGCCCCAAGCGCCCTTCTCAGGCACGGGGTAGAAGTCGATCATCGGCTGCATGTCATAGTGGCCCCGGCAATGGCCCAGTGTCAGGTACAGCACCGAGCCGGCGCCGACCGGATGCAGGTAGAACACCGGATGCTTGGCCTTGGGCCAGTCGGCCTCAACGAAGCCGGTCGCTTCACCTTCAAACTCGGTTTCCAGCAGCACGTGCAGGTCACCGTAGTATTCCGATAGGTATAGCTCGTCGGTCGCGTCGAAAGGCTCGACGCCCTCCACCAGGGGATGGCCGGGATCGGCGACGGTGACCCGATAGGGGGCGATCGGCGGGTGGGCGACGAACATCGAGCCCAGGGTCTGCATGAAATGCGGCGCCCAGCGCGGGCTGTCGACCAGACCGTTCTGCAGGAACCGCAGGATGGAGTTGGTGCCGTGCAAGGCGCACCAGCGGCCCCCCTTCTCCACCCAGGCCCTTAGCGCCTCCTGCTCGACCAAGCTGGGCGTCACGTCGCAGGTGTAGGTCACCAAGACATCCGCCGCGGCGATCGCGGCGAGGTTCGAATAGTCCTCGAACACCCGTACCCGGCAGCGATCGTCCTCCGCCAGCAGCTTGAGCAGTTCCAGCCGGGCGAAGTCGATGTCGTGGTACTTGCCGCCGGCGACCAGCACGACGTTGATCCGCCGCTTCGAAGCCTCGGTCATGGCCCCCCCCTTAGTACTGGACGCGCTTGGTGACGCCGCCATCGATGACAACGTTGGTCCCGGTCATGAACCGGCACGCGGGCGAGGCCATGAAGGCGATGGCCCTGGCCACCTCCTCACCGGTTCCCAACCGGCCCATGGGCACTGCCTTGACCGTCTGATCGTAAAGCGGTCGCATGTGGGTCTTGATCTGATCCCATGAGCCGCCGTCGATGAACACCGGGCCTGGGGACACTGTGTTAACGCGGATGCCCTTGGGCGCCAGTTGCTGGCTCAGCGCGGAGGCATAGTTGATCACGGCCGCCTTGACCGCATTGTAGGCCTGGGGTCCGAAGAAATCCTCCAGCGCCGCGGTGGAGGACACGGCCACGATTGAGCCGGCCGTGGACTTCTCGATAAACGGCAGCGCCGCCTCGACCCCGCGCCAGGTGGCCAGCAGATCCAGATTGAAAGTCGCCTTCCAGGTCTCTTCACTGGCCGGGCCGCCTCCCGCCGAGGCGAAAGAGATGAAGATGTCGCAGCCGCCGAGTTGTTCGGCCGCCGCCTTCACCCAGGCGCGATAGGCCTCGGCGTCGGCCATGTCGACTGCCGCCCCGACCGCGTTGACGCCCTTGGCCTGTAGCGCCGACACCGTGGCGTCAACGCCCGCCTGGCCACGGGCGCAGACGGCGACGTCGCAGCCTTCCGCCGCCAAGGCTTCCGCCGTGGCGCGGCCGATGCCCTTGCTGGCGCCTGCCAGAACGGCCTTAAGGCCCTTCAATCCCAGATCCATCGTCGCCTCCTGCACCTGTCCAGTAAAAACCGGACAGCTTGTTTTTTATAGGTCGCACTATAAGATCGGGTTCGTGCCCGCGTCCATCGGAAAGACGGGTGAAAAGCGACGGAGGCCAGGATGCACATCGACCTTTCGGCGGCGGACCTGGCTTTTCGCGACGAGGTCCGGGTCTTCCTGGACGCGGCCTTCACCCCGGATCTGCGGGCCGCTGCCGCGCGCCAGGCGGGGGTCTTCGCTGAGGCGGAACTGGCCCGGCGCTGGCATCGCACCCTCTATGAAAAGGGTTGGGTGGCCCCCGCCTGGCCGCGGCAGTACGGCGGGGCGGGCTTCACCGCGGTGCAGCGCTATCTGTTCGACTCCGAGCTATCGGAGGCCGGCGCCCCCGCCTTGCCGGCCATGGGCCTGCAGATGTGCGGCCCGGTGCTGATGGGCCACGGCGACCAGGCTCAAAAGGACTATTTCCTGCCGCGAATCCTGTCGGGCGAGCACTACTGGTGCCAGGGCTATTCCGAGCCGGGGGCCGGGTCGGACCTGGCATCGCTACAGTGCCGCGCCGTACGTGACGGCGATGACTATGTGATCAACGGGACCAAGATCTGGACGACCCATGCTCACGCGGCCAACTGGATGTTCCTGCTGGTGCGCACCGCCACCGAGGGCAAGCCGCAGGCGGGCATCACCTTCCTGCTGCTGGACATGGCCACGCCTGGCGTCACCGTGCAGCCGATTATCACCCTGCCCGGCGAGCATGAGGTCAACCAGGTCTTCTTTGACAACGTCCGCACCCCCGTCAGCCTCAGGGTGGGCGAAGAGAACAAGGGCTGGACGGTCGCCAAATATCTGCTGGAGTTCGAGCGGGGCGGCGGTTCGTTCGCCGCCAGGCTGAAGGGGGCCATGCGCCAGATGCGCACCATCGCCGCCGCCGAAGGGCTGTGGGAGGACGCGGCCTTTCGGCGCAGGGTTGCCGAGTTGGAGGTCCAGATTTGCGCCGTGGACTTCACCGAACGACGGGTGGTCTCCCAGGCGTCCACCGGCGCCAGCGTCGGTGACAGCACCGCCTCCCTGCTCAAGCTGAAGGGCACCGAGACCATGCAGGCGGTGACTGAGCTGGCCGTTGAAGCGCTTGGCGTCTACGCGACCGCGGACCAGCGCGAGGCCCTGGGGATCGGGGCCAATGTCTCTCCCGTGGGCGCCGACTACGCAGCCGTGCCCGTCGCCCGCTATCTGAACATGCGCGCCTCCACCATTTACGGCGGATCGAGCGAGGTGCAGCGCAACATCCTGGCGCGCGCCGCCCTGGGTCTCTAGACATCGAAGTTGGTAACAGGCGCACGAGTCTGTAATGGGCCTGGACGAAATCGGAGTGTCTGAGATGGATGACGGCTTGGCTGAGCTGGAGCCGGAGGGCTTGGCTACAGCCGGACAGGGTTGGCAGCAGCGAAAGAGTATCCAGACGCGCATCGCCATCCTGGAGGCGGCGATCGACTGCTTGGAAAAACACGGCTACGCCCGCACCACCACCCAGATGATCGCCCAGACCGCGGAGATTTCGCGTGGGGCGATGCTGCATCACTATGCGACCAAGCAGGATCTGATCGCGGCGGTGATCGACTACACCTTCTACAAGCGCATGGAGCAATTCGCCGGCCGCATAAACGAGCTAACCGAGGAGGCCCGGGTCCAGGAACACGCCGGCATCGAGCTGTACTGGCAAAGCGTGGTGTCGCGCGAGTTCACCGCCTATCTCGAGCTTTCGGTGGCCTCGCGCACCGACGACGAACTTCGCGAGATATTCCTGCCTAAGGCCAAGCAGTTCGTCCGTATCGAGCGTCTGAAGGTGCTGCAGGTTTTCCCCGAATGGAATGACAAGCTCGAGCTGTTTGAGCTGTGCATGGACTTCTGCATCGCCGGCATGGAAGGCCTGCTACTGAACCGCGAGGTCTGGGAAGGCGAGGAGCGACTCGCCCTGCTGCGCAGCCTGATCTCCCAGACCATCCTGGGCCTGCGCGACGGGCGCCTGCAGCCCCCGGCCCCTCTGGGCTGACGCCCTAGTGCGGGTTGAGGCAAAGCGAAACCGGTTTTCCGCCCGCAACCAGCCCTGAAGATTTGAATCTAGAGCGTTTTCCGCCGAACTGGCTGCTCGTTCGGCCAAGACGATGGTCTCACTTTAGAATTACGCTCCAGCGCCGATCGCCCCCAGCAACAGAGCATTGACGGCGCCAGCTTGCTCCAGGTGCGGCATGTGGCCCGCACCGTCGATCCAGACCACCCGTATCTGGCGCGGCAGGGCGGCCTCATCCGGCGCGCCGACAATCTGGTCCTGGTCGCTGGCGATCACCAGCGTTACGGGCAGCCGGTCCAGATCCGCCGCCACCGCCGCCGCGTCGGACCCCTCTGTCATACGGTCGCGAAGCACGGTCAGGGCGTCCTCGACGCCGTCGATGCGTTTGAACTTCAGCATGTCCTCGACCATGTCCTTGGTGACCGCCGAGGGATCTGCAAGCAGCCGCTCCAGCCACGGCTTCAGATCCTTTGCCCGCTGGGCCTCAATCACACCGGTCAGGAAATCCTCCGACAGCACCGTGCCGGGCAGGTAGGCTGGACAGATCAGGACAAGGCTCTGGGCCAAGGCTGGCCGATCTGTGGCCAGCCGCGCGGCCACCGCTGCACCCAAAGAGTGCCCCACTAGGTGCGCTTCGCCTATGCCCAGGGCCTCGAGCGCCGCGCCCACCGACCCGGCCAACGCGGCCAGCGAGCCGTCGCCGACATCCTTGGTCGACCCGCCATGACCTGGCAGGTCCATGGCAATCACCGGTGCGACGGCCGCCAGGGCCTCGATGTTGAACTGCCAGCTGTTCAGGTCGCCGGCATAGCCGTGCAGCAACACCACCGGAGTTCCCGCCTCCGGCCCGGCGCGGCCGATCCTCAGGCGCCGTTCGCCGGCCTCGACGGTAGACAACACCATCGGCCCGCCTTCCGCGTCCTGTGCCTCGGGCGTGAAGTTGGCCTGGAAATCGGCGATGAAGGCGTCGACCTCCGCATCGGGAACCTCGGCCGGAGCCAGGACCGCGATCAGGGCGCCGACGGCCAGGGTCTCTCCCGGCTGCGCCACCAGCCGACGCAGCACGCCGGCTGACGGCGCTTCATAGACATTGTTGATTTTCGACGTCTCGATATCGACCAGGTCTTCGCCCTCGGCGACGCTGTCACCCTCCGCCTTCCACCAGTCGACGACCACGCCCTCCTGCATGGAGAGGCCCCATTTGGGCATGCGGATGGGCGTGACGTTGGTCATCGTCGATATCCTCGGACGTGTCGGCTGGGTCGCGGGGTTAGCCGAAGCGGGCCAGGTATTTGTCCAGTGTGCGATGGAAGTGCCGGATGCGGATTTCTTGGTAGTCGCCCAGCTGGACCTGGTTGTTCTTCGACACCTTCAGGCCGTCCTGGACATAGGGCAGGTTGGCCATGTCCTGGTCGAAGACCCCGGCCAGGGCGGCGCCCAGTTCCTCGGCAGCGCTCCAAGGCTGGTCTTCGCGCAACAGATGCATCACAGGCGTCTTGGCCTTGGGCGCACCGGGTGGCTGGCGCATCAACAGCCGGACCTCCATCAGAGTGGAGTCCTGATCCGGCCAGGGACGCCAACGATAGACGATGTTGGGCATGAAGCCGCCCCACGGCGCGAAGTTTGGGAAGACGTTGTAGGTAAAGGCGTCGAGCAGTTCAGCGTCGCTGGCGTGGCTGTGGTCGTGGCCGAACATCTGGGTGAAGCGCTCGCGGTTCACCGCCGCCATGGTCGCTCGCGCCGACTGGCCTTCTGGAACTTGAACCTTGAGGTCCGCGCCGCCCGCCCGACCATTGTACTTCAGGAATTCATCGACAATCCATTGTTGGCCATGGGCGTCTTGGTCCAGGTGCGGGGACATTACCGCAAACGGGGTGAGGGCCACGTTCACGTGGTCGCCATAGATATTGTAGCGGGTGTTGGCGTCGCCGGTGAATGGCAGGATCTGCGGGTGGGTGACCACCGAGTGCCAGGCCTCCATGAACGCCTCGGCCGTGGCCTTCCAATTGGCATGAATCACCTTGCCCACCCACGCTCCGGTGACACATTCCTCATGCCGCCAGCGCCTGAAGTGCTCGGGCAGGGGCGCAAGGTACTCGTCCAGGGTCTGACCGCCCTCCGCTTCCTTGAGGAAGATATAGCCGCCCCATCGGCCGACCTGCGCTTCTGGCAGCGACATGGCCTCATCAGTCAGGTGGCCGAAGTCCCAGCGGCAGGGAATCTCTTTCAGCGAGCCGTCTGTGTTCCAGGTGAAGCCGTGGAACGGGCACTTGAAGTCCTTGGACCAGCCCGACTCCAGCCGTAGCTTGCGACCCCGGTGCAGGCAAACGTTGTGGAAGGCGCGCACGGATCCGTCGGACTGGCGCGTAACCAGGTAGGAGCGCCCGCCGTTCTCGTAGACCACCACGTCGTTGGCGTCGGGCAGCTCTTCTTCGCGGGCGGCGAATTGCCAGACATTGGGCCACATCGCCGCCTGTTCGCGCTGGAAGAACGCCGCGCTGGTGTAGCGGTCGGCCGTCAGCGGGGCCGAACCCATGTACTCGTAGGAGTCTTGCTTCAGGAACGAGGGCGGATCGAGGGTGTCCGCGGCCATCAGATCGTCCCAGCCCTCGCCGGGGCATCGCGCCATGCCGCCGGGAGTGTGAGTGTTGTCGTCCGCCATGGGCCCTCGCCTCCTACCTGTTCTGCTTTTGCATCAGCCTAACAGCGCGCCATAAAACAAACAAGCTATCCGGTTTTTCTAAAGTCGAGCGGTTCAGCCTCACCCCCCGTGTCCGCGCATCAGCCATTCGCCGTGAAGAAGTCCGCCCGAGGACGCCCTTCGGGATCGTAGACCGGTTCCATCAGGTCGACTCGATATTTGCGGGTTACCGCATTGCGGATGCCGAAGCCGCCTAGGTGCGCCAGCATTCCCTGGTAGGGCTTGCCGACGAGGTGCGCCGCCAGTTCGCCTTCGCTGTCCCAAGCCTCGAAGACGTGAACGCGGCCCGGGCGGTTCAGGTCCGCCGTCCAGGCGTAGTGGACGCATCCGGGCTCGGCCAGGGCCGCCGAGATCAGATCACGCGCGCCCAGCAGGGCCTGGTCCCGGTCCTCGGGCGCCAGGTCCACTTCCCCGGAGATGACGATACGTGTGCTCATGTGTGGGTCTCATCGTGCAGGATCTGATAGGCGCGCCGGCGGAACAGCCAGACGCCGGAATGCCTAGCGAGCTCGTCGTCATAGGCGCCGACGATCCGCCGGACCGCGCCGCTGGCGTCGGTGAGGATTTCCTGGGTGTAGACCCTGGCCGTCGCGGTCTCTCCGCGGACCACGATAGCCCCTGGCGTCGCGAGGAATGCGGTGAGGGCGAAGGCGTCCATCGCCTGGATCCACGCGGCCTTGACCTGGGCGCGGCCTGACACCTCGATCCCCCGCAGGACCCACACACCGTCCTCGCACCAGTTCGCGATCCACGCCTCGGCGTCGCGCCGAAACACGGCGTCGGCGTAGGCTTCGATCCGTTCACGGATGGCTAGTCGATCCTCAATCGGGCCCTCGAATGACATGCGGCGTTCTCCCCGCCGCCATCATCGCGAAGTCCTCACAAAAAAGTCAATCTTGCTGGTTTTTTTATTGTGGTGTAGCCGTGGGCGACGGCGGAACACCCGCTGCAGGGGAGAACGACCGTGGGCCGACTGGAAGGCAAGACAGCGGTCGTGATGGGCGCGGCCGGCCGGGACAACATGGGTCAGGTCATTGCCCGGCGTTTCGCCGACGAGGGCGCGCGCGTGCTGGTCGCGGGCCGACAGAAAGCGGAACTGGCCGACTTCGCCGACCGCATCGGCGGCCATTACGCCCTGTGCGACATCACCCGCGAAGCCGACGTCCGGGATCTGTCGGCGACGGCCAAGGCCTGGACGGGCCGCATCGACATCGCCGTCAACGCCACCGGCTGGGGCCTCCTGAAGCCCTTCCTGGAAACCACGGCCGACGACCTCGAGCGGATGACGGCGTTGCAGTTCATTGGCCCCTTCCAGTTCTTCCAGGCCATGACCGCCGCGATGCTGGACACTGGCGGGTCGTTGATCCAGATCAGCTCGGCCACCGCCACCATCATGCTCAACGACCACGCCGCCTACATGGGGACCAAGGCCGGCGTCGATCACCTGATCCGCTGCATTGCCAACGATTTCGGCGCCAAGGGCGTCAGGGCCAACTCGATCTCGCCGGGCCTGACCGCCACCCCGATGACCGCCGACGCCCACGCGACGCCCGGCCTCTTCGACGCCTTCCTGCCGTCCTACCCGCTCGGCCGCGTCGGAACCGCTGACGACATCGCCGCGGCGGCCGTCTGGCTGGCAAGCGGCGAGTGCTTCATGACCGGCCAGAACCTGCAGGTGAACGGCGGCCTCACCCTGAGGCGCAACCCCACCCGCGAGGAGATTACGCAATCGGTCATGCGGGCCATGGCGCAGACGCCGTCAGCCCAGCCGCAAACCACCTAAATCGGAACGCGCCGAACTCAACGCGCAATGAGGAGCCGGCCAGGCGGCGCCGTCAGGCGAAAGTCGACTTGTCTCCGTCAAGGCGCAGTGAGCCCTGACCCTCCGAGGGTGTCGTCAGGCCAAAATGTTCGAGCCGGGGATTCACCGCTCCGCTCGCCGGGGATTCGTGCAGCAACCACCGCTTTCTTGAATAGACACAAGGCAAGACGCGGCGAGCGGTCGCCTCTGATTTGAGCCTCACGACCTAACAGGTGGCAAAATCGATGCCCTGGTGCATTCGGTCTGACGCCGCCCCCTGCGCCCCTTAAGACGGCGCTTCATGAGGGTGTGACCTTGCGGTTCAGCCCGCCGCAGCACTCCGACGCATTCGTTCGACTTCTTCCCAGCCCAGGTAGGCCGTGAACTTGTCGTCATTGAAGTAGAGCAGAGGCCCGTTGCAAATGAAGAGATATTCAGTGTCTTCCAATGCCTCTGTAGAGCCATGGAGCACGCCGTTAGGCTCGTACACATAGTCACCGGCGTTCAACACGCCGTCTCGAACCTTCAGTTTCCCCGACAGAATGAAGGTGTGCGAGGAGGACAAGTGCTTATGAGGCGGGGCGGTGAACCCTTTCTTCCAGCGATAGAGTACGGCCCAGGCGCCGCTCTCGCTACCGGTATAGAGCACCTTGGTAGCCGACATGGGTCCGTGCTCAATCCACGGTGTCTTGCTGGCCTCGACCAAGGTGTCCTGAAGATCGCCATTTAGTGGGCGGATGTCCTGGGGGAGTGGCATGCAAGTTCCTCTTCAACCGATCACGGTCAGCCAACCGCGCTACCGGATCAAACCGCGCTCATCCCGCCGTCCACGGCGTAGAAGGCCCCGGTGATGAACGCAGCTTCATCAGAGGCCAGGAAGGCAACCAGAGGCGCAACCTCACTGGCCTGCGCCCACCTTGGAATAGGATTGGTGAAGCCTGCGCCCGCTTGCTCACCAGGTACGGGCGGTGGGCGGTTGATCTGGGCGGCCTGCATCAACCGATCCATCATCTGCCCCTGTATCATCGCTGGCCCGATGCAATTGACGCGAATGGCCTCAGCCCCCCATTCGGCGGCCGCGGTGCGGGTCATGCCCAGGACGGCATGCTTTGAGGCCACGTAGCCGATCTGGCCACGTCCGCCTTTGATGCCAAAAATGCTGCAGCTGTTGATGATCGAGCCGCCGCCGCGCGCGATCATCGCTGGAATGACGTGCTTCATTCCTAGAAAAACGCCGGTCACGTTGACCGCCAGAATGTGATTGAACTCGTCTAGTGGGAAGTCCGGCGTGAGTTTCCACGTCCCTCCTGGGCCGCCCTCAATTCCGGCATTGTTGAAGAAGATGTCGATGCCCCCGAAGCGTTCCTGAGCCAGCCGAACGTAGTTGGCCACTTGCTGTTCGTCGCTGACGTCACAAACGATCTCTTCGAGGCGAGACCCTGTCGGCATGCCAGCCGCCAGTCTGGCCAGACCCTCCCCGTCACGGTCCACCGCAACAATCGAAGCGCCTCGAGCGGCCATCAACATCGCCGTAGCAGCCCCGATATCACCGGCAGCGCCGGTGATCACCGCCACCCACCCCTTCAAGTTCCCTTCGTCAGGCAAGTTAGCGCGTCTCCCATAGCCACTGCGGCCGGCGCCGCCACCCCGTGCCCTCGGCCACCGTTAGCAAAGAATGGAGAGGGCGCGCATGCCCCTCTCCGAGGGGTCAACGGGACGTTTTTTCACTGTCAGGTATGGCTGATCGCACGTCAACCCTTGAAACGAGCCGCGTAGGGCAAGGCTGGTGGCCACCATCCAGGCCAGCGGCTTAGCTAAGAAAACAGCACGGGATGGGGATGAGGTCCACCACCATCAAAACCACCGGTGAAGCCTATTGAGGGGAAGCATTTCATATTTGAGTTGATGGTACGCCAGCCGCGTCATAGCCTGATCGGCAAAGTCGCGTCATCAAGGCGCCGTCAGAAGGGACAGGACGCGATGACCACCCGAGGGTCGCCAGCAGTGGACGAGCGCGTGGGGGCGCCGACCCGGGTCCTCTACGGCGTCGGATCAATGGCGAATGGCGCCCACCTGCAGATAATGGGCGGGCTGCTGTTACTCTACTACAATCAGGTGCTCGGCCTCCCAGCTCAGCTCGCAAGCCTGGCTTTGGGAATCTCGGTGTTCGTGGACGCATTCTGGGATCCGCTGGTCGGTATGTTTTCCGACAGCCTTCGGACGCGATGGGGTCGGCGTCATCCGCTCATGTACTTCTCGGCGCTACCCGTCGCGGTCTCCTTCGCCCTGCTTTTCATGCCCCCACACGGCCTCCCACCGGCGCAGCTCTTCGCCTACCTGCTCGGTATGACCCTGTGTGTGCGCATGTCCCTGAGCCTCTATGAAGTCCCCAGCGGCGCCCTCGCACCGGAGCTGGCCCCCGCGTATCACGACCGAACGGTCCTGCTTGGCTACCGCTGGCTGTTGGGCACGCTGGGCGGGGCGATCGCCGCCGTCCTGGCCTACGCTGTCTTCCTACACAAAACACCAAGCTATCCGCTCGGCCAGCTCAATCCGGCCGGCTATCCGCCGCTGGCGATCACGGTCGCCATCCTCATGGCCATCTCGATCATTGCGTCTTCGCTCGGGACCCACGCCAGAATTCCGCGGCTCTATCGGCCGGCGGCGCAGCCATTCGACATCATCAGGTCGGCGAAAGAAGTGGCCAACACCCTGAAGAATCGGAACTTTGCCGTCGCGGTGATCGCTGGTGTCGTCGCAGCGACCGCGAGCAGCCTCTATGCCGGGCTGTCGATCTACTTTGGCACCTACTTCTGGGGGCTGCCATCGGCCAGCGTCTTAGTGCTCGTACTGACGGGTCTTATCTCGACGCCGATCGCCGTCACACTGGCCCCTGCCCTGTCGCGACGTTGGGGCAAGCGGCGGGCCTGCATGACGCTGTTCTTTCTGAGCGTAATTACCGCCAACGGGCCCATCGTGCTGCGATTGTTGAACCTGTTTCCGGCCAACGGGTCGCCTGCACTATTGCCGCTGCTCATCACCAACTCGATCATCGGCGGGGTGTTGGGTACGGGCGGCTACATCATCGTAACCTCGATGATCGCCGATATTGTCGAAGAGAGCCAAGTCAAGACTGGACGGCGCTCTGAAGGCCTGTTGTTCGCCGGCGACGCCTTGCTGAACAAGGTAGTCTCTGGTTTCGCCACAGTGCTTCCGGGGCTGTTTCTGGCCTACGTTGGCTTTCCGACGCACGCAACGCTGGCGAGCCTCGATCCGGCTATAATGACCAAACTGGCTTGGATCTATGTGCCCATAACCACGGGACTGAGTTCGCTTTCGATCTTCTGCTGGAAGTTCTACCAGATCGACGCCGCCACCCACGAGCGCAATTTGGCTTCGATCGCCGAGAGCCTCGCGGCGGCGGCATCCGTTGCGGAAGCGGGCGCCCCTTCCCCGTCGGCTGCTGGGTCACCCCCCGCCGCGCCTGGGCCTGCAGGGCGAATACTCTAGCCACGACCATCACGGCTTTCGAAGGCCTAACCGTTGGGCGACACCGCTCGAACGTTGTGGAAGGCTTGCCACATCGGATGGCAGTCGAACAGGCTGTAGCGCCGGCCGGTCATGGCCCGGTGGACCGGATCGATGTCGGCTTCAGCGAAAGGGAACACGCCGTGGACGTGCATCAGCTGCGCGAAGCGTGCCGGATTGCGATCGAGGGCCTCTGGCGTGACGTGATGGCGGAAGTCGGACTGGGTCTGCAGGTGGCCGCGGCAGAAGCCGTAGAGCAGGGTAAGGCGCAGTCCGGGGTCAGTGCGCGGCAGCGCCATATGCCATGTGTTGGCCGGCCAAATTACCGCGGAGCCTGCCGGGGCGATGATCGGCGTCATCTCAGACTTCAGCTCGCGCATCTCTGCCGGCGTGGGCTGGCGGCGGAAGACATGGCTTCCCGGCAGGAAGGCAATCGCGCCACTGCCTTCACCATAGTCGCTGAGTAGCAGGTTGATGTTCGCCGTCTGCGGTTGGTCGCCGTACACAGGCGTGATGAGGTCGCCATTGTCATTGTGGATAGCCAGGGTGGCGCCGCCCGGCCCCTTGACCATGGCGTCATGCAGGCTGAGCAAGGCGTCGTAGCCGACTAGATAAGTAATCAGGCCAAGCAACACCGGGTTGGTAAGCATCGGCTCGAAGATCGGATCCTCGAACAGCACGTAGCGCATGAACTGGCCGAGCGGATGCTCGGAGGCCAGATGGGTCGAGCCGGTTTCGGCGTCCGGCGTCACGCCTGTGCGGCGCTGCGAGACATTCAACACCGCCTCGCGCAGGGCGGCGATGTGCTCGGGCGGAGCGACCAGCTCCGGTGGCACGACTGTGTAGCCTTGCAGCGCCAGGTCGGCGATGTGTCGCTCCAGACCCAGCGCGCGCAGCTCCGGATAGAGTTGGGTGACCCTGCGCCTCTGGTTGAGGTACGGCGCGGACTCGTAGGCTTTCGGGGGCGGCGGGCGGGTTTGGGGGTCGGACTTGGCGTCGTCGGCCATGGCGGTGTCCTCAAATCGTGGGCAGAAGCCGGCGTGGGTCTTGGGCGTCGACGTGGCCGACGTTGCGCAGGGTCATCCCGTAACCGATCAGGGCCAGGAGCTCCGGCGAGAATGTCGCGGCCAGATCGCGGGTTGTCGCCAGCATCAGGTTCTCCTGCTGCCGCATACAGCCGGCACAGTAGTTGATCGTCAGCGCCCACCGGCGCGCTTGCGTGACGTTTGCGCCGCCGCCGTGGTAGCAGGTTCCTAGCACGAAACAGACGCTACCCTTGGTCATGACGGCTGGGATCGACGGGTAGGTCTGACGTGGATCGGCGGTCTCGGTGACGCGGTGGGTGCCGGGCACGAGGCGGGTGGCGCCGTTGGCCTCGGTGAAGTCGGTCAGGGCCCACATGGTGTTGCAGACCAAATTCTTGTGCGGCATGGCGATTTCGTACAGCTCGTCATCGCGGTGGATCGGTTGGGCCCGTTCGCCGGACGCGATCACCGCGGTGCCCATGGTCGACAGCAGCATGTCGGCGCCCAGCGCACCGCGCAGCACCGGCAGAAGGTTGGGATGGGCTGCGACCCTCTGCCAGACCTCGCCGCGGTTGAGTAGATCAAAGTAGCGGACGGTCTTGTAGCCGACGAACGCGTTGCCCTTCAGTGATGGTTGCTCGGTAGCCTCAAGCCGCTCGATCTCGGCAATGATCTCGTCGCACAACTCCGTGCTGATCGCGCCCTCCATGATCGAGTAGCCATTCTCCTCCAGCTCGCGGATGTGGTGGTCGTAGTCCATGAGGTCAGACCGTCGATTCGAAGTTGGTGCGGCCGCCGGCAGTCATGCCGGCGTCGACCACCAGGTCGTGGCAATTGACGTAGTGGCCCTCGTCGCTGGCCAGGAACAGGGCGGCAGACGCGATGTCCTTGGGCAACCCCGTCTTCTGGATCGGCGTGGCGCGGGCCAGGTTGCGCTCCAGCTTGGCCATCGAGGCTTCGACGTGGTCGGTTTCCATGCCGGCGGCGCGGGCCGAGCCGCCGAAGAAGATCGGCGTGGCGATGCCGCCGGGCGAGATACTGTTCACCGAGACCCCGTGGCGGCCCAGCTCCATGCCCGCCAGCTTGGTGGCCTGGGTGACGCCAGCCTTGGCCACCGAATAGAGGTAGCCGCCCATGTGGGTTCGCAGGGCCGCCACTGACGAGTTGTTGATGATCGCGCCCCAGCCTTGGGTTTTCATGATCGGCGCGGCGTGCTTCATGCCAAAGAGCACTGACCCCAGCAGCAGGTCCATGGCGTAGCGGAAGTCGGCGTCGGTGAAGGTGTCCACGTCGCCGCGGGTGCTGCCGCCAGCGTTGTTGAACAGGATGTCGAGGCGGCCGAAGACGTCGGTCGTCTTCGCCACCGCGGCGGCAATCTCGGATTCTTTGGTGACGTCGGCCTGGAAGAAATGGGCGGCGGGTCCGAGCTCGGCGACCATGGCCTCGCCCTTGGCCTGGTTGCGGCCGACGATGAGCACCTCGGCGCCCTCGGCGACAAACAGCTCAACGGTCGCCTGACCGATGCCACTGGTGCCGCCGGTTATCAGGGCGACTTTACCCGCAAGCCTTCCTACCATCAGAACACCTCACTCGAGTGCTTACCGCGTTAAGGATGCAGCATTTCAACAATCGGTATCCCATCGAGATCGAGCGGTCCAGCAGTGCGCGACCCTGGGACGGCTCTGTTGGTGCCACTCTGGCCACAAGGGGCGCCGTAGCCTGGCCGTCACGGAACATCTTTTGAGCTATGGGTTTGCCCTGCAAACGTGCCGCCGCTATGGTTCTTCCCATGGCTAGCACTGTTATCCGAACGGACGTCACCATCTGGAGCGAGGGGTCTCGGCTTGCCGCGGAGGTAATTCGGCCCGACGCCGTCGGTCCTTTGCCGGCGATCCTGCTGTGCCATGGATGGGCTGGCTTGAAGGGTCATTTGGCGGAGCGGTATGCCCTGCCTTTCGCCCAGGCGGGCTACTGCTGCCTGGTGTTCGACTATCGCGGATGGGGTGAGTCAGACGGCCGCCTGATCTCGCCCTCGGCCGGTCCCAAACTGGGGGAGGAGGGCGAACATGCGATGCGAGCCCGGGTGATCCGCGACCTTGTTGATCCAGTGGATCAGGTGGCTGATATCCGCGCTTGCCTTGCCTGGCTCATGACCGAACCCGGGGTGAATCCCGAGCGGGTTGGCCTTTGGGGCTCGAGCTACGGCGGCGGCCATGTCGTGGTGGTCGCGGGAACAGATGAACGGCCCAGGGCGGTGGTCGCCCAGATTGGCGGCTTCGGATCGCCCACGGCCGATCCGAACTTCGTCGCCTACCAGCGCAAGCGCGCCGCGGACAAGGCGCGAGGCTTGATCGATCCACCCGTGCCGCAGGGGATCGACTCCGCGGCCGGCCTGCGGGGCACACCGGACGTCGCGCGCCAGCTCTTCCACGACCCGATCAGGGCTGCCGCGGCAGTGCGCGCGCCGACCTTGTTCATCGACGCCGAATTTGAAGAATACGCCGCCCGCGAAACCCATGGTTACGTACACGAGGTGGTCAGAAAGACCGGGACGCCGACCGAGCGCGTCACTTTCCCATGCACCCACTACAAGGTCTACGACGAGTACTACGAGCCGGCGCTCAAGCTCGCCCTGGACTGGTTCGGCAAGTACCTTTGAGGGGCGTCAGGTGCAGGACTTAAAGGGCAAGACCGCCGTCATCACTGGCGGCGCCAATGGCATCGGCCTGGCAATGGCGCAAGCTTTCGGCACAGAGGGCATGCGGCTGGTGATCGCCGACATTGAGCAAGGTGCGCTGGACACCGCCATCCAGGCGCTTCAAGCCGAGGGGTACGAGGCGATCGGCGTGCGCACAGACGTGGCGCGATACGCTGACGTCGAGGCGTTGGCGCAGGCCGCGGTAGCCGCGTTCGGCAAGGTGCATGTGTTAGTCAACAACGCCGGCGTGTCGATCACCGGACCTCTCTGGGATCTGTCTCTGGACGACTGGCGCTGGGTCTACGATGTCAACGTCTGGGGCATTATCCATGGAGTCAAAGCCTTCACCCAGCTGATCATCAGCCATGGCGAGGAAGGCCACATCATTAACACCGCCTCGGAGGCGGCCCTGCTCGGCATCGGTCACCATGCGCCGTATTGCTCGTCGAAGGCGGCGGCTCTTTCCATCAGCGTGGCTCTGTATTCCGAACTTATCGCGGCCAACACCCGCGTCGGGGTATCCGTGGTCTGCCCCGGCATGGTCGACACTCAGATTCATCGGTCATGGCGCAATCGCCCAGCCGGCGACACGGCGTGGAGTGACCGCGACCACGCCGACCAGAAAGCGCGCGCCGGCGCTGACGCCTTCCAAGCACAAGGCGTGCCTCCGCAGCAAATCGCGCAAGTCACGCTGGAAGCCCTGAAGGCAAACAGGCTCTACGTTTTCAACACGCCGCACTGGCGGGACTTGATCAAGAGCGTGCGCCGACAGCAGCTGAGCGAGGAGAATCCTGAGGCGCGCACCTGGGGTCCAGATCTTCGGCCGAAACCCAGCTCCGCGGCCTCCTAGAGCCTTTCCGGTTCAAGTGGAATCACTTGAACCGGATAGAAAGGCTCGATCGACATACATTTAGCGCATGACGGGCGCTCCTGCCGGTATCCGCTTGAAGCTGTCATGGCTCTAGTTGCCCCGACAGCCCCAGACACTGAGCAGTGAGGAACAGGTCGCCAGGCCGCTAGAACCGCACCTGGATTTCCCCGCCAAACACGCGAGGCGCAAGCGGATAGTAGAAATGGGCGCCTCGGGTCGCGAACGCCCCGTTGGCTGGAACCAGGTTGGCTGGGCCGGACGTGAAACTACCCGTGCCGGTGAATACCTGCTGGACCTGATCGGTTACGTTCCGCGCGTAAAGAACAATGGTCCAGTGGCCGCCCTTAGGCTGGTAAAGCGCCCGCAGGTCGAGGTTGTAGTACGAAGGCGCCAGCTGGTTCGGCGAGTTGAATATGCTGTAGTATTGCTTGTCGATCCAGGCGTAGGTCGCCGATAGCGACAAGGACCCGACAGGTAGGTGGAATGTGTACACCGGGTTGATTGTCACCTTGTTCTTGGGCGCTTCTGGCAGTTGGTTGCCGTTCAGGTTTGCCAGTTGGAGGGGCGCACACGCCGGGCTGGTGGCGGCATGCGTGACAGGGTCGAACGTGCTGCACACCGCCGGAGTCGCCGTTGTGAAGTCGAGGAACGGCCCGCCGGTGAGCGTGTTGGTGAAGGTAATGAACCTAGCGTTCAGATAGGAGTAGTTGAAGGTCACCTGGAAGTCAGGCGTCGGTGACCAAATCGTTTCCAGTTCGAAGCCGTAGGTCCGAGCCTTTTGCGCGCCGGCAAGATCGTTGACAATAAGCCCGCTGATGGGATTGCGGACCTGCAGTATCTCTTGGAGATTGCGGTAGTCGTAGTAGTAGACGCCAGCATTGACGAGTAGCTTTGAGCCAAAGGTCTTCTTGATGCCGACCTCATAGTCGTAGAGGGTTTCCGGCGCCACCGCGGGGATCGGCAGGATGTTGGTCATCACGAACCCGCCGGACTTGTAACCCTTCGCGACGAACCCGTAGACAAGCGTGCTGTTATCCGGCCGCCATTCGGCGCCGATCTTTCCCGACCAATCGCGCCAGCTGGCGCTGGCCGTAGACGGGGCGCTGGGCGGAGTGACATATTGCGAGCCAAAGGTAGCGAAGAATATGCCACCTGTGTCGAAGACCTGCACGAGCGAGTTCGTTGCGTCAGTGTGGTCCCAAGTATAACGAAATCCCGCTGACAGCCGCAGCGAGTCCGTGAGGTTGTAGTCAATATTGGCGTAAACGGCCTCTGAACGGGTCTTGTTGGTGGGGTTCTGCAGGTAAAGGATCCGCAGCGGATTCGGCGGACCTCCAGTTGGGTTGTCGAGGTCTGGCTGGTTCGGCTCGCGAGTCTGATAAGTTTGGCTCCAAGTCTGTGAGTACTGGAACAGCCCCAAAGACCATCTCAGCCGCCGATTGTCGGCCGACTTAACGTCGAGCTCGTTTTGATACCAGCTCTTCCTCTCGTCATCGAAGTCGATCTGATGTTGCCATGGGGCGGCGGTCAGCGCCGTTCCATCAATATCGGTGGACGATTGGTAAGTGTACTTGCTGTATCCGCCGATGTACTGAACCGTGGCGAAAGGCAAATTCAAGGTTGCCTGCGTAGTGAAGGTCCAATCGCCTTTAAGCCGCGAATATCCGACGTAATTCCGGTTGATCAGCCGCGGGTCGTTGATCGCCGGATTGCTATTGGGGGCCAACTCGGTAAGCACGCTTGGCGCGAGGCATTGGAAGTTAGGGCAGCGCGTGCCCTCCTCGATCGGGAAGGCCGCCGCGTAGTTTGATGTAAGGCCGGGGTACTGTTCGCGCGAGGTGGCATAGGTCGGCGTGAAGTCGCTGGAGAAGTTCTGCACCCGCGTCCAGAGATCAAACGTCGACGTGGGTTTCCAGTCAACCTGAGCTTCAATCAGATTCGAATGCCCTGAGCCGGGGCGAATACTGCTGGCTAGGTTCCTGTAGAAGCCGTTCGACCGCGACTGATTGGCGTAGGCGTCAGCGATCCGAAATCGCAGATCCTCCGTGATAGGACCGGAGACGCTGGCCTGGGCGTAGAAATAGCCGCGGTCGGTGTATCCGACGCGGCCCTCCTCGCGGAAGTACGGCGTTGGTCGCTTGGAGACGACATTCACCGATCCGCCGATGGCGTTGCGGCCGGAGAGCGTACCTTGCGGTCCGCGCAGGATCTCGATCCGATCGCTGAAGAAGTCCGGCTGGTTCAGATAGTCGGGAGAGTCCGTGTAGACTCCATCGACGAAGACGGCGACGCCTGGAGGCGGGCCGAACGACGGCGTGATAACGCGGTTGACGCCGCGCAGGCTGAGATTTTGGCCGTTGAGGCTCATGCTTGGCGTGAAGTTGACGATGTCGCTCGCCGATGTGATCCCGACCAGGTTGCGGCGCTCGCTAGTATAGGCCGAAGCGGCCACTGGCAGACTCTGCAGCGACGCCGCGTGCGGCAGGGCTGTCACCAGCACTTCGCCGACGGCGGTGGCTGACGCAGCCTCAGTGTTCTGCGATGTCTGCTGGGCGCGCTTGGCGGCTTGTTCGTCGGCGCTGGCTGTCGCCGGCGCCTCCCCCTTTGGCGCGGACCCACCCGTCTTTGACTGGTCGGTCTGCGCAAAAGCTTGGCCAGAGGATAGCATCAGCGCAGCGCTCGCGCAGGTGACCATCAAGTACTGAACTCGATTCAAGTTTCCCCCTCGGCGATTTGTACCGCCATTTTATCGATCGGCGGCGCGACCCCTCGTCGAATCGAGAGTGCATTCGTTCGCCGGCCGGGCCGATACCAACGGCGCCCGTCGATCAGCAATTGAGCATCCGGTATGGCGGCCGTCTGGTCAATGATTTTTTTGAGTGCTTGGTATAGCGCCGCGTCGAAATGGAGGAATTGGCGAAGGGCGTCCTCGTCGACGTCCCGGCGTTGCGCTGTGGATGCGCCCGGGTGGCGAGAAGACTGGCTTGGACGATACGGCGTTTGCCGCTAGCTCGGAATCGGCCCGCCGAGTCCCATGAATAGAGGTCGCACGTAGTGGTCGATAACCGTTCGCGCGGTCAACCCAGGCGCCCAGTAGTGCAGTTCCGCGGCGGCATTGATGGCGCCGGTGATCATCTCGGCGGCCTGGTTCACATCGACGGGTGCAATCGAGCCGTCGGCGATACCGTCACTCACGATCGAGGCGAAGCGCCAAGTAATGCGGTCTAGGTCGTGGATCAATTGATCGTGGATAGCCTCGGGAACGGTTGTCAGAGCCGACGTGCGAAGCAGCGGCGCCTGGCCGCGCATCTGGTGCTCAATCAATGACGAAGCGACCGCGACAAGCATGTCCAGCCCCGAGCCGCCGGTGGCCTCGGCAGCGCGAATCGCGCGCCACATGATGTCGAACGTGCGCTGGAAGCACGCGGTGACCAGCTCATCCTTGGTTTCGTTGTGATGATAGAAGGCGCCCTTGCTGACGTTCAGTCTAGCTGAGATGCGGTCCACCGAGGCGCCGTGATATCCTTCCTCGTTGATCAGCTGGGTGGCCGCCCGCAGAAACATCTCGGACGAGAGGGGGCCGCCAGGCTCCTCAGCCGTGTTCAGGACAATAGGCGCCGGCGTTGGCCAGGTCGCGCCCTTGGCCATCAATCCGTCGTTGAGGATCCGCGCCATGCGCTCGGCGGTCCGCTCGTAGTCGCCGACGTCAACACGATGCAGCCAGGCGATGATCCAGAACATCTGGGATAGCAGCAGGTGGGCGCGTGCGTTGCGATGCAGGCGCGGAAGCGCCTCCTTGCCCCCCAGCAGGGCGCGCGTGTTCCGGAACATCTCGACGTAGGCATTGTTGACGGGCTCGGCGTTCAAGGCGCGTACGTCGTTGAACACTACAAGAGCGTCGGCCTCGCCAAGGGCGACGCGGCGCTTGTCCGCAAAATAGGCCTGGACAAAGGCTGTCAGTCGGTCGGCCGGTTGTTCCGCCGAAGAGGCGGCGGCAATCATTGCCTCGAAACGGGCGATACCGCGCGAAAAGACCTCGGCAGCCAAATCTTCCTTACTCTTGAAGTAGTAAATCACCGCTGTGGGCACGAGGCCTAGATCGGCGGCGACGCTGCCCAAGGTCATGCCGCGAACGCCACGGCGGTTGATCTGCTCGACAGCCGACCTGACGATGACGTTGCGCTTGGCTTCGAACTTCTTCGTCGGGCCGCGTCGTCCAAGCGCGCCCCTCGCGCGGGTGTCGCTGTGGGATACCGCCATCGACTCCTTCTTATCGGACAATGCGCCTCGCCTCCAGACCGCTCATCGTCTTAGTAATTTCGATGACCGGGACGCCAGTATCACCAGAAATTATCCCGAAACTATAAAAATTTGAGTTGTCGGTCTGTAGGCAACCGATCATCTTGGCCAACAGTTAGGCGCTCGCGCCGCGATGGGGACTCTGAGAATGGGCCGAAATTCGGTTCGTGTACTTGCGTATCTGGTCGCCCTTTTGGCGATCGGGCTGATCGCGGCCGCCGCCTTGCCACCGACTACGGCGCCCGCGGCGGAACTCGCGTCGACCGTGGCCGCGCCCAGCCCCCCTGACGGTGCGGCGCTTTGGACCGCCCGCTGCGCCGGCTGCCATGAGGCAAACGCCAACGACCGCACCCCCGCCCGCCAAGTGCTGGCGGGCAATCCGCCTTCCTTCATCCTGCGCGCCCTGCGGAGCGGCGGAGCTATGGCCCCGATGGCCCAAGGGCTGACGCCCGCCGAAATGGGGGCTATCGCGCGCTACGTTAGCCAAGTAGCCGGCGATCCGGACCCCGCAGCCATTTGGGGTCCCTCGGCCGCGTCGTCGCCACTGGACGGCCCCCGGTGTGACGGGCCGCCGCCGCCGCTAGACCTTAAAGCCGCCGCGCGTTGGAACGGCTGGAGTCCCTCGCCCGACAACGCGCGCTTCCAGCGCGACCCGGGCTTGAAGCCCGAGGACGTACCCCGGCTGAAGTTGAAATGGGCCTTCAACTACCCCGGCTCAAAGAACGGCCAGGCGACGATCCTGGGACAGCGGCTCTACGTCACCAGCATGTCCGGCGCGATCTACCTGCTGAACGCGCGCACCGGGTGCGTGTACTGGCGCCACGTCGCCGAGGCGGCCACGCGTTCGAGCATTACCGTCGTGGACCTTCCGCCTGGGGCCCGCGCGCGCCATGCCCTGTTCTATTCCGATTGGGGCAAGAGCGCGGTCGCGCTCGACGCAGACAGTGGTGAGGAACTCTGGCGGACCCCAATTGACGACAGTGACGGTTTGCAGATGACGGGCGCGCCCACGGTGTGGGGCGGTCAGGTGTTCGTTCCGATCTCGTCCGGCGTCGAAGCCTTCGCCGCGGACGACCGCTGGGTGTGTTGCAAATTCCGAGGCTCCATAGTCGCCCTCGACACCGCCACCGGCAAGGTTTTGTGGAAGACCTACACCACGGCCCAGGAGCCCAAGCCGTTTGCGACCAATCGCCTGGGCAAGCCGATGTGGGGGCCCTCGGGCGGCGCCGTCTGGGCCGCACCCACCGTCGACGCTCGCCGCGGTCTGATCTACGTCGGCACGTCCAACTCCTACACCGTTGCCCCCTACGACGGCTCCGACGCGGTGATGGCCATGGACATGGCAACCGGCGCCATCCGCTGGTCGATGCAGCTGTTGAAGGCGGACAACTACATCGACGGGTGCTGGCAGGGGCCGAACCGTTTGCCCGGCGCCAACTGTCCGTCGCCGATCGGCAGAGACTTCGCCATCGGCGACTCGCCGATATTGGTCGACTTACCTGGAGGCGGCCAGCGGCTGCTCGTGGGGCAGAAGTCGGGCCAGGTGCACGCTCTCGATCCCGCCCAGTCCGGCAAGGTCATCTGGACTCGGCGCCTCAGCCCTGGCAGCGCGCTTGGCGGCATAGAGTTCGGAATGGCCGCGATGAGCGATCGCGTGTTCGTCGGCATTTCGGACGTGGTCACAGGCCCAACCGGCAAGCCTGGGCTCTACGCGCTAAACATCGCCGATGGCTCGGTGGCCTGGAGCGCGCCGTCGCCAGCGCACGCGACGTGCCGCTGGGGTCTGTACTGGTGCCACGGCGCGATCTCTCAAGCGGTCAGCGCGATTCCGGGCGTGGTCTTCGCCGGAGCCTACGATGGTCATTTCCGCGCCTATCGTTCCACTGACGGCCAGATGATCTGGGACTTCGACGCGGGGTCGCGGCCGATCGCTGTGGTGGGCGGGCGCACGGCGTGGGGCGGGGTGTTCGACGGCGCTGGACCGACGGTGGCCGGCGGCATGGTATTCGTTCATTCCGGCTACGTTGGTCGTTCCAACGCCAGTGCGGGACACGACCTCACCGGCTCGGACGGGAACGTTCTGCTAGCCTTCTCCGTCGACGGACGCTGATGCGCGGGGTTCAACCATGATGCCGCTGAAAGTTACCGCCGTCGTCCTGGCCATGGTAGCCGCGACGACCCCCGCCGCCGTCGGCGCGACCCGATACGCTTGCCCGGCGGGCTACCAGATCAAGGCCGGCCTGAACGTCGACTTCCCGCACAAGGGCGAGAAGCGCGCCTTCGTGGTCGTGCCGCCGTCCGACACCCGGCGTCCCATGCCAGTCTGGGTTCCCCTGACCGGCACTGTGGAGTCTACCAATGCCAACCTTTACGTCACACGCAGCGGCGCCAATGCCAGGCTCGCCGAAGCCGGATTTATGGTCGTCGCGCCTGTACGTCTGTGTTCCGCTCAGAATCCCGACGACGGCGGGCCGGGCTGCAACGGCCCGGGTGTCGACGGCTGGAACTGGCGACCCTGGCGCGAAGGTCGGGCCGGCGGAACGGATGGCCAGAAGTGGCAGCAGGATGAAGGCCCAGACTCCAGTTTTCTAGTGGCCATGATCAGCTGCGTCGGAACGAGATTCCGGCTGGACGAACGTCGCTTCTATGTCGGCGGCGTCTCATCGGGCGGAACCCTGACCAACCGCACCCTGACGTTCCGCTCGGATTTCTGGGCTGGAGGCATGCCAATCTCGGGCGAGTGGTACGTGAGCGGCGATGACGGCGGCGCGCTCAGCTTCGAAGCGGCCCGAGCAACTGTAGCAGCAGCGCCGGCGAAGGTTCATCAGGGCCGCGTCGGTCCCTATCCCCTCCCCGCGAGGTTGGGGCCGATGATCGTCATCACCGTCTGGGGCGGCGAGCAGGATCTGTGGAAATGCGGCCCCGTACTCTGCGCTGACTATCGTCCAACCACGCAGGCGGCATCCAACTACTATAGCTCGCAGCCGAACATCGTGCACATCGCCTGCAGCGCCGGCCACGGCCACATGTGGCCCCAGGTAGCCACGGACGCCTTCAACCGCTGGGCGCTCGAGACCCTAGCGTCCCATCCAAAAGGCGCCGATCCGGCGCGATTCAGGCTCACGCCTCCGCCTGAAGGCTACAAGTGCCAGGTTGGCCGATTCACAGATCACTACGCCCAGCCCAAGCCGGGTTAACCTGACAAGACCGCCGTGACGGTCATGGCCATGCGATTGTGACTTGCCACCAAGCTTATCACCTCGCCGCCTTTGACTTCCACCGGCTCACGAAAGCGGTACAGCACATGCATCCAGCCGTTGGCGCTTGCCTCTTGATTGGGGCGGTTCTCGTAGGTCGTCTCGGCGTCTAGATCCAGCTTCAGCCATTGGGCGACACCGACGCAGCGGCCCGCGCTGGTGGCAGTCACTGAAAACGCTTTGCGCTGCGCGTGAAACACCGACTGCGTCAGATCGAATCCGAGGATCTCGAAGTCGTCCGACAGGATCTGATGTGGGATGCGATCGAGGTGAAGGCCGACCTTATTGGGCGCGAAGATGTCAAACGGCTTCAGATCGAATCCATCCGACCGGGGGGCGAAGAGATGGGCTTCGATCACCGCTCCGCCGATCAGGTAGCCGATGGCCGCCGCTTTGTGCGGAATGACCTGGGCTGAGGGCGTCAGCAGATGCTCCCGGGCAAATTCTATCGTGGGCAGGATCGACTCCGAAAGTACGCCGCTAGAGAAGGTTTCGGTGACCAGAATGTCAGCGCGCGCCGGCAGGTCCGGGCCGATACGAAGCTGCCCAGAATGTTTGGAATGGACGGTGACCCGGTCAGCATAGCCGTTGGACTCGATGACTTGTTTGGCTGCGGTGGCGACGGCGGCGACCATCTCGCAAGTGACGACGTCAGCGGCGCCGGCTCGTGCGGCCATCATCGCAAGGAGGCCCGCACCGGTACCAATGTCGAGGACGCGACGGCCAGGCGCCGCGCGGCGAAGCGCCGCGTCGTAGGCGCTGTTTCGAGCCCTGTCGGCCATCATGGGAAAGTGCCATGGAGGCGCCACGCGCGCGCGGGCGAGATCAAGGTTGTCCCGGGCCTCCACATATCCGGGATCGAGCTCGAGCGCTCGCTGAAAGGCCTGGATGGCCGACCACGCATCGCCTTGCGCTTCATGCGAGACACCAAGGTTGTTGTGCGCCTCGGCGAAGTCCGGCTTCAATCGGATCGCCGCTTCGAAGGCCGCTTTCGCGACCGCTGTATCGCCTCGAGCATTGAGAACAACGCCAAGATTATTGGAGTGCTCGGGATTATCGGGATCGGCTATGACCGCTTGGGTGAATAGATACTGAGCCCCGGGAAGATCCCCTCTTGAATAGGCCAGCAAACCTAACTGACGGTTCGTCGTGGGGTTTGCGGGATCACTCTCGAGCGCCTGGCGTAACATCACCTCGTCGGCGTCTATATTACCTGCGTCCACCAGGTCGATCGCTTCGCTCACGAGACTATCGCCCGCCAATTGCATTTTTTCTCTCCCAATCCGCCGCTTTATATTCGGATGGAAGGCCGCAGAGGTTACGCCACAGCAACATTTTTCGCAGCCTGGCTGCCCGACCCCTCGAGCCGCACGGTCTCATGGCAGAAGTCGATGCCGCGCTCGAACAGCAGGTCCTCCACGTTGCACAGCGGCAGTGGGTATCGGACCTACACGATCACCACCAGCCGGATCGCCTCGGGCGAGGAGACCGCGACCGCGCCGACCCTGTGGAGGTTCTAGGGGCCTTACGCCCCGTGACGGCTTAGTCCTCGTCCGGCCCCCACTCAGCGGCTAACCAGCCAAAGTTGACGCTGTCCTTGATCAGTCCGAGCCGGCGCTGGTTTACACACCGGGCGCCGGCTCTAGATCCGCCAGTTTCACGCCGGCCACCATCCAGTGCTCGGCGCAACGGTTCCGGTCGGGCTCCGGCCGCTGCTGCCCCAGGGTATGGGCAGCAGGGATTGCACATACTAGAAGACCCACGGGGAGAAGCGGCGCCGAGCTTCCTGGGTTGAGGCTGCGGACCTTGCAAGTCGTGAAATCGCAGCCCCCGCACGTTTGGACTGACGGCGCCCCCGAGGCCTGATCGGCCTGTTCGACAGCCGCATCACCGCTATGGTCCTGTTTCAAATTGCCGACTGATTTTTAGCCTCTTCCAGGATGACACCGATGACCCGTGACGAAGCGCTCAAGCAACTGACCGCTGCCGGCCAGCCCTATGAACTCGTTGAGATCAAGGCCCTGGGTCGGGCAATCCGCGCCTTCGCCAATGCACCGCCGACTCTGCGCGACTTGTTTGAACAGGCGCGCAGCGACCTGCCCTTCATCGTCTACGAGGACGAGCGCATCAGCTTCGACGAGGTCTGGCGCCGGTCGTCGCACCTGGCCGCGGTGATGGCGCGGGATTTCGGCATCGCCAAGGGCGACCGCGTGGCCATTTCCATGCGCAATTATCCAGAATGGGTCATCGCCTTCAACGCCACCACCTCCATCGGTGCGATCGCAGTGGCGATGAACGCCTTGTGGCAGCCGCACGAGATGGCGTTCGCCCTGAACGACTGCGGCGCCAAGCTGCTGTTCGCCGATCAGGAGCGTCTGGACCGCCTAGCTTCAGGCGAGCTGATCGAGGGGCTTCAGGTGGTCGCGGTTCGGGCGACCGGGACCGTGCCGGACGGCGCACGAACATATTCGGAGATTATGAACACGCCGGAGTTGGAAGTCCTGCCGCCAGCGGACATCGGCCCGGATGACGACGCCACCATGCTCTACACCTCCGGCTCGACCGGCCACCCCAAAGGCGCGGTCTCCACGCACCGGAACATCATCAGCGCACTGCTGTCGTGGGAGCTGGACGGCTTGGCCGCGGTCGCCACCGGTTTGGCCCAAGCGCCGGTGCCTGGAGGGCCACAGGGCGCGAACCTGCTGGGCATCCCGCTGTTCCATGTCTCGGGCTTGCACGTCAGCCTGCTGCAGAGCTATCGCGGCCAGAGGCGGCTGGTTTGCATGTACAAGTGGGCCCCGGAAGTGGCTGCCGACCTGATCGAGCGCGAGGCGATCACCGGCTTCAACGGTCCGCCCGCGGTCACCGGTGATCTGGTTCAAGTCGCCCGCCGTCTGGGCCGGGACCTGGGAACGCTGGTGGCCGTCGGCGGCGGAGGCGCGTCGCGGGCGCCCGAGCAGGTGCGGGCCATCGACAAGGCTTTTGCCAACGCCGCGCCGAACACCGGCTGGGGCATGACAGAGACCAACGCCATCGGCGTTGGTATTTCTGGCGCCGACTATCTCAGCCATCCGGAGAGCTCCGGCCGAGTGTCGGCCGTGCTCGACATCCGCATCGTCAGCGAAGATGGACACGAACTGCCGCAGGGCGCGCGCGGGGAACTGCAGATCCGCGGCGCCTCGATCATGCGCGGCTATTGGCAGAGGCCCCAGGCCAACGCCGAGACCTTCGTCGACGGCTGGATGCGGACCGGCGACGTCGCCTATGTCGATCCGGATGGGTTCGTCTACATCGTCGACCGGATCAAGGATCTGGTCATCCGAGGCGGCGAGAATATCGGCTGCGGCGCGGTGGAGGCGGCGCTGCTGGAGCATCCCGACGTCATCGAGGCCAGTGTCTACGGCGTGCCGGACGAGCGGCTGGGCGAAGAGGTCGGCGCGACGATCTACGCCTCTCGCCACCTGGACGACGCAACTTTGCGCGCCTTCTTGCAGCCCCGGCTAGCCGGCTTCCAGATCCCCCGCTACTTCCACGTGTCGTCCGAACCTCTGCCGCGCATCGCATCCGGCAAGATCCTCAAGCGCCAGCTGCGCGACGAGGCGGAAGCGCGGCTCACCGCGGCCCCAGCCGCGTCCGGCACTTTTGGGACGATTTAGGATTCCGGTGAATCGCGAGTTCTCATTCAAGGCGGCTTTGGAAGGCGAGGCCAGACTCAGCCTGGGCTACCCCATGGCCGCCCGCCTGATGACCTCGGGCGAGGAATTGAAGTAGCCAAAGGGGGTGTCGGACTTGGCCATGCTGGCGAGGTAGGAAGGCGTCTCGCATCAGGCATGCTGGTTAGTCTGACACCACTCTCCTGGCTCATCCCTCATTGGCGTGTGGCTGTGAAGACGCCCACGCCACTCCCGGACGCAGTCGTCCCTTTCAGAGATCCGTCGGGCTGAAGCACTCCTTTGTACTCCACATGAACGGGTTGCCCCTGGAAGTCGGTGTCGTAGCCAAGCGTGACGTTGACCCCATCGGAAACACCACTCGCCTGCAGTGTTGGGCCTTGGGTCACGGCGCACGGGCCGCGCAGGTTGCCCGAGTTGGATTTGAACGCACAAAGGACAACGTATTTCAGGGCGTCGAACGCCACTTCGACTTTCCAGGCGCTAGCTTGGCCAGCGCCATCTTGCATCAGAGGCGTCGCCTGGAACGCGCCGGTGGAGAGACGGGTGTCGATAACGCCCCTGACGACGCCATCCTCCTGGAGGTTGCCGACATAGTCGAGGTGAAGCCCGCTGTAGTTGTACTCGGTGTCATAGCCGAAACGCATCGTGGCGCCCGCCAACCGTCCGGTGGCCTTCAGCATCGGCCCAAGGGTAGCGACACAGGGACCTGAGAACTTCGTCCCGTTCCCCTTCAGGAGGCAGACCAGGGTGTACTTCAGCTTAGGCCCGAAATCGCCCTTCACCGTCCACGCGCCCGAGAGGTCGGCGGCCGATGCCGCCAGTGGTGCTCCAAGGGCCAAGGCCGCGATCGCCCATCCGATTTTCATTCCTGCGCCTCCTGAGCACGAAACGATACCGATGACTCAAAAAAGCCATCAACCCCCCAGGTACCATGCTGCTTGCTCAATATCGAGCGACGCGAATTGCTTCGCCCCCTCCTATTCGGCAACCGGCTGACAGATCTGATCCGAGCGGGGTACTTCCGTTCCCCGAGGGTCCCACCTGCGAGCATCGGGCCGAACCTGTTCCACAAGCGCCGCACCGTCTCGTAGCTCACGTCGATGCCGCGCTCGGCCAGCAGATCCTCGACGTTTCGAAGCGACAGCGGGCACTTCACGTACATCATCACCACCAGGCGGATCACCTCGGGTGAGCGTTGAAATAGCGGAACGGGTTAGCTGGCTTGGTCATCCGGGTAGATGTCGAGCTAACTGGGCAGTGGCAATTTTGCTCTGACAACGCCCTGACAGTACCTCCGATCGCTGTATTGCCGCTCGTATGGCGTGCGTGGTCGTGGCGCTGCCATGGGTTGTCTGGCCAATGACTCCTCCCAGTGTGAGCACTCAGCTAAGCTGAGTCCCCACACTCCGGCGCCAGACACCTAGGCCGGATGTCGGCCCACCGGCTCGACCGCCGGCTCCGAGCTCCGTGCCGCATGTAAGATCTTGGGGAAGCCGCTGACCGCCAGTCCAGCAACCCAACCAGCCATCGACACCGCCCCGCTCAACATCATGAACCCTGGCTGGATGTGAAGATGGCCGAGGATCAAGATCCCCATCATCACGCAGCCGAACACCGTCAGGTTGGTGATCACCAGTACGCCGCCCAGCATCCCCACTCCGATCCAGGGATCCATCGGCGTGGCGCGCCGGCGGGCGAAGTCGATCGCCCAGCCACCAGCGAAGGCAAGGAATCCGTCGAGGAGAAGGCCTTCCACGAGGGCAAGAGCCGCCGCGACTACCGCCGATAGAAGCAACGCGAGGATTACGCCGTTGCCGTGCAGCAGGGAGGGAAAGCTGCGCAATGCCAGCCAGAGAACTCCGCCAGCCAACGCCGGATACCACAACACGGCGCTGAGCACCGTACTAGCAACCCCCGCCTGTCTCATCACCGAAGGCGCCCCTCGCTGCAGGGCAGCGCTCCAATAGTAGGTAACGAAGGCAGGACCCACAGCGGCGGTAACGATGGAAAAGGTAGCACTGGCGTCGCCGCTGTTGACCGTCTCTTCCAGGCAGGAATGCAGAATCGTCGGCTGGAAGCTGAACAGGAAGACCAGGGCCAAGCGACCGGCCGCGCGGCTGGAAAAGTTCTCCCAGATGTCCTCGAACATCCCCCTGGGCGAGCCGATCTCTCCTTCGTCCGCAGCGGCCTCATGGCCCATGTCGCCTGTTCGGCGGCTGAAGACATATTCCTCCAGCGGCCCGATCAGGGCGACCGACACCACGGTCAGCAGAAGAGTGAAGAAGATATGGGTGGGGGCGAGAGCCCTGCCCGCCGCGCGCCAGAAGTCCGGCTTGGTCATGAGGGCCCCGACGACGCAGCCGGTGGAGGCCGCGATGGTGACGAACCAGCGCGACACCAAGGCCTTTCGCGTGAGCGGTTCGCGAAGTCCGCTGTCTGGCCAGGCGGAAGGTACCAGGATGGCGCGCAGGCGTAGGCGCAGAGCCGTACCCTCGAATCCCCAGCTCCACCAACGGAAGAAGCCCTCGCCCACCCCCGACATGGCGCAGCTTGCCACTATGCCCAGGCCCAGGTCCGCAGCCATATTGCCGGTGATGGGCCGCACCGGAACGGAGTTGTAAAGCAGAGCACAGGAGAGGCCGATGACCGCCGCCACCGCATATTGGCTGCGCGCCCGTTCGAGCAAGATCGAGGTTGAGAAGGAGCCACCCAAGGCCAGGGCGCCCAACAGCAGTGCCAGAACGTGGGTGGCCGAGCTCGACTCTTCGCCCCCAGCTCCGGAATGTTGATGCGGCGTAAACACGAAATAGACGACAGCCGCAATGGCTGCGGCGAACCCGATGATGATCGCCTTCAGATTGGCGCGCCTAGGCAAATGCGCCGGCTGCGGCGGGTGCAGAGGTAAGAGTAGTGGAGGTGGAACGGGCGGAGCCGGCGCGGGCGCCGGCTCCGGCGGAGGGCTCGGCGGCGCGGCCGCGGCCCGTCCGCTGAAACCTTGGCCGCAGTTGATGCAGAACTTTGCCGTCGGTGGGCTTTCGGTCTCGCACCTAGAGCAGGTGAGTGGCGGCGGCGCTAGACTCTCGCCGCAGGCTTGACAGAACCGCGCGCCCTCCAGATTGACCGCGCCGCATTGCCTGCACATCATCCGAACCCACCTCCGGCCCCGATCAATCTATAGCCCTAACCGACAATAGCAAAGGGTGGCGCTGTCAACCAAAAGGTCCGCCCCTCGCATGAGGTCGGCCCGGCATTGCCGTAGCAAAATCAATACTGACTTTTGATCTACTCCCAGCCCGGGTGTTGTCAGACCAAAGTCGACATGTCTCTGGTCGGACGCAGGAAGCCCCAACCCACAGATCGCCTAGGCCATGACTGACCGCCACGCAGCCAGTGCGGCTGAGCGTCTCTGCTTGTAGATTTGTCGGCTGATGAGATGGCGCTCCTGATTGAAGAGGTTGTGGACGCTGGCGTGAACGGCGGTGAATTTCTGCAGGGTCTTCATCCTGCGGAACCGGTTCATTGCCCGCTCTCTGCGTCGGAACGGAAGGTGGCTGTTCTCCACCCTGTTGCTCGCCCAGCGGCCAACCTCCTGGCGATCAGCGTTGCCGGTCTCCTTCATGGCCGCCTTGTACGATCCCAGCCCATCGGTGGTGATCACCCTGGCTGAGCCGTGCCGCTTCATCAGGTTCTTCATGAACTTCAGCGCCCCGGCCTTGTCGCTGGTCTTTGTAACAAAGGATTCCAGCACCTCGCCTCCGTGATCGACCGCGCGCCACAGATAGCCGAGCGTGTCGGCCGCTGGCAATTTTGCTCTGACAACGCCCGGGTCATATTGTTAGGAGAGCGTTCGGCTTCCTCAGTTGTGCTTGCCAGCCGGCCACGGGCGTCCCAGGCGTAGTCGCCACCGGAACCGCTGGTGCTTGAGAATCGAGCGTAGGTGGGACGAGCGGCTATCCCGACGCGAGCGTCCTGCGCGCCTGGGCTTCGGTGCGTTTGTCGGCGACGGGGTGCATCGTGCCGGCGCCGGCTGGCCAGACACCCGGTTCGGTCTTGACCCGGCGCGAGATCGCCTGGGCGTGGGCGGACAGCGTTTCCCAGATCTCGTGCGGCATGGATTTCCAGAACCGATCCTCAGGCACCCAGGGGCCGTGGTACTCTACATTCGGCATGGCGCGGATTTCGCGGGAGAGGTTCGGCGTCGCGCCGTGCCAGGCCCGATTGTCGCGGAACACGCCGTCGCCAGCCTTGGCGCCGACAAGGGTTGATAGCCGCATCCATTCCGGTTCGTCCTGGGGCGTTGGCGGCTTGGGCACGTGTGCCTGAGTGCCTGGAATCTGCCGGATCGGTCCGTTCTCCCACGTCAGGTCACTCATGAAGAAGTTGATCGTCACGTGGGGCGGTGTTCGCTCGATGATCAGCTGCTCGGTCTGGAAGGTGAGTTGGTCGTTGCCTTCACGCGTGCGCGACTGGATGCCGACCGCCTCGGCGGCCTTCATGCGAGCGGGCGTGATTTCGAAAAACTCACGCACATCGGCGTGGAGCGACTGGTACTCGATTGCGCCCGGCAGGCACAGATCGCCGCCGGCGCCGCGCACGTGATAGTCGTGCGTACCAAAGATGCTGGCGAGGATCGGCGTCGTAGTAGGAAGGTCAATCATTGAGGCCCAGACCGGATCGTGCAGAAGCTCGCGCGATGCCGAAGCCGTGCCATACGAATATCGATGGGGTAGCCGACCCGTCTCGGTGATGTACTTTCGTCCGGTCTCGCCCGGAATATCCAGAATCATTTTCAGGACGCGGGCGCTAGCCTCGCGCCAGACGCGCAGACGTTCCGGATCGAGGAGGTTGCGCACGACGACGAAGCCGTCGCGGTAGAAGATCCGCGTAGCCCGCTCGACCTCATGCGGCTCGACGATTTCTAGACCCACAAGGCCGTTATGACGGCGCAGATGCTCGCGCAGCACCTGCACGTCCGGATCGTCCCAG
Source organism: Caulobacterales bacterium (assembly GCA_038227865.1). GTDB lineage: Bacteria > Pseudomonadota > Alphaproteobacteria > Caulobacterales > Caulobacteraceae > Acaudatibacter. Next base: position 51,374 of record JBBRPO010000028.1, read on the forward strand.
GCGCGCCGCGCAGGCGCGCGCGGATCGACGGAGCGGCTGCCGGCCGCCGGCACATAGGGCCGGCCATGCTCATCCGTCGTCTCGTTCGGCGGCGTAGCCGCGCACCAGCCCACTTCGGTCTCGCCATGGACCTTCAGATCTTCGATTTCACTCATCCCTACGGTCTCGCCTGTTCCGGACAAATTGGCTGCCCTCATCTGAAGGGGAAACCGCGTGGTTGTTAGCATAGGATGATTTTTCGTGGTGCTGTCGTCTGTGGACGGCACCGGCCGGCGCTGTCAGCGCAAGCGCACAGCCGGGCGATTTTGACGCCTTGTCAGGTCTTTAGCCCCAAAAACAGAAACGCGGCGCCAGCGTCTTTCCTTGAGTTTTCTCGGAAGATTGATGGCTGCTGCCCCAAATCCGAGACAGCAGCAGGGCGAAGCCTGAGCCAAACGGTTTGCGCTGACAAAGCCGTCAGAACCTATAACCCACCTCGACTCCGTATCGGGCGCCCGCGGCTGGCGAGATGAAGGCTCCGCCGAACTCAGGCGCCGGGATGACTTCGTTCAGGTATTTCTTGTTCAGAATGTTCTGACCAAAACCGGTAATGGTCAGGTTGCGCCACTCCACGCCCATCCGCAGATCGACGGTCGTATAGGGCGCCCGCCGGGTTTGGGTGTAGTTGGCGCGTCCCAGGCCGCCAAACGAGAACTCGAACACGGTGGGGTTGGTCTGCGCCTGGACCACGTGGAACCAGGTCTCGCCGACGCCGCGCACGTCCAGCCGGGTGTGCAGGGTCAGATCGTTGCCCAGCGGCCGGTCGTACTGGGCCGCCAAGTTCCAAGTGTACTTAGGGGTGTAGGGCGACTCGTTGCCGACCGTATCGGGGCGCACCGTATTCTTGTCGATGTGCGAGTGCGTGTAGGCCCCCGACGCCGATAGGGTCAGGTAGTCGGTCGCTCGCCACTGCGCGCCCAGTTCCGCGCCGCGAATGGTCACGCGGTCAATGTTTGACACGACGCGCAGCAGGCCAAACGGCCCCACGAAAAACTCGAAGAACTGCATGTCCTTGACGGTGTTGTTGTATATCGCGGCGTCCAGGGTCAGCCGTCCGTTCAGCAGGCGGCCCTTCAGCCCGGCTTCGAATTCGCTGTTCAGCTCTTTCTTGTAGTTGTCCTGAATATTCACCGGCGCAAAACCGGCGTTGGTACGGGCGGGATTGATGAAAGCGTTGATCGTCGCCGAGCTGCCGGCATTGTTGAAGCCGCCCGATTTAAAGCCGATCCCCCAGTCGCCATAGACCGTCCATTGGGAGTCAATGCTCCAGCGCAAACCGACCTTCGGCTGCAGCTGCGAAAAGGTCTTTGACTGGTCCGAGATGCCGGCCGGATTGAGAGACGGATCCAGACCGGGGTTCAGGGGTGCGCCGCCGGTGAAGGGAGGACCATTATAGTCGATGAACTTGGTCACGGCGTTGGTAGGGACAAGGTTGTGGTCTTGCCGGCGTTCGGAGTCGTACCGCAGAGCCACGGAAGCTTCGACGTTGGAGACGACGTCGTACTGCACCTGGCCAAAGACGGCCCCCACGTCGCTGGTGAACTTGTCCCACAGCAACTGTTCGGTGGAATAGGGCTGAGTGCCCGGAACGTATAGCGACCGGGGCGGCGCGCCGCCGGAATCGATGCCGGTGGCCACTCCAACCGTGCGGTCGACGTGAAGATAGTAGGCGCCAGCCAGCCAGCGCAGCCGTCCGCCAGAGGGCGACGTCAACCGCGCCTCGACGCTGACATCCCTTTGATTGTGTTGCTGATATTGATAGCCGTCGCACGTGGTGGCCGTATAGGGCCCGAAGAACGAGCCGCCCGGCGTTGTGTTCAGGAACTGCGGCGAGGGAAAGACGACGCCCTGGGCGGAAAGGGCCGCAGTCGAGGCGACACAATGGGACTCGGCGTTGAAGAAGCCGAACGAAGCCGATGTGCCATCGGCGATCAGGTCGTTGCGGATGTCCGAGTAGAGAGTCCAGGCCGTGAGCTTGGCCCAGCCGAAGTCGTGGTCGAGCTTGGCTGAGAACTCGTAAGCCGTCTGGCGGTTCACGTCCTCGATGTTGTTTTGGTAGATGAAGTTGTGGCTGTTGACGTTCTCATAGAAGGCCGGCGTGCTGGCGACGCTGGCCAGGGCCGGGAGCGCAAACGCGGCGTTGAAGTTGATCGAGCCGGCTTTCAGTTGGCCGTAGCGCGCCTTCAAGTCGAGGCTGGTGGTCGGGTTGATATCGAAGACCAACCTGCCGTTGATGTTGCCGCCGCGATAGGCGTCCAGCCCCATCTGTGAGGTGAACAGGCTATTTCGATATTGGCCGCCGGTGCTGCGGAAGTCGCCGGAGATGCTGCCACGCACAGCCTCGGACAAGGGCCCCGAAAGGCGGAACTTGGCGGTGTAGCTTGACAGGTTGCCGCCGCTGGCCTCGACCATCCCGCTCACCTTGTCGCTGGGAAGCTGGGTCGTGACGATAATCGCGCCGGCGGTGGCGTTGCGGCCGTAAGTGGCCCCCTGCGGACCTTTCACCACTTCGATCTGGCGAAGATCGGTGAATTCCCGGTTGAAGGCAGCCGGATTGGTCATCTGGATGCCGTCGATAACGAAGGCGAAGCTAGGATCGGCGTCGCGGGCGCCGTTGACACCACGGATGTTCACCTGGCTGTCACCCTGCTCGGCCGAGCCACCGACCATGCTGACCCCGGGCGTAAGCGCCACCAGGTCATTAGCCCGGCTGACGCCGGCTGCCTTCAAGGTGCTGGCCGTGAGCACAGAAACCGCCGCGGGGACGTCCTTGAGGTTCTCGACCCGCCGGCGGGCCGTCACGGTGACCTCCTCCACTGTCGTCGCCGAGCTCGCCGCCGCGTCGGTCTCCGCCAGCGCCGGCGTGGCCGCCGCGAGCGCGATCAGTGAGCTTCCGCCAAGCGCATACGCGCGGAGTAGACGTTGCATGGTCTGTGGTCCCCCAGGATTGCCGCCCGCAGCATGTCCGAGGTGCGGCGCGCTGGGCTGGACAGCCCCAAATCGTCGCACGCTGAACAAATCCGCGATCGCAGGTTTGTATACAATATTGCCGGATTCAACCCCCTCATCCGACTTTCTTGCAAGAGTCGGCAAGAGTTGTGTCCCAAGCGTCACAGTGCCTGCTTGTTCGCCACACCGGCGCCCGCTCTGTAGGCTAGGAAGATTTGCGCAGATCGCGTCCTGCCGAGGCGATGGCGCGGATCGCTTCGACCTCGCCGATAATCTCGGCATATTTCGCCTGTAGATCGAAGAGATTGGCCTCGTGCGGGCCTAAGGCGCGATCGCCGCAGGCTTCGCGGACGACGAAGGGAATGAAGCCGTTCTGCAGGGCGTCGGTGGCGCTGGCGCGGACACACCCCGACGTCGTGAAGCCACCAATGACCACGGTGTCCACACCCGTCGCCCTCAGGGTCGCCGCCAGCGAGGTGCCGCTGAAGGCCGATGCATACTGCTTGGATACAACCACCTCATCCGGTCGAGGTTCGATCTGCGGCGGAAAATCACCAAGCGGAGAGCCGGCGTCAAAGCACTTGAGGGCCGGAACCTTGCGGTAGAACGCGCCGCCATCGACACCGCCGGCCTGGTAGACGACGTTGGTGAAGACCACCATGATCCCCGCCTGACGGGCGGCCTCGATCAGCCGGACATTGGCGGCCAGAGCCTCCTCCACCCCGGCGTAAAGCGGCGATGTCGGCTCCAGATAGGCCTGGACCACATCGATAACCAGCAGGGCTGGCCGCCGGCCAAACGGCAGCCGACCGCCGAACCCTGCGCGCTCATAGTCTGCTTGCAGATCCGACGTCATCTCGTCCCCCTCGCCTACGTTGCAACCGCGCTCAGGTAATCTTGCGCGCGGCGAGATCAGCCAGAGCCTCGGCGGTCAGCCCAAGATACTCGCCATAGACCTCTTCATTATCGGCGCCGACTGTCTGGGGCGCATGGGCGCGCACCGAGCCGGGAGTTCGCGAAAGCTTGGGAAAGACATTCTGCATCTTCACCTTCCCCCACTTGGGGTGCGGCAGATCGATCAAAGTCTCGCGGGCGGCGAAATGCGGATCTTCCAGCATCTCCGGGGCGCGGTAGATCTTTCCCGACGGCACGGCGTGTTCGATCATCGCCGCTTCGACCTCGGCTATGGTGTGCTGCAAGGTCCAGGCCTCAACCAAGCCGTCCAACTCCTGTTGCCGTGCGCCGCGGGCGCCGTGGGTGGCGAACCGCTCATCCTTGGCCAGGTCCGGCGCCCCCATGGCCGAGCACAGTCGGGTGAAAACCGCGTCCTGATTGGCCGCAATGAGATATTCGCCATCGCTGCAACGATACACGTTCGATGGGGCGACGTTCGGAAGGGTCGAGCCCGAGCGCTCGCGGACGTAGCCCGACAGCACATATTCCGGAACGAGGCTTTCCATGACCTGCAGCACCGATTCATAGAGCGACGCGTCGACCACCTGGCCCTCGCCGGTCTTGTTGCGGTGATTCAAGGCGGCTAGGGCGCCAAGACAGCCATAGGTCGCGGCCAGGGAATCTCCGATCGATACCCCCATGCGCGATGGCGGCCTATCCGGATCGCCAACGATATAGCGCCACCCCCCCATGGCCTCGCCAATGCCGCCAAAGCCGGCGCGCTGGGCGTAGGGACCCGTCTGGCCGTAACCGGACACCCGCACGATGATCAGCCCCGGATTTTCCTTGTGCAGGGTCTCGGGCGAAAGGCCCCAGCCCTCCAAGGTCCCCGGCCGAAAGTTCTCAATCAGGATGTCGGCCTTGGCGATGAGCTTGCGGGCCAGGTCTTGCCCTTCGGGCACGCGGAGGTCGGCCGAGACCGACTTTTTGTTGCGGGCCACAACTTCCCACCAGAGGGGAAAGTCCCCCCGCCCCCAGACACGCATCGGATCGCCCGCTCCGGGCGGCTCGATCTTGATGATCTCCGCGCCCATGTCGCCCAGGAGCTGGCCGCAGAAGGGACCCGCGATCAACTGGCCCATTTCGACAACACGCAGACCGCTGAGCGGCCCGCCGGTGGCGCTGGTCATCTCGTCAATCCCGGCCAATTATTCGGCCGCCATGGCGGTGGACGCATGATGACGCCACACCGGCGGCACGGGCGCCGGAAGCCCCGTGTCGGACAGGCATGAAGCCCTCAAGGCCTCGATGGACGGACCGCGATTGAACACCGACAGCTCACCGCGCCCAGCGGCCATTTGCGCGCGCAGTCTTTCAGTCGCGTCCAGATCGATCCGACCATCGGCGGTGGCGACCACGCCGTAGTCCCTGGCGCCCGCCGCTGAGACCAGTCCCCGGCTGATCTCCAGCCCGACCAAGTCGGCCTCGCGCTCAAGAGGATCGCCCCAGCCGCCGCCGCCCCAGGTAATGAAGTCCAGGAGGTCGTCCTTCTGCACCTCCACCCCGTCGCATTTGGAAGGCAGGTGAACCACCTCGCCGGTGGCCTTGTACAACACCTTGCTGGACCGATGCCCCGGGAGGCCGCCGTTGACGCCCCAAGGGGGGATGAACCAACGGTCGTCGTGAATGGCGATCACGCCGGGCTCCAGGAATCGGTAGGTCATTTTGATGCCGTTGCCGCCACGGAAACGGCCGGCGCCGCCGGAATCGGGCACGGTCTCGTACCTTTCGATCCGCATCGGGAAGTATCGCTCGAGAAACTCGTTCGGCACATTCGTGAAGCCGGGCCACAGGGAGTGTCCATCCGGGCCGTCGCCAAAGGGCCGACCGGGAATGCCGCCAAAGCCGATCTGGAACAGCTGAAACCATTCCCCCGCCTGGTCGAAACCAGAGAACATCAGGTGGGGCGAGGATGAGAAGCCGGCGGCGTTCAGGAACTCCGGTGTCTTCTGGCCCAACAGCGCGCCCAGCACATCGAAGATACGCCCCAGCGCATGGGTGCGGCACGACAGAGCCGCAGGGAACTTCGGTTTGAGCAGAGAACCTTCCGGAATTCGCACCTCGACCAGATCATAGAACCCATCGTTGAACAGAATCTGCGGGTCGAATACCATTATCATGTAGATGCCGAAGAACATCTTGAACATGTTCTCATTGAGATAGAAATTGATCGACGAACTCGACTGGGGATCGGTGCCCGCGAAGTCGAGAATGGCTTTCTCGCCATCGCGCCACATAGTGCATTTTATCTTGAAGGGACCGGCGCCGCGGCCGTCGTCGCAGATATAGTCTTCGAACGAGACCGGATCCTCGGAGATCGCCGTGCCGATCAAATGTTTCATGGCCCGGCGATTGCGCTGCAGCAACTCGGTAAGGGCGGAAGTGAAGACGTCTTCGCCGAACCGTTCGCAAATCTCCACAACCCGCCGGCCAGCCACGCGGCAGGCGGCGACGATGGCGTGCAGGTCAGCCTTGTACCATTCAGGCATGCGCGATTGGTGCGCGGCGATGCGGATGATATCCGCCTGCAGTTCGCCCTTTCGGTACAGCTTCACCGGCGGCATCCGGATGCCTTCCTCGAAAATCGAGGTGGCGTCGGTAGGCAGGCTTCCAGGCACCTTTCCGCCGATGTCGGTCATGTGCCCGAACATCGCCGACCAGGCGATCAGCCGGCCCGCCAGGAAGATGGGCGAGATCACAAGCTGATCGCTGGTGTGACTTATGGCGCCTTCACAGGAATAGGGATCGTTGAGAAGGATCACGTCCCCCTCTTCGATGTCGCCCTCGTAGAGACGCAGGAAGCCGTCGATAAACGACCCAAACTGGCCCACCACCATGCGGCCCTCCCGGTCGGCGATCAGGGGAAACGCGTCGCCCTGCTCGCGAATGCCTGGTGAAAGGGCGGTGCGGAACAGCGTGGCGTCCATCTCCACGCGGGCGTTACGCAGCGCGTTCTCGATGATATCGAGGGTGACCGGGTCCACGGTCGCCTTGGCAAACGGGGCGGGGTTGGTTTCGAGGATTCGGGCGGTCACGGCTCAGTCCCCTTTCAAACGGGATTGATGAGAATGTTGCCATAGGCGTCGACCGTCGCCAGGCAGTCGGGAAGCACGAGGGTGGTAGAATCCATCTCCACGACAATCGCCGGGCCGGGGATAGTGTCGCCGGCCAGGAGCTTGGACCGGTCGTAGATCACGGCCGGCTTCAGGCCGCCCTCCACCCACACCTCGTGGTCACGGATCTTGGCCCGGGATGGGTCACCGTCGCCCCGCTCAATGGGCCGCGGCGGGATTTCCAACGGCCGGCCGACCGCGACGGCCCGCAGGTTCACGAACTCATGCTCGGCGTCCATGTTGAAGGTGAAAAGCCGGCGATGTTCGTCGTCGAACGCTTCAGCCAGACGGCTCAGGCCACTGGCTTCGAAGCCTTCGAGGTTCACCGGCATCGGCACTTCGAAAGCCTGGCCGTGATAGCGCACGTCGATCTCGAAGCTCGTGGTGATATCGGCCGGGTCGACCCCATCGGCCTGCAGTTCACCGCTGATCTGGGCGGCCATCTCGCGCAGCAACCTCGCAATCTCGGTCTCGCTGGTTTGAGATCGACGCTTCGAGAGCGAGCGGGCGGTCTCGGCCCGCATGGGCGTGGTGGCGTCGCCAAGCGCGCAGAGCACGCCAGGAGAAACCGGTGAGACCACGGGCCATGACCCCATCAGCTTGCCTACAGCGTTGGCGTGCAGCGGCCCCGCGCCGCCAAAGCCCATCAGGGCAAAGTCACGGGGATCGTAGCCTTGCTGCACCGAGATCATCCGCAATGCGCCGAACATGTTCTCGTTGACGATGTCGATGATGCCGCGCGCCGCTTCATAGAGCCCGACCCCCAAGGCGTCGGCGATGATCTGCACCGCGGTCCGGGCCGCGTCCCGGTCCAGCCTGAAAGCACCGCCCAGCAGGTTTTCCGGCAGGTAGCCCAACACGACGTTGGCGTCGGTCACGGTGGGCAGGACGCCGCCCTTGCCATAGGCGGCGGGGCCTGGCGACGCGCCGGCCGATTCTGGACCGACCCGCAGGGCGCCGGTGAGTTCCGGCACCTTGGCGATCGAACCGCCGCCGGCCCCGACCGTCTTCACGTCCAGAGAGGAGGCCCGCACGGTCAGGTGGCCAACATCAGTGGTTCGCACGCGGCGCGGTTCGCCGTCCTCGATCAGGGCCACGTCGGTGGAGGTGCCGCCAACGTCCAGGGTCAGGATGTTTTTCAAGCCGGCGTTGCGCGCCACCCATAGCGCCCCGGCCACCCCACCGGCGGGGCCGGACATGAGCAAGGAAACAGGATGGTCCTCGGCCTTTTCCGACGACATCAGGCCGCCGTCGGAGCGGAGCAGGGCGATGCGCCCACGCATGTCGAGACCACGCAGCTTTTCCCGGAGGTTTCGGACATAGCGACCGACGATGGGGCGAACCGCGGCGTTAGCCACGGTTGTCAGGGTGCGCTCATACTCCTGCATCTCCGGCAGGACCTGGTGCGACAGCGAAACCGGCAGATCGGGGCAGATATCGCGGGCGATCTCGCCGACCCGCGCCTCGTGCGCGCCGTTCAGATAGCCGTTGATTAGTGAGACGGTCAGGGCCTGAACCCCCTGGTTCTTCAGATAGGCCAGCTTGGCGCGGATCTCGTCCTCATCCAGGGCGCCGACTTCACGGCCCTGGGCGTCCATACGACCGGCGATCTCGACGGTGTCTTCCAACCTGGCCATGGGTTCAGGTTTGGGCCAAATGATCCAGGCGGCCAGGCCGCCGGGCACCAGCGAGCGGGCGATCTGCATCATCTGGCGATAGCCGTTGGTGGTCACCAGCCCGACGCGGGCCCCCTTGCCCTCCAGCACCGCATTGGTGGCCACGGTGGTGCCGTGCAGGAAGATATCAACGTCAGCGGGCTTCACGCCCGCCTCGCCGCAGATGGCGACGACGCCGACCAGCACCCCTTCGGAGCTGTCCTGCGGCGTAGACGGGGTTTTGTACCGCCAGAACGCACCGCTCTCCTCGTGAACGAGCAACAGGTCGGTGAAGGTACCGCCGACATCAACGCCCAACCTGTAGGCCATATCTCACCTCTGGATCGCTTGTGGCCCCATAGCCGGAGCCGGCCTCAGGTCCCGCAGTATCGCCGATTTGTGTCCAATCACAGTCTTGATCGCCCGCAAAATGGGTGTCAATAAGCCAAGCACCTCATCAATTGTATACAAATTGGCCATGCCCTCCGCCGCCATCCATATCGTCGAGGTCTCGCCTCGCGACGGCCTGCAAAACGAAAATGCCGTGATCTCCACCGAGTCGAAGGTGGAGCTGATCTATCGCGCCGTGGCCGCCGGCGCGCGGCGGATCGAGGCGGTCAGCTTCGTCAATCCCAAGGCCGTTCCGCAAATGGCGGATGCGGAGGCGGTCATGGCCGCCCTGCGACAAGATCCCGACCTTCGCGCCAAGGGCGTCAAGCTCGCCGGCCTGATCGTGAACCGCCGCGGACTCGACCGAGCCTTAGCCGCCGACGTCGACGAATTGAACTTTGTCGTCGTCGCCTCCGAAACCTTCAACCAGCGTAACCAGGGGGTCGCGATCGCCGAAACCTTGGCCCAGATCGGACAGGCCGCTGGCATCACCGCGGCACACGGCATCCCGCTTTCCGTGACCATCGGCGCGGCCTTCGGCTGCCCGTTCGAGGGGGAAGTCCCTGTCGGCAAGGTCGGGACCCTGGCCCGGGAATTGGCCGCGATGAACATCGCCGAGATCGCCCTGGCTGACACGATAGGGGTGGGCGATCCGGTCTCTGTCCAAGCCCGGGTGTCCGCAGTCAGGGCGGCTGCGCCGAAGGCCTTGCTGCGCTGCCACTTCCACAACACCCGCAACACAGGTCTGGCCAACGCGTTCGCCGCCTGGCAGGCCGGCGTTCAGAGCCTGGACGCCTCGATCGGTGGAATCGGCGGCTGCCCTTTCGCACCGGCCGCCACTGGCAACATACCCACCGAGGACACGGCCTACATGTTTGAGCGCATGGGCGTCGCCACCGGATACGACCTTGCCGCCCTTATCGAGGCCTCGCGGTGGCTGGGCGAGCGGCTGGGCGGCGGCGCATTGCCAGGGATGCTGGCGAGGACAGGGGGCTTCCCCGCCAGCTAGAGCATGGCAGTTTCAAGTGGATGCCGGTTGAAGCGCCGGTCATGCTCTAAATGTAAGAAGGTAGAGCCTTTTCGGTTCAAGTGATTCCACTTGAACCGAAAAGGCTCTAGGCGGCGGTGTCGGCCGCCTTCTCTGCGGATCGCAGCAGGGCATGCAAAGCCGCGTGGACATGACTCTGCATGGCTGCGGCTGCCCATTGGGGGCTGCGCGCCTGGAAGGCGGCGATCAACTCGCGGTGATGGCGCAGAGACCGCTGGCGATCTTCCAGGGTGTAGCTGGCCAAGGTCCGCAGGGTCAGCGGCAGCTCCACCAGCAGGGCCGCCATCTTGGTCAGGCGGGGGCTATCGGCGGCCTCAAGGATGATCCTGTGAAACTCAGAATTGGCGTGGGTGTAACGAGTCCGGATCGCCTCGTCGCCGGCTGTAGCCGCCCGCTCCATCACCGACGCCAACTCTTTCATCCGGGCGATCTGCTCCTCGCTGATCCGTTCAGCCGCGCGCGCCGAAGCGTGCGCCTCGACCATCGCCCTGAGAGTGTAGATCTCCTCCAGATCGGCGGCGGCGATGCTCGCGACCTGGGCGCCGAAGCGCGGGTTCTTAACGATCAGGCCCTCGGCGACCAACCGCCTTATCGCTTCGCGAATGGGCGTTCGCGAGACACCGCAGACCGAAGTGAGATCCTCCTCGCGCAGCCATTCGCCGGGCGCGAAGCGGCCTTCGAGGATCAGCCCGCGGATCGTTTCGTACGCCTTGTCGCCGGCGGTGATGTTGGCGGGTTGAACCCGGGTGGCTTGGTCTCTGTCCATGGCCAGGACACTCTAGTGCCAATTGCACGCGGGTGGTGAGTCCGCTCTGAGACCGTCTTCGATCGCGGGGTTTGCGCTTAGATCGACGGTTGTGCGGGGGCGGCAAGGCCCGGTGCATTGCGTCTGACATGGCCCACCGGCGTGATCGACGGTAAAGTCGTGGCGCGGGAAGGCGCCGTCCTCGCGTTGAAACTTGTTCATCACCTCGGAGTGGTGTTCGTCACCGCCCCATCCGCGAGCGGAATTCGCGTGTGACATCTAGCTTGGCCAAAGCCATCTGGCTCAATTGAAGGAGCTGGTGCGGCGACGTGGTCGGCGCGTAATTTGAGTCAGTCTGCGACGTGGATCAGCATCTTTCCGCTGTTCCTCCCGGAAAACAGGCCAATCAGCCCCTCCGGCGCGCGCTCGAATCCCTCAAGCACCGTCTCTTGATACTTGATTTTCCCGGCCTTGAGCCAGGTGGTCATGTCGTCCACAAACTGGGCGTTGAGGTGCGAGAAGTCGCTGGCGACGAAGCCTTCCATGCGGACCCGCCCATAGATCAGGTTGAACAGGTTCCGCACGCCCTCGCCGCCGCCGTTGTAGGTGGAGATCATGCCGCAGACCGGGATGCGACCGCGGACGTTCATGCGGGGCAAGGCGGCGTCCAGGTGCGCGCCGCCGACGTTCTCGAAATACACGTCAACACCCTTGGGTGTCGCGGCCTTAAGCGCCTCGGCAAGGTTCTCGGCGTGGTAGTCGATCGCAGCGTCCAACCCCGCTTCGTTCAGCAACCAGGCCTTCTTTTCGGCCGATCCCGTGGAACCCACCACATGGCAACCCTTGAGCTTGGCGATCTGAGCCACGACGGAGCCCACCGCGCCCGCCGCGGTGGAGACGAACACCTGTTCGCCGTCCTTTAGCGCTCCGGTCTCCAGCAGCCCGCCATACGCCGTGATACCTGTCCCGCCGAGGGCGTGCATATAGACGCTGAGCGGTAGGTCGGGGTCTTGTTTGACAACGCCCACGCCGCGCCCGTCGCTGACAAACACCTCCTGCATCCCGGCTCCATGGCGCACTAGATCCCCTTCGCGGAACTTCGCATTGTTGGACTGGATCACCCGGCCAATGCCGCCGCCCAGCATTGGCGCGTCCAAGACCTGATCGGCATCCAGCCGTGGCCGCATGTAGGGGTCCACGGACATCAAAACGCTCGCCACCTGAATCTCACCTTCGCCGGCGTCAGGGACCTGGACTTCCACAACGGCGAAGTCGGTCGGCACGGGCAAGCCGATGGGCCGCTTTACGAGATGGATCTGGCGGGCCGTGGACATATGGAGTTCCTCAAAGACAAGATTCAAACAATTGTTTGAGCATAGCTAATGCGCGCTCCTTCGCCAGATGAAAAATCTCCCGGGTTTGGCGGGTAGAGATTCCGGGAGCCTCACCGGCCTCGCGGATTTACCCCCGGCCGACCTTCCTGCCGCAGTCTTGCGGTCGAACTTGGCCGGCAGAACACGCAGATCGTCTTGGATGCCAAGGCGCTCTTTGGCGCGCAGCATTGCGGAAGTACATCTTCACGACGAGCCGGATCACCTCGGGCGAGGAATCGAGCCACGGGAACGGGTCGGACGGTGTCTTGGACTTGGCCGTCCGGCCGAGCAAAAGAGGCCCGATTAGCCCCAGGTGAACTTCGCGCTGACACCACCCGCCGACCTATCAGGCTCTAAAGGCGCGCAATAACCTTCAAAGCCAGCGACTTGGCGGCGTCCAACGAGGCGCCAGGTCCCGCGATGAGCACTACGAAGGGTGCTGTCAGACCAAAGTCGACTTGTCTCCGTCAAGGCGTGGGGAGCCCCAACCCAGCCAGGGTTACCCCATGACTGACCGCCACGCAGCCAAGGCGGCTGCGCTGAAGTCGTCACGCATCAGGCAAGCTGGTTAGTCCGACACCACCCATCTCTGGGTTTTAGCCGCACGCCCCCAAGGCGTTCAGAGGCGCGATGGGATCACGACCGGAAGGCTCTCGAACCCGTTGACGAAGCTCGAATAGGTGCGAGTGGCCTCGCCAACCACCTTGATCTCGCTGAACCGCTTGAGGATCTCCTCCCAGATGATCGTCAGTTGCAGTTCCGCGACGCGATTGCCGACGCAGCGGTGAACGCCGAAGCCGAATGACATGTGCTGACGCGACCGCTCCCGATCAATGATGAAGTCGTTGGGACGCTCGATGACGCTCTCGTCGCGGTTACCCGAGATGTACCACATGACCACCCGCTCCCCCTTGCGGATCAGCTTGCCCCCAACCTCATGGTCCTTCAGCGCTGTCCGGGCCATGTGCGCGAGCGGGGTCTGATAGCGGATGGTCTCGGAGACCATGGAGGTCACAAGCCCTGGGTTGGCGCGAAGCTTGGCATATTGGTCGGGGTTTCGGTTCAGCTCGTAGACGCTGCCGCTGATGGTGTTGCGGGTGGTGTCGTTGCCGCCGATGATCAACAGTCCGACGTTACCGTGGTACTCGTTCTTGTTCATATCTCGCGTAGCATCGTTGTGCGCGAGCATGGAGATCAGGTCTATCCCGGGCTCAGCAGCCACCCGCTGATCCCAAAGCGTGTCGAAGGCAGCCCGGCATTCCAGCCTGGCCTCGTTCTTGTGCTCCCAGCTCTTCACACCGGCGTGGCCGGGGACGTTCATGAACATGTCGGACCAGTAGGTGAGCCGGCGGCGCTGTTCGAAGGGAAAGTCGAAAAGGGTGGCGAGTGTCATCGCCGTTAGCTCCTTGGACACCAGATCCACCCAATCGAATTCCTCACCGATCGGCAGGGAATCCAGAATAAGGCCGGCGCGCTCACGTACCACCGGCGCCATCGCGTGCAGATTGCTGGGCGCCAAGGTCGGGCTCACCGCCTTGCGCTTTGGGCCATGGTGGGGTTCGTCGAGACCGATGAACGAGCTCTCCCCGCGCCTTGCCGCATCGCGCTGCATTTCCGCGCTGGGACCAGCCGACACCTTGTCCATCATCTCGATCATTTCGAGAGTCACCAAGGCGACGCCATCGATGGACGAGAACACCTCGTGGTTGGTGTCCACGGCCATGATGTCTTCCCACTTGGTGATCGACCAATAGGGCCCGTATTCGCTATCAGCGGTGAAATGGACGGGATCTTCGTGGCGCAGCCTCTCGAAGTAGGGGCCTGTCACGCCCGATTGGAAGCGGTCGGCGTTGGCCGGGTTTAGGGCGGCGAGCGGGGTCTCGTAGGCCCCGGCGTCGCGTCCGCCATTTTCGGGCTTCACGGCGATGTTCATAGAAATCTCCCTGGCCTGGCGCTCGCCGCCCTCTGTGAGGCGGGCAATTCAAAATAGCCGACGGGAGGTTGATCCCCCTCGGGTCACGCGTCAACGGCCGTTGACTTTTGGGTCTGCGATCGCTGCGATCGGCTGGTAGCTGCCCCAGCAGGAGTGACTTAGCCCTTGGGCGCTTTTTCAAATCCGGCATCGCACCGCTCGTCGTTGAGCCGTCGGTCCAGAAGGCATTCGCGCGCTGCTCCGTGGAGTCGGCGCGCCCAGACAGATGAAGATGGGCACGATGGGTGATGTCAGCCCAAACGGTGTTGTCAGCACAAATCATTCGGGTCACGCTTTCGCTCAGCTGCTGCCCCGGTTTTCGGGGCAGCAGCCCTCAGTCTTCCAAGAAGACACAAGGAGAGACATGCAGCCGAGCGTCCAATGAATGGGGCCAAGGAGCTAGAAAGCCGTCAAGACCACCTTGCTGGGCGTTTGCGCTGACAGTGCCAGCCAACCAGTTCATCGGATATTTGATGAGGTTCTGGAACACGAGCGGCGCCCGAGCCTGGATCAGACGCTCGCTGTCCGAAAGTTTGCCCACTTCAATCGCGGCGAAACCTAACGTCTCGGCGACCGACAGCTCGGGAGACCTCAGCGCGCCAGGGCCTTTTCCAGGCGCAAGATGATCGACGACACCCGGGGCTCATCTTCCGCCTGGCGCAGCGAAAGCAAAGCCTGCCGCTCTTGGCGCAGCAGATCCAGGACCACGCCTCGCACCTCCGGCCCCTGAGTGTCCAACCTCAGCAAGAGCTCGCCAGCGGAATGCCGGCCGGCCCAAAAATAATTGAAGTAGTCGTTTGACGACCAGATCCAGTCGCGGTCGCCCAGCGCCGCCACCAGCTCCTTCACGGCCCGTGGGTCGGCGTCGCCAGGTTGGTATAGGGCCAGGTTCATCGCCGTGAACCGGCGGACGGCCGGGTCGACGTCATCCAACAGCGTCTTGTCGACGGTGTTCAACGGCGTGAAGGCTGGCAGCCATCGCGCGGCGGCGGCCCGGACGTGGCGCCAGCGTCGCGGAATCTCAGAAGCGCGCAGAAACCAGTTGGCGTGACGTGTCCAAAGGTCCGGATCGTTCGCCGAAACCGCGTCTTCGAGCAATACGCGGACACTCTCCGCGTCGTAGAGCTCAAGTTCTTCCGCGGCGTGCCACGCCCATCCCCGGTCGACTTCCTTGCCGTCGGGGTCGCGGGCCATCGCAATGGCATCTACAAAATCGGCGATGACACCCCCGTCTAGCATGCGCGGAATCCTCGCCGACCAGCCCCTCATGCGGGAGGCACGATCCTCGTCATCCCCGAGATCGGCGCGCACCAGTTCTTGACTGAGGGCGGTTTCCAAGACGCCAACGAGCCATGAGCGCCGCTCCAGTGGAATCTTCAGGTCAGCGAAGTTTGAGTTGGCCAGCAAGACGGACATGACTTCACTCGGATCATCGCCCTTCAACTCGGTCCTGGCCCCCATCGCCTCACCGCCTCAGGTTCTTTCCGGGACGCTATTTCGATGATCGGGACACAGCGCCGAGGAAGAAGATGCCCTGGAAACTCAATGGATATTGCGGTGAACGTGTCGAGCGAAAAAGGTCATCTCGGCGCCACGACCTCATCGGCCCCCATCGGACGTTATCGGAAGCGCACACCGGCGCTGGCCGCTTCGGTGAATGCCGCTTCGGCGTCCGGCCGCGGTTTCCAAGATGCGCCAAACCAATGTTGTTAGCCGAGCTACCTGGGCAGTGGCAATTTTGCTCTGACAATTCTGTCGCGACCCCATCAGCGGCGACGCCTCGGATCGCGCCGTATTGGGTTTGTACGACGGGACGTGCGGCCATAGCCGCGCCAGCCTTAGTTGCGCTTGATTGGCTCATCCAATCGATCTGCCGCCATCGATCACCAGTTCTGTGCCCGTCACGTAGCTGCTGTCATCGGAGGCCAGCCAAACTATTCCGGCTGCAATCTCATCAACTGCGCCGGCGCGTCCCAGCGGCACGGTTCTGGATGTGAAGGCGTCTAAAGTCGCGCCTCTCGGGCGCGAATTGGATCCATCTGCGCTGGTGCCGATGAGCGTGTCCCAAATCGCCGTCTCGACAATGCCGGGATGCAGGGAGTTCACCCGCACCCCATCCTTGGCGGCGGCGCATTCAAGGGCGACCGATTTGGTGAACATGCGAACGGCGCCTTTGGTGGCGCAGTAGCCGGAGACATTTGCCGACGCCTTTATCCCGGCGATCGAGGAGACGTTGATGATGCTGCCGCCTGCGCCCTGGCGCATCAGAGGCAGGCCGTGCTTCACCCCAA
>JBBRPO010000029.1:0-65965 GCA_038227865.1 Caulobacterales bacterium
GCCGTGTTCCTGGGCCCCCATAGGCTCGCGGACTTCACCCCCGATGGCGCCATCATCGACACCACCAAAATCGCCGCATGACACACTTCCATGACAGCATTTTTTCCTGGGCATGCCCAGGAACACAGACAGAACGAAGCAGACAGATCACGAGCTACAAAAACCGGACATCTTTACCAGCTAGCGACAGGCCAAGGTTCCGCCTGTTGTTGGGAACCCCTTTCGCGGTGGAGCGTTAGCGATGTTATGCGGTGGAGGCGGACGGGTCATCTATGTCGGCTCGTGCGGATTGTGATGCGTGGCGGGCTTGGGGCTTCATGAAGCTATCGGCAAAAAAACCTTCGAGCCTTGGCGAGACACGGATCAACCAGGAGGCGATTGGCGCACGGCTCCGACAGCTTTTTGACGACGTCGTCAACGAAGCCGTTCCCGACGAGTTTCTGGACCTCTTGCGAGACGCCGACGAGTCTGCCTCCGCCGTGAACACGGATCTGGACGGCAAGCAATGATTGGGCTCGCGGGCGTGCGAGCCAACAGCGATCCGGTTCGTGATCGAGCCTTTAAAACTGAACTGGTCGCGCTAATTCCCCAGCTTCGGGCCTTCGCCAGATCCCTGACCGGCGATCCCACCGCCGCTGACGACCTTGCTCAGGACGCCATGGTGAAGGCCTGGGATGCGCGCGCAAGCTTCGAGATGGGCACCAATATGAAGGCCTGGACCTTCATGATTCTGCGAAACCAGTTCTATTCCGAGAAGCGTCGATCCTGGCGGCAGAGCCAGTTGGATCAGGAGGCCGCCGAGCGGACGCTAGTGGCGATCGACGATCCGTCGGCGCCGGTAGCTTTAGACGAACTGCGCATGGGTCTGGCGATGCTCCCAGCTGAGCAGAGGGAGGCGCTGGTTCTCGTCGGCGCCGGTGGTTTCGCCTATGAAGAGGCCGCGCTTATCTGTGGTTGCGCCGTGGGCACGGTCAAAAGTCGCGTTAGCCGGGCTCGTCGAGCTCTCTTGGAGATTCTCCAGCGAGGCGACTATTTGCGTGACGGCGCCCCAGCGGGCGACGCCATGGGGTCCATCCTTGCCCAGGCGGAGCGACTGAGCAACTCGACGTGATGCCTGCCGTGGCCGGAAGGTGGTGGTGGAAAAGCACCATTCGCACCCGCATGGCTATCGTGATGTCGATCGCTCTGGCTCCGGTCCTGCTGCTCAGCGCCGCGCAATCGGTGCTGATTTTCAACCACGAGTCGCGTGAGCAGAAAGTAGGTTTGACGGGGGCGGTAGAGCGGGGCGCGACTTCGGCGAATGCCAGAATCAACTATGCCGGGGTTTTGCTGCGTGGCCTTGAGATGGTTTCGGTCGGACCGGAATGCGCCTTGCGGCTAGGGGAAATTAGGGATCGGATTCCTGGCTACGCCAACTTTGTGCGGTTCAACACCGCGGGCGAGGTTCAGTGCGCCGCCTCTCCGGCCCCACCGGATTCTCGTCGGGCCGACCGACCCTGGTTTCGGGCGCTCCGGCGCGGATCGGCGATGACCGTGACAATCGAGCCAGGAGTAGCCTACGGAGAAGAGCCGGTTCTGCTGGTAAGCGTGCCCGCCAAGGACCGGAATGGACTACCAGCCGGCGTACTTACCGCAGTGATCACTCTGGAAAGCCTTCGGCCCAATACCGATCCTCGCTTTGATCCGCCCGGGTCCGAGGCGGCTCTCGCCGATCGAACCGGTCGTCTCGTAGCCAGCACCCGGGCGGCCGCCTTCCCGATGACCCTGTGGGGGCGCCTTTCAGGCGGAGCGTTCGACCGGGCGTCGGCCTGGTCCGGCAAGGACCGCCTGGGGCAGGAAAGACTGTTCACCGCCGCTCCGCTGGCGGAAGGTGACATCCAAGCCGTATTCTCCGCGCCCTATCGGGACGTCATTGCGTGGGTTTGGCTCAACCCGCTCTCGGCCGCCGGCTTGCCTCTGCTCGCGTTCGGCTTGGCGCTTGCGGGCGTCTGGGTTGTCGCCGACCACGGGCTTGTCCGTTGGATCGGCTACCTGCAGCGCATAGCCGCGATCTACGCGCACGGTCGATACAACGTTCATCCCCAGCGTGCGCAGAGGGCGCCGCCGGAAATCAGGGATTTGGCCGAGACGCTGGATGGCATGGCGACCGAGATCGCCACGCGCGATCGCGCGCTCCGGGACAGCCTCGTCCACAAGGACGATTTGCTTCGGGAGATTCACCACCGTGTAAAAAACAATCTCCAGGTCATTTCATCGTTGCTGAACATGCAGCAGCGCACCCTGGTTGACCCCGCCGCCCGAGCGGCTATATCCGATACCCAACAGCGCATAGCTGCTCTGGCGCTTATCTACCGTGCCCTTTACGAGGGCCCAGACTTGCGAAAGGTGGATCTGAGGGCCTTCCTTGGTGAACTGATAAACCAGTTGATCATAAGTGATACTGGGATCCGAATTAATGTTCGGACAGAGCTGACAGTAGATACACTGATAATAAATCCCGACCATTTGGCGCCCCTCGCGCTATTTGCAGTGGAAGCGATTTCGAACGCTAAGAAGCACGGCCTCGCTCATTCTGGGGCGGCCCTGATGATCAATTTCCGCGTCAGGGGAGACCTTGCCGAACTGGCGATCACAGACAGCGGGCGCGAGGGGGCTTCGCCGGCGCTGGTCGGAGAGGGTGTGGGAAGCACCTTGATGCGCGCCTTCGCGCGCCAGCTGGGAGGCGTGGCCAGCTTCCGTTCCGAGACGGGTGGGGGAATGACGGCCTCACTAACGTTCCCCGCACCAAATGTGCCGACCTATTCTTAGTATAGCGATGGAACCGGATGGCGTGGCTCGCGTTTGCTGCTAAGGGGCGTCCGTCGTTCCCCAAAAGGAAAACAGCCATCATGCGTACTTTGATTATTCTGGCGGCTTTGGGCGCCAGCCTCTGCCTTTCGGCCTGCAACACGATCTCCGGCGCGGGCAAGGATGTATCTTCCGCCGGCCATGCCGTGACCGACACGGCCAACGACTCCAAACCGCACTAAACCTTCGACGCGATCCGCCCTCCTCCTGTCGGCAAAGCGGCTTCCATCAGGAAGCCGCCTTCACTCAGGTCTATCGATAGAAGCCCCGGCGCCGCCGTGACGAGGGTATGGAGATAAAACGCCGGCGCCCATCTGCCGGCGACGCCGTTGCGGTGCTCCTGGCCAACCAGCCCCGCCATCACCTCCGGGTGAAACAGAACACGCGGGCCTTTACCCTCGACCTTGAGACTGAGCTTGCCGGCTCCGCTATCCAATGCGACCCGTATGGTTCCGCTCGCCATGAGCGCGTCGCAGGCGATCTGCGTCATGATCAATAGAGCTTGGCCCGCCGGGCTCGGCAACGCCGTGGCGGAAGTAGGCCAGTCCAGTTGGGTTCGGCGGTTGCCGACCTGCCTGGCGGCCAGCCGCTGGATCGTTTCGGTATTGTGCGGTTCCTCGCCGCCACCAAACGCCGTCCTGTAGAAATCAAGACGGTCGAGCAGGGTCCGTACGCTTGAGATCGCGAGGTCCAACGCCGAATCCCTGAGGTCATCGGAATTCGGAGCGGTGTAGAGATCCAAGCCCGTCGCGACTCCGCTCGCCGGGCCGGCAATGTCATGAATGAGACGAGCGGCTAGACCCGTGGCGAGGCGATGCGAGGTTGGGGACGGCTGGGTCATGTTCCGCGCAGCCTCGCTTGATTTGGTCCCTTGGCAAATGGTTCGGGGGCCTTAAAAGGCCGCATGGACATGGTACGCCCCCTCATCTCCGCTGACTTTAACGCCGATGTCGTGGGCGTAACCCTTGCGGAAATCGCCGAGGAGGCTGGCCGCCTTATTTTGCCGCTCTGGCGGTCCGATCTGGATGTGCGGACCAAGACCGACAACAGCCCTGTCACAATCGCCGATCAGCGGGCCGAGACCTTCATTCTCGCTCGTTTGGCCGAGCGCTTTCCCGGCATTCCGGTGATCTCGGAAGAAGACGCCAGCGAATCGGGCACACCGGACAAAATCGCCGCTCGCTTTTTTCTGGTCGATCCGCTGGACGGGACTAAGGCGTTCGTCCGAGGCGACCCGAACTTTACGGTCAACATAGGCTTGGTAGAAAATGGCGCCCCGGTTGCCGGCGCCGTTGTCGCGCCGCCGACCGGAGAGGTTTGGTATACGTCAGGCGCGGGCGCCCTGAAACGGGAGCCTGGGCAGGAGACACGGACAATCTCCCCCCGGTCGTGGGTCGCCGAAACATCAGTCGCTCTGATAAGCCACACGATGAAACCCGAAGCCCTGATTGAACTCCGCACTCGATACGGTTTCGCCGAAACCCTGGCGATGGATTCCTCAATCAAGCTCTGCCGGATCGCCGAAGGCGCCGCGGACATTTATCCCCGTCATGGGCCGACTATGGAATGGGACATAGCCGCGGCCCACGCTGTGTTGCTGGCGGCCGGTGGTCGGCTGACGACCACGGAAGGCTTGCCCTTTGTCTATGGCAAAGCGTCAGAAAGTTTTCGCAATGGCTGGTTCGTTGCCCGTGGCGCCTAAGTCCCGCCTGTAGTGGCCCGTTTCCGGGCCTAGTTCGCCAGTCCAATCGTCCTGCCAGGCATGCCGGCGGCGTCGAAATAGCGCTCACCGCCCGCTTCCTGCCAATCGAGGATTGTCACGAAGCCGTTTGCGGCCGGCGCCGAGCGCAGGACATGCTGAGTCGCGGTCGCGGGCGCACCGTCCGCCGCCACGGCCTCGATCAACACCCGACCGGCCACCTTGCCCCCGGCCCCTAGATCAAGACCGAGGAGCCTGGCTACGGTCGGAGCGATATCGGCGTTTCCCACAGGGGCGGTGTCGCGAAACCCGACCTTGAAATCGGGACCGATGGCGGCCATGAAATTGTGTGTATCCTGGCGGCCGAACGAACCATGGATGCCTTGGCCTTGCTGCAACTCGGTGTCTCCGACCTCCGCGCCACAGATTTCTGGGTTCGGACAACCGGTGGAAAAACTCTTGAAGCTCACCATGATCGCCGGCGACGGCGTAACCGCGGTTCCCGCGAGGCCGATGGCGCTCATTGGCAGTGAACCCGGAATCACGCCCAGCTGGTCGTTGACGAAGATGGCTCCGGTATAGTCCTCGACGGTCAAGGCGTGGACGACCCTGGCGGCTAGGTCGGTGTCGGCCAGGCCGGGCAGGTAGATCAGATCCGAACCGCCGTTACTGACGACGATGACAAGTGGCTTGGCGGGATTGGTCGCCAGGAACCCGCCACCCCGCTTCGGGTAGAAGCCGGCTGAGAGCCTCACCTCGAACCCGTTGGCGTCGAAGAGCTTGAACTTCAGGGCCTTGGCCAAATCGATCGACAGAAAACCGGGCGGCAGAAAGCCCGGCGGAACGTCATGAAACCGCATCCTGGCGGCGGAGCTGGTCGCGCTCTGACGGGAATTGACCGAGAAACCGTGATCGGCGGTGATAAAAATATCGGTGGACGATTCCAGCCCCAGGATCGAAACTGCGTCGCGAAGGGCTTGCAGGTCGTTTGAGGCATTGCGAATCCCGGCCAGGCTGGTCGGTCCATTGATCCCAGGGGTCACGGTGTTGAGGCTGTCGCCCTGGTTGTGCTGAGTACCATCGGGATCTCGCGACCAGAAGACCATCACAAACGGCTTCGCCGCCGATTTGAACCTGGGCAACAGGACTTTGGTCGCCACCGCGACGAACCAATCCTGCTGTTCGACATTGGCGATCTGAACGCCCGGCATGTTGTAGGCGCCGGGAGAACCATTCAAACCCCGGTCGGGCGCCTGGCGGCCCAGCCCCGCCGCCTTGATAGCCTCGGCTATGTCATCGGAAACTTTCACACCGTCGTCGCCGGGATAGCCCGTGGCGTCGTCAATGATGATCGTGCCCCTACCGTCCCGGGCGGTGACATCCTGGATGGCCGTTGGCCCGAGCTTGCCGATCGCGGCGGTGTTGAATCCCTTGGCCCGCGCCGCCTGGAGCAGACTGGTCTGGTTTAGATAGTTTCCGCCATACCGCTCGTTCATCAGGCCCAGCACGGCGTCGTCCTCAAGCGGCGCGATGGGAGAGCCGAAGGGCGCCGCGAAAGGCTTTCCCACATACAGCACATTGCCGAAATCGCCGTTGTCGCCGGCGCCGTGGCCAGTAGCGATGGTCGCCGCATTGGGCGTGGTGATGGTGGGGTAGATGGAGTGGCTGTTGTGGAAGTCGACCCCCTGATCGCGCACGGCGGCCAGGGCCGGAGCCGTCGTTGCATCAACGATGTCCGAACGCAGGCCATCGGCGACGAAAATGATGACGTTTCGCGGTCCGTCCGCAGCGGTGACCGGTGTGGCAAGGCCAAGCAAGGCGATCAACCCAGTAACGCGCGTCAGACGGGACGACGGTCTCATCATGTGTGACCTCTGGCGATTCGGTGGGCGAGAATCGATAGCAGCCTTGCGTGACGGTTTTGCGCGACTGACGCGATCTGGCGTCCGACGCTTTGCTATTGCTCGACATCGCGCCATAAGTCGCCGCCTACAGAGGAGACGTTTAAAGGTCATGGCCCTGGATTCCGGCGACACCGCCAAAACGTTCCGCTGGGACGATCCACTGGATTTGGAATCCCGCCTCTCCGAGGAGGAGCGGATGGTGGCGGACGCGGCCCGGTCTTATGCCCGCGAGAAACTCCTGCCTCGGGTCGTCAGCGCTTTTGCCGACGAACGCTTTGATCGAGAGATCATGACCGAGATGGGCGCGCTCGGGTTCCTGGGCGCCACTTTGCCCGAGGCCTATGGATGCGCCGGTGTGAACCACGTGGCCTATGGGCTTATCGCCCGGGAGATCGAGGCGATCGACAGCGGCTATCGCTCGGCCATGAGCGTCCAGTCCTCCCTGGTGATGTATCCGATATTCGCCTTTGGCTCGGAGGTTCAGCGCCGCAAGTATCTGCCTGGTATGGCCCGGGGCGAGATCGTGGGTTGTTTTGGTCTCACTGAAGCCGACGGCGGCTCGGATCCGGCTTCGATGCGAACAACAGCCAAAGCGGTGGACGGTGGTTTCATTCTCAACGGCGCCAAGATGTGGATCACCAATTCGCCGATCGCCGACGTCGCCTTGGTTTGGGCGAAGCTGGAGGGTGTCATTCATGGTTTTCTCGTTGATCGCGGCGCCGACGGTTTCACCACCCCGAGAATCCAGAACAAACTTTCGCTACGGGCTTCTGTGACGGGTGAAATCGCCTTGTCGGATGTGTTCGTGCCGGAGGACGCGATCCTGCCCGATGTCAAGGGCCTCAGGGGTCCGTTCTCCTGCCTGAACAAGGCCCGCTATGGCATTGCATGGGGCGCAATGGGCGCGGCTGAGTTCTGTCTGCATGCCGCCCGCGACTATGTGGGCTCGCGCAAGGTGTTCGGCAAACCGCTGGGCGCTCGTCAGTTGGTTCAAAAGAAGCTCGCCGACATGATGACCGAGATCGCGCTTGGCTATGAAGGCGCTCTGGCCTTGGGCCGGCTGATCGACCAGGGGGCCTGGGTTCCCGAGGCCATCAGCCTGATGAAACGCAACAATTGCGGCAAGGCACTGGATATTGCCCGGGTCGCCCGGGACATGCACGGCGGCAATGGCATCAGCGGCGAGTACCACGTGATGCGTCACGCGGCGAACCTTGAGACCGTCAACACCTATGAGGGCGCCCATGACGTGCACGCCCTGATCCTCGGCCGCGCCATTACCGGCGAGAACGCGTTCTAGACCGTGGCGCCCGCCAGACCTCCCTCACTCCGCACCGTCATCGTGGCGTCGGCGGCGGGAACAGCGTTCGAGTGGTATGACTTCTTCGTCTTCGGAACGCTGTCCCCGACCATCGCCAAGAACTTCTTTTCCGCCCTGGACGCCACGGCCGGCCTTCTGGCGGCCCTGGCGCTGTTCGGGGCCGGATTCTTCTTTCGGCCCATCGGCGCGCTGATCTTTGGACGCATCGGCGACCGCACCGGCCGAAAGGGCGCGTTCCTTATCACCGTCACGCTGATGGGCGGGGCAACGTTCGCCATCGGCCTTCTCCCGACCTATGCCCAGGTAGGACCGATCGCACCCATTCTGCTGATCCTGATGCGGATCATTCAGGGTACGGCGCTGGGCGGCGAATATGGTGGAGCCGCGATATATGTGGCGGAACATGCCGGTCCGGGCCGCCGAGGGTTTTCGACTGCCTGGGTCCAGTCGTCCGCCGCCTTTGGCCTGGTCGGGGCCTTGGGGATCATCCTGCTGGCGCGAACTTTGCTTGGTGAGGCGCAATTCACCGATGCCGGGTGGCTCGGAGGTTGGCGCCTGCCGTTCCTGGTATCCGCCGCGCTTTTGGCCATCTCCATCTGGATGCGGCTCAAGCTCACCGAGAGCCCGACGTTCGCGGCGATGAAGGCGCGCGGTGGCGAGGCTCGGGCTCCCTACGCGGAAGCCTTCGGTCAATGGAAGAACTTCAAGCTGGTCCTGATCGCATTGGTGGCGGTGATGAGCGCACAGGGCGCGGCCTGGTACACGCTGTTCTTCTACGCCGAGCAGGTGTTTCTAGAGCGTTTCCTGAAACTTGCGCCGTTGACGGGGACCCAGCTGCTGATCGCCATCACGGTGGCCAGTGCGCCGCTTTATGTGTTCTTCGGCTGGCTCTCCGACAAAGTCGGCCGGAAGTGGGTCATCTGGGGTGGCATGACCCTCGCTCTTGTGGCGTTTTTCCCTGGGTTTCGCGCCTTGACCCATTTGGCCAATCCGGCCCTTGAGGCTGCGCAAGTGAGAACGCCGGTGATCGTGATCGCCGATCCCGCCCACTGTTCGTTGCAGTTCGACATTGTCGGCAAGGCCAAGTTCACCACGGCCTGCGATCTGGCCAAAACCGCCCTTTCGAACGCCGGGGTCTCCTACGACAACCGGGCCGCTCCCGCCGGCTCTTCGGCCCACGTCAGGATCGGCGACGTCCTGGTGGAATCCCACGACGCGACCGGTCTGACCCCAGTCGCCCAGAAAGCGGTGGCGGAGGACGTCAGGGTGCGTTTGATGAAGGCCCTGGCCGGCGCCGGCTATCCGGCCAAGGCTGATCCGGCGCAGGTGAATTTCTGGGGATTGTTCAGCGTTTTGATGGTCTTCGTCGTGGCGTGCACGGCGTTGTTCGGCCCGATCGCCTCGACCCTGGTCGAACTGTTTCCGACCCGGATTCGCTATACGGCGATGTCGCTGCCCTATCACATCGGCACCGGCTGGGTGGGCGGCTTCGTGCCGGTAACCGCCTTCGCCATCGTCACGGCCACGGGGAACATTTATTCGGGTCTATGGTATCCGGTAGTCTTCACTGGAATCAGTGTCTTGACCTTGCCTTTCCTGCTGCCGGAGACCCGGGGCCGGTCGATCGACTCCTGAAAGCGTCGCTGGCCAGCACCGCGCCCAGGGCGATGGCCGCGGCGACGGCGCAGAGGACCAGGGTGTGGGCCTCGCCGCCGGGATTCTGGCTGGCTTGATAGATGGCGGTTGGCAGGGTCAGGGTCTCTCCTGGAATGGCGGCGACGAAGGTGATGGTGGCGCCGAATTCGCCCAGCGCCTTGGCGAAGCCCAACACCGCGCCGGCGGCGAGACCCGGGCCGGCCAACGGGATGGTGACACGCCATAAGCGGGTCATAGGTCCGGCGCCCAGGGTCAGGGCCGCCTCGTCGACCTCGCAGTCGATGGCTTCGATGGCTAGGCGGATGGGACGGACCATCAGGGGAAAGGCCATGATGCTTGCCGCCAGCGCCGCGCCGGTCCACCGGAACGCTAGAACAATTCCAACAACTTCAAGAGCATGGCCGAAAACACCGCGGCGGCCGAACAGGACCAGCAGGGCGAAGCCGGTGGCCACCGGCGGGAGGACCAGGGGGAGGTGGACGGCGGCGTCGAGCAGGGCGCGGCCAGGAAACCGGCCTCGCGCCAGGGCGTAGGCGACCAGCAAGGCGAAGGGGAGGCCACCGAGGGTGGCGATGAAAGCCACCTTGAGCGACAGCAGCACGGCGGCTAGATCGTCGGGGCCGAACAGGGTCATGAGGCGGGAGCCGGCGCCAGAAGCTCGACTGAAATTCCGCGACTCTCAAGGCAGGCCGCGAGGTCCTGAGGCGAATCGACGCCCACGATGGCGACAAGGCGACCGGCGCTAGCTTGGTCGGCCAGGGCGTCCTCGGTGGCGCCAGCAAGTGAACAAAAATGCGCATCCCTGCGCGTGTGTGACGCCACGGTGGTCATCAGCGACGCGTCGGCGGCCACGATGTCGGCGTTGTTGAGCACTCGGACGGCGCGGACGGACAGCAAGTCGGCGGCGGCCGGCGCCGCGATGAAACTTACACGGCCGACGGCCGACCAGCCGCCGTTGATCGCTTCATCCAAGCGCCGACTGGCCAGATCCATGTCGCCGGAGCGAGCGGCCTCGGCGGCGGCCCCGGCCAGGACGGCGCGGAGAAACGCCCGACGCGCGGCGAGATCCGGAAAGGCCTCGCGCAGTGCATCCCTGCGCCCGCCGAGCAGAGCGGCGATCGGCCCGGCCCATTCGGGAACCCGGGTCTCGACTTCGGCGCGCAGCAGCGAGGCGAGCAGGGGCGCGGCGCCGGCCGTGCCGACCGCGGCGACCACCTGGCCTCGGTCGATGATGGCCGGCGTGTGGAAATCCGACAGCTCGGGATGATCGACGGCGTTCAGCGGCGCGCCCGACTCCCGCGCCGCCGCGGTTGCGGCGGTCACGAACGCGGCGTCGTAGCTGGCGATGAAGATGAGATCCGCGCCCGCATAGGCGGCGGGATCCAGGGCCCGCGCCGGGGATAACCGCGTGACCTCGGCCGGGGAGCCGGCGAACAGCCGCGCCTTGGCCTCGGCCCCGTCGCCGTCGCCGGCGATCACGATCCGGCGGCCCTTGAGCGGGAAGAAGGCGGGAAAGGTCTCCATCTGGGGCCACCCTAGCGGAAAATCCGCGCTGGGTTGATAGCGCCACCCTTGCGACTTGCCCCCTCGACCGCGAACCGATAAGCGCCCCCCATGATCACCGACGCTCCATCACGGCCTAAAGCGCGGGCGCCGCGCGGGTTCCAGGATCGGCGGGCCGACGCCCTGGCGGTCGAACGCAAGATCCTGGTGGCGGTATCCCGGGTCTATGAGACCTATGGGTTTGAGCTGCTCGAAACCGGCGCTCTCGAGTATGCCGACGCCCTGGGGAAATTCCTGCCCGACGCCGACCGCCCAAACGAGGGCGTATTCGCGCTCCAGGATGACGATGACCAGTGGATGGCCCTGCGCTATGACTTGACCGCGCCTCTGGCCCGGTTCGCCGCCGAACAAGGCGATGGCCTCTCCAAGCCTTTCCGGCGCTATGCCTTCGGGCCGGTCTGGCGAAACGAGAAGCCGGGGCCGGGCCGCTACCGCGAATTTATGCAGTGCGACGCCGACACCATTGGTTCGGATCGGCCAGAAGCCGATGCCGAGATCATCGCCATGGCGGTCGAGGGCTATGGCGCGGCCGGCCTGCCCTCCTCGGCCTTTACCCTTCGCATCAACAATCGAAAGCTGCTGAACGGCCTGCTGACCGCCGCGGGAGTCAGCGATCCCGGCCAGAAGCTGGCTGTGCTCCGCGCTGTGGACAAGCTGGACCGCCTGGGCGCGACAGGCGTCGCGGCCTTGCTGGGCGGCGGCCGCAAGGACGAGTCGGGGGCGTTCACCAAGGGTGCCGGGATCGCGTCGGTGGCCATCGATTCCGTTCTCGCCTTCGTTGGAGCGGCGCGGGAGACGCGCCTCGCCACGCTGGATCGGCTGGCCCAGGTCATCGGGGGTTCCATCGAGGGCGACGAAGGCCTGGCGGAGCTTTCGCGTATCGGCGACGCCTTGACCCGCCTGGGGGTGGCCGATGATCGGGCGGTGTTCGACCCGTCCATCGTCCGCGGCCTGGAATACTATACAGGCGCTGTCTTCGAGGCCGAGCTTTCGCGCCGGCTGGCTGGGGAACACGACGAGCCGGTTCGGTTCGGTTCGATCGGCGGCGGCGGACGATACGATGACCTGGTGGCCCGATTTACGGGTCAGCGGATGCCGGCGACGGGTTTCTCCTTCGGCGTATCGCGTCTGGCCGCGGCCCTGGCGGCGGCCGGCGGCGGCCTGGAAAAGGTCCGCGGCCCCGTGGTCATCCTGGCGCTCGATGGCGCGCTGATGGGGGAATATTTCGCCCTGGCCGGCGAACTTCGCGCGTGTGGCGTGGCGGCGGAGGTCTATCTGGGGTCTTCGGGCATGAGGGCCCAGATGAAATACGCCGACCGCCGCCTGTCCCCGGCCGCGGTGATCATGGGTGGTGACGAAATGGCCGCCGGAACCGTCACCATCAAGGACCTCGACCTTGGCCGAAGCCTCGCCGGCTCGGTCACCGACAACCAGACCTGGCGCGACGACCGCCCGGGGCAGATCACCGTGCCGCGCGCTGAATGGCTGGCGCGCGTGCGGCGTATCGTCGAGGCGGTGGAGTGAGACTGGAGGCGCCGGTTCCGTCGGATGTGTTGGCCGCGATCCAGGCGCCGTTTCTGGAGACGCCGGCCCACCTGTTCGATGCGCCGGTGCTGCAGCCCATGGGACAGTTGCTGGATCTCGCCGGAGAGACTCTCCGGGAGCGATTGTTCGTGGTTCAGGGCGATGGACCGGAAGCCTGCCTGAGAACGGATTTCACTTTGCTGGCACTGCGCGCCCATCTCGAGAGCGGCCGGCCAGAAGGGCGCTACTTCTATAGTGGTCACGCCTTCCGCGTGGCCCCCCGAGGCACGCGGCGGTCGGAGGAGTTTCCGCAGATCGGCGTCGAGGTCTTCGAGGCCAATGATGACGCCCTGGCCGACGCGGAGATGGCGGCCCTGGCCTGGCGATCGGCAATCGCGGGTGGACGTTCCGACCTGACCTTGCTGCTGGGCGACGTTGGGCTGTTCGGGGTTTTCGTCGACGCCCTGGAGGTTGCTCCGCCGCTGGCGCTACGCCTCAAGCGAGCGTTTTCGACGCCGCGCCGCCTCCGCGCCGAGCTCTCCGGCGCCGGAGAGACCTCCCGGGTGGGTGGCCGGTTGGCGAGCCTGTTGGCCGACCTTTCGGAGACCGAGGCCGCCGGCGTCCTTGAGGAGATATGGGCCATGGCCGGCATCGATCCGGTCGGCGGCCGGTCGGCCGCGGAAATTGTCCACCGCCTGGCCGAGCGCGCGGCCCTGGCGGCGGCCACGCGACTGACCCCGGAGCAGGCCGATCTTGTGCGCCGCTTCCTGGCTATCGCCGGCGACCCGGCTGAATCGCTCGCGGCGGTCACACGCCTCGTCGGGACCGCGTCGCCAGGCCTCGCCGCCGCGCGAGCGGCCTGGGATCGCCGGGTCGCGGCCCTGATCGAGGCCGGGGTTTCATCCGGGTCCCTGCGGTTCTCCGCGGCGTTTGGCCGCGCCTTTGGTTACTATGACGGTGTGCTTTTCGAAGTGCGCAGCGCGGCTCTCGGCGAGGACAGGCCGGTAGCGGCCGGCGGCCGCTACGATAGTCTTCCCGCGAGACTGGGGGCGTCACTACCGACGGGAGCGGTGGGTTGCATGGTTCGCCCGGGTCGGGCCTGGGTGGGGGCCAGCGAATGACGGAGCCGTTGATCATCGCCATTCCTTCGAAGGGCCGGCTGAAGGAACAGGTGGATCGCTGGCTCTTTGACTGCGGCCTGACGCTGAGAACGGCCGGCGGTGTCCGCGGATATTCCGCCAGCCTCGACGGCTTTGACGATGTTCAGGTCCGCCTGGCGTCCGCCTCGGATATCGCATCGGCCCTCAATACGGGTGACATTCACCTTGGCGTCACCGGGGAGGATCTGCTTCGGGAGGTCGGCGATGGGGCCGAGACAGACGTTATGCTGCTGGCGGCCCTGGGGTTCGGACGCGCCGATCTGGTGGTGGCGGCGCCCAAGAGCTGGGTCGATGTGGAAACCATGGCCGATATTGATGATGTCGCGCATCTCTATCTGGCGCGGACCGGCCGCAGGTTGAGGGTGGCGACGAAATATCTGACCCAGACCCGGGTGTTTTTCGCCAAACACGGCATAGCCGACTATCGTCTAGCCGAGTCGGGCGGGGCGACGGAGGGCGCGCCGGCGGCCGGAACCGCCGAGTTGGTGGTGGATATCACCACGACCGGAGCCACCCTGACGGCCAATGGCCTGAAAATCCTGTCCGATGGACTGATCCTCAAGAGCCAGGCCCACCTCGCCGCGGGGCTGGGCGCGCGGTGGGACGCGGATCACCTGAAAACCTGCCGCCGCTTGCTGACGATCTTCGACGCCCGCGAGCGGGGCAAGACCCTGGCCAGCTTGACCTGGCCGTCAGGCCAGGACGCCGCGGCCCAGGTCGCTTTAGCCGCAACCGCGGGGCCTGGGTATGTCGCTCGCGCGAACGGAGCCTTGATTGAGCGGTCTCGACTGTTCCAGACGGCGACCGCGCTGACGACGGCCGGTATCGGTCCCGTGACGGTCGAACGGCCCGCCTTCGTGTTCGAAGCCGCGTGTCCTGCCGCCGACCGTCTAGAGCAAACCGCCCTTAAACGGAATCGTTTAAGGGCGAAAAATTTGCTCTAGAGCCTTAAAGTGTAGAGCGCCGCTCAAGCGAAAACCGGGCCCCACTTTTCGCGCGGCGCTCTGAATGCGGCCGCGAGTCGGGGGGCTCCAAAAGGGTAAAATCGTTCAACTTGCGCGGGTAGAGATCACATTTCGTTGCAACTGATTTCAATTTTTCGTTGACTTGGGGATGAAATGACCTATCGGTCTGGATGTGGGATGCAAAAGGCCGTTCGTACAAGGCCGACGTCTCCAGCGTTTCGAGGAGGAAACGCCCATACGGACCGCGACCGAAACGGACCTTTGAAACTCGCCACGGCGCCGTCCGCGGCGAGTTTTTTCGTCTATGGAGGCTGAATGTCTAGGATCACGGACTATGAGACCCAGCTGCGCGAGCTACAGATCGGTCTGGTGCGACACCAGATCTGGGCCATGGCCGAGGGTGCGAAGGCCCTGGTCATTCTCGAAGGTCGCGACGGAGCAGGCAAGGACGGAGCCATTGCGCGGATAACCCAGCACCTGGCCCCGAGAAACACGCGGGTGGTTTCACTCCCCAAGCCCTCCGACCGGGAGCATTCCGAATGGTATTTCCAGCGCTACGTCAGACGATTGCCGGCGGCCGGCGAACTGGTGATCTTTAACCGCTCCTGGTACAATCGCGCCGGCGTGGAGCCGGTGATGGGCTTCTGCACACCTGCCGAACATGAGCAGTTCCTGCGTGACGTTGCTGGTTTCGAAGCCATGGTGCAGGGCGCGGGGATCAAGATGGTGAAAATCTGGCTCGACATCACCAAGCACGAGCAAGCGTCAAGACTTCGCGCCCGTCAGGAAGATCCTATCAAGCGCCTGAAGATAAGCGACCTAGACACAGTCGCTCAGCGTAAGTGGAAGGCCTATTCCTCCGCCCGCGATGAGATGTTATCGCGCAGTCACACGGACTTGACTCCCTGGAACTGTGTGAGAGCCAACCATAAGCGGACCGCTAGACTGAACGTCATCCGCCTTTTACTTCAAGCTCTGTCGCCGGTTGAAATCCGAGCCGATTTCGCGCCTCCAGACCCCAGCGTCGCCTTCCTGTTCGAAGCGGCAGCGTTGGTCGACGGGCGGTTGGCCAAATAACGCCGCGGATGGCATGGGCCAGGCCATCCGCGGGAGGTGATATCTATCGGCAGATCGGCCCGCCAAAATAGAGCCTGACGCCGAGGCCGACGCGGCAGGAACGCTTGTCCTAAACGCCGGGCAGAATGCGGGGCGTGGGATGGGCGTTGGTTTTTTGTGAATTTGATGGTGTTGAATTCATCATCTTCAGAACCTTCAACAGACTTGCGTCGCGGAATAACAGGTTGCCTTGGCCATCTTCGGCGACCATTTGGGAATCGGTGATTTTCGTTTCCATGATAATGTCCTAGACTCCGTAAATGTTTAAATTTCGAGAGAAATCACGTCCTTATGACACAATTTAACAATTTGATTGTTACCATCATCCTCGCCCTCGTCAATCATAATATCTCGCAACCGCGCCAGGGCCTCGGGCGCTGGCCGGTAGGCGGAGTCTAGCGGAACCGATAGACGCAATATCCGCTCGCCTTCAACATAGATCAGCCCATGGCGACTCAATTCGGCAATCACCATCGGCAGATGCTCTCGCTCCGTCCGGTCCAATACGAGTTGGTCAAACGAGACAATACCATCCGATTGGGCGACGACCTTTTGGTATGACCCCTTAAGAGAGAAGGCTTTGGCGGCGCCTTCGTGACGTGTATCAAATATAACGAACCTGGAGCCATCTTCTATGTGCGCCAATAGACTTTGCTCCGCGTCCTGACGCCACCGATCGATGGCGGCCCTAAGCTCCAATGTATAGTCGGCAATCGATTCGTCGCCGGCGAAACTACCGGTAAAATAGTAGGCCATGTCCACCCGAGCCGAAGGGGACACCCCCGGATAGACGTAGTCGTAGGCGGGAAAGGGCTGCAGGTTGACCACGCCAAACGACGCAGGGTTGGAAACGTAGGGGCTGAATCTATCGAAACGCAGCCTCCCAAAACCACTGGGAGGCTCCAAATGCGATAGTGCGGCCATTCGTCGCGCCATCTCGTCATAGGCAGCGGGTCTTTCTCCTGGAAAGCCAAATATTAGATTCCAAAGAGGTGTAATTCCAAGTTCCTTACACCATTTCAAAAGCTGTATATTTTGTATTCCCGAGACGCCTTTTTTCATCAATTTCAGTATGTCGGTGTCGAGATTTTCTATTCCCGGCTGGATTTCGCTTAGTCCAGCTTTTCTATATGTAATAAGCTGATCTTTCCTCAAATTTGCTTTGGTTTCATAAAACAAAGACAAATCCATATTCAGTTCAACTAATTTCGGAAGAAACTCTTCAAAATATTGATATGGTATAATGTTGTCAGCGGCCGATAAATTGCGCGTTTTTTCCCCATATCTTTCAAGAAGATATTGTATTTCTTCGATGGCTCGGCCAGCTGATTTGTATCGGAACGCCATTGTAGTGCCATTCAAACCGCAGAACGTGCAGTGGTTTTTTTGGCCCCACCAGCACCCGCGCGATGTTTCGAAAATCACGCGAGCGGGCGGCCTGTCGTCCTCCCTACGGCGATCATGCTGTGCGAAGAAGTCATCGAAATCGGGGAAAGGCAGCCGGTTCATATCAACTGTCTGCTCGGGTTCAGGGACGATATCCGGCTCGCCATCGACACAACCCTGGAAGTGATCGCGGGCCAGGATGTTGTTTGCGGTCGTTGGACGGCCTTCCAGGACCTGCCGGACGTAGGTCGGAAACGCCGTGTCGCCCTCGCCGACGCAGACCGCGTCGATGAACGCGAAGGACTTCATGGTCGCCAAGCCCATCGGGCCTTCACAGTTCGACCCGCCAAAGACAATGTGAAGGTGAGAAAATTGCGCCTTGAGGCGCTTGGCAAGCGTAAGCGACGCCACATGCTGCTGGAAGACAGAGGTAAAACCGACGATCCTGATCGTGTTCCAGTCATGTTGCTTGATACAGTCCTCGAGAAACGCCTCAACCCGGGACCGACAAAGTCGGGCGTGATCCCAAGCCTCCGCGAGTTTCTCGGGCGATGTATTTTTCCGATGGGCCGTGCGCGCGCCCATGATGACGTCCTGATAGTAGGCGTCGTCCCTTGAAGGAGACGGCCCCCACAGCGCCTCGGAGAATATCCACTCTCCGATCAGATCGGTGTTGTGCGGGGCGCCGTTGGACGGGGTGGCGTAGACCTCTTCGCCGACAAGATCGGCGAAGCCGGCGTTGAAATAGATGACCTGGCTGGTAATTCCCACGGCCGTAAGGGCCGATTTGAGAAGGCCAAGGCCAAGCGAAGGCCACGACGTCACGGCGAACGGCATCTGAATTAGTGCGACGTCAAATCGGTCGTCTGAATCTTGGTTCAAAGCTTTGCCTCTATCGTTCGCCAAGCCGACTACGGCCCCCGTCGCGAATGGAGAACAGCGTCGGCGCCGAAAAGCTTAAATGTCAACGATTGTTCCGCGACTGGTTGTCATCCGGCGGTTTCCCCTTGAGCGAGCTTCAGGGATGGGCGAATAGGCGGGCTCAGAGAGGAAATTGCATAAATGGACGTCGGCTTGATCGAAAGAACTCTCGAAATCGTGGGTGAGCGGGGCGATGATCTCACGTCGCGTGTCTACCTGCGCCTCTTCGCCGCACACCCGGAAATGGAAGCTCTCTTTATCCGCGACACCAACGGCTCGGTCAGGGGCGAAATGCTCGCGCGCGTCTTTGAAATGATCCTCGATTTCATCGATCGGCGCGCCTACGCCGCCCAGATGATCCAATGTGAAGTTGTCACCCACGAGGGCTATGGTGTGCCTCCCGACGTGTTCGGAGTGTTTTTCTCGACGGTCGCCGAGGCTCTCAAGGAGAGTCTCGACGCTGACTGGACGGCGGATATGGATATGGCCTGGCGGGACCTGTTGGGGGAAATGGTCTGGTTTTCCACCCATCCGGACCAGACTATCGAGGCCAGGGTTGGCTGAAGGTTCGCTCTTTGGCCGGCAGGCCCGGCGGATCGCGATCAAGGCTCAGGGGTTCGGTCGTGAGCGACCGGCGACGGAACCTGATCGGCACGTCATCGGGCGCGCCATCAAGGCTCTCGGCGTGGTCCAGATGGACTCTGTCAATGTGCTTGTCCGCAGCCACTATCTGCCTCTGTTTTCGAGGTTGGGTCCCTATCAGCGAGATTTGCTGGAAGCCCAGGCCTGGGGGCCAAAGCCGTCCCTGTTCGAATATTGGGGTCATGAGGCGTCGCTCATGCCGCTGGCGATGCAACCCCTGTTCCGCTGGCGAATGGCCCGGGCGAGGGCGGGCGAAACCTGGGCCGGCCTCGCCACCTTTCGCAACGACCAATCGGAATTCATCGACGCCGTCCTGAACCGGATCGAACGTGACGGACCGGTGACGGGAGGTGATTTCGCCGAAGCGCCGCGCGCGGCCGGGTGGTGGAATTGGAGCCACGGTAAGCGCGCGCTGGAGTGGTTATTCTGGGCCGGATTGATCACCACGCTGACCCGACGGGGTTTTGAGCGGGTCTATGACCTGACTGAACGGGTCATTCCGCGCGCGGTGCTCGACGCGCCAACGCCGACCGAGCCCGAAGCTCATCGCGCCCTGCTGCTCATCGCCGCCAAGGCCTTGGGCGTGGCGACCTCCGGCGACCTGAGGGACTACTTTCGCATGCCGGCCGAGGGAATCCGGGATCGAGTGAACGAGCTGGTCGAAAGCGGCGGCCTCACCCGCGTCTCAGTGCAAGGCTGGAAGCAACCCGCCTATCTGGCGACCCATTTGACCGCGAAAGCCGGTTCGGGCCCGAAATCAGGCTCGGCGGTGCTTCTATCGCCGTTCGACAATCTGATCTGGCGACGCGAGAGGGCGGAACGACTGTTCGGGGCCAGAATCCGACTCGAAATCTACACCCCCGCCCACAAGCGCGAGTATGGCTACTACGTGTTACCCGTTCTACTGGGTGATCGAATCGTCGCGCGCGTGGACCTCAAGGCGGATCGACAGGCGGGCCTGCTGCGCGTCCAGGCGGCCCATTTGGAACAAGGCGCCGATCCGGACGAGGCGATCCCGGCGCTTGGCGTCGAGCTTCAGACTATGAGCCGCTGGCTCGGACTTGGCGGAATTAGCGTGGCGGCGGGTGGCAATATGTCGCAAGCTCTCCTGCCACTATCCTCCAGCGATCACTGAAACGTCGCCCCGCCTTCGACCGCGGGAAGTACGGCGTTGGCCAAATCACGCCAGTGTGCGATTTTCTCCTAACTTCAGATGCTTGGTGTCCCGGCTCGACGTTCGAAGCTCTTGATAGGTCAAAGATCCCATGAGCGCCCCACGTCCGAACCATGGCGTCGATGCGAAATATCCGTTAGACTGCCTTAGAATTTTTGACTAAACGTGACATTGTAGAACCTTGCGTTTGGATCGACACTCAAGGTCATTCCTTGTGGGTGGGTTCCACGCGCGGATCAGGCCCCTTGGTTGGATCGGACGAGGATTACTTCTGAGTTCTCCCTGAAGACTGACCTTGAAATTGAAAGCCTAAGGGGTTGGCTCGGAAAGAGTATTGACAAGTGGGCAGGCAAATTCGACGCCTGGGAACGAAGAAACGCGGGACGTTGAATGCGCAAAATAGCAATTGTTGAAGACGACGCCGCCGAACTTGGCCGATTGACTGAGATTTTGGCCGCGCATGGGCGGTGCGTCGTTTTTGGCGACGGCGAATCCTTTCTTCGCGCCTTGCACCGAGACACTTTTGACTTGGCCTGCATCGACTGGAACCTGCCGGAAATGACCGGTGTGGAACTTGTCGAGCGCATAAGGAGTGGTGGCCAGGCCCCCAGCCTTCCCATCGTCCTGATCACGGCCCGAAGTTCCGATGAGGATGTCGTGGCGGGATTGGTTTCGGGCGCCGACGACTATGTCACCAAGCCCGTCCGCGCAGTGGTGCTCGGCGCCAGGATCGAGACACTTCTGCGGCGACTGGCGCCGGCTATCACCGACCGGATTGAGACCTATGGCGAATTCACTTTTGATCGCTCGACGGAAACAGTCACAAGGGGCGATGAATCGAATGTGCTGACCGCCAAGGAATTCAACTTGGCGTTGCTGTTTTTCCGCAACCTGCAGCGCCCGTTGGCCCGGACCTATCTGATGGAAGAGGTTTGGGGCGCCTCGGCGACGGCCTCGTCCCGCACTCTCGACACGCATGTGTGTCGACTGAAGACAAAGCTCGGGCTGACGCCAGCCAGTGGATATAATTTCACACCGGTCTATGGCTTCGGTTACCGTCTGGAAAAGACCGCGCCGGCCATGGCCGAGATGGCCACTAGCTGAAACGACCCATCTAATGTAAGGCGCGACGGTGGCGGACATCGCGACGGACGAAGCCTCCGCGGTCAGATCAGTGTTCCCGACGCGCAGTCGCCTTGTCCTTGAATGGCTCGGTCTTACAATAACGGCTTCTGTTTTGTTGGCCGCTCTGCTTTTGACCGGAGCGACGGCGCGCCTCGACAATGGCATCTATGATTTCGCGCTCAGGCTACAACAGCGGCCGGCGTCGGCGAATATCGTCATCGTCGGTTTTGACGACCAGACCATGCGCAGGCAAGGCGAGTGGCCGTGGCCGCGCGAGTTTCACGCCTCGATCCTTTCAAAAATAGCGCGCGACAAGCCCAGATCCATCATCTTCGAAGTCTTGCTCGCAATGAAGGGCTCTGCATTAGGGGACGAGGCCCTTTTCAAGGTCATGCGGATCGCCCCGATCTTCCTTCCAGAAGTGCTTGATGAACGAGGACCCGGCGCCGGCGGTTATTTGACCAGTCCGACAGCCGAGCTCGCGGCGGCGGCGGCGGGATTGGGGCGCAGCAATCCGACTCCTGACAGCGACGGGATCGTCAGGCGGGCTGTTCTGCTTTCCCAAGTCCAGGGCAAGCCGCTACCACATCTGATGGTGTCGGCCGCCGGCCATAAGACGTTGAGCCGGATTTTACGGGAAAACCCGTCCGGAGCCTACCGGGGCGGCGCCATGCCGCCTCCCGACGAAGCCTTTATACCTTACGCCGGTCCCTCTGGTCGTTATGCCCATGTCTCCGCGTCGGATGTGATCGACAACAAGATCGCTCCGGGGTTTTTCAGGAATAAATTTGTTCTGGTCGGGGGCACCGCGCCAGGACTTCTCGATAATTACCCGACACCCCTGTCCGGCGTTACGGGCATGCCCAATGTCGAGATCGATGCGAACATACTCGACGCCGTGCTGCGCGGATTGCTGATCCGCGCCGCGCCCATTCCGGCTCAACTTGCCTTGTCGTTGGGCTTTTTGTGGGTGTTTTGCTACGGAATCCTGCGACTGAAGCCTCGCCAGCTGATCATCCAAGGCCTCCTTGGGGCCCTGGTCTGCCTTGGGGCCGCGGTGGCGGGTATCCTCTGGCTCCGCGTCTGGCTTCCACCGACACCTGTGCTGATCACGGGAACACTGCTGCAGGTCGTCTGGGCGTCCCGGCGTCTGCAAGCGGCCAGCGACTACCTGGCCCGCGAACTGGCGGACCTTCAAACCCGCGCGGGCGGGGTTATCCTGCCCGGCATGGAACGTTCGGGACCGATCATCGGCGATAGTGTCTCACGCCAGATGATCCTTATCGACGAAACCCGGGATCGCATTCGCGCCCTGCGCCGGTTCGTCAACGACGTTCTGGCCAATTTTCCCGATCCGGTCATGGTCGTGAGCGCCCGAGGCAGGATTCTGACATTCAATCAGGCCGCTACCCTGCTTGGGCGCCGCCTCGGCCACGCCATCGAGATCGGCGCCCAGATCCAGCCCCTGCTGGAAGATCTTGAAACAGCGGCTGGCGATGGCCGGCGCCTTTGGCCCCCCCTCCTGGTTCCGGGCGAAGAAACCCCGCGAGGCGTTGGCCCTGGTGGCCGCATCCTTGAGGCCCGCTACACGATAACGGGCGAGAATGACCAGGAGCCGAGAGGCTGGACAATACAATTGGTGGACGTCACCGCGCTGGTGTCAGCCATGCGCCAGCGTGAAGAGGCGCTGAAGCTGTTCACGCATGACATGCGCGCCCCTCAATCAGCGATTCTGGCGGCTCTTGATCACAAGGAATTCCAGAGTGTGCCGACGGCTTTACGCGAAGGTATCCAGAGAAACGCACTGCGGACTCTTAGTCTGGCGGACGGGTGGGTGCGCTTGGCGCAAGCGGAATCCACCGACTATACATTCGAGCCCATCGATCTGTTTCATACGCTGAGCGACGCCACGGACGCGCTTTGGTCAATCGCTCAGGCGGCTTCGATTGAAGTGGTCATCCACGATCCTGGCCGCGAATACGTGGTCGCCGCGGACCGTGGTCTCCTGTCGCGCGCCCTGATCAATCTGATCGACAACGCGATCAAGGCCAGCTCTCCTGGAAAGTCGGTGACCTGCACCCTCGGTCCCACACAACTGCACGGCCGACCCGCCGTGGCTTTGACCGTCGCCGACGAAGCCTACGGCATGAGCCGCGACCAACGGGCGAACCTGTTCAAGCGTTTCGCCCGAACCACCACCCATGGCGCGGACGGCCGCAGCCGCCCTGTGCGGTTTGACAGCGTCGGCCTGGGCCTTGCGGTTGTTCATACGGTCGTGACCCGGCACAACGGGCATGTCGATTGCGAGAGTGAAGTCGACATCGGAACCACCTTTACAATCAGCCTGCCGCTCTACGAGTATGAAGAAGGCGCTGACGAAATCGGCGACGCGGCCACGCTTTCGAGTCGCACCACATAGAGTTATCAGGCTCCGGGATTCGGGGCGGAGACACGAGGAGACACCATGGCGCGTATCAAGGCTGGCGAAATTCACCTGGAGTATGACTCACATGGGCCGGAGACCGCCGAGACCATCCTGCTGATCATGGGCCTGGGGGCCCAGATGACCCGATGGTCTCCCGCGTTCGTCGGGAAGCTGGCGGCGAAGGGCTTTCGGGTGATCCGATTCGACAACCGCGACACCGGTCTGTCCGAAAAACTGGAGACGGCCGGCCCACCGGATATGGCGGCCATCATGACGGCGCTGTCCCAGGGAAAGACGCCCCCCGCCGCCTACACCCTGAACGAGATGGCCAGCGATGCGGTGGCGCTGCTTGACGCCCTGGGAATCGACCGCGCGCACATCGTCGGCGCATCGATGGGCGGCATGATCGCCCAACTGGTGGCGGCCGACCACCCAGCGCGCACCTTGTCGCTCACATCGATCATGTCCACTACAGGCGCCCCGGAGCTTCCTCGGGCTACACCCGAGTCCATGGCCCGGTTGAACACCCCCGCCCCCGATCCCCACGCGGATCTGAAGGCCTATGTCGCTCACTCGATCGCCAGCGCCAAAGTGATGGGCTCTCCGGCCTATCCGGTGTCGGACGCCGACCTGCGGGACCAGGCCATCGCCAATGTCGAGCGCAGTTACTACCCGGTCGGATTCCAGCGCCAATATGCCGCTATCCTCGCGTCCCCAGACCGCCGCGCCAAACTGGCGGGCGTGACCGCGCCCTCGCTGGTGATCCACGGCCAGGCTGATCCGCTGGTTCCCGTCGAGGGCGGTCGGGACACCGCCGCCGCCATTTCGGGGGCGCAGCTCATGGAGATTCCCGGCATGGGACATGATCTGCCTCCCGCCCTATACGACATCGTGGTGGAGGCGATCGCGTCCGTGGCGGTGAGGGCCCGGTTGGCGGACGCGGCCGTCGCCGCCTGACGAGGGGGAGTTTCCCTAACCCTTCTTCACGAAGGCGCCCGGCACGCGCGCGCCGCCCTGCATGGCGAACATCCAGCCTGGGTACTCGGCTGGCAGGGCGCTGGCGGCATCCAGGCGGCTGATCTCGTCGGTGGTGAGGGTCAGGTCGGCTGCGGCGAGGTTGTCGTCGAGCTGCTCGACCGTCTTGGCGCCGATGATCACGCTCATCACCGCAGGCTTGGCCAGCAACCAAGCCAGAGCGACCCGGGCCACGGACACACCGTGGGCGTCACCGATCTCGCGCATGGCGGCGACACAGGCCCAGGCTCTGTCCTTGTCCACCGGAGGGAAATCAAAACTCGCGCGCCGGGCGTCATTGGGCGTCGCCGACCCAGGGCCGAACTTGCCGGAAAGCAACCCGCCGGCCAGGGGCGACCAGACCATCAGGCCGAGTTTCTCCTCGGTCAGCATCGGGATCAGCTCGCGCTCGAGATCACGTCCGGCGATGGAATAGTAGGCCTGCAGGGTTTCGAACCTGGCGTAGCCCCTGCGCTCACTGAGCCCCAGGGCCTTGGCGATCTTCCACGCCGCCCAGTTGGAGACGCCGACATAACGCACCAGACCCTCGCGGGTCAGATCGTCCAACGCCCTCAGGGTCTCCTCGATAGGCGTGACGCTGTCGTTACCATGGATCTGATAGAGGTCGATATGGTCGGTCTGAAGCCGGTCGAGACTGCCGCGGACACTGTCCATGATGTGGCCGCGCGAGGCGCCGCGATCGTTGGGTCCCGGCCCCATGGACCCGAACACCTTGGTGGCGATGACCACGTCCTTGCGAGCAACGTCCAAGTTTCTGAAGGCCTGGCCGAGCCGTCGTTCGGACTCTCCGAAAGAGTAGACGTCGGCGGTGTCGAAGAAGTTGACCCCGGAAGCCAGCGCCCGGCCCACGATGTCATCGACGATCGGCTGTTCAAGAGCGCCGATGGCCTTCCACATGCCGGCGTCGGCGTTGCCGCCGAAGGTCATTGCGCCCAGACAGATTTCCGAGACGTAGAGACCCGTGCGGCCGAGCTGATTGTATTTCATTAAAAGCGCTCCCTTGTTGGTTCTGATCATAGCGACGGGGAGGGTGTCACGACAGCCATCGCGAGAGGCTGAAGATGGTCAACCCCACCAAACCGCCGACCAGAGTGCCATTGATGCGGATATATTGCAGATCGCGCCCGACCTGGAGTTCCAGGCGATCCGTAACCTCCGCCGCGTCCCAGCCGGCCACCACCTGGGCGACGAAGCCGCCGATGGCGTGGCGTTGCGAGGACAAGGTGCGGCGCGCGACGACCCGGATCCATCGGTCGAGCCGATCGCGGGCAAGGGGGTCTTCCGCCAGCCATAGGCCCAGAGCGCGCAGCGCCCGCCCCACCCCCTCGGCCACGATCCCGCGACGGGCCGCCGGGTCAGCCCCCAGGCGCCGTCCGATCTCGTCCCAGAACGCGCCCAGATGACGCGGCAGCGCCGGGTCGGACAGGAACCGCTCCTTGATCGCCTCGCCCTTGGCCAGATAATCGGGGTCCTCGGCAAGACGAGTGATGAAATCCTCGACCGCTTGGCCGAGGTCGGCTCGCCACGGGTGGTTCGGATCTCCCAGCCCTTGCACCGCGCCCACCAGACCGCCGGTGAACTTCTCGGCCAGCATCCGGTCGAGCCACTTGGGCAGCCAGCGCCAGGCGGCGCCGGCCACCTGGGCCTGAATGAAATCCTCGTGCTCGGCCATATATCCGGCCAGGGTCTCAACGGCGCGATTGAACAGGCGCTGGACGGCCGGCTCGCGCCAGAGCCAGCCCAGGATGCGGCTGGCCAGGGGGGCCAGGGGCCGCGAACTTCCGCCGCGGCGAACGATCTCGGCCAGCAAAGCGTCCAGTTGTTCGCTGGAGCCGAACATGTCGGGCAGCAGATCGGCAACCCGTGTCGCCAGGATGTCGATATGATCGCCGTCGGCCAGCCATTCCGCCAGCCGACGCGCCGGTTCGGCTCGCTTCAAGCGCTGGTCGAGCACCCCGGGGGTGAGGAAATTGCCGGCGATAAAGTCGCCGAGCGCCTCGCCGATCCTGTCCTTGTTGCGGGGAATGATGCCGGTGTGGGGGATGGGCAGGCCCAGGGGGCGGCGAAACAAGGCCGTGACAGCGAACCAGTCGGCGCAGGCCCCCACCATGCCCGCCTCGGCGAAGGCGGCGAGATAGCCGGTCCAGGTCCATTGCGCCGGCGCCCATCGCGTGGCGACAAAGATCGCGGTCATCAGGGCGAGCAGTCCCGTGGCCAGGATGCGCATACGTCTCAGGTCGTGGCGGCGCTCGGCGTCGGTCATCGCTACACGTGGCCTGTCGCTTTGCCGACCGGCGCTGTATAGGCGGGCTCCGTCGACGGCGCTGTTCGTCGCGCGCCGCACCCCATTACAAAAGCGAGCTCAATCATGGCCTTCACGATATACGACGCCTCGGTTCCCGTGTTCATTCGCATGCTGAGCAATCTGGCTGCCATTCTGCAAAAAGGTGTGGCCTCCGCCGAAGCGCGCGGGATAGATCCGCTGGTGTTGACCAGCGCCCGTCTGGCTCCCGACATGTTCCCGCTGACCCGTCAGGTCCAGATCGCCTGCGATGCGGCCAAGGGCGGCGCGGCCCGTCTGGCCGGGGTGGAGGCTCCGAGCCATCCCGACGTGGAAACCAGCTTTTCCGACCTCCAGGCGCGGATCGATACAACCATCGCTTTCCTCAACGGCATCACGGCCGCCCAGCTTGAAGGCGCCGAGACCCGGTCGATCGCCATGAAGATGCAGGGCGCGGATTTCACCTTCACCGGGCAGGTGTTCCTGCTCAATCTGGCGATGCCGAACTTCTATTTCCACATCAGCACCGCCTACGACATCCTGCGCCACAACGGCGTCGCCATCGGCAAGCGCGACCTGCTCGGCGGCGTCTGATCAGAGAAAGGCGCGAAGTTCATCCAGGAAAGCGTCAAGCCGATCATGGTGGACCCAGTGCCCGGCCCGTTCGAAGCTGACGACGCGCGCTTGAGTGAAATGCCTGATGCGGCCATCCTGTTCCGGATTGGACGCCCAGCTTTCACGGCCATAGACCAGCAGGGTGGGGCATGTGATCCGCGCCCACAGGGCCTGCTGGTCGTCGAGGCTTATGTCGGCGGGCGACATGCCTCGCACATAGTTGTCGAACTTCCAGCTATAGGTCCCATCCTCGTTCTGGCTGACGCCGTGGACCGTCAGATACCGGGCCTGAACGGGCGTGAGGTGGGTGTTTTCGGCCTGCATCCGGGCCAGGGCCTCGTCGATGGAGGCGTAGCGGCGAGGCATTCGCCCAGCCACCGCCCTCTGGTCGTCGATCCAGCGGCCGAGACGTTCATGGATCGGGGTTTCCGCGCGGCGGGCGACCATGGCCGGCGAAGGCCCCATGCCCTCGATCGCCACCAGCTTGGTCACCGCCTCCGGATAGAGCCCCGCATAGCGCAGGGCGATATTGCCGCCCAGCGAATGGGCGACGATCCGCACCGGCGCGAGGTCCTGGCGGTGGATCAACTGGGCCAGATCATAGACATAGGCCGACATTGAATAGTCGCCGCTGGGCGAGAAGGC
Organism: Caulobacterales bacterium; assembly: GCA_038227865.1. Classification (GTDB taxonomy): domain Bacteria; phylum Pseudomonadota; class Alphaproteobacteria; order Caulobacterales; family Caulobacteraceae; genus Acaudatibacter. The sequence continues at coordinate 28,005 of JBBRPO010000029.1, forward strand.
GGAATCGCCGTGGCCGCGCAGGTCCGGCGCGATCACGTGCCAATCCTTGCGCAGGACCTGGGCCACCCAGTCCCAGTTGCGGCAGTGGTCCCGGCCACCGTGGACTAGGATCAGCGGCGGCGCCTCGGCGTTGCCCCAGTCCACATAGTGCAGACGCAGCCTTTGGGAGATGAAGCTGTGCGAAGTGGGTCCAAGGCCGGTTTCAAAGCCTTCGGGGGTCAGGTGTGATGCGGTGTTCATAACCCCTGTCTTACCCCCGCAACCGACGCGCGGGAACGCGGGTAAGGCCCTTTAGTCCCGCCGCACCTCAAGCCCTGTCATGCTCCCTTCGGCGCGCCAGTCTTCCAGCACCTTGACGAAGGCGATCGGCCCCGCGCCATAGGGACTGTTCTGGATTGCCTTGGGGTTAGGCTTGCCCTCGTTGTTGTAGTAGCCGGGCGTGCATTCGGCCGCGAACTTCTCCCGCTGGACGGCCATGGAGAGAATGGTCTCCACCCACTCGGTCTGGGCTTCCTCGGTCACCTCGATCGCCCGAACCTGGCTGTCGAGGCACTCCGCGACGATGTGGGCCAGGTGCTTGGCCTGCTCGTTCAGCATGTGAGGATAGTTGACGGTGAAGCCCGACTGGCTGTTGCTGACGATAAAACAGTTGGGGAAACCCCGAGTGTGGATGCCGTGCAGGGTCTTCACCCCGTTTGCCCAGTGCTGGGTCAGGGAAACGTCGTCCCGGCCATAGAGCTCATAGCCGGAGCGGCGGGCATATTCGGTGCCGACCTCGAAACCGGTGGCGTAGATCAGGCAGTCGACCTCATATTCCTGGCCGTTGGCCCAGACCGAGGTTTCGGTGATATTGTCCACGCCCTTGCCGTCGGTGTTCACCAGGGTGACATTTGGCCGGTTGAAGGTGGCCAGATAGTCGTCGTGAAAACACGGGCGCTTGCAGAACTGCCGGTAGTAGGGCTTCAGCGCCTCCGCCGTGGCCTTGTCGGCGACCATGCTTTCGACCCGGCTTCGGATCTGCTCCATCTTCTGGAAGTCCGCCAGTTCGAGGATTTCCCCGGGGTTCTGGCTCGGGGGCGCCACCCCGGCTTCGTGATCGCGGCGGGCCAGGATCAAAAGGTTACGGATGATCTCCGTCCAGCCGTCGTTGACCAGGTCTTCGTCCTGAAAACCGCCGGAGACCAGGATATTGAAATTGTCCATCCGCCGCTGCTGCCAGCCGGGCGTCAGGCCGGCGGCCCAATCGGGATCGGTCGGGCGATTGCCGCGTACGTCGATCGACGACGGGGTGCGCTGAAATACATAAAGCTGCTTGGCCGCCGCGCCCAGGTGCGGAACGCACTGCACCGCCGTGGCGCCGGTGCCGATGATGCCGACGCGCTTGTCCTTGAGCCCTTCAAGTCCGCCGTTGGCATCGCCGCCGGTGTATTCATAATCCCACCGGCTGGTGTGGAACGAGTGGCCCTTGAAGCTTTCCACGCCCGCGATCCCCGGCAGTTTGGGCCTGTGCAGCGGGCCATTGGCCATGATCACATAGCGCGCCTTCATCGCGTCGCCGCGATTGGTGTGGATGATCCACCGAGAGGCGGCCTCGTCCCAGCGCATTTCCGTGACCTCGGTCTGAAAACAGGCATCGGCGTAGAGATCGAAATATTTGCCGATGGCGCGGCAGTGGGCGAGGATTTCCGGTGCGCGCGTGTATTTCTCCACCGGCAGATAGCCGATCTCTTCGAGCAGCGGCAGATAGACATAACTCTCAACGTCGCAGGCCGCGCCCGGATAACGGTTCCAGTACCAGGTGCCACCGAAGTCGCCGCCCTTCTCGATCAGGCGGACGTCCTTGACGCCGGCCTCGCGCAGCCGTGCTCCGGCCAACAACCCGCCAAAGCCGCCGCCAACCACCGCCACATCGACCTCGTCGGTCAGCGGGTCCCGGGTGTAGCCGGGGGTCACATAGGGATCGTCCAGATAGTGGGCGAATTCTCCGGCGATCTCCGTGTACTGCTGGTTGCCATCAGCCCTCAGGCGTTTGTCGCGTTCGGCGCGGTATTTCTCGCGCAGCGCGTCGGGATCGAAACCCAGGTCTTTGCGGGCAGGCTGATCGGCGGTGATCACGGTGTCGCTGCTGTCGGCCAAGGTCTTGCTCCCGCCCCGCGAAGACGGGGGTTCAAACGGTTGTTTAAATGCCTTTCAGCATGAAGGGTCGGCGGAGACAAGCGCGCCCGTCAGTTAGCCTTCACGACGTCGACGAGGAGGCCATTGACCACCGATGCCTGTTCCAAATGCGGCATGTGCCCAGCGCCCTCGATCCAGACCACCTTGAACCCGGCCGGCAGCTTGGACTCGTCCGGCGCCCCGACGATGCGATCGGCTTTCGAGGCGATCACCATAGCGCGGGGAATCCTGGCCAGATCGGCCCGCAAAGCGGCGCTGTCGGCTCCGGCGACCATCCGGTCGCGCAGGATCGTCAGGGCCTCCTCGACACCGTCCACGCGTTTGGACTTCAGAACATCCTCGACCATGTCTTTGGTCACCGTTTCCGGGTCGGCCAGCAGCATCTGCAACACCGGCTTGAGGTCCCGCGCGCGTTGGGCGTCGATGACGCCGGTCAGAAATGGCTCCGAGACCCCGGTCGATGAAAATCCGGCTGGAGCGATGAGAGTGACGGAGCGCGCCAGGCCGGCGTGATCGATGGCCAACCGCGCCGCTACCGCCGCGCCGAGTGAGTGCCCGACCAGGTGAGCCTCAGTGACGCCGAGAGACTGCAATGCCGCAGCGACGGCGTTGGAAAGGGTCTTCAGCGATCCGTCGCCAACGTCCTTGGACGATCCGCCATGGCCCGGCATGTCCAGAGCGATCACCGGGTTCAGAGCCGAGAGGGCCTCGATATTGAACAACCAGTTGGTCATGTCGCCAGAATAGCCGTGGATCAGCACAACCGGAACGCCGGTTTCCAGCCCGGCCCGGCCGATGCGGATCGTACGGCCCCCGGCTTCCACGGTCGAGACCCGCAAAACCTCGGCGCCGGCCGCGTCGGCCTCCGGCGGCACGTAGCTGGCCTGGAAATCGCTGATGAAGGATTCGATGTCAGCGTCAGGCGTGTCGGCGTCGGCCAGGACGCCCATCAGGGCGCCCACCGGCAGGGTTTCGCCGGGCTGGGCGATGATACGGCGCAGTACGCCAGCGGCCGGGCTCTCGCAGACATTGGTTATCTTTGAGGTTTCGATGTCCACCAGGTCGTCACCCTCGGCGACCGCGGCGCCCTCGGCCTGCCACCAGTCGACGATCGCCCCTTCCTGCATGGACAGGCCCCATTTGGGCATTTTGATCGGCGTCACGGACATGGCTGGCTCACTGAGTTCTTGGGAAGGATGGTTTCATCCGCGGATGACGCGGACGACGCCGGCTAGCCGAACCGCCGCAGGTATTTGTCGAGGGTGCGATGGAAGTGGCGGATTCGGATTTCCTGGTAATCGCCCAGCTGGACCTGACCGTTCTTGGATGCCTTCAGGCCCTCCTGAACAAAGGGCAGATTGCCCATGTCCTGATCGAACACGCTGGCCAGGGCCTGACCGAGCTCCGCCGCATCGACCCACGGCTGATCGGGACTAAGCAGGTTCATCTTCGGCGCCGGGGGCGTGGGCGCTCCGAGCGGTACCCGCATCAGGATACGCACCTCCATCAGGGTGTGATCCTGATCCGGCCAGGGCCGCCAGCGGTAGACGATATTGGGCATGAAGCCGCCCCAAGGGGCGAAGTTGGGAAAGACGTTGTAGGTGAAGGCGTCGAGCAACTCCGCGTCGGTGGCGCCGGAGTGGTCGTGACCGAACATCTGGGTGAAGCGTTCGCGGTTGACCGACGCCATCGCCTTGCGGGCCGAGAGCCCTTCAGGGACCGAGACCTTCAAATCCGCGCCGCCGGCCCGGCCATTGTATTTCAGGAACTCATCAATGATCCACTGCTGGTCGGTCACGCCATCGGCGATGTGGGGCGATGGAATGGCGAAAGGAGTCAGCGCTACGTTCACATGATCGGCGTAAACATTATAACGCGTGTTGGCGTCGCCGGTGAAGGGCAGGATCTGGGGGTGGGTGACCACTGAATGCCAAGCTTCCATGAACGCCTCGGCGGTGGCCTTCCAGTTGGCGGGTATGACCTTTCCCACCCACACCGCCGTCGCGCACTCCTCATGTTTCCAGCGTTTGAAGTGCTCGGGCAGGGGCGCGAGATAGTCCTCGAGCGTCTGGCCGCCCTCGGCCTCCTTGATGAAGATGTAGCCACCCCAACGGCCGACCTGGGCCTGCGGCAGACGCATGTCGGCATCGTGCAGGTGACCGAAATCCCAGCGGCAGGGAATATCCTTCAGCGAGCCGTCGGTGTGCCAGGTGAAACCATGGTAAGGGCATTTGAAATCCTTGGAGTATCCGGACTCCAAACGCAGCTTGCGGCCCCGGTGTAGGCAAACGTTGTGCATCGCCTTTATGGAGCCGTCGGCTTGGCGCGCGACCAGATAGGAACGGCCCGCATTTTCGTAGACAACGACGTCGCCAGGGTCGGGCAGCTCTTCCTCGCGCGCCGCGAATTGCCAGACATTGGGCCACATCGCCCGCAGCTCGCGTTCAAAGAACGCGGCGCTGGTGTAGCGCTCGGCCGCCAGGGGAGCGGAGCCCATGTATTCGTAGGCGTCGGTCCGCAGAAACTCGGGCGGCGACACCGTGTCGGCCGCCATCAGGTCATCCCAACCGGGGCCGGGACAACGCGCCGTCCCCGCCATCTCCACGCCTTCTCCGTCGTGCGCCATATGCGATCCTCCAGGGCTTTTGATCACGGTAGCACCGGCTCCAAAAACCAACAAGCGTGATTGTTTCTTGGTCTGGGCGACTCATCGAGAGGGTCACGTCCATGTCCTGACCCTGGCCAGCATCGCACGGTGGCGATCCAGCTGAACGACAAATATTAGAGGTGGGAGCCTGGGGCGGCGTAGAGCGGGTCGTCGGGTTTGCGGGCGCCGCGGTTGACCAGGGTGGCGTAGAGACCGTCGTCCCAGCGAGCGGTGGAGGGAACGTTACGGTTCCAGTCCATCACATAGAGCCGCCGGGCGATACGCCACGCGCCATCGCGCTTTTCCAGTCGGTCGAGATAGCGCCCGCCGACCACCATCTCGACAAGGCCATCGGGGCCATTCACCTCATGGTAGGCGGTGCAGTAGGTTTCCGCCTCGGCCCAATCGCCTCTGGGCGTGATCAGCATGTTGGAGAGGGAATGGAAGGTGCGGTTCATGCCTCTCAGCGCCGCCATCGTAGCGGTCGCCCATTGATGGGCGTTCTGGGTCAGGCCCCCATATTGGGCGGTCGCGTCGGGCCAGAAGGTCGCCGACAAGGTCTCCAGGTCGCAGCGATCGATGCCACGCGCGTAAAGTGTCAGGACCTCGGCTATGGCCAAGCGATCGGCGACGTCACTCATAACGTGCGGAGCCGTTCCCGCTGGCTGGATAGATCAGCGGCGCCCCGGGCGCCCAGCAAGCTCTCCGGCGAAGCCTTGAGGAAGGAATCCGAGGCCCGATCGTCGCGGGACCAGTCCACAAGTTCGGAGCGGAAAGCGATCTTCCAAACCCCGTTCCGCCGTTCATAGCGATCGACATAGCGGCCGGCGACGAACAGGTCGCGGTCCTCGCCATCGCGTTCAATGCGGTGGAAGGCGATGAAATAGACCTCGCCGAAACCCACGTCGCCCTCCAGGTCGATCCGCACCTGGCCGATCATATGATGGTTCGACTTGTGCGGGGTCAGGGCGCCCTGGGCGAAGGCCACGAAGCCGTCGGCGTCACCCTTGTAGATGCCGTAGTCGGTGGTGGCGTCGTCCCAGAACACCGATCGGTGAAGAACCGGGTCCAGGCGATCCTGACCGCGCATGTAGTCGCACAGCCGCTCATGGATTTCCTGCTTGGACAGCAGTTCGTCGAGGCGGCGGTCCAGGCCCTCGCTCACCGGGAGGTTCCGGAGGCGGGCACGTAGGACAGGAAGGCGTCCAGCGCCCTGTGCAGGTGGCGAACCCGCGCCTCCTGATAGTTGCCCAGGGTTTCGCCCTTCTTCACGGACGCCAGGAAGCCCTTGTACTGCATGGCCAGGTTGTTGGTGTCCTGGTCATAGACGAAGCCCAGGCCAGGGCTCATGCCCGGAGCATCGGCGTATGACTGGTCTTCGCGGATTTGGATGGGGTCCGGCGCGCGCGGTATATCTTCGCCAGGACGGTTCGGCTGAAGGAACAGCAGGTCGAAGATCGTGCGGCCCGGTTCAATGCCATGGGGCCGGAAGCGGTAGATCATCGGCAGGCCGACACCGGGAAACAGACACATGTTTGGGAACAGGTGATACTCGATGGAATCCAGCATCTCGCTGTCGGAATAGGCCGACAGGTCCACGCCGCACTGATCGCCGAGGCTGCCCCGCAGATGCTCGGCGGCGACGGAGCGCGCCAGGCGTCCCTCCGGCACGACCGTTCCATCCGGCGCGCCGCGCATCTTGTCCAGAATCTCCTGCTGCGTCTGCGCGAACGGATAGTGGGGGCTGGGATGGCCGACGGTGTGGATGAAGCGCGAAACGTGTTCGCCGAACAGATCGTATTGGGCGTTGGCGTCGCCCGCCGTGGCCAGGGCCTGGGTGTGGGTGGCGTAGACATGATAGGCCTCCAGGAACGCCTCCTGGGCCGCCTTCCAGTTGGTGGCCAGTTCCTTTTGCACATGCAGCACCACGTGGCGGTTGGAGAGATCCCAGCCGTCTCTGAAGTGATCGGCGAGCACGCCAAGGTGCTCGGCCAGCGGCGGCGCGTCCTTGTCCATGTTGACGAACACGAAGCCGCCCCATCGCTCCACCCTCACCTCGGGTAGGCGATAGGCCTCGTCCGTCACATGCGGAAAGTCCCAGCGGCAGGGAATGAATTCAAGTTCGCCGCCCAGGCTCCATGTCCAGCCGTGAAACGGGCAGCGGAGGCGAGGCGCAAAGCCCCGACCGCCCGAGGGTTTCAGCTGGGTGCCGCGATGCAGACAGGCGTTGGGATAGGCCTTGATCTCGTCCGGGGCGCTGCGGACCACTAGGATCGAATAGGGACCCACATCATAGGTGATATGGTCGCCCACGTCGGGGATGTGCTCTTCGCGGCAGGCCCATTGCCAGACCTTGGGCCACAGGCGCTTGATTTCCAGGTCGAAGAAGGCCGGTGAAGTGTAGCGCTCATAGGGCAGATCCCCGTCGCCCAGGAACTGGTAGGACTGGGCGGTAAGCGCCGGCGGCGTCGGCCAGCCGTCGGCCAGGATCAGGTCCCGAGTACTTGGCCCCAGGCATCGCGCTTCGCCCGGCGCGAGGGGACCATCGCCGTCCCGAGGGTCGAAGCGATCATCGGCGGCCATTCAACTGGCGATCCAGCGGTCGATGTTCTGGTGGAAATAGCGGACGCGTCGTTCCTGATGGGCCAGGATGTCACGCCTGTAGCCGCGCGAGTGCAGGCCCTTCTGGGTGCCGTACCAGACGGACAGATCCTGATCGATGCCGGGACCCATGGTGACCTCTCCCAGCTTGCCCTGCTGATGCGGCGCGGGAACCGAGACGTCGACCCATTCGGCCATGCTCTGGGAATAGTACTGGGTCTGGCCCTTGGGAAACAGGGTCATGTACCACATGTCGAAATAGCACTTTTCCGGATCGCTCTCGTGCGGTCGCGCGCGCAGCCAGATGTTGCCGTCGGGCTTGAGGCTGAACGACAGGTTCGGGAAGATCGTATAGTGCCAGTGATCGGTCAGCTGGGCGTCATGATAGGTGGAGAAGTCGTAGCCCTTTTCCGACCCGAGCCGGCGCTTCTGGCGTTGCAGGGCGAGCCTGATCTCGCCGGTTTTGCCGCCCCGGAAGTCATCGGGGTTCAGGCCCCAGAACTTCATCTCGTTTTCCAGATAGCTCAGGGTCTCGTCTTCACCACCCTGCAAAGTCTTGGTGGGTCCGGCGCCTGGCATCAGCATCCGACAATGGCCGCTGGGGTAGAGGTCAAACTGGCTGTTGTCGTAGGCGTATTCCATCACGAACTTGGTCTGGGGATGGACGAAGGGGACATGGTAGGACTCGTTGAAATTGTCCTGGACCAGCTTCCAGTTGAAGTCCCCCTCCAGGGTCACCCAGTGGGTGCGGACCATGTCGTCCATCGGATAGGTGTCGATCTGGTCGGCGATGGGCTGCATGTAGGAGCGCAGGGACATGCAGTCCGGGTCCATGTTGTACCAGACGAAACCGGCCCAGGTTTCGCAGGGAATCTCCACCAGGTTGGCCTTGCCGCAGGGGCTTCCGTGGATGAAATCCGCCTCGTCGGGCACCACCCGCAATGTCCCCTTCAGATCGTAGGTCCAGCCGTGATATCGGCAGGTCAGGCGCCTGGAATTGCCCTGTTCCTCGCCCATCAACAACATGCCCCGGTGCTGGCAGACGTTGTAGAAGGCGCGCGTCTGGCCATCGTCGCCGCGTACGCAGAGGATCACCTCTGGACCGAGGGAGGTGGTGATATAGTCGCCGGGCTTGGTCAGCTGCCCGGCCACGCCGGCGATCTGCCAGGTCTTGGTCCAGATCTTGTCCCACTCACGCTGGGCGAAATCCTTGGCGTAATAACGCTCCGGCGTGATCGGCCGGTCGTCGAGGTCCGGATCGGGGGTCTGGGAAATATCGGCGAGGTCGCGCGGCGCGGCGTTGCGATGGTCGAGCGTCTCTGACATGGCGTTTCCTTAGGCGATTGCCGGGGGGCGTTTCCCGGGGACGTTTCCCGGCGCGACGGATACGAAAGTTGGAAATCCAGGTGACGGCGTCTCGACAAAAAAAGCAAGTACGATGAAACTGGTTTTCCACCAGGTTTGGAGTCCGCGATGGTCAAGCTGAAACTCGTTCCGCCCGCGGAGCCGCCGCCACAGGCCGGCCGGCGCGGGGCCACGGCGCGGCGCATGACCAACAAGAGTGAGCAGACACGCCTGCTGATCCTCGAAGCGGCGGTGGACTCGGTGAATCAGTTTGGTATCCGCGGCGCCAACCTGGCTCGCGTCGCCGAAATCGCCGGCGTCACACGCGGGTGCCTGCAGTACTATTTCATGACCAGCGAGGAGGTGCTGATCGCCATGGCCCGCCACGTGGCCAGGCGTACCTGGGAGACGTATGAGGCCCAGGCGATGAACCCGCCGGATGGACGCGATCTGATTGAATTCGCGATCGACCTGGTCGGTAGCCCGTCGACCGACCGCTATCGGGTCACCCAATTGGAACTGTTGACCGCGGCCCGGACGATGCCGGTTCTGCGACCGGTTCTCGAGGAAGCGGCGCGTCTGGTGGAGGAACAGTCCAAACGCTTCACCGCCGAACTGTTCGGCAACGCCGCCTTGGCCGACACGCCGCAATTTCGCGCCGCCCGGGACCTGACCGCCCTGGTCAACGACTGGATGTTCATCAAGATCTTCCCCGATAGACGCGAGGAACGGATCGCCGAGGTGCGCGCCGCCCTGCGCATCGCCCTGCACACCCTGTGGCGGATTCCCAGTCTGGACAGGGAGCCCGAGGTCGTCAAACCCCGCATCCGCATCAAGGCCGGCGGCAAGGCGACATCGGAAATCATGGAAGATTAATCGAGATCGATTAAAATCACTTGCGTCGGCTTTCGACGTGCGTGATCTTTCTGGCGACGAGGCGCGCGGATTGAAAGCGTCCGGGAGGCAAGGCGTGACGGCGGATCCGGCAAGGGAACTTCTCGACAAACAAGCCTGTGTCGAACTGGTCTACCGCTTGGCCCGGGCCATCGACCGCTGTGACGAGACCCTGCTGCGTTCGCTGTTTCATCCCGAAGCCACCGACGACCACGGGGTGTTCCATGGCACGGCGTCCGGTTTCGCCGAATGGGTGATGCCGGTGCTGCATGGCATGAAGCGCACCCAGCATTGCATCGCCAACGTGTTGATCGAGGTCAGAGCCGACGTGGCCTTTGGCGAAAGCTATTTCACCGCCCATCACGCCCTGCCCAATCCGGAGGGGCCGGACACCTACATGGTCGCCGCGGGCCGCTATCTGGATCGCTTCGAGCGGCGAAACGGCCAATGGCGGTTCGCTCACCGCCAAGCCTGCTATGACTGGAATGCACAGGCCCCGTCCACCGACAGCTGGAAACGAGACGCCATGGCGGGCTGGACGTTCGGCGAGCGCGGCGGGGACGACGCCTCCTACGCCAATTTCGCGGGCCAGCTGAAACCCGGCCCGCGGGCCTGAGTTCGATCACGGAGAAAAGGAACAGCATGGGACGCCTTGAGGGCAAGATCGCGATCGTCACTGGAGCGGCCAAGGGCCTGGGCGAGGCGGACGCGCGGCTGATGGCGCGGGAGGGCGCGCGCGTGATCCTTACCGACGTCGATGAGGCCAACGGCGCCCGGGTGGCCTCGGAGATCGGCGCGGCGGCACGGTTCGTGCGCCAGGACGTCCGCGATGAGGACGGCTGGAAGGCGTTGATCGCCGATGTCATGGCCACCGAGGGCCGGCTCGATGTACTGGTCAATAACGCCGGGGTGGTGGAGGCCGGCAATGTCGAAAATACCTCGGCGGAGGACTGGCGCTTCGTGATGGCGGTCAGCGCCGACGGCACATTCTTCGGCTGCAAGCACGCGATACCCGCCATGAAGGCGTCGGGCGGCGGATCGATCATCAACATGGCCTCGGTCGCCTCGATCGCCGGCCACCATACGGTGTTCGCCTATTGCGCGGCCAAGGGAGCGGTCGAGGCCCTGACCCGGGCGGTGGCGGTGCATTGCACCCAGAACGGCGTGCCGGTCCGCTGCAATTCGATCCATCCGGCCGGAATCGACACCCCAATGGTGCGCGGCATCGGCGGCAAGCTGGCCGCCGCCGGCATGCTGGCCCCGGTCGATCCAGACGCGCGCGCGGGACCGACGACACCCCTGGGCGCCGCCAACGACATCGCCTGGGCCGTGGTCTATCTGGCGTCGGACGAGTCGAGGTTCGTCAGCGGCCAAAAGATGGTCGTCGACAACACCCTGACCGTCACCCCGTCCGCCGTGCCACACAGGGCCGGCTGATGGCCGCCGCCGAACCCGCCTTCACCGGCCCGGCCGAAGATCGCCTGGCGATCCGCGAACGGATTGAGGCCTACAGCGACGCGGTGTTCCGTCATGACGCCGAGGACTGGATCGCGTGCTGGGCCGAGGACGCCGTCTGGCGCCTGCCGGGTATCGACGTCTCCGGACGACCTCAGATCAAGGCCGCCTGGCAAGGCGCAATGGCCGGCTTTACGCTCGCGGCGTTCTTCGCCACGCCTGGTTCGATCCGCGTTTCAGGGGATGAGGCGACCGCGAGGGTATACACCCAGGAATTCCTGCTGCTGACGGCCGGTGGGGCGCGCCGCATTGTCGGCGCCTATGACGACGCTCTGGTAAAGCGGGACGGAGCCTGGCTGTTCGCTCGTCGCGCCTACAGCATTCTCCACGACGAAAAGGCCTGAAAACCCAATGCCGATCGTTATTTCCGGTGAGATCGATCTAGCGCCCGAGGCCCGCGAAAAGGCCCTTCTGGACGCCAAGCCGCTGATCGAGGCGGCTTTGGCCGAGAAAGGCTGTGTCCATTATGCCTGGACCGCCGATCTGAGCCTGCCCGGCCGCGTGCATGTGTTCGAGGAATGGGAGACCGAGGCCGATCTTGCCTATCACCTCTCGGCCGAGCCCTATCGCGACATGGCCGGTCATCTGGCCGGCGTCGGCATCAAGGCGGCCGTCACCCGAAAATATCGCGTCGACCTGATCGAGCCGGTCTACGACCCGGGCGGCAAGCCCCGCGCCGACTTCTTCACCGCCGTTCAAGGACAAACCTTATGAACAAGGTTCTCGACCGCTCCGAACTTGAGGCCATGGTCAAGGCGGGCATGGTCCACGCCAAGGCCCACACCATCGAGAAGGCGGCGGGCGTGCTGAAACTGCCGGCCCAGAACTACTATGATCCGGCAATCTTCGATGCCGAGGTTTCCAGGATCTTTCGCCGGGTCCCGTTGCTGTTGGCCGTCACCGCCGAAATGCCCAGGGCCGGTGACTTCAAGACCCTCGACGCGGCTGGTGTGCCGGTTCTGCTGACCCGCGGACAGGACGGCGAGGTGCGCGCCTTCGTCAATTCCTGCAGCCACCGGGGGACGGCGGTGGCCACCGAGCCCACCGGCAACGCACGGCGCTTTGTCTGCCCCTATCACGGTTGGAGCTTCACCCAGAAGGGAGAGCTGATGGGGATCGCGTCGGCCGAGGATTTCGGCCAGATCGATAAATCCTGTTACGGCCTGATTCCCCTGCGGGTCACTGAGCGCGCCGGACTGATATGGGGTATCATCGACCCCAAATCCACCTTGAGTTTTGATGTCTTCCTGGCGGGTTATGACAACCTTCTGGCCCACTTCGGCTTCGAGGACTGGCATTTCTTCGAGAGCAGGGTTCTGCCCGGACCGAACTGGAAGATCGCCTACGACGGCTATCTGGATTTCTATCACCTGCCGGTTCTGCACAAGAACACCTTCGGTGAGGCCATGCCCAACCAGGCCAACTATTATTCCTGGGGGCCCCACACCCGGGTCCAGGCGCCTGGCCGCGACCTCCTCGACCTGGACGAACAGCCCCAAGCCGACTGGAGCGTGGAAGATATGCTCAAGGGGGTATGGACAATTTTTCCCCACGTTTCGATTGCCAGCTTCCAGGGAGGTGGCCGGGCGGTGATGATCTCGCAGCTGCTGCCCGGCGCCAAGGTGGGCGAATCGTTCACCACGCAGATCTATCTGCTGGAAAAAGCCCCAACGCCGGAACAGGCCGACGAGGCCCACGCCCAATTCAAGTTCCTGGAGCATGTAGTTCGCGACGAAGACTACAGCACAGGCTTTCGCCAGCAGATCGCCCTGAAGAACGGTGGCCGCGACCACGTGCTGTTCGGCGAGAACGAGGGCGGCGCCCAGCGCTTCCACCAGTGGGTGGATCGGGTGATCCACACCGAGGACGACCAGCTCGAAGCCCTGTTCGCGGCGGGCTGATTCACTCCAAGGGGAGACTGGCTATGGGGAGACTGACTGACAAAGTCGCCCTGATCACCGGTGGCGCCTCGGGGATCGGCGCGGCCGCGGCGCGACGGTTCGCCGACGAAGGAGCCCGCGTCGTCGTTGCCGATGTCCAAGCCGATCTGGGCCAGGCGGTGGCTGCGGAAATCGGCGGGGTGTTCCTGCATCTGGATGTCGCCCATGAGCCGGACTGGCGAAAGGCCGCCTCGGAAATCCATGATCGCCACGCTCGCCTCGACGTGGTGTTCAATAACGCCGGTGTCGTCTGTGGTCAGTCGATCGAAGACGTCGACCTGGCTACCTGGAACCGTGTGATCGGCATCAATCTCACCGGGGTGATGCTGGGATGCCAGACCGGCATACGGCTGATGAAGGCCAACCCGGGGGGACCGAGCGGAAGTCTGATCAACACCGCCTCGACGGCAGCCTATGGCGCCCTGCCCGGTGATGTCGCCTATTCCTCGACCAAGAGCGCGGTGCGGCTGCTCACCAAGGCCGTGGCCGTCCACTGCGCCCGCGCGGGCTACGCCATCCGCTGCAATTCCTTGCATCCTGGCGCCACCGACACGCCGATCCTCGCCCCCGCCCTCCAGGCGGCGCCCCAGCTGATCTCGGCCTTCAACGCCATGTCACCGATGGGCCGAATGGCTCGTCCCGAGGAGATCGCCGCAATGGCGGTGTTCCTGGCCTCCGACGAGTCCAGCTATGTCACCGGCGCCGAGATGCTGGTGGACGGCGGCATGATGGCCGGCCACCCCGGCATCTGAACCCACTTAAAACCATTCAACATTCAAGGAGTCGGGTCATGGGTCGTCTGCAAGGCAAGGGCGCGGTGGTGCTGGGGGCGGCCGGCGCCGGCAACATGGGCCAGGTGATCGCCAGACGGCTCGTCGATGAGGGCGCCAAGGTGCTGGTGGCCGGGCGCAAGGCCGATGAGCTGGCGCGCTTCGCTGGCGAGATCGGAGGGGAATGGGCCCATTGCGACATCACCCGGCGCGTCGAGGTGTTCGCGATGGCGGCGGCGGCGAAGGAAAAACTGGGAAATGTTCAGATCGGCGTCAACGCCACCGGCTGGGGCCTTTTGAAGCCATTTCTGGACAACACCCAGGAGGAACTGGAGGCCATGACCGCCCTGCAGTTCATCGGCCCGTTCTATTTCTATCAGGCGATGATCGGAGCGATGGACCAGGGCGGCTCGATCATCCAGATCAGCTCCGCCACGGCGACGATCATGCTCAACGACCACGCCGCCTACATGGGCGCCAAGGCCGGCGCCGATCATGTGATCCGTTGCATCGCCAATGAGTTCGGGGCCAAGGGCATTCGGGCCAATTCGATCTCGCCCGGCCTCACCGACACGCCGATGACCGCCGGCGCCAAACAGACTCCCGGCGTCTATGAAGCCTTCGCCTCGGCCTATCCGCTCGGGCGCATCGGTACCTCGGACGATATCGCCGCCGCCGCCGTCTGGCTGGCCAGCGACGAGTGTTTCATGACCGGTCAGAACCTGCAGGTGAACGGCGGCCTGACCCTGCGCCGCAACCCCACGCGGGAGGAGATCACCGCCTCGGTGATGGCGGCGATGAAGGCGAGCTAGACCTACCGCCCCCGAGCCGCTTCGCCTTCGGCGATGTAGCGTTCGATCATGTGGTGCATGTGGCGAATTCGCATTTCGCTGTATTTCCCGAAGTGCACCAGACCGTTGCCCGAGGCGTGCAGGCCTTCCTGAACGTAAGGCAAATTGCCCATGTCCTGTTCGAAGATGCCCGCCAGGCCGCCGAGTTCGGTGGCATCGCTCCAGGGATCGTCTATCCCCAGCTCATGCACGGGAACCGGCTTGGGTCGCGGGCCTTCCTTCGGAACGCGCTTGAGCATGATCACATCCATGATCCCGCTATCCGGATCGCGTCCATTCGGGCGCCAGCGATAGACCAGATTGGGGTTGTATCCGGCCCAGAAGCTCATATTCGGCCAGACGTTGTAGAGCAGAGCGTCACCCAGTTCGGCGTCCGAACATTCCGAATAGTCGTGGCCGTCCTCGGCGCCCAGGGCGTTGCGCTGCTGCTGGGCGGCGAAGGCTCGCGCCGAAACGCCATCGGGCACCTCGAACTGTCCCTCCTCGAAGCCGCGGCGGCGATTGCCCCCTCCCTGGCCGCCCATCGCCTGAATGATTTCGGTCGGCGTGTAATTCTTGTCGTGGACGAAAGGGCTGGGCACCCCGGAGGCCGAGAACTGGCGGGATACGAAGTCGTCGAAGATATCGTACTGACTGTTGGCGTCGGCGAGAAATGGGAGAATCTGCGGGTGGGTGGTGACCGAGTGATGGCTCTCCATGAACGCCTCGGACAGCACCTTCCAGTTGCAGCGCACCACCTTGGAAACATGGATGGCCTTGTAGCGGCCCGGATAGTCGTAGCGCTCGAAGTGATCAGCCAGCGTTCCCAACGTCTCCATCAGCGGCCTGGCGTTGGGATCCATATTGATGAATACGAAGCCGCCCCAGACGCCGACCTTGGCCTGTGGCAGAGTCATGTCGCGGCCTTCCCATTGCGGAAAGTCCCAGCCGATAGGGTTGTCCTTGAACGTGCCGTCGGTGTTCCAGGCTATGCCGTGATAGGGGCAGCGGAACTCGTCCTTACAGCCGTTCAGGGTGACCAGCTTGCGGCCGCGATGCAGGCAGGTGTTGTAGAAAGCCTTGATCTGGTCGGCCGCGGTGCGCGTGACGATCAACGACTTGCCGACGATCTCATAGATCACATAGTCGCCGACGTTTGGGATTTCCTCTTCCCGGCAAGCCATCTGCCAAACCTTCGACCACACGTGATCGACTTCCTTCTGGAAATATTCCGGGCTGAAATAGCGCGAGGCGGGAACCGGATCGACGCCGACGTCGGGAACCGGTCCCTGACGAAGGTGGTCTGGAACCGGCCGCGAGTCCCGGCAGAGGATATCCTCGTAGGATTCCGAAGGGTGTCGATCTGGCCGGTAAGGGCTTTGGGATCCGTCCATAAGCTTTGTCCTCAGGCTTCCAAAATGGCCACGGCCGACAGGCCGGGCGCGCCATAGACCTGGCTGTAGGCGAGCTTGGCGTTCGCCACCTGCCGACCTTCGGCGCGACCTCGCAGTTGCTGAACGTTTTCATAAACCTGACGCAGGCCGGACGCCCCGATCGGCTCGCCGCAAGCCAGGCAGCCGCCATCTGTGTTGACGGGCAGCCGGCCGGTCAGGCTGGTGACCCCATCGGTCAGCCAAGCCTCCTGTTCGCCGTCGGCGCAGAAGCCGTTCTCCGCCATGTGCATGATCTCGGCGCCGGATTCGGTATCCTGGATCTGCGCCACATGGATCTCGTCCGGTCCAACACCGGCCATCTCATAGGCGGCTTTCGACGCCAGCACGGTCGGCGCGACGCCGCGTTCCACATCCAGAGAAGGGGCGAACACCTCGAACGAGCCGCGGGGGCGGGTGCGCACCGCCGCGCCTCGCACCTTGGGACCGGTCAGGCCAAGCTCACGCATCTTTCTGTCCGACGCCAGGATCATCGCGACGCCGCCTTCGGCCGGCGAGCAGAACATGAACTTGGTCAGAGGGTCGGAGACCATCTGGCTGTTGAGAACCGTGTCCAGGTCCACCGGATCACGCCGCCACGCGTGTGGGGTCAGCGCGCCATTGTCGAAAGCCTTGACCGCCACGCGGCCCAGACTGGTGTTGCTTACGCCATGCATGTCCATATAGCGGCGGATTTTCATGGCGAAGAACTGGGTGGTCAGCATCATGCCGGTCTCGCCGTACCACATCGGCAGGCCCGAGGCCTCCGGATCGGCGTTGAAGGCTCCGCGGGGGTGTTTGTCGAAGCCGAGAACGACACCGATGTCGAACTCCCCCGATTTGATCGCCCAATAGCCCGACAGCAGGGATGAGCCGCCGGTTGCGCAGCCATTGGAGATATTGATGAACTGTACGCCGGTCAGGCCCAGCCTCGGCAGGGCCGCATCGGCGCTGCCCGCCGCCGAGGAGCCGCCGAAAGCGAACTGCATGTCGGCCCAATCGACGCCGGCGTCGGCAAGGGCTTCGCGCACGGCGAACACGCCCTGGTCGAGACCGGTCATGTCCGGGGTGCGGCCGAAAGCGTGAATTCCGGCGCCAACGATATGAACATTCGTCATCTTGGATCTGACTCCAGAGGTTTCAAACAGGGGCGGGTTTCAAACAGGGCGAAAGGCGTAGGTGGTTACATTGCCCCGGGTGGAGGTGGGAAACGCCTCAAGCGCCACCTTCATCGGCAGGCCGATCTTCAGGGTGGAGGGATCCTCGACGAGGATACGGCCCTCGACGATCACCTCGCCGGGGAACTCCACATAACCGACCGCAAAGGGCTTGAAGCTTTTGTCGTCGTCGGCGCCGATATAAGGCGGTGTCTTCGGGCGAAAACGTTGCACGGTATAGGACCAGAGCTTGCCCTCCGGCGCCAGCCGCACGGCGTCATAGAGTGTCGCCTCGGGACCCTTGGGCATGGGAAACCGCATCTCGCCATCGGCCTTGCGCCGCCCGGCGATCAGGGTGATCCCGTCGGCGCCTTCAAGGAACAAACCGTCCGCAACGGCAACGCTCATGAACGACCCTCCAACTTTTTTGCCCCTCGACTACCATAGTGCGTCCCCAGAAAAAGTCATCCTTGTTTGTTTAAGAAATCGGCGCCGATTTCTGATGATTCTCACGCCGTGCCCATGAAAGCGCCTCCGGAGAGGCGACCCAACGGATCGCGTTCTCGACCAGCCGCCGGTAGTGCGGATTCTCATAGGTCGGCGGGCCGTCGCCGGGCTGGAGATAGACCAGCGGGCTGCGCCGCGCGCGCTTGGTCCAACCGACCAGCTTCGAGCCGTCCGCGTGGCTCCATCCTGTATTGGAGAACATGGAGCCGTTCACCGCGAGCGTGGCGGAATAGAAACGGTCTCTGGTGAAGTGCGCTCCAGAGGACAGCAAAGGCTGGACCAGGTCCTCGAACACCTCGCCCAGATAGAGCTCGTCGGTCAGGGTGAACCGATCCGGCAGGCCCGCGACGACCGGATGGATGGGATCAAGCACCGAGACCTGATGCTCGACATCGTGACGATAGCCGGAATCGGGACGGTCGGACCCTCGCAGAGTTCCGGGGCGATAGAGAAAACGACCGCCAAGCAGCTCTGCGTATTCCGGCCACGCCGGCCAGCCGGCGATCGCATGGTGCAAGGCGACAACGCCCTTGCCCTGGTCAAGCAGGGCGAGAAAGCCGGCCACGAAATCGGGATCGGGCTCCACATAGCCAGTCCGCTCCGGCGCGGCGAAGTCGATGCCCGGCATGTCATAGAGCACCAGGGCGTCGAAGCCTTTCATGCCGTCCGGATTCATTAACCTTTGCGCCGCCGGCTGCTCAACCAACGAACAGGCGATCCCGGGCAGAGTGTCGAACATCGCCATGAAGGCGTCGCGCTCGTAAGGGTGTCCCTTGGCGACCACCAGCACCTTCATCGGTTCGCCGTAGCGGATGGCGGGCATCTGGCGTCCCTAGAGTTTAAGCAGCTGCTTGCCGAAATTCTCACCTTGAAACAGCCGCCGCAACGCCAGCGGCGCGTTCTCCAGGCCGTGCTGCATGTCTTCCTTATAGCGCAGCTTGCCCGAGCGGATCCATTCCACCAGACGCCCCCGCGCCCAGGGGAACTGGGCCTGGAAGTCGGTGAGGATGAAACCCTCCATCGAGGCGCGCTTGAAGATCAGGTTGAAATAATTCTCCGGTCCGGCTGGCATCTTGCCCAGCTCGTAGCGAGAGATGCCGCCGCAGACGACCACCCGCGCGTGCATGGCCAGCTGGGCCAGTAGGGTATTGAACACCGGACCGCCGACATTGTCCCACAACACATCGATGCCGTCCGGAGCGGCGGCATGCGCCTGGGCGCGGATATCGCCGGCCTTGTAGTCAATGGCCGCGTCGAAACCGAGTTCATCCACCAGCCACGCGCACTTGGCCGGGCCGCCGGCCACGCCGACGACGCGGCATCCGGCCAGCTTCCCCAACTGGCCAACCACGGAGCCGGTGGCGCCGGCCGCGCCGGTCACCACCAGGGTGTCGCCCGGAAACGGCTTGCCGATCCTGTTGAGGCCAAAGAAGGCAGTCAGACCGGTCGTGCCGAGCACGCCCAGGTTGGCGGTGAGCAATTCGTCGTCGTCGACTTTCAGCAGTTCCTTGGCCGGCAGGGTGGCGTAGTCCTGCCAGCGCAGCATGCCGGTGACCTTGTCGCCGGGCGCGAAGCTGGCTGAACCGGACGCCACGACCTCGCCCAGCCCGCCGCCGCGCATCACTTCGCCGATCTCGGTGGGAGCGACATAGCCGCCGATGTTCTCCATCCAACCCTTCTGGGCGGGATCGAAGGCCAGGTAGAGTGTCTTGACCAGCACCTCGCCTTCGCCGGGTTGAACGGCCGGGGCCTCTACCAGCTTGAAGTCGTCATCGATCAGACTGCGGCCGTTGGGCCGGCCATTGATCAGCCATTGGCGATTAATCAGGGTCATGGACGCTTCCAGATAGAGTGGGGGAATATAAGGGCTAGCCAAGCCGCCGGAACGGATCGGAACCGTCCCAGCCGCGGGCGGCGTCTCGCATCATGGTGAAGAATGCGCGACTGCCGGGGCCGGGTCTGAGGATTTCGACCATCGTTCCAGGGCCGCCGCCAGTGTCGACGTAGATCACCTCGCCACCGCCGGCCACCAGGCCTTCCTGGGCCACGACGGCGCCAGATCCGACGCAAACCGCGCGGGCGTGGGTCATGTCGTCCACCAGAATACAGACGTGTTGCAGACCTTCATGGCCCTCGTCGCGCCATGCCTTGTAGATCGACGGCGCGTCATTGTGCTGGCGGATCAACTCGATCTGCATGTCGCCCCAGTAGCCAAGCGCCATGGAGAAATCGATGTCGGAGGGCGAGCCGCGATATTTCACGCCCTCCAGCTTGACGTGGTCGAGGGCGAAGAACGGGCCGGCGCCCATCACTTCGATCCAGTGTTTCAGCGCGGCGTCGAAGTCGGCCGGCACATAGGCCAGCTGCATGATCTCGCCGAGGTCGGCGATCGTGGGCGCGCGGGTCATTCGGCGGCCTCTCGCATCGGCGCCTTTGCGATGGCTACCGGCGGCAAGGGCATGCCGATGGCGGTGGCGAGCGCTCGGTGGACATTCTGCAGGCTGAGTTCCTGGCGTCCATAGACCACGCTGGATCCGGCCGGGAGGGCGATCAGGTTCCGGTAGCCCTCGGCGGAGACCACATAGTCTTCGGTGCGGACCACATGGGCGGTGGCGTCCCAGGCGTCCTCGACCTCCTTGCGGTGCTCGTCGTTCTTCACCCCGCCCGGCGCGTAGATGGTCTTGTAGGTCTTGGTTTCGCCAGGGGTTTCGCCGGGAAAGTGGCGGAAGGTGGTGTAGTAGCGCTTGCCGGGGGAAACGCTGCCGGCGAACAGAATGGTATTGGGGAAGATGTAGTGGATGCCGCCGAGGGCGTCATCGACGCCCCACTCGGCTTCGGGGCGATCGGCCCAACTCTCCATGTCCCTCGAGACGAACAGCACGCGGTGGTGCGGTCCGAAACTGTCGTAGACGGTGATGTCATTGCGGAAGTAGGGCGCCAGGGTCTGTTTGTGCAGGGCGGCGAAATGATAGCCCTCGCCATAGGTGTCGAGCGCGTATTTCCAGTTGGACGCCACCGGCAGGACGCCGTCCTTGACCCGCTCGGACTTTGCCAATTCCAACAGCTCGAGTTGAGGCCCGAAGTCGCCAAGATGGGCGTCGATGTCCATCGCCGAGCCGGGCGTCGCCTGGACAAACACCAGGCCGTAACGTTCGGCGGCGGGCACGGCGATCAGATGACCGCTGTGGGTCAGGACGCTGGCCCCGTCCGCGTCGATAAACCGTTCCGCCTCCGGGACGGCGGCCAGCTTGCCGTCCACGGCGTAGGACCAGCCGTGGAACCAGCAGGTGAACAGATTAGCCTTGCCTTCGGTCTCGCGAACCAGCCGCGCGCCGCGATGCAGACAGACGTTCAGAAACGCGCGAACCTCGCCATCCCGCCCACGAACCACGACGATCGGAACGCCGGTCTCGTCAAAGGTGCGGAACTGGCCCGGCTCGCGGATTTCGTTCGACAGACAGGCGACCACCGGTGTCTCGCGGAACAGGATCTGGCGTTCGGCGGCGTGCCGGGCTGGGTCGGTATAGACCGAGACGTCGTTGCGCATCGCCGCCGGGGCCAGATCGCTGGTTCCAAGACGGATATGTTCGACGATGCGGCGGCCCAGCCCCAGCCGCGTCTGGTGCAGGCGTTCGGCGAAGGTCTCTGTCATGGCGTGCTCCTCTGTCGCTCGCGATCCCGATGGGATCAGGCGTAGCCGAAGACGGCCCTGGCCGCCGCTTCGATCCGGCGGGGATTGGGCATGTATTCGTCTTCAAGATTGGGGGCGAAGGGGACCGGGGTATGGGGGCAAGTCACCTTGCCGATCGGGGCCTTGAGCGAGCGAAAGCCTTTTTCGGCGACCATCGAGGCGATATCGGCGGCCAGGCCGCAACGCGGCGGGCTTTCGTCGATGATCACCAGACGGCCGGTCTTGGCGACGCTGTCCAGGATCGCGTCCTCGTCCAGCGGAGAAGTGGTACGCGGGTCGATCACCTCGACGCTGATCCCGTCGGCGGCCAGGGTCGCGGCCACCGTCATCGCCCGGCTAACCATGGCGCCGAAGGCGACGAAGGTCAGATCCTTGCCCTCGCGAACGATATTGGCTTCGCCGAAGGGAACCCGATAGGCCTCGTCCGGAACCTCGCCCTCCATGCCGTAGAGCAGCTTGGATTCCATGAAGATCACCGGATCGTCGTCGCGAATGGCGTTGATCAGCAGGCCCTTGGCGTCATAAGGGTTGGCGGGCATGACGACCTTGAGGCCGGGCACCATGGTGAACAGCGGGTGCATCGTCTGGCTGTGTTGGGCGCCGCCGCGCAGGCCGGCGCCGATGGCGGTGCGGATCACCATCGGGGTCTTGGCCTTGCCGCCGAACATGTAGCGGAACTTGGCGGCCTGATTATAGATCTGGTCGAAACAGACGCCGACGAAATCGACGAACATGATCTCGGCCACCGGCCGCATGCCGGTCACCGCGGCGCCCGAGGCGGCGCCGATGATCGCGCTCTCGCTGATCGGGGTATCCAGGACCCGCTCTGGACCGAATTCGGTGTAGAGGCCCTTGGTCAGGCCGAACACGCCGCCGACCCCTCCGGTATCTCCGGAAGCGCCATGGCCGCCGGCCACATCCTCGCCGATGATGATCACATTGGGATCGCGGCGCATCTCCTGCCGGAGTGCCTCGTTGATCGCCTGACTGTAGGTCTTCTTTGACATTTCAATACCTGACGTAGACGTCTGTTTCGAGGGTGTTGATGTTGGGGCGGTCGGCCGCCATAGCCTTTCCAACCGCGTCCTCCACCTCGGCCAGCACCTCCCGCTCGATGCTGTCGAGATCGGCATGCTCGAGCACGCCGGCCTCAGTGACACCGGTGCGGAAGCGCGGCAGCGGATCGTTGGCCCTGGCCTGGACGAGTTCCTCCGGCAGGCGATAGCCTTGGGGGTCACCGATGAAGTGGCCGAGAAAGCGGGAGCAGACGATCTCCAGGGCGTAAGGACCTTCTCCGGCCCGGCCACGCTCAAGAGCCCGGCCCATGGCCTGATGGACGGCGAAGAAATCCGATCCGTCGACCACTTCGGCGGGCATGCCGAAGCTCTTGGCCCGCTCGGCGATCGATGGGGCGCCGACCGCATAGCTGGCGGCCGTGTGTTCGCCATAGCCGTTGTTCTCGAAGGCGAAAATGGCCGGCACGCCCAGCACCACGGCCATATTCAGGGCCTCGAAGGTGGTGCCCTGGTTCGAAGCCCCGTCGCCGGAGAAGGCCACGGCCACTTTGCCGGTCTTCTTCAGCTTCTGGGTCAGGGCCGCGCCCACCGCGATCGGCGGTGAGCCGCCAACGATGGCGTTGGCGCCCAGCATGCCCTTGGACATGTCGGCGATGTGCATGGAGCCGCCCTTGCCGCCGCACAGGCCGCCTTGTTTGCCCATGATCTCCAGCATCATGCCGTGGACGTCGCAGCCCTTGGCGATGCAGTGGCCATGGCCGCGGTGCGTCGAGCCGATGTAGTCATCGTCGCCCAGATCGAAACACACCCCGACGCCCGAGGCCTCCTGGCCGAGATAGACGTGGGCGAACCCTGGGATGTTGCCGAGAGCGAACTCCTTGGTCACCCGCTCCTCGAAAGTGCGGATGGTGAACATGCTTCGATAGGCCCGCTTCAGATCATCTCGACTTAGCTGCATGGCAGGGGCTCCTTGTGGTCGGGGCGTCAGTCGGCGCCGCGTCCGCCGTCGACGGTAAGCTCGATACCGGTGACGTGGGCGCTCTCGTCGCTGAGCAGGAAGAGAATGGCGTCGGCCATGTAGCGGGGCAAGCCGATAATCTTCAGCGGCGTATCCGCCGCGAAGGCGTCGGCGAGGGCCGGATCGTCCCCGAACTGGCCAGTGATCATCGGCGTCCAGATCACGCCCGGATGCAGGGAATTGACCCGGATTGACGGCTTCATGGCGGCCCCCTCGAGGGCGGCGGTTTTGGTCAGGCCGGTTACGGCGCCCTTGGTGGCGCAATAGGCGGTGGCGCCGGGGAAGCCAACCTGACCCATCAAGGAGGACACCATGACGATCGCGCCGGATGCTCCCGAACGGGCGATCGCCTCGAAGCCCATCTTCACACCCAAAAACGCGCCCAGCACATTGACGTCGAAAATCCCCTGAAAGTCGTCTTCGGTGGTGTCCGCCAGGGGTTTGACGAAGAACGCTCCGGCGTTGTTGACCACGCCCCTGACCGGGCCAAGTTCAGCTTCGGTCCTGGCGATCACCCCGCGCCAGTCGGCTTCGTTGGCGACATCGTGCCGTACGAAGATCGCTTCGCCTCCGTCGGCGGAGATTTCACCGACAACGGCGGCGCCATCGGCGGTGTCGCGACCCGTACAGGCTACCCTCGCCCCTTCGCGAGCGAGAAGTCGCGCGGTCTCCCGGCCGATCCCCTTGGTCGCGCCGGTGACGATGATCACGCGATCCGCCAAGCGCCCACTCATTGGGCCATCCTACCACCGTCGATCACCAGATCGGCGCCGGTCATGAAGTGGGCTCGATCGGACACGGCGAAGGCCACGCCGGCGGCGATGTCGGCGTCCGTGCAGGCGCGACCCAGCGGCGTCTCGCCCGAACCTGGCAGCACGATATTCACCCTTATGCCCGCCGGCCCAAGCTCCAGGGCGGCGGACTTGGTCAGGAGCCGAAGACCCTGGCGGAGGGCGTCGAAAGACCGGTGACCGTCGGAGGGAGGAGCGACGAACACCACCGCGCCGCCCACGCCCTGGGCGCGGATAGCCGTGACGTTGGTTTTGAGCGCGAAATAGGCGGTCTTCAGTTCGTTTCCCAAACCCTCGAAAACGGAGCCGGCGGCGGCGGACACAAAGCTCTCGACACACCTGGCCTGCGCGACAAAAACCAGGATGCACAAATCCTGGCTGTCCTCCTGTCCCAAGGTCACCGCGATACCGTCCGGGGCAAGGGCCGCCGCCAATGCCGCTTCCAGCCCGGGCGTCGCGCCAATGACCCTGGCCAGACGGTGGGAGGCGGCGGACTCTTCCTTCATCGACCGGCCTCCCTCATCCTATTCGTGGCGCTCCCGGACCGGCGTTAAGCGGATCACCCGATCCACGCACCGGTGGTTTTTCGGCCCATGAAAGTCAAGAGCGCTGGTTTAAGTCGACAATGATGGTTTCTGACATCAGCCGCCGCGTCAGAACTTAACCTGGATTTCACCCAGCACCGTGGTCGGATCGCCCCAGCCATGGAAGAACACGCTAGGCAGGGTGTTGCTATAGTAGATTTGACCGGTGACGTTCTTCGCCGAGAAGATGAACTTGTAACGGCTCCAGGCATAGCTGACCGATAGATCCAGAAGGCCGAACGACGGTTGATAGTCGGGCTGGCCTGCCAGATAAGCGAAGACGTACCGGTCGCTCCACTTGTAGCCGATGTTGAAATCGACGACACCCACGCCCAACTGGTGGGAATAGTCGCCGCGTAGGGTGAAGTTGTATTCCGGCACCCGCTCCAGGCTGGTGCCAGTCAGATCATAGACCGATCCCGGGGGACCAGCTTGAGCTGTAACGGGATTCACTGGACCCTCGACGCCCGGCACCTTGCCGTTGGTCACCTTGGCGGTCTGGTAGCCGCCCACGCCACTCAAGGTCAGGCCCGGAATCTCTTCGGACCGGTAGGTCAGCTCGATCTCGGCGCCTTTGATCTCCACCTTGGGCAAGTTGACGATATAGGTGTTGGTGCCGGGGCCATAGCCTGGCGTGACCACCACCAGGCCCTGCTGGTGGTTGGTGTCCTCGGTAATGAAGCCGGCGACGTTCACCGTCAGCCGGTTGTGGAAGAAAGTGTTCTTGGCTCCGATCTCATAGGAGGTGTCGGTTTCCGGATCGAAGGTGGAATAGTTGGCCTTCGGATTGGCGGGGTCATAGTTGCTCTGACCTGGAATCTGCTCCGAGAGGGTGCTGCGGGGTGACAGTCCCCCTGAGCGGAAGCCGATCGAGCGGTCGAAATAAACCAGGTTGTTATCGGTAATCTTGTAGTCGACCGTGAATTTGCTGACCACCTTGCTGGCGTGCTTGCTGCCAGTGAAATTGATCAGCGGAATGTTTGTCGGTCCGAAAGCCGGGCTTTCACCCGAAGCCGGCACATACAGAAGATTGTAGGCGTTGTGGAAATCCGTCTGTTCGTCGATGTAGCGGAAGCCGGCGCTGACGTGTAGCCGGCTCGTCACATTGAAGATCAGGTTGCCGAACACCGCCTTGGACTCGGTGACATCGCCTGAAATCTGATTGGTCAGGGGGGCCGTCACCGGAACGCCGGGCGCCAGGGTGCGGGTCAGCTGCACGGCGCTGATATCGTCGTGGAAGTAGTAGAAACCAACCAGCGCCTTGGCCCGGTTGCCGAAATCATGGTTGATCCGCAGCTCTTCCGAGAACTGGTCATATTTCTGAGGCCGGGAGGTGTGCAGGAAGGCCAGCAGGGGATTGGCCAGCACGTTGCAGGTCCGGCCGCCGAGCTTCGAGTTGGCGCAGCTACCGTCGAAATCCTGCTCGGCGTCGTCGTTTTCCTTCAGGAACGCCGTGGTCGAACTGATCTGCCCGATCGGCGAATCCCAGCCGAGATTCAGGCTGTAGATCTGGGAGGTCAGCAGGTTGCGGTCGGGAAAGTCGTTAGCCACCTGATACGGGCCGACCGGGACCGTTACCCCCGGTATATAGGGCGAGCCGTACTGGCTGAAGACGATCCCGAATGGTGCGAACAGCGGCCCGAAAAGCTTGGCGGTCAGGACATCGCCGAGCGCCACCGGCGTGCCTTCGCCGTTCTGGTGGGTCAGGGTGAGGCCGAAATTGGCTTCCAGCTTGGGGGTGATATTCCAGTCGAACTGCAGATTGCCGGTGGTCAGCTCGTTGCGGCCGTAGGCGCTGTCGCCGGTGTAGAGATTATGTAGGAAGCCATCCCGCTGCTGGTGGGAAATCGACACCTTGAGCCCGGCAGTCTGGCCCACCGGGGCGTTGAGGATGGCTTTTTCGACATTCTGATTATAGCTGCCGATCCCTACGTCCAGGTCGAGGCCCCATTGGCGTGTGGGCTTGGTGCGGTGGATGTTGATCACGCCACCGATGCTGTTGCGGCCGTAGAAGATGCCCGACGGGCCGCGGTCGACTTCCACTGACGAGACGTCGAAGGGATCGACCAGCTGGCCGAAATTGGTGCCGATGACCACGTCGTCGATGATCAGCTCCACGGCCGGGTTCTGGCCCTTTTCCACGTCCGAATAGCCGAGGCCCCGGACATAGATCGCCGAGGTGCCGGGACCCGCGCCGGTCCGGCCGATCTCGACGTTGGGCGCGAAGCCACTCAGGTCCTCAAGAGTGCGCGGCTTCAGGGTTTCAAGCTGCCTGGCGGAGATCGCCGTAATGGCGGAGGGCACATCCTGAAGTTTTTCAGACACCCGCCGGGCGGTGACGATGACTTCTTCGGTCGGGACACCGGCGCTAGGCGCTGCATCCGCCGCCATCGCCGGGACAGCGCTCAATAACGATATTGCCGAGCCCGCAAGTAGCGCGGAACGCATGTTTGAGTGTGACGGCATTGGAAGCCCTCCCTGGCCGGGCCGGCGTCTGGTGCACTGGCGCCTTCGGTGGGAAAATGGCTGTCGCCGCAGAAAAGTCAATGATGATTGTTTAAGGCAAGCGCACTGGTTTAGGATTTGGTTCGGCTCTAAAGTCGCGGCATGAGCGAGAAGGGGGGACCGAGGCCAATGGCTGACAATGAACGACTGGCCGGCAAGGTGGCATTGATTTCGGGCGCGGCCAGCGGCATCGGCGCGGCCACGGCCAGACTGTTTATCGAGCGCGGCGCCCGGGTTGCGATAGGCGATATTCAGACAGACAAGGGGCATTCTCTCGCGGAGTCGTTGGGCGAGAAGGCAATGTTTGTTGACCTGGACGTTACCGGTGAGGCCAGTTGGCGTGAGGCGGTCGAGGCGGTTCAGGCGCGATTCGGTGCCGTCACCACCGTGGTGAATTCCGCCGGTGTCTCCGTCCCGGCCAACATCGAGGACGAAACACTCGAAGGGTTTCACCGGACCCTGGCGATCAACCTGGACGGCACATTTCTGGGGTGCAAGCTCGGGGTCGAGGCCCTGAAGGCTGGCCGGGGCGGCGCCATTGTCAATCTCGCTTCGACCCTGGGCGCCAAGAGCGGCGCGATCTTTCCTTCCTATTCGGCCTCCAAGGGCGCGGTGAGGATGCTGACCCGGTCGGTAGCGCTGCATTGCGCCGAGCAGGGCTATGACATCCGGGTCAACGCCGTATTGCCCGGAGCCATCCATACCGAAATGGTCGAAGGCTACATCGCCGCCGGCGAAGCGGCGGGCGCGACGCGCGAGCAGGTGGTTGGAAACTTCGCCCAAGTCCATCCGATGAAACGCCTGGGGCGCCCGCAAGAAGCGGCCGCCGCCATCGTCTTTCTGGCCTCGGACGAGGCGGGCTTCATCACTGGCGCCGACCTGCCGGTCGACGGCGGATTTCTGGCTTAGAACTATCGCGAAGGAGCGATCCCATGGCCCACGATGACACCACGATAGCCTCGAAACTTGATCTCGCCAGCTGCCCGCTCGCCGACGTTGGTTTGTTCGACCCCGACGTTTTGCAGGATCCCCATATCTACCATGAGCGCCTGCGACGCGAGGCGCCGGTATTCCGCGATCCCA
Source organism: Caulobacterales bacterium (assembly GCA_038227865.1). Taxonomy (GTDB): domain Bacteria; phylum Pseudomonadota; class Alphaproteobacteria; order Caulobacterales; family Caulobacteraceae; genus Acaudatibacter. The sequence goes on from JBBRPO010000029.1 coordinate 56,503, forward strand.
AGACCGGGATCGTCTCGGTCGCCACCTATGACCTGATCATGGAAGTGAATCGCCAACCCCTGGTGTTTTCCAACAATTTCGGGGGCCTGATGCGCGGCTCGGGCGGCCAGATGGACGCCGAGGAGGCCCAGGTGATGAGCGAGGGCATCCAGGTGGCCAACACCATGCTCACGGCCGATCCGCCGGTTCACACACGCTTCCGCAAACTTGCCATGAAGGCATTCACCCATAAACGGGTCGAGGAAATGGGAGCCTATGTCGCCAAGGTCGCCAATGAGCTGATCGACGGTTTCATCGCCGACGGGCGGTGCGAGTTCAAAGCCGCCTTCGCCAACCAGCTGCCGATGATCGTCATCGCCGATTCTCTGGGCGCGCCCCGGAGCGACATGGACCTGTTCCATCGCTGGTCAGATGCCTTCGTGGTCCAGCTTGGCGGCGTATCCGACCGCGAGGCCCGCCTTGAAGCCTCGCGGCGGATCAATGAGTTCCAGCGCTACTTCATTGAGATCATCGAGGCCAAGCGCGTCCATCCAACCGAGGATGTGATCTCCGATCTGGTTCACGCCACCCTGGCCGAGGAGGGCGATCCACGGACCATGGACTATGCCGAGTTGCTGTCGATCATCCAGCAGCTGCTGGTGGCGGGCAACGAAACCACGGCCCACACCCTGACCACCGGGCTCTACTATCTGATCGCGGATCCCGCGCTTCTGGCCCGGGTGCTGGCCGACCGCGACCTGATCCCAGGCTTCGTGGAAGAGACCCTGCGCCTTCTCAGCCCCACCAACAACATGTGGCGCGTCGCCACCCGGGACGCGGAGATCGGCGGCTTTCCCGTACGCGCGGGCGAGATGATCCTGGTCCGCTACGGCTCGGGCAATCGCGACGACAAGCGCTTCGCGAGCCCCGCCGCGTTCGATCCGGGCCGAGCCGACGCGCGTGACCACCTGGCGTTCGGCGCCGGCATTCACACCTGCATCGGGGCGCAACTGGCGCGCAAGGAGATGGTCACGGCCTTCGGCGTCATCCTCGACCGGTTGAAAAGCCCTCGTTTCGCCGCGGGTCAGGACACCATCCGCTATAGCCCCAACATCCTGCTTCGCGGGGTGCTGGCGCTGAACATCGAATTCGGTCGTTAGAGTCTTGCGGTAGATACCTTGGGCGCCAGCCGCACGACGATGAGGTAGAGGCGATGGACAATTTCGATGTGTTGCTCGCCAAAATCGAGCCAGAGGGTCTAGGCCCGGGCGGTCCCCGCTGGCAGCAACGCAAGAGCGCGCAGACCCGTGTCAGCATTCTGGAAGCGGCCATCGACTGCCTGGCGAGCCACGGCTATGCGCGAACCACCACCCAACTGATCGCCGAGACCGCCGACATCTCCCGGGGCGCGATGCTGCATCACTATGCGACCAAGGGGGCGCTGATCGAGGCGATCATCGCCTTCTGCTTCTACAGGCGCATGGAAATGCTGCGTGACGGCGTGCGGAACATCAGTGAGATGCAGCGGGTGCAGGAGTTCGCCGGCCTGGAAATTCTCTGGCAAAGCTTCTTCACCCGCGAGCACAAGGCCTATCTGGAACTCAATATCGCCGCGCGCACCGACCCGGAGGTGCGGGAGAGTTTCATTCCTCAGGCCCGCCGGTTTTCCACACTCTGGCGGGAGGAAGGCGTCCGGGTGTTTCCCGAATGGGCGGGCGCCCCGGAACGGCTGGCGCGCGCCAGCGACCTGGTGGAGGCGGTGCTGGAAGGCCTCGCGCTGAACCATGACGCGTGGGACGGACTTGGCCGGGTGTCACGCCTGCGCGCTTTCCTGCGCGACATGGTCGGTCTGATCTATTCCGGCGCGCTCAACTTTCCGAAGAACGCCGACGAACCAACCCCTGACACGGAGGCGGAGGCGGCGGGCTGACCGGCCGCGCCGAACCATCCGGCTATCCCTAGATTCCGCGATTGCCAAGCTGATCGAAAAGCATCACTGTCGCTGAAAACAAGCAAGGGAGCTTTTATGAACGGCTCGGGTTGGGGCAAGTAGATGTCGTTGGCGGCCGCCGGACCGGCGAAATCCAACCCCGACGGCATGGCCCTGGCCGACGAACAGGGCGAAATCACCTGGGCGCGGCTGGATACCATCCTGAACCGCGCCACCAACGCCCTGCTATCCCTGGTACTCGGACCTGAACAGCGGATCGGCGTATTCGCCAACAACAGCGCCGAGACGGTCCTGGCCTATCTGGCCGGACTCAACGCGGGCATCTCTTCGATTCCGATCAACTTTCACCTCACGGACGAGGAAGTGGCCTACATTCTCACCGACGCGGGCGCGGGGCTGCTGTTCGTGGGACCGGAGACCGCCGAGACGGGCTTGGCGGCCGCGGCCATGGCTGGGGTTGGCAAGGTTATCGGATGGCGAACGAACACCGCCGGTGTGACGCCGTGGCTGGACTTCGTCGATACCGGCTCCGACGTGGAGCCGCCGTCGCATCAGCCGCCGCGTCCGTATCTGCACTATACCTCGGGCACCACGGGCCGGCCAAAGGGGGCCGTGACCCCGCCCACCATGTTCCCCGCCGCCGAAACCGTCGCGGGGTTCTTCCAGGCTTTGCGCGATCAGGTCGCCGTGGCCGCCCCGGGTCCCGGCCTTGCCGTGGGGCCGCTCTATCATACGGGCCCCCTGGGATCGACGCGGCAGCTCGGCGGGGGCAAGCCCCTGGTGACCTTGAAACGGTTTGATCCGGAGACCGTTCTCGCCACCATCGAACGCCACCGGATCACCAGCGTCCTGATGGTGCCGACCCATTTTCAGCGGCTTTTGGCCCTGCCGGCGGACGTCCGCGCCAAGTATGACGTCTCCAGCCTGATGGCCGTTCCTCATACCGGCGCGGCCTGCCCGCGAGACGTCAAGCGGGCGATGATCGACTGGTTCGGCCCCGTGCTGATGGAAGCCTATGGCGGCACCGAATCCGGCACCACCAATCTGATCACCTCCGAGGAATGGCTGCTCAAGCCCGGCTCGGTGGGCAAGACCCTGCCGCCCTTCGAGCTGCTGGTGATCGGCGAGGACGGCCAGGAACTGCCTCAGGGCGGCGTCGGCCAGCTGTATTTCCGTGACACCACCGGCCGGGGGATCATCTATCACAACGATCCGGAAAAGACCGCCGCGGCGCATCTGAGGCCCGGCGTCTTCACCCTGGGCGAGGTCGGCTATGCCGACGGTGACGGCTATGTCTTCATCACCGACCGGGTCAGTGACATGATCGTCAGCGGCGGGGTGAACATCTATCCCGCCGAGGCCGAGCAGGCGCTGATCCAGCACCCGGACGTCGCCGATGTCGCGGTGATCGGTGTCCCGAACCTTGCCATGGGCGAGGAGGTCAAGGCCCTGATCATGGCCCGTGACCCGTCCCAACCGCCGGCGCGCGAGGCCCTGGACGCCTTCGCCCGGGAACGTCTGGCGGGCTTCAAATGCCCGCGATCCTACGAAGTGGTCGACAGCCTGGGGCGCAACGCCATGGGCAAGGTCAACAAGCGCGAGCTGCGGCGGCCGTACTGGCCGACCGACCGCACCATAGGGGGTTGAGAGAGCACCCCATGAACCCCAGTGAAATCGCCACCCTCCGAGGCCTGATGGAATATGAGGCCGCGCGCACCGCGCCGCCGGCGGAGTTCCCTTCGCTGCCCGATTTGCCGGGCGGTCGCTATACCGACCCACGCTTTCACGCCCTCGAACAGGCCCATCTGTGGCGCAAATCCTGGCTTTTGGCCGGTCACATCGACGAGATCGCCAATCCTGGTGACTTCAAGCTCTGGGAAACCGCCGGCCAGCCGGTGGTGATCATCCATTCGCGGTCGGGGGCGATCAACGCGTTCTACAATACCTGCAGCCACCGCGGCGCGGCGCTGGTCACCGAGCCCTCGGGCCGGCGCGCCCGGCTGACCTGCAAATACCATGGCTGGACCTACGATGACGAAGGCGCGCTGGTGTCGATCCGCGACCCCGAGGATTTCGCCGATCTCGACTTCTCCTGCCGCTCTCTGCAAAAGGTCCGCTGCGAGCGCTTCGGAACGCTGGTCTTCGTCAATTTCGATCCCGAGGCGCCGACCCTGCGGGAGTGGCTGGGGCCGGTCGCCGAGGAATGGGCGGAATTCCAGTTCGATAGACTTCGCCTGATCGACCACTACAGCTGGGATCTCAAATCCAACTGGAAGGTGGCCATGGAGGCCAACACCGAGGTCTATCACGTCAAGAGCATCCACCCGAGTTCGGTCGCCTTGATCCTTGATGACCGGCGCAATGTGAACAGCTTCTATCCGCATGGTCACGGCCGGATGATCGCCCCTAACCCAAATGCCGGCGCGGGCGAACGCCGCCGCGGCCCCGACCAGATGGATACGCCGACCGTGGGCGAGATCGCCCGCACCTGCACCCAATCCTATGGCGTGTTTCCCAATATTGTCTCGCCGCTGAGTCCGGGCGCCTTCCCCATGCTGGTGTTCTGGCCTGACGGGATCGCCCGGGCGCGCATGGAGGTCTGGTGGTTCGGGCCTGACTGGGGAAAGGCCGAAAAGCCCGAAGGCTGGGATGCGGTGGTCGAGGGCTTCAACGCGGTCTTGGAAGAAGACACCGCCTTTGGCGCCTGGATCCAGAAGTCCCACGAATCCTACGGCTTCAAGTCGGTGCCGCTCAGCTACCAGGAGGCGCGGATCTATTGGTGGAACCAGGCGGCAGACGCCCTGATCGGCCCCGATCTGATACCGCCCGAACTGCGGGTGGCTCCGGTGATCGGCGCCGAATGGATTCACCCTAACGACCCCAGGCTAGCCCATCTCGGCCAAGCCCTGGCGGCCGAATAGAACCACGGACAGGGAGGCTTGCCATGGCGCGAGAGGGGCATGACTATCGCCTGGTGATCTTCCTGGTGGGCTTGACCCAACTGATCGTCACCACCGACTTTTCCATCGTCGCCGTGGCGCTGCCGTCTATCGGCCGCCAGCTGCGCATCCCGCCGGAGTCGCTGTCCTGGGTGATCTCGGCCGCCGCTCTCACCGGCGGCGGGTTCCTGATCCTCGCCGGACGGGCGGCCGACATCCTCGGCCAAAGGCTGTGTCTCCTCACCGGCCTTTCCCTGTTCGCCATCGGATCGCTGGGTTCCGCCCTGTCGCCCGACCTGGGGCCGCTGATCGCCGCGCGCGCCTTGCAAGGCCTGGGCGTGGCGATCCTCGGGCCCGCCAACTTCTCGCTGATCAACACTCTGGTGCCCGAGGGCGCGCCCCGCCGGCAGGCGATGGGGGTGTTCGGGATCATGCAGGGGCTGTCGCTGGTGATCGGCTTGCTGATCGGCGGTGTGCTGACCACCCATCTGGGGTGGCGGGCGGTGTTCCTGCTCAATCCGCCGATCGCCGTCCTGGCCATCGCTATCACCCTCAAGGCGGTGCCGAAACCGGCCCCACACGCCGCCAGCGATCGCGGCATAGACTGGCTGGGCGCCGCCCTGATCATGGTCGGAATGGCCCTGGTTCTGATGGGCGTCTCGGCAATGGGCCGCGAGGGCTGGACGGCGCCGCGCCCGCTCGGACTGTCGGCCGGAGGCCTGGTCGCCTTCGTGCTTTTCTTTCTGGCCGAAGGTCGCGCCAGGTCGCCGCTGGCGCCGTTATCGATGTTCGGCCGGCGCAACTTCACCACCGCCAATGTCATCCTGCTGCTGCATCTGGCGGGGGTTGGCGGCGTCTTTGTCCTACTCAACATCTATATGCAGACCGGCCTGAAGATGTCGGCGATGCAGTCGGGTCTCGGCATGATGCCCTATGCCGCCGCCGTCATGCTTTCGGGCCGGCTGGTGGTCCCGATCATGGCCCGGTTTTCGCATCGCATGATCGTATTCGGCGCCTTCGGCCTCTATGCCCTGGGCGTCGCCTTGCTGGCGGTGTTGAGCCAGGAGCCCAACTATTGGCTGGCTATCGCGCTGGGTTCTGTCGTCACCGCCCTGGGCGCAACCACCGCTTTCATGGCCCTGATGGCCGACGCCACCTCTGACATCCCCCCCGCCCAGCAAGGGGCGGCCTCGGCGGTGCTGTTCACCGCCCAGCAGATCGGCGTGCCCCTGGGGGCCACAATGGCGCTGTCGGTTCTGGGTCTCGCCGGTTCTGGCGGCCTCGGTCCGTTCAAGGACGCCTATCTGGTTCTGGCCATGGTGGTCCTGTCGGGTCTCGGCCTAGCGGTGCTGGCCCTGAGGCCGGCCCTGGTGGCGGCGGAATAGAAAAAAGCTCTAAAGGAAGAGACGATATGGCGTTGGTGGTGTTGTTCGAACCGTCGATCGCCGCCTTCTATGAGTTCAACAACAGCAGTCCGTTGAAGCCGTTCAAGGTGGCCATGGAACCGGTTCTTGAGCGCATTCCCATCGAGATGGAGACCATGGCGCAATAGGCGGCGCGCCAGGAGTGGTGCCTGACCAACAAGCCCCGCCCGCCGGCTAGGGCGTAGCGCCAACCTAAGCCGCCGGATATTCCAGCTTGTCGGCCAGAACCAGAGTTTCCTTGGCGACGGTTTCCTGAAGGATGACCTGAATCTCTGGGAAGCGGGGGCTCATGGCGACGGCGCCCATGCCGACGTTCATGGCGTTGAAGTCAGCCATTTCCCAGATGTCGATCACGGTGCCCAGTTGCCCGGTCCGCAGCGTGTAGGCGCTGGCCAGCTTCCAGCCCACGCTTTCCAGGATCGGGATCATTTCGGAGATCGCCGACATGAACCGCGGCATGGCGCCGGCCTTCACCTCTATGGTGGCGATCAGATAGACGCTCATGCCGCATTCGCCTTTGCCAGCGCCGGTTGCTTCGCCCACTCCACGCCCCGCGCCAGGAGGTCGTGAAACACCGGCAGGGCCCAGGAGCCCTTTTCCGGAACCGGGTAGAATTCCATCAGTGGCCTCATGTCATAATGGCCGCGGCAATGACCGAGCGTGAGGTAGAGCACCTCGCCGGCGCCGACCGGGTGCAGGTAGAACACCGGATGCTTTGCCTTGGGCCAGGTGTGCTCGATGAAACCCGGCGCCTCGCCCTCGAATTCGGTTTCCAGCAACACGTGGCGCTCGCCATGAAGGTCGGACAGGTAGAGTTCATCCTCGGCCTGGAACGGCTCGACGCCCTGGACCAGAGGATGATCTGGGTCGGCGACGGTGACCGTGTAGGGCGTGATCGGCGGATGGGCGATAAACTGCGAGCCGAGAGTTTCCATGAAATGTGGCGCCCAGCGCGGACTATCGACCCCGCTGGCCAGAAAGCGCAGAATCGAGTTCGTCCCGTGCAGCGCGTACCAGCGTCCACCCGCCTCCAGCCAGGCGCGCAGGGCCTCCTGCTCGTCCAGCCGGGGCATGACGTCACAGGTGTAGGTCACCAGGAAGTCCGCCGCCTTGATCGCTTCCAAGTTCGAATAGTCCTCGAACACCCGTACCCGCACCCGATCATCGCCGGCCAGAAGCTTCAGAAGCTCCAGCCGAGCATAGTCGATGTCGTGATATTTTCCGCCGGCGATCAATACGGCGTTCAGGCGCTTGCGCACGGGCTCGCTCATCGCGGAGCCCTAGTACTGGACGCGCTTGGTCACGCCGCCGTCGATGACGACATTGGTTCCGGTCATGAACGGACAGGCCGGCGACGCCATGAAGGCGATCGCCTTGGCGACTTCTTCTCCGGTGCCCAGGCGACCCATCGGCACGGCCTTGACCGTCTGGTCGTAGAGCGCAGTCATGTGGGTCTTGATCATGTCCCACGACCCGCCGTCGATGAATACCGGTCCCGGCGACACGGTGTTGACCCGGATACCCTTGGGCGCGAGCTGTTGGCTGAGCGCCGAGGCGTAGTTGATCACGGCCGCCTTGATCGCATTGTAGGCTTGCGGTCCGAAGAAATCCTCAAGCGCCGCGGTGGACGAAACCGCGATGATCGAGCCGTGGGCGGATTTTTCCAGGAAGGGCAGGGCCGCCTGCACGCCACGGAATGTGCCCAACAGATCGAGGTCGAAGACCTTCTTCCAGGTTTCTTCGCTGGCCGGTCCGCCGCCGGCGGAGGCGAACGAAATGAAGATGTCGCAGCCGCCCAGACTTTCGGCGGCACTCTTGACCCAGGCGCCATAGGCCGCGGCATCGGCCATATCGACCGCTTGGCCGAACGCCTTCACGCCCTTGGCGCTTAGCGAGGCGACCGTGGCTTCCACCCCCTTCTGACCGCGCGCGCACATCGCCACGTCACAACCTTCGAGCGCCAGGGCCTCGGCCGTGGCGCGTCCGATTCCCTTGCTCGCGCCGGCGAGGACGGCCTTGAGCCCCTTGAGACCGAGATCCATGACGATTGCTCCCTGATTGCTGGCGCGGCTGAAAACCGGCAAGATTGTTTGTTATTGTTCGACTATAGGCAATGGCGCCGTTCGTCTAGCCGCGCGATGCTCTCGGCCTTGAAAAAATACTCTGGGACTCGCGGAGCCGCAGAAGGGGTGTTTAGGAATGACCATGGACGAAATCAGCATCCGGGTTCTGGCCCAGCTTGAGCCGGAAAACTTGGTCTCCGAAGGTCAGAGCTGGCAGCAGCGCAAGAGCATCCAGACGCGCGTCACCATTCTGGACGCGGCCGTCGATTGTCTCCAGACGCATGGCTATGGGCGGACCACCACTCAGCTGATCGCCGAGAAGGCCGGCATTTCCCGGGGTGCGATGCTGCACCACTACGCCACCAAACAGGATTTGATCGCCGCGGTGATCGACTACACGGTCTACAAGCGCATGGAGCTTTTCCTACACGGTGTGCGCGCCCTGAAGGATTCCGACCGTATCGCGGAAATGGCCGGCATCGAGATCTTCTGGGAGAGCCTGCTGACCCGGGAGTTCGGCGCCTATCTGGAATTGGCGGTGGCGGCGCGCACAGATTCCGAGTTGGCGGAAATCTTCCTGCCGAAAGCGAGGCGCTATGATCGGACCGAGCTGGCCGAGGTGATCCGCGCCTTCCCCGAGTGGGCCAACCTGCCGGAGGCTTACGCCCTGGCGATGGACTACTGCAACGCCGCCTTGCAGGGCCTGTTGATCAACCGCGAAATCTGGAGCGAAGGATCACATCGCGTGCTGCGCCGCTTTGTCGGCCAGACGATCGCCATGATGCTGGCGGGAGACCTGACCCTGCCGCCGCCGGTTAGTTCGAAGGAGGGATGACCACCACCGTTCGTGACGTGGCGCCACGGGCGACCAGGGGTTCGCGATGACAGTCCGTCAACCGCGCGACTGTCCCAGGAAGGGGCATAAGCCCGAAGCGGTGGCGCACTCGACAGGATTCGAACCTGTGACCTCTGCCTTCGGAGCAATTAAACCTATCCATCCTAATTGCACGATAGAGCACGCCACACTACGCTATCCATCAGAAATGTATGGATATTTTGGAAAGAATAGGTGACGTTTCTATCCGAAACCACGCTCCGATTTCCGCC